>JROS01000118.1 GCA_000769715.1 Desulfobulbus sp. Tol-SR
CGGAGGATGTTTCCGCAATTCATGCGGACCATGCCGTTGTTGCGATCGGCGTATCGCTGGGTCAGGAAAAACCGGAGGTTGTTCTCGCACCAGCTGCCGCCGACGATCGCTTTTCTGAAAGCCTTCACGAACGATTTCGACATGGTCTCGATGCCCAGCCTGACCAGTTCAACCGCTGTCACGTCGATGGCCTCAGCTGCCGTCAAACCCCGGAGGATGTCCGCTGTCCCATCTCCAATATCCAGCGTGTCATGACCAGAAGGAGTGACCCCCAAACCTCGGATGTAGTGCGTGAGATCGGCTTTGATCCGAACCTTGACCCAGGCTCCGCATTTCGGGCACTGGATCGAGAGCTTGAGACGTTTCGGAGTCCAAACGTGCTCGCATTCCGGGCAGAAAACCTCGATCTGATCGTCATTGAGCCAGGAGCGCTCGATGGTGGCGGGGGCCTCGGATTCCGGCGCGGGTTCGAGAGCCTGTTTCTCGGCCTCCAGCGTTTCAACAATGGCCTCGTGCATCGGCAGCAGGGTGCATTTGCCAGAGCGAGCTTTCGTCGTGGACTTGTCCGGGAACTCAAGCTCCAGCCAGCCTGATTTGGCGGAGAGAACGAGGGCGGTGAGGTTCTGAAAGGAAACGTGGCTTCCGGCTGCGATGGTGGTCTGGTTCTTCATGGCTGTTCTCCTGTGGTGGATGTTTCGCCCTGGATGGGCTCGTCAGTGCGGCAGATTCAGCCGCAGACATCACGCAGCGGGTGTCGTGCCTGGCTGCGTCTCTCGGCTTCACCCGCGCACGGGCCTGCCTTGTGTCATCCGGCCTCTCTCCGGGTCCTTCTACTTTTTATATTGCAAGCATCGTGCCATCAGGACGGTTCTCGGTATCGTCCTCTATGGTATAGGACCATGGCCATACCACCACCCGTGGTGTATCGTTCGCATCGCCCCGTGTACCACAGCGTCGCATGTATAAGCCTTACGCACCCATCTTGTACCACAGCGTCGTACCTTCGCCATAGCCCGTCCCTGGCGGGTTCTGTGTCGTTGTATCACGGCGTCGCATGTATAAGGCTTATACAGGCACTGAGTCAGCTTTATACATCCCACGGCGTGGTACCTAGGGGGGTACCCATACCCCCATCCTTCGGAACCGGGGGGCCTTCACCCTAGAAACGCTCACCCCCAATA
>JROS01000119.1 GCA_000769715.1 Desulfobulbus sp. Tol-SR
ATGAAAAAGATTCGGCCATAGAAGTATCTTTGGATGAGCTATAAATTAAAGTTTCTGCCGACGGCACTGAAGGAATGGAACAAGCTGGACAAGGCTATCCAGTCTCAATTCAAGAAAAAATTGCGGGAACGTCTCGAGTTTCCACATGTGCCCGGCAGTCAGCTTTCAGGTTTTAAAAACCATTACAAGATCAAGCTCAGGGCGAGCGGGTACCGGCTCGTCTATGAAGTCATCGATGAAGAAATCTGTGTCCTGGTGATTGCAATCGGCAAAAGAGACAAAAACACGGTGTATAAAAAGGCCGATGACAGGAAGTAGTGTGGGGTAAAATGCCGCTAAAAAATGATCATTATACGTATCGAGTTACCTGGTCGGCCGAAGACGATGAATATGTCGGATTATGTGCCGAATTTTCGAGCTTGAGCTGGCTTGCGGAAACACCGGAATCGGCCTTGGAAGGTATACGAGAGCTCGTTGCCGATGTAATAAAGGATATGCAAGACAATGGAGAAGAAGTTCCCCAAGCCATAGCCGGTAAAAAGTACAGCGGCAAATTTGTGGTCAGGGTTCCACCTGAAGTCCACCGGAATTTAGCAATCCAGGCTGCCGAGGCAGGGGTCAGCATAAACCGCCTGGTCAGTTCTCGTCTCAGCCAATAGAATATCATCTCGACCTTCCCCCGCTGACTTCACGCAGCCGATCCCTCGCCTCCTGCATACCGGCAAAGATCGATGAAGATATTCCCTCAGGAAATCCTGGCGGAAGATCCCCGCAGACCTGATCGATCGCCCCTTCCAGCCGATCACAACATTCGGTTATTATGCGGTCCATTTCCTCGGCAGGGAAATGACATTTTCGGGCATTCTCCAGCCAATGCCTGCGGCTGATCATATCCCACCTATAGTGGCGGTTTTTGCCATGGACGGCCATCGCCATTGAAACCCGTTGCCGGTCTATTGCAGAGCGCCGACACAATCGCGCCCGATCCTGGCAAGCAGGTCAAAACATCGGCCTGAATCGGCGCCGACCCTCGCTTGCAACCGATTGCGAATAGGTTGGCTGTCCGGCAGAAGGTTGTCGAAATAATTTTCGACAACCAGCCCCGAATACGTACGACCGGCCAATGGCATCGAGAGAGAAATCGCTCTTCTGCCCGTAAAGTCGAGCCATGACCGGTCGTACTGGAAACCGAGGACACCCTGGGCGGAATTGCGCAGCCAGCCGACTAAACGGCCGTTCATCAACACCCGCAGTACAGATCGCCTGGAATGCATTACCAGTCATCCTTGTCGGCAGGCTGCAACTCAACCTTCGGCTGAACAACCACACCGACACCCAGAGCCGACAACAACCGGAACAAACTGTCGATTCGGCAGTTCGAATTGCCATTCTCCAGAAGCGATACCTTTTTCTGGTCGAGCCCGACCCTTCTGCCGAGTTCTGCCTGGGTCAACCCCTGCTGCCTGCGTAGATCCCGCAGAACAGCCCCCAAATCATTCGATGAAACGAGCAGTGTCTGCATGCCACCTCTCCATGTCGATGTGGACATAATAGTAAGTTATGTCGAAAACGCAATGAAACAATTATATGTCGAAGTCAACATTGGAAATGGCTGAGGGGGAAGAAACGAAATGACAGGAGGGAAACGCAGGCCGGCAGCTGACCCGGATTGACCGGCTGCATCCGGGCCGCCAGTCCCCCGCTGTCAACTCGACCTGCCCCCGCTGTCATTTCGACCTGCCCCCATTGTCATTTCGACCTGCCCCCATTGTCATCTCGACCGCCAGGGAGAGATCTTAAACCGGCCATGGTTGAGGGCTCACCGCCATGAAAAGACAAGATTTCTCGCTTCGCTTCGAAATGACAGGGAGAAAAAACGAAATGACAGCGGGGGGGGGTGAAACCATGCTTTTCGCCCTGCCGGGAACGTTGACAAATCCCGCCATTATCGCGACGTTCCCCCGTTGGCGCCTTGACCTTCCCCCGCTGTGCGCAACAACCGGTATTCAATCCGGCAAAAATATCTATCTATGAATTTCTACAATATTGATTTACAATGCATTAAACAAAATGAGCATCCGGCAAAATCGAATCAGGGATGAGCATGGCATACCGACAAACCATAACCTCCATGGAGCCGATGTTGCCGCCGGAAAACGAGCGGCGACTGGAGGATCTCGCCTTTGATCTGGCCACCAAGGCCAACTCTCTGGCAAGCCAGGTTCCCCGGCAGGTCCGCCAGGGGGTCGGGGACCTGGTCCGCTCGATGAACTGCTATTACTCCAATCTGATCGAAGGCCATGACACGCACCCGCGCGACATCGACCGGGCCCTGACGCATGCCGATTACTCGCCCGACTCGGAGAAAAGGGCTCTGCAGCACGAGGCGATCGCCCATATCGAGGTGCAGCGGCTTATCGATTATCAGCACGATCTGCAGGATGAAGCAACAGGCACCGAGTATCTCCTCTGGCTGCATCGGGAGTTCTGTCAACGGATGCCGGAGGAACTGCTGTGGGTCGCGAATCCCGAGACCGGCGAACGGCAACGAGTCGTTCCCGGCCAATTGCGCCAGGGCTGGGTGCAGGTGGGCCGACACATCCCGCCGGCCGCCGAGGCCCTTCCTCTTTTTCTGAAGCGGTTCGCCGAGGTGTATACATCCCGGCGATTGTCACGGGTGCGGCAGGTGGTCGCACTGGGCGCGGCCCATCATCGGCTGCTGTGGATCCATCCTTTTTATGACGGCAACGGCCGGGTGGCTCGTCTGATGTCGCATGCCACTCTGATCCGCTGTGGAGTCGGGAGCAGCCTGTGGTCGGTGGCCAGGGGGCTGGCTCGCAACGTCCAGCAGTACAAGGGCCTGCTCATGGCTGCCGATGCGCCACGGCGTGGCGATCTCGATGGCCGCGGAGCGTTGTCGATGCAGGCCCTGGTTGAATTTTGTGATTTCTTTCTGACCATTTGCATCGATCAGGTCGAATACATGGCGGCGCTGCTTCGTCCGGATGAGCTGCTCCGGCGAAGGCTATCTGCAATCCGAGAGCAGCCGCAAGCCGCTCATCCTGGCCTTTCCCATCGATGCAGTCGAAAGATGGTTCCCACGGTTATATCCGGCAGGGAAGGGGTGATCTAAGGTAACAGACCGAAAATGGCGGAAACCGCCGTACCCGGCGTACGCCTCTTCAAAGGGGTGGGATTGAAGATCCCAGCTCCCCGGATGACGGTGAGACATCGACATTGGGTCGAGGTTGCAAGTTGGACTTGCATTACCGTCCTTCCCGTGTGTGCCACAGGCGTAACACATAGATGGTCTCGTTCTGAATTTCATACCGTATTTCATACTGGCCCACGAGTATCCGCCGTACTTCTCTCGGCTCAAACTCGAATAATTGCTCACCGATGCGTGGATTGGCTGGCAATTGTGCCGGCGCCTTGGTCAGCGACTGCACCGTACAAGCGGCGGCCGTCTTGTTCAAAGGGGCCAGGTCGTATAACCGGGCAATGTCGGACAGCCCCTTGCCCGTCCACTTCAAATCCATCAGCGTGGTACCGGCAACGGTTCGTCACTACTCAGACTATCCGCCCAGGATTGCACGGTTTGATGGTCAATCATATGGCCTGCGTCGACATCTGCCAAGGCCTCTCGGGTCAACCGAGTGCGTTCTTCCTCCTGTTCAATCCAGGCTGACAATGCCTGCTTCATGATCCAGTTGCGTGAGCGCTCCAGTCGTGCAGCTATCTGGTCAACTTTTTCAGCCAACGAGACAGGCACGTGGGCGGTAAATACACGGGTATCGGTTTTTGCCATGGCTACATCTCCTTGCGATCAGGTCGCTGTCGATGCTGGGTTGCTGGTAATTGAATCATTTTTAATCATAGTGATTAACATTCTGAGCGTCAAGAAGATCGTCAATGTGGAGTAGATCCTGACCTTTCTCGACCTATCCCCGCTGTCATCTCGACCTACCCCCGCTGTCATCTCAACCTACCCCCGCTGTCTATCGACCTG
>JROS01000120.1 GCA_000769715.1 Desulfobulbus sp. Tol-SR
AACTACTGTATCTCCTCGCCCTTGTCAAGATCGTTTTTCGATGTTTTTGTAATTTCGCCGGCATTGTCGAATCAAACCCGGTTGTGCGAGAGGATGTCCGGTTCCTCTCAACTCGCAGCTTTCACCCATTTCTGCAGAGTTGCAATGATTTTCTCCGCTTGTTCACTGCTCGAGATATTGAATTTCGATTTCGGGATATATTCACCCTTGAGCTTCTGGTATCGCCGGATGGTGAACATATCTTTTGAGAATTCACCCTTGGTTTTGTCCCATTTCTGGTAGCGAAAAAGAATGGTCGTCCATGCCCCTTTGGATAGGATCTCCTTGTCGAGTTCTTTCACGAGGAGAATCCCGTCTTCTTCGTAACTTATCGTAATTTCGTCAGCTTCTTTTGTCATCTTGAGTGAGTGTTTTTGATTGGATCTGCAAATGGCATTCCTTCCTGTGCATGGCCTCCCGTGCCCTGCGGATGCCTTCTTCTGTCATGGGGATATAGGGAGGAACCGGTGTCGGTCGACCATCTGCATTCAAGGATACAAACGTCAGGTATGCAGAGGCGATATGCTTTACCTCGCCACTCAGCAGGTCTTCGGCCTCGACCCGGACGCCGATTTCCATCGAGGTCCGGCCGGTGGCGTTCAGCGAGGCCTTGACAATGAGAAGGTTGCCAATGAACACGGGGCGGTGAAAGTCGAGTCGATCAATCGACGCCGTCACCGTATTGGTACGCGCATGCTTGGCGGCGACCACCCCGGCGGCATCGTCAATGAATTTCATGATGTCGCCGCCATGGACATTGCCGGCCGGATTGGCATGCTGGGGAAGCATCATGTGGGCCATGGTCACGCTGCATTGTTTATTCGTCATTTCTTCCTCTCGGTTCACTGATTCGAAGTGTCGTTAGACGCCATGATACATGCAGGGTGGTGAAGGGGCAATCGGAATGGGAGAAAAGCGACAATTTGGCGTCCTTTCTCCCAATGCGGTGAACCGGGATCGATACGTGTACGATCAGGATTTCTGTTGCCTGGAAAAAGTGATGCCGCTGCCGCCGGCCTCGACGAGGATGTGATCGTTCTCTGCGTATCTGCCTTCGAGGATCTCCATGGCTAAAGGATCTTCGAGGTGACGCTGGATTGCCCTTTTCAACGGGCGTGCTCCAAAGACCGGGTTGTATCCGCTATCGACAAGAAACTGTTTGGCACTCTGACGGATATGGAGGGTGATATTGCGTTCCTGCAGACGTTCGTTGAGCCTGTTCAGCTGGATGTCGATGATGCGGAGCATATCTTCCTTGTCGAGACTATGGAAAATAATCGTTTCGTCGATCCGGTTGAGGAACTCGGGTTTGAACTGGTTGTGCAGGATCTCTTCGATCTGCACTCTAATCTCTGCAGATGAGGCATGGCCCTCCGCCATTTTCATGATCAGGTGGCTGCCGAGGTTGGAGGTCATGATCAGAATGGTGTTTTTGAAGTCGACGGTCCGACCCTTGCCATCGGTCATCCGGCCGTCGTCGAGGACCTGAAGCAATACGTTGAACACGTCGGGGTGTGCCTTTTCAATCTCGTCGAGGAGGATGACGGCATAGGGCCGCCGGCGGACGGCCTCGGTGAGATATCCGCCCTCATCATACCCGACATAACCGGGCGGGGCGCCGATCAACCTGGCTACCGAGTGTTTCTCCATGAATTCCGACATATCGATGCGGATCATCGCCTGGTCGCTGTCGAACAGGAAATCGGCCAGCGCCCGGGCCAATTCGGTCTTGCCGACGCCGGTCGGACCGAGGAAGAGAAAGGAGCCGAGGGGGCGGTCGGGGTCCTGCAGTCCGGCCCGGGCCCGTCGCACGGCATTGGCAACGGCAACGATGGCCTCATCCTGGCCGATGACCCGTTTCTTCAGGTTGGTTTCGGCGTGGACGAGTTTATCCTTTTCCCCTTCGAGCAGACGGTCCACGGGGATTCCGGTCCATTTGGCGACGACGCTCGCCACATCCTCGGCGCCGACCTCTTCCTTCAGCATCCTGTGGTTGGCCTGAATCTCCTGCAGTTTCCTGTTGGCGTCTTCCAGATCCTTCTGCAACTGGACGATCCGTCCGTAGCGGATTTCCGCCACCTTACTCAGGTCGCCGGCCCTTTCCGCCCGTTGTTCCTCCACCTGGGCCGCCTCCATGGTCTCCTTGATCTTGCGGATGCTCTGGATGGTATCCTTCTCCAGGGTCCACTGGCCTCGCATCGCCACCAGACGCTCGTTGAGCTCGGCGAGTCTTTTCTTCACTTCACCAAGTCGTTCCTGGGAGGCCTTGTCGGTTTCCTTCTTCAGGGCTTCCTGCTCAATCTCGAGTTTAATTTTGTGACGTTCCAGTTCATCGATTTCCAGCGGCATCGAATCGATCTCGATCCGCAGTTTCGATGCCGCCTCGTCGATCAGGTCGATGGCCTTGTCGGGCAGGAAGCGGTCGGTGATGTAGCGGTTGGAGAGCATGACGGCGGCGACGGTGGCGGCATCCTGGATCCGCACCCCGTGGTGGACCTCATACTTCTCCTTGATGCCGCGCAGAATGGCGATGGTGTCCTCGATGCTCGGTTCGACAACCAGGACCGGCTGGAACCGGCGTTCGAGGGCGCTGTCCTTCTCGATATACTTCCGGTATTCGTCGAGGGTCGTCGCCCCGACACAATGCAGTTCGCCACGTGCCAGGGCAGGTTTCAACATGTTGGAAGCGTCCATCGATCCTTCGGCGGCCCCGGCGCCGACCAGGGTGTGGATCTCGTCGATGAACAGGATGATCTCACCGGCGCGCTTTTCCACCTCCTTGAGAACGGCCTTGAGCCGGTCCTCGAATTCGCCGCGGTACTTGGCGCCGGCGACCAGCGCGCCGAGATCGAGGGTGATGACCTGTTTGTTCCTCAGCGTTGCGGGGATGTCGCCGTTGATGATCCTCTGCGCCAGCCCCTCGACAATGGCGGTCTTCCCGACCCCCGGCTCTCCGATCAGCACCGGATTGTTCTTGGTGCGGCGTGACAGGACCTGGATGATCCGACGAATTTCCTCATCGCGGCCGATGACCGGATCGAGCTTGCCGCGCTTGGCGATGTCGGTAAGGTTGCGGCCGTATTTTTCAAGTGCTTGGTATTTTTCTTCGGGATACTGATCGGTTACCCTATGCTCACCGCGGATGGTCTGCAAGGCCTCGAGGAATTTTTTCTCGTCGATGCCGTACTGGGCGAGCATCGCCGCGACACTGCTTTTCTGGTCACGGATCAGGGCCAGGAAGAGGTGCTCCTGGCTGACATAGGCGTCCTGCATCTGAGTGGCAATCGCAAAGGAGGAGTCGAGGACCCGTTTGAGTTCCGGCGAGGCGTAAACCTGTCCGGCGCCGCTGCCCGAGACCCGGGGGATTTGTTCGATCAGCCGGTTGGCGCCCATGAGGATGAGC
Source organism: Desulfobulbus sp. Tol-SR (assembly GCA_000769715.1). GTDB lineage: Bacteria > Desulfobacterota > Desulfobulbia > Desulfobulbales > Desulfocapsaceae > Desulfoprunum. The sequence goes on from JROS01000120.1 coordinate 3,443, forward strand.
GATGGATCGACTCCCATCTTCTGCAACACCGGCACGACCGAGCCGTTTGGCTGGACCAGGATGGCCTTGACGAGATGAGCAGGATGGATCTCCTGGTTGGAATTATCCTGAGCCAGTTGCTGCGCTGCCTGGATTGCTTCCTGAGATTTCAGAGTGAATTTGTCAAACTGCATGTTATCCTCCGATGCTGTATCCTGTTGAGATGCAAAGTGTTTGCTTTGAGCTTCAAGGGTACAGACAAGCTAAGGATTGATGCGGGGCCAGTCAAGAAGGGATTTTGAAGAAGTAATTGATCTGAAAAGAAAAAGGGCGGGTCTGTTGAGAGAGATCCGCCCTGCTGAATGCTGAATCTGCCTGAAATCACCAGATCAATGATTCTCCGGTGAAATGACGACAGACGCTGTGAAAGTTATCAGCCGCAGCTGCCGGATCCGCACGATCCCGAGCTGCAACCGCCACCCCCGATCGGGTTGGCCGAGGTAATGCCGAAACCGGAACGAGGGCCGGCATCGATGAAGTCTACCTTGATCGAACCACAGGTACTAAGCAGGCCTTCTTCGACCAGGAACTTGAGGGAATCATTCTCGTATACCTTGTCATTTGTCTTTGGCTCATCCAGAGCCAATCCCAGGGAGGGGCCGGATCAGCCGCCCTGCATCAGAGCGACACGGAGGGCGGAATCTATATTATTCTGCTCCATGTACTCCTTGAGTTTTTCCACTGCCAGTGTTGTGACGCTGAATTCAGACATGTAAAAGCCTCCTTATCTTCTATGGCTAAAGGGATTGTCTGCGGTTGTCATGTGTGCTTCCGCGGGGAAGCGGTTCGTTTACGACATAGTAAGATGAGCCCGGAGAGAAGTCAATTGACCATTCCTCGAAAATTCCTTATGACTCGCCTACCATCGATAAAGAAATTTGTCGGCGATGGCAAGGAAAAGCGGTCGGTGTATGTTGTTTTTCCTTGCCTTGCCAAAATATGGAATGATAAAGTCCTCGTCATTACAAAGACAAAACAAGAAAAACCATCTTTGTCGGGCTATCTGGCGGAGCCGATTGAAAGACTCCCGACGCCATTCCAACCCGCCAGGCGACACCGAACCCATCTACGGAGTACAACCCGGAGAACAGTATGAAAAAGATCGTGATTTCCACCGGCGGAGGCGATGCCCCCGGCCTGAATGCGGTGATCTATGCAGTGGTCCATTCCTGCTACAGACGAGGATGGGAAGTATACGGCAGCCGCAGCGGTTATGGCGGGTTGATGAATGTCGATGAGATGGTTCGCCTTACCTTGAAGGATGTCGAGGGCATCTACGCTACCGGCGGTACGATCCTGGGATCGACCAACAAGGGCAATCCGTTTTCCAAACCGGTTGAAAACCTCGCCGGTGAGATCCAGATTGTCGATATCTCGGATAAGATTCTTCGAAATTTCAATCGAATGAAATTCGATTGCCATATCGCCATCGGCGGCGACGGCAGTCTTGAGATCGCCCATCGCTTCGCCCAGAAGGGGATGCCTGTCATCGGCGTGCCGAAGACGATCGACAACGATCTGATGGCCACCAGGCGCACTTTCGGTTTCGATACGGCCGTGGCCACGGCAACCGAGGCCATCGACAAGCTGCACTCGACGGCGAAGTCCCACGACCGGGTGATGGTGGTCGAGGTGATGGGACGTGAGTCTGGATGGATTGCGCTGTATTCCGGTATTTCCGGCGGAGCCGATGTCATCCTCATTCCGGAGATCCCCTTCGATATGGAGCAGGTTTGTGACAAAATCGCCGACAATGCCCTTCATGATAAACATTATGCCATTGTTGTTGTCGCCGAAGGGGCGGTGACCTCTGACGGCAGGGCCTTCAATAAAGGGAGCGGTGAGCTCGGTCGGGAAGAGGTGATCCTTGGCGGGGTCGGCGAATGGGTTGCCAGCGAAATACGCAAGCGGACGGACAAGGATACCCGGTCGCTGGTGCTGGGCCACCTGCAGCGTGGCGGGTCGCCGACGACATTCGACCGCCTGCTGGCCTTGCGCTTTGGCGCCGCCGCCGTTCGCCTGATCGAGCAGCGGACATTCGGCCACATGGTGGCTCTGAGCAATTCACAGATGATCGCCGTGCCGATCGCCGAGGCGATCAAGGCCCGGAAGAAGGTCAGCCTCGATGACGACAAGGTCCTGACGGCCCGAGAGATCGGCATCTGCCTCGGCGACAGTGGCGTTGAAATGCCGCTCTCGTGAGGAGGATCCAACCGTGGGGGGGTGTAATGCATTTATCGAGGTATATGCCAGGCTGTTCGAACACTTCGGCGCCCAGGGATGGTGGCCGGGAGAGACGGCCATCGAGATCATGGTCGGGGCGATCCTGACCCAGAATACCAACTGGGGGAATGTCAGGAAGGCGATTATCAACCTCAAGGCCGCCGGTGTGCTCGATTTCCACAGTCTACTGGAGCTGCCGTCGGAGATACTGGCGGAGTATGTCAGGCCATCGGGGTACTACAATATCAAGGCCAGACGGTTGAAGAACCTTCTGGCGATGATCCGTGACAACTATGACGGGAACCTCGACAGACTGCTTGCCGACCAGACGGCAAGGGCCCGTCGGAACCTGCTTTCCGTCCAGGGGATCGGACCGGAGACCGCCGATTCGATCCTCCTGTACGCCGGAGGGCATCCGGTCTTCGTGATCGATGCCTACACCCATCGGATATTCTCCCGCCATGGTCTGGTCGCGGAAGAGAGCGATTATCACAGTCTCCAGGAGGTGTTCGAGAGTCGTCTTCCCCGAGATATCGATTTATATAACGAATTTCATGCACTTATCGTCATGACTGGCAAACATTTCTGCAAAAAGACAAGTCCCCTGTGCGATCGATGTCCACTCAGAGGGTTCAACAGTTTCGACGGAGATGATACTTAAGGGCCGTCACGAATTACCCATCACATATTCACCCATTTCGTTACGGTCCCTTGTGCCGGTAACGACCCTCCATTGCTACGGTTATTTGTATACAACGGCTCAGGTGGTCAGGTCGACCAGTTGCCCGAGGGAAAACGAGACGATCTCGTCCTGCAGATCATCGATTTCTTCCTCCGTGTATTTGTTCCTCTTCAATGCCGACCTGTAGCGTTCGAGGGTATCCCCGGCCTTGAGATGGTTGTTGTTCTCCCGGTACAGGGCATAGAGCAGGCTGACCAATCGCTCGTCGTAAAAATAGAGGTGCACGGACCGTTCAACGAGGGAAATCGCCTCCTCAATCTCTCCGGCCCTGATCATAATGGCGGCCCAGGAGTGGGTCGCTTCGATCAGGGTGCTGATGATCCGATCATTCAGGGATACCGCTTTTTCGCTGCAGAAGATATCCTCGGGCCACAATCCGTTGAGCAGGCTGAAGGCCGTTCGGAAGGCGTTGCCGGCCTGCCACCATTCCCTGGACCGGGCATGACGGAGCCCGGTCCTGGCCGCCGCGATGAATTGCAATGCATCTGTCTGCGAATGAGCGAGTTCGAGTATTCCCTTTTTCAGGACCAGATAGAGCTTGGCTGAGAAAGGCAGAGCAGGATCAATCCGATTTCGCAGTCGGGTCAGGAGGGTGTCGAAGCTTCTTCTGGCATTCACTGGAGGGGTGTCGGGCCAGATGGCAAGCTGGACTTGCTCCTGGTTGATCTGCTGCCCTTTGGTGGTAAGCAGGATGCCCAGCAACTCGCGTTGCGACGGCGAAAAATTGCTGGCCTGGAAGAGAGTTCGGCCGCCGAGGCTGATATGGAAATGGTCGAGCAGGAAAAAATGAAGCTGCGGCATCACATGCCCGGCGTCGGATAATGAGATATCGAGCTTCTTCTGCGCCAGGGAGGTGACAAAATCCTTTTCAATATCGTTTGCTGCCGCAAGTGACAGGAGTCGGGTCATCATGGCTGGTTCCCAGGTCCAGAAATGCTCGATCTGGTGCATTCTCATCAGCGCCAGTCCGGTCCGAAGGTCGTCGAACGCTGATTCCGGCCCGGTGGTGACAAGCTTGTGGTAGCTTCGATTGAGATGGGTGCAGGCGAGAAAGTAGTGAGATCGTATGCTTTGCGCTTCTTCCAGTCCTTGCTCGAAGCAGAATTCCGCCTGGTTTGCCAGGCCCAGGCGGGAGTAAACCGCCCCGGCGATTATCTTATTGAAGGTCTGGTGGATCGAACCTCCGGCCTCATGGCGCAAATGGACAGACCGCTCGATAGCGCTCAGCGCTTTATCACGCTGGCCAAGCAACGCATGGCCGAAGGCCTTCCATTGTAGGATCTGGCTTCGAATATACGGTGTCGTTTTCCGAGCAGCGATCGCCAACCCCAGTTCGAGAATCTCCATGGCTTCGGCGGTCCTGCCGATCGCAAAGAGATTGCTGCTCTCCCAGGCATGGATGTTCAGTGCCGCAATGGTGCGCTCCAGTACCTTGGGGGTGAATATCCGCTCGATCGCCTGACGTTCCGCCGAGAAATTGAGCTGGTCGCCGATCATCGACAAGTGGCAGAGGAGCAGTATTCGAATAATCAGCTTGTCCGACATGCCCACCAGCGGATGGCCGAGGAGGGCGGAACAGGCCTCTATTTCTTTCATATATACGGCATGACTGCCGGTAAACATTTCGATATAACCCCGGATAAATCGTCCCCTGGCGATGGCCGATTGCTGCTGTCTCCCTTTCTGGGAACCCTGCAATGCAAGGCAGGAATGGGCCTTTTCGGTTTTCCCGGCAAAGAGGAAAAAACCGAATGCCAGGCTGCGGGCTGCCCCGTTCTTGATCGGCAGAGGAAGTGTTGCCGCATTTTTCAGCAGGAGTTCGTCCAGGCGCGGCAATAGGGTGGCGCCGGCGCGATAGTCACCCGACACAATAATGTGGTAATAGACGATCATTGCCAGGCTCATGATCTCCCCTTTTTCCTCACCGGCGCGAATGAATGCGGTTCGGGCGGCCTCAAAGAAGGGCAAGGTGGTGTACGGAATGAGATCGACCCGCAGCAGACCGACATAGAGCGCAATCCAACTGTAACGAAGAATGGTAGCCTCGGGTATTGAATCGAGGGCGGAGAGTATGCTGAACATGGTATTCCGGTTGAGGAGATCGGCCCCCCTTTCGATCAGTACTGATTCTATAGCGGTGAAATCACCGACCTGAATGTAACTGAGAATCGCTTTATCCTCGATTCCCTGTTGGAGATAATATTCTGCTTCGCTGATTCGTATTCGCCTCAACTCGTCAGGCGAGAGCCGGGTTGCAGCCTGCTGTTGCAGGAATTCCTGGAACAGCTGATGCAGGCGGAAGGTCTGTTGATGTCTCTCCTGCCGGTAGAGGAAGAGGTTCTGGGCAACCAGGTCGGTAAGAACCGAGTCGATGTCCCCTCGCCCGGAAATTATCCGTGCAAGTTGGAGAGGAATGTCGGAGAGGAAGGAGAGTTTCAGGAGGGAGTTATGCAGTTCTGCCGGGATATGAGCGAAGATCTCATCCCGAAAGAAATCGAATAAATACTGCTGTTCTACAGGCGACATCGAGCCGCAGGCGGCGGTCTGCGGCGGTAATTTGTCCCAGCTCTCGCTGGCGTGGCCGGCGAGGACGACGCCCATGATCCATCCACCGGTAACGCGATGGATCCCTTCGACACGCTTCTGGTCAGGCTTCCTCTTCAGTACGGATGTCAAGTACTCTTCAATCTCTGCTCGAGTGAATGCGAGGTCCTCGGTCCTCAGGCGGCAGATTGAAATGTTGTTGCGCAGGATCCTGCACTTCAACTGCAGAGGAAACCGGCTGGCCAAAAGAAATCTCAATTTTGGAGGTGATGTATCAATAAGGTGCTCAAACAGGGTGTTAGTCAGGACGCTTCCGGCAAGGAGATGTATATCGTCAAAGACGATATAGAGATTGTGGGGGAGACGTTTATCGATCTCATGGAGCAGCATGTTGGCACATCTCTGGATATCAAGAGAATCCAGCTTACCGTTGCGGAGAATGGATTCGAGTTCGGTGCCGGTAAACTCCGGATATCTTTCCTTGAGATTGAAGAGAATGGAGGACAGCACGCAGAAGGGATCGGCATCTTCGGGCCCGATCTGGTACCATATATGGTTGAGCCGGTGATATGTCAGGAACTGGGCGATCAGGACGGTCTTTCCCTGGCCGGCCTGTGCTTCAATGACGACGGCCTTGTCGGAAACAAGTGCATCGTTCAGCCGTGCGGTGAGGAGTCCAGTCCTGAGCAGAGACCGTGATACATCAATGTGGGGGGGATAGAACTTGTTCGAAGGGACGTTCTCGAGATTTGGCAGTGGACCGGTCATGTGGGGTTGTCTTCCTGTGACTGCTTGGCGTCGGTATGGGATTGGTGCCAGAGAAACTGACGGCATATACCCCTGAGGATATTGGAGTCCTTGGATGTGAGGCGCATCCGGTTGAGGAACTGGCGGATATTGTTCATCCAGTAGAGGTGGCTTTTTTCGTGGAGAAAATTAATCTGCAGAAGGACAGACTCAATATGGCTGTACATCCCCTCCAGTTCGAAGGTCGAGGCGTATTGAGGGGAGGGCTTCATGTCTTTTTGAGCATGGATGACGCCATAATAAAGTTCGTAGCAGTGAATTGCCACGGCCTGGGCGAGATTCAGAGAAGAAAAATCGGCGGTAGGGATGGCGGAGGTCATCTGGCAGTATTTCAGGTCGTCATTGGACAGGCCGTAATTTTCCGGCCCGAAGACAAAGGCGATCTGATTGGAGGCTATCTGCGGCAGCAGTTCTTCGACCACTGTTCGGGGATTCTTCTCGAGGAGGCGTTGCCGTCCCCGCCGGGCGGTCGTTCCGATGACGATGGAAAAAGGTGCCAGGGCCTGCTCCAGAGTGGCGTGCACTTCCATGGTGTCGAGAAGATGAGCCGCCTTGTGGGTTGCCATTTTCGCCATAGTTTCGTGATCGGGCATGCTGTTCCGAACGATGATGAGGCGGGAAAGCCCCATGTTGTAAGCGATACGGGCGGCGGCCCCGATGTTTTCGGCAAATTTCGGATTGACGAGGACGATGGCGAAATGGTCGAGCAATGAGGTGTCGATATGCATAAAAAGTCTGAAAATATCCACAATAGCCCTAACAATATGCAGGGGCATCGAAATAATGATCTAATTGATATATTTATCCTTTTTTCAGATTACCAACTGTCGCCTGACGAATATGGCTGGTTATGATGCCGTACCCGGACGTCAGCGACGAAACTGCAAAGGACAGGGGGACCCTGGATCGCGATTCCACTATTTGTGGACAGTGTCGGCGATGCTGAGTCTGCTGATTTTTTCGTATTCTTCCGCCTGCTTGTCTGGGGTTGTCGGCATCAGGCGTTTGAGCAGGGGAACGACTCCGCGTTCCGATTTCTCAAATCGGCTTTCGGCTTCCTTGAGGGTAATCTGCCAGGCAGGGGCGAACCCGGGCGCTTTCTCAAACATGATATCGAGGGCCGTCTGGTAAATAAAGTACTGGCGAATCTCTTTTCGACCCGGTTTTTGGTTCAAAGATTGCACCGTAATGCGCAGGTTGTCGCGTTCCTGCCGGAGGGCGTTCATCTCGTTTTTCCGACGTTCATTGTCGGCTGAATCAATTTCGAGTTTGGTATGCAAATGAGCTCGCAGGCGGTCTACTTCCTTCGTTAGTTCGCGCCGCCGCAGAAAGCCGCGGATATATACGACGATGCAGAGGATAAGACCAAGGGTCAGACCTTGGGCAAATGGACTGCCGAAAAAAAATTCGATCAGGTTTTTCTCTTCCATATCGAAAAGTCTCCCTTGCGATGGAGATGAAATTGACTATAGATCGTATCCGGATTATTTATGAGAAATATCCGTTAGCGTCAAGCTGGAAATGCAGTAGGGCTGTTTTTGTTTTTCCCAGCTGTAACAGTCTGTTCTGTTCTATCCAGGTATTTCCTCCTTGTCAGAAGCCAGTTTGAAATTGATCCGTTTTCGCGATCTGTCGACATCGACCAAAATCACTCGAACGAGATTGCCGATCTGATACACCTTTCGACTGATTTCACCTGTAAGACGATGCTGTCGGGGTTCATGGAAGAAATGCTCACCCTCCATGTCCTCGACAGCGACGGCTCCGTTGACAAACAGCTGTAGCAGTTCGAAAAAGAGAAGCGAGTCGGTGACGCCTGAGATCACTGCGTCAAAGGTTTCACCGATATGCTTTTCCATGAAGATCATTTTCAAACGGTCGGTCATTTCGCGTTCGGCGCTGATGGCGATCCGTTCGCGGGACGATAGAAAATCACCGGCCTCCTTGAGGTTGAAATGTTTCCGGTGGGATGTCCCCTTGTCGTGCTGTAGCTTGATCAATCGGCAGACCTCGCGGTGGACCATCAGATCGGGATACCTCCTGATCGGCGAGGTGAAATGGGTATAGTCGGTGGCGGCGAGCCCGAAGTGGCCGACGTTGTCCGGCGAGTACCGCGCCTGCTGCATGGTTCTCAGCAGGAGATTGTTGACGATGTACTCCTTCGGACTGCCACTGCAGAGGTCGAGGACCCTGGCGAACCAGTGCGGACTGTTTTCCACTTTCGGCAACTGGAGCCCGAGGGTCTTGGCGAATATGCTGAATTCCTCGACCTTGTCCGGGGCCGGCAGTTCATGAATGCGATAGAGGATTGCCCTTTGTTGCTCGGTGAAGGTGGCGGCCACCGCCTCATTGGCCGCCAGCATGAACTCCTCGATTACCTGATGGGCGAAATTGTGTTCAGCCCTTCTGATTGATCTGATCCGCCCATCCTCTTCGAGTTCGATGTCTGCCTCCGGCAGGGTAAAGCCGAGGGCGCCACGGTCCCTCCGTTTCTGGTGCAGGGCCCTTGCCAGTTCGCCAGCCCACTTGAGAGGGGTGAGAAAAGGTTTGAAGGCATTTCGGGTCTCCTTGTCCTGGTCAACCAGGATCTTGCGCACGGTTGTGTAGGTAAACCGCTGCCTGCTGCGGATGATTGACCGCGCCAGACGTTTTTCTTTCAATGTGCCCTGGCGATCGAAATTGAGGATGGCGGTGAGGGTTAGCCGGTCTTGATCGGGCACCAGGCTGCAGAGATTGTTCGAGAGTTTTTCCGGCAGCATGGGAATGACTCTGCCTGGGAAATAGATGGATGTTCCTCTCTCGTAGGCATCATGGTCGATGGCCGATTCGGCAGGAACGAAATGACTGACATCGGCGATTGAGACATAGAGCCGGAAACCGGATTTGGTCTTGATCACGGCGATGGCATCGTCGAAATCCTGAGCCGTCTCTCCGTCGATCGTCATGTGAAGGATATCACGCAGGTCTTCCCTGCCTGGCTCCGGGGTAATTTCGTCCGTCAGGGCGGCGGTTTCCTTTCCCGTCTTCTCACTGAATTCATACGGGATTTTGTATTTCTCGATCACCAGCCGCATCTGGACATCAATATTGTCTGCCGGACCGAGGATCTCAAGTATCTCTCCCCTGACGTTTCCGTAGGATTGGTCGCTCTCGTCTATCCTGACGATAACGACTTCGCCATCGCCGACATCCGTATATTTCCCAGCATCAACAGAGACCGTGAAAGGAAAACGGATATCCTCGGGAACGATATGACAGCCGGTCCGGTCCCGGATGAAAAAACCCGCCAATCGCTTGGTTCCCCGGGCGAGGATCTTTATGACCGAGGCCTCCGGCCGTTCATCGCTGCGTGTTCGGTGGACCCGAATCAAAATCCGATCCCCCTGCCGGGCCAACCTCATTCGAGATGCGGATATAAAAGGATCCCGCTTGAGTGCCGGCGCGTCGACAGTGCTGGTACAATGCGCCCCGAATCCGAATCCCCGTGGGTTCTGTTCAAGGACGGCCTCATAGAGCGGTGCATGCTTGCAGAGGGAGTATTCCCTTTTGCCGCTTTTTTTGACGAGTTTATCGGCAATCAGGCTTTCAATGGCGGTTTCCAGGTCGTTTTTTTCTGCCTGGCCATGGGCGAGTCCAGCCATCAGCTCGGTGATCGCGGCCGGGGCGCCGTGTTGGTATAAGAAGGCGAGGATATCGTTTTCGATCGATACGGGAGATTCGGGGGAAAGTCGCCTTTCCTTGAGTCGCGGCCGCTGGGAACCTGCCTTGTTAATGGGTCTTTTCCTGGCCATCGGTATTTTTGATTCCCCCGCTATTTGTTTTTTGTTAGACTGATGTAGGATTATGGCATCCAGCTTTGCATATCTGTGATTCAGTGTAGCATAGGGCGCGGAATACAGGCAAAGAAATACGATGGACAAGGGATCGAATGCCCCTTGTCCTGTTTTGCTTTTTCATCTCGCAATCAGGAAAATATGCGACGCATCCCCTTCGATCTTGAGGCGTATCGCAACCAGATGCAGACTCTGCTCGCCGGGTCCGTCGGCGCGCCGGTGTTCTGGGAAGCCCTCGATTTCGCTACGTCGGCGCATTTTGACCAGTGGCGCAAGTCCGGTGATGCCTACATCTATCATCCCTGTTCTGTGGCGAAAATCCTTGCCGAGGAAATGGATATTCTCAACCCCGAGATCCTCGCCGCCGCTCTCCTGCATGATACTGTAGAAGATGTTGAAGAGGTCACTGCAGAGGTGGTCGGGCAGAAATTCGGTTCCTACGTCCAGGCCATCGTCGAGGGGTGCACGAAGGTAACCCATGTTTCCGGCGACAGCCAGCTGGACCACAGGCGCACCCACCGCAAAATCTTCTCCGGGGCGGCACTCAGACCGGAAGTTATGCTGGTAAAGCTCGCCGATCGACTGCATAATCTCCGCACCCTCAAGGCCCTGCCGGAGAGGAAACGGCAGCGGATAGCCGACGAGACCATCGATATCTATGCACCGCTCGCCACGATCTTCGGCCTGTTCAACCTGAAGCGCGAGATGTACAACCTGGCCCTTTCATATAAGTTCCCGAAGCAGGGGGCCAAGCTTAAAGGACATATCCGTCAATTGATGCAGGATCCGATAGGCGGCGAGATTGTTGCCGAACTGCAGCGACAGGCTCAGGAATATCATGTCGTCTGTGACGTGACGGTGAGGGTCAAGGAACTATGGGCCTACTATGATATGAGCAATCGGCTGCTGCTCAAGCGGATTGACACGCCGATGGAGATCCTGATCGTCGTTGAGGATACGATGTCCTGTTATCATGCTCTCGGGGTCGTCAGCCAGACCTTCCGCCCTATCCCGCGGACTGTCCGGGATTTTATCGCCAACCCGAAACCCACTGGGTACCAGGGACTGCATGCCCGGGCGATCATCAAAGGACAGAAATTTCTGTTCAAGATCCGCACGCGGGAAATGGCCCGCCAGGCCCAACGCGGGTTGATTCGCAACTGGACCTCCAAGTCGGGGAAACAGGGGCAATTTATAAGAGAAATCCAAGAGATGTTCGATGTGCTGGGATCTGAGGATTTCGTCTCCTATCGGGATGTCATCGCTGCCAGCGGGAAGAAGGAGATATATACGTACACCCCACAGGGGGATCTGGTCTGCCTGCCGTTCCGATCGACCGTGCTCGATTTTGCCTTCCGGGTTCATACCCAGATCGGTACCACATGCCTTGGCGCGATGATCAGAAACAAGCGGGTACCGCCAGATCACATCCTGTATGATGGTGATATGGTGAGGATTATTCGATCTGACACCCCGGTCCACTTCGACCCCAAGATCCTCAATGACTGCAAGACTCCCCGTACCCGTGCCGAGTTGGCGAAGAGCTTCCGGCTCCGGCGCAGGAAGGTGTCACAGGAAGTTGGTTACTCTCTCCTGCGACAGGAGATGCTGCGCTATGGAATTCCTTTCGATATCCTTGCCGGCGATGGCTTTCAGAAACTTTTGGGAAAAATTGCTGTTGAAAACATTGAGGATCTCTTCATCCGCATCGGCGAGGGGAGGTTGCGACTGCGCGAGGTGATCGATCGGATCAAGGAAGATCTTTTTGGCGGGATCTCTCCGCTGGTCACTCCGACTGGAGCCTTCAACCGGATTGAGTTGACGACGCTTGACCCGGTGTCGGTCAAGCTTTCATCCTGCTGTAAACCGAATCCGACGGCGAAGGACAACTGCGCATTGCTGACGGAAAAGGGGCTCTCCGTCCATCACAAGAAATGCAGCCGACTCCATGAGATCAAATTCCAACGCGAAGATGCGGTAAATATCACCTGGAAGCTGAGAGAAACCCAGGTTAACAAGCGGCAGGTTCTGTACATCCTCAAGGCTTCACGACAGGAGGTGATGGATGTTTTGAACGCCCTGCCGGAGGAGATGGAACTCATCAACCTGAAGGTTCTCGCCAGCTATTCCTCCCTGCATCCGTCATGGGAGATGATATTTTCCGTCCCTGACCTCCATGTCCTCTCGCGTGTCCTCAGATATTTCGACAGGTCCGCGATTCCATTCGAGTACTATCTTGAAAGTTAGGGGCCATCATGGAATAACCATTACAAATTCAACTATTTCGTACGACCCCTTATGCCGGTAACGACGATCCGTGGTTACGGTTATTTATCTACGGCGATTCAACATCCCTTTCTGAATACAGATTCTGTTTCTTCGTATAGTGGCTGAGCACCTGGGCCAGCATCTCAGGGAGATCGTTCCTCTGTCGTGAACTCCGGTTCAATTGGGTCAGGGTCTTTTCCAGGGTCAGGCGTTCACCCAGAAAGATGTGGCGAAGAATAAGGGAAATGAGCCGGGTGATGGTGGTCAGGTTGGAGATGCGGGACTGCAGATGCTGATCGCGGTCGAATGCTGTTGAGGCGAATATCTCGACCGGGTGGCCATCAAGCTCGCTGACGGACACATACCAGGTATTGCGATCCCGATCGGTCGTCCGGTAGCGGACCGCATCGAGAACGTCGGGCAATTCCCGGGCTTTCATTTCCCCTGCCTGTTGATCGTCATCAGCCTGACGGCTTTCGGATTTCGTTTCTGCCATCTTCAGCAGTCGCTCCAGGTCACCGGGATTGTCGATGACACCGGTGATGAGATCGCAGCACCCCTGGCAGAACATCTGGGTGCTGAGCGGAAAAAGGTCTTTTGTCTGGCCGCATCCGGCGCATTGGTCATGATTTTTTTTTCGTGTCATTGGTCCAGTTACCGTCTGGGGCTGTTGATTGAATATTCTGGCACAGCAGTTCGCTGAATCTTTCACCTGTGATTTCCCGCGCCCCGAGTCGCAGCAGATGCTGAGTCGTCATCTGGCAATCGATCATTTGAAAGGACTTTTCCCGAAGCCGGGCGACCAGGTGTATCAGGGCGATCTTCGAGGCGTTGCTGACTGCTGAGAACATCGATTCTCCAAAGAAGACCCGGTCCAACGCGATCCCATACAGCCCACCGGTCAAGGCGCCGTCGCTCCAGCATTCGACGGAGTGAGCATACCCGAGATGGTGCAGGCGAATGTAGGCCTGTCGCATTTCGGTCGAAATCCAGGTTTCCCGTCGTGCATCGGTCCGGATATCGGCGCACATGCCGATAACCTCCGGGAATGCCGTGTCGACAGTGACATGAAAGCCCGTATTTCGCACATATCTGGCCAGTCGTCGCGAAATCCTCAACTCAGCCGGGAAGAGTACCAGGCGTGGAGAAGTGAACCACCAGAGAATCGGATCGCCTTCACCGTACCAGGGAAATATCCCGCGACTATACGCAGCTATCAGTCTTTCTGGGCTCAGGTCGCCTCCGACAGCGAGAAGACCGCTCTCTTCTGCCAGTTCCGGAGGTGGGAAAACGACCTGTTTGGATAAACGAAATACCGGCATCCCGCACTACTACCTGCCTTTATCGGCAAAGTCAACATGGCAGCCGAGGAAAGATGGGAGCGGGCCGATGCATATCGGGCAACCCTGTCGCACCCTGTTGTCGGAAATGGCGAAAGTGTTCGGGCAGAAAAAGATGCGCCAGCCTGCTTCGACATGGTACAATTGATAATTTTTAAACGGATGCTTCCGAACCCAATAATCTGGTGTGAATACCTGTCCAAATGGCTTGGCAGGGTGGTCGATCACAATATGCCAAAGGCTCCACGTATTAACGATATTCATGGATACACAAGATTCCCGTGAGCATGAGCAGTTACCGCTCGAGCATTCTCCCTTCAGTGAATCTGCGGCAACCGGAAGATTTTTTTCAGGCGGCAGGCGCCAGGAAGTTCTCGATGGAATGGTGAGCGCCCTGACCGGCGGTATTCCCATCGTAACCCTGACCGGCGACGAGGGAAGCGGCAAGACCGTATTGTGTCGGATGCTTGAGGGCCGGATCAACCCCGATTATCCCACTGTCTATTTCCCCCGGACGGCCGATTCATTCGAAGACGTATTGAAGGCGATAGTTCAGAGACTGGATCTGGCCACTGATCAACTTCCAAAAGATAGAGCCGGGTTGCTGCAGAACATCGTATCGAACCTGCATGACCGCAATCAGCGCGTGCTCCTTATCTTCGATGAAGCCGAGCGGATCTACCTGGCCACGCTGGAGCGGGTTCGCAAAATGCTCGACCTGGCCAACCATTCCGGAATCTTCATCCAGATGGTCTTGTCCGGTCGCAGCGGTCTCCATCAAAATTTCAAAAACCTGGCGTTGTGCAATTTCCAACCGGCAGAGGAAAGGCACTTCTCTCTCGAGCCGCTGACAGACGACGAGACCTATGAGTATCTCACATTCGCCATGCTTGACGCAGTGTCGGAGAAAAGGTCGTTTTTCAATCGCAAGGCAGCTGCAGCGATTTTTGCCTCGAGTCGGGGTAATCTCCGGTCGATCAACTACCTGGCCGATGAATTGCTGAGGGGATACGAGGGCAAGGATCAGCTCAGCCCTGTCGAAGATAATGGACAGGAGAAGCAAATCAGGGAGGATAAACCGCGTCGACGGCTGAAACGTCCAGCTGTGGTTCTACCGAAATTTGCCCTCAATTGGCGGTACGTTGCATGGGGAGGTGGTGCTGCCTGTATTGTTCTGGTCTTTCTTCTGTTCCGTCCAGAGGAGAAAACGGTCGGTCCTCAAGTTGAAGCGGTTCAGGACTCCGAGACTTCCATCGTCATTTCAAAACCTAAAGAGATGGAGCGGGTTGAGCCCAATGCCGAGGCCATAGAACAAAATGGTCCGGAGAAACAGGAAAAGGAAGAAGCCGCTGTTGTCCATATCGGTGAAACAATTTCGCGGGAACAACAGCCGCATCCAACCCCAACTCCTGAAGTGGCAGAACAGGCACCAGTTGGAATCCCAGCTCCTGCTGAGCCGGTGGTAGTGTCGAGTCCGCAGCAACCGGAGACTCCCTCCGCCGGAACCAGACTTCAGCCAGAGGAAAAGCAACAGCCAATAGTCCAACAGGAAATTCCGGTTTCTGAAATTGCAGAAACGGAAAAAACCGCATCGGCTGACTCCGTTGAGCCGACGGTTGTAGCGAGTCCGCAGCAGCCTGAAATTCCTGTCGCTGAATCTGGATCTGAAGCAGAGGAAAAACAACCACTGGCAGCTTCGACTGCAGACATTCCCGAACAGGAGGTGGAAAAAGAAAACAAACGGCCAGCTCTGCCGGTTGAAGCAGACCGGAGAGCCGAGTCTGCTGTGGAGACGGAGGTTACAGAGCCAATCGCTGTCGATACCGCATCACAGAGTGGGCTGACACGACAGGAAGTCGCCGTGGTTACCGAAACCAATCAGCCTGCCGATGCAACTGCGGAACGTCCGATAGTTCCTCCAATTATCAAGGCCCGGGAAGTCTTCAAACACCGAGAGGTGCTTGCTGGTGCAAATCGCGGTACTATCACCAGCCAGCGGATAAAAATCCTGAAGCAGGAAGATGAACCTGATGCCTTTGAGCTGCCGGCTACCCCGATTACGATCAGGGCGGTAGAGCAGAAAAAAGAGTCGGAACTGGTGCCTCGACTGGCACCTTCAACCGAACAGAATCCACAGGCGGCGGACCCGGACAAGGCAGCCGTACCGGTATCCGAAAAACCAAGGAGGACCGATAGCGTTGACAAGATATACACCAGTCGGGTGGCTGCCGGTGCTTCTTGGCTATCAGGCCTGAAGGATGATCGTTATACGGTTCGCCTTATGGTCATAACATCTGGTGATGCGGAGAAAAAACTGAAGTCGATGTTGGGTGAGAAAAATTACCGGGAGCAGGCGGACAAGTTCTACATTTTGAGGAGAGAATCAAATCCTGGTGTGCAATACGTGTATTATGGCGAGTATCCGACGATGACCGCTGCCCGCAATGCCAGGAATACTATTCCGGAATTTCTTCGCGGATACAAGCCCTACGCGATGTCAGTCAAAGGGGCAGTGCAGAGGGCGCAGCAGGAAGAATAGGGATTCTCCCCGCGTTGGCCCCGACCGAGGAAGAAGCTCAGATTTTTTCAACGATCAGGCTGCCGATCGAATATCCGGCGCCGAAAGAGCAGATGATGCCCTTATCGCATGAAGCCAGATCATCATGGTATTTGTGGAAGGCGATGATCGATCCGGCTGAGGCGGTATTGGCATACTCATCCAGGACGACCGGCGCTTCATCGGCTCCTGCATCTCGACCGAGCAGGTGGCGGATGACGAACAGATTCATGTTGATATTGGCCTGATGCAACCACAATCGCTTGATCTCTCTGATGTCGATTTGTTCTTTCTGTAGCTGTTCATCCACCAGGGTGTAGATCAGCGGCAGCAATTCCTTGAACACCTTACGGCCCTGCTGGGCGAAAAATTGATCACGTTCGAAGAATCGCTCCAAGGTGATGTTGGGTTCGGCCTTGGTGAGGAAGTTTACGCTGGTCCGGATATTATTGGAGAAATACGTTTTCAATTGCCGGTCGATGATTCGAAAACGATGCGTTGCTGTCGACGTTTCCTCAAGCTCGAGTATACAGGCCGTGGCGACATCGCCGAATATAAAATGGCTGTCACGGTCGCGGTAGTTGATCTGGGGGGATGCAAATTCAGGATTGACCACCAGGGCGCAACGTGCAGAGCCGGACAGCAGGGCATCCATCGCAGTAGAGATGGCGAAGGTGGCGGTCGAGCAGGCAACGGTCATATCGAAGGCGTAGCCTGAGCAGCCGAGCGCCGCCTGGATCTCCACCGCCACTGCAGGCCAGGGCCGTTCCGACGTTGAAGCGCCGCATATCACCAGGTCTATATCTGCTGGCTGCTTTCCAGCTCTTTCAATGGCCTCTTTCGCAGCGGCAACAGCCATTCCGGCCGTAAAAGACTGGTCATTTTCATCACGTCTGGGAATTATCGGCATCATCCGTTCAACATCGAGAATGCCATCCTTGACCATGACATAACGCCGTTTGATCCCCGAGGCCTTCTCGATGAATTCGCTGCTTGAATACGGCGCGGCAGAGATTTCACCGCGTTCTATGGCATCCTTGTTCCTGTTGTTGTGGGCATCGGCATATGAGTTGAAGGCGGCGACCAACTCATCATTGGTAATGGTGTGAGGGGGGGTGAACAGACCTGTCCCGCTGATGACGACTGAACGCATTGAGCAGCCCTTCCTGTGGAGTATGAAACCTTACTGCCTGAATCGGCTGATTCCAGGCACTGAACGAGATTTGCAGTGTCGACGATGGTAAATCTTTTTCCGTCCCATTTCAATCTTCTTTCGGACTTGGGTTTGCGGCCAGT
>JROS01000121.1 GCA_000769715.1 Desulfobulbus sp. Tol-SR
ATGTTGACAATCGGCGGTTGCGCCATGCAGCAACCCGTGCCGTTACCGTCGACCTTCGAGGTTCAACCTCTGGTCAAGGAGATGTGGACGCCGAAGGCCGACAACCTGGTACTCGTCCTGGACGCCTCGTCTTCGATGTCTCAAGGCTACAACGGTTTCGAAAAATTTGATATCGGCCGCAGGATGCTGTCACGTTTCAATAAAACCATGCCCGATCTTTCAATCAACGTTGAATTGCGCAGTTTCGGCCATTCGCTGAGCTATTCTCTTGCAAGCACGGTCCCGGTGTATGGCTTGAGCCCCTATTCACGTGCCGGCGTGGCCAATGCCCTGTCTACCATTGTCCCGGCCGGCGGTCCCAGCCCGATGGAAAAATCGCTGCAGGCGGTGGCGGACGATCTAAAGGGCGCCGAGGGCAAAATCGCGATGGTTGTGGTCAGTGACGGCAAGGACATGGGCAATGCCCCGATGGCGGCGGCCAGGGAATTGAACGCCCGGTACGGCGACCGGCTGTGCATCTATACCGTGCTGGTCGGCGACGACGCCGCCGGCCGCACCCTGCTCTCCGGGATCAGCCAGGTTACGCGGTGCGGACAGGCCATCACTGCCGACGATGTCAACACCGGTGCGGCAATGGCCGATTTCGTGACGACCGTGCTCCTCGACAAAGCCGACAGTTGGATATTCAAGGACATCAAATTTGAAAGCGACAAGGCGGTATTGATGGCCAGTTCCTTTCCGTCTTTGGACAGGATTCTCCAGATCCTGCGCGACAACCCTGAACTGTCAGTTGAAATTCAAGGCCATACCGACAGCACCGCGTCAGCCGTCTACAACATCGACCTGTCCCAGCGCCGCGCCCAGGCGGTAATGCAATTCCTGCAAGGAAAGGGGATCGCCGCTGCACGGATGACCGCCCGTGGCTATGGCGAGGGCAGGCCCATCGACACCAACGACACCGAAGAGGGCAAGGCCAACAATCGCCGGGTCGAACTCAAACCGCTGCCGTAGCCCCCCGCCGCCGGTCGGTGTCGGCAAATACTGGTTTTCTTTTTTTCCGAAGTGATATATATGCTTCGCCATGACGACTGGGCGCGATTGCCGATGATCGCTCGCGCTGCAGTCTGCTGAATCCCGTCCGGGTGGACGGGAACGGGGGACCCGATTCCAAGGGGCGTATCACCGGGAAACCGGCGTAGGGCAATCTCTTCGGCCCGAGCCCGACAGCTAACCTCGTAGGCATCGAAGGGAAAGCGCTCCAATCTGCATAGAGGCCTTTCCCATGATTTTGTTCTGGAGATGCGCTATGCCCACTCGCCTCCAGGCCGCCGGTGATTCTATCCGGACGGCCGACCCGGTTTTTCTTTTGCCACCTTCGTCAATACCCGGAAAATACCACACCTGGCGCCCCGGCACAAACCGCTGAGAGCATTGCCGCGTTTCCGATGGCGGCGCCACAGGACACT
Organism: Desulfobulbus sp. Tol-SR; assembly: GCA_000769715.1. Lineage (GTDB taxonomy): Bacteria > Desulfobacterota > Desulfobulbia > Desulfobulbales > Desulfocapsaceae > Desulfoprunum. The sequence goes on from JROS01000121.1 coordinate 1,467, forward strand.
CTCGTCCTGATGTTGCCGGCTTGGACACTGCCTTTTTTTCCTTGAGTAAACAGAGATGGCACATAGTAGTCACATGCTGAAGATGCATCCGGCGGCCCTGGTTCTGTCGAGTTTCCTTCTGCTCATCCTGGCCGGCAGCCTTCTGCTCCGCCTCGGGATATCGACCGTCGACGGCTTCATCCCCTGGATCGACGCCCTGTTCACCGTCACCTCGGCCGTCTGTGTCACCGGCCTGGTGGTGGTCGATACCGGCACCTGTTTCACCACCTTCGGCCAATGCGTGATCCTGGCCCTCATCCAGATCGGCGGTCTCGGGGTGATGACGATCTCGGTCGCCCTGTTCACCTGGCTCGGCCGTTCGGTTTCAGTCCGCCACCGCATGGTCATGCAGGACCTGTTCACCCATACGCCGCGCCAGGATATCTATCAACTTGTCAGGAGCGTCATCATCTTCACCCTGTCGACCGAGACCGTCGGGGCGATCCTGTTGACAACGCACTGGGTCGGCGAGATGCCGTTGGAGAAGGCGGTATATTACGGGGTCTTCCACTCGATTTCGGCCTTCTGCAACGCCGGGTTCGCTCTTTTCCCCAACGGCCTGGTGCACTATAGTGGTGCCTGGCTGCTCAACCTGACCATCTGTCTGCTGATCGTCATCGGCGGTATCGGTTTCCCGGTCCTCTACGATCTGCAGGCCTGGTTCCCGGGTCGGGCACCGAAAAAGATGCGGCTTTCGGTGCAAAGCAAGACCGTCCTGCTGACCACCCTGCTCCTGATCATCGGCGGGGCGGTGATGTTTTCCCTGCTGGAGAGCAACAGCCCGGTCCTGGCCGACAGGTCCTTGTCGCAACACATCCTCATTCCCCTGTTCCAGTCGATCACCTGCCGGACCGCCGGCTTCAACACCGTCGACATCGGCTCGCTCAGGGAGGTGACGATCGTCATGATGATTTTTCTGATGTTCGTCGGGGCCTCGCCCGGTTCCTGCGGCGGTGGGGTCAAGACCACGACTCTGGCCCTGCTCACCCTCTTCACCGTCAGCCGGATCCAGCACAGGAAGCGGGTCAACATGTTCAAAAAGAGCATCCCCGAGGCAACTGTGACCCGCAGCATGTCGCTGGTCCTCCTTGCCATCGGCATCATCGGGCTGGTGCTGTTCATGCTGCTGCTCAGTGACTCGTTCATCGTCATCGACGGCGGCCGGACCAGGATCCATACCCTGCAGTACCTGTTTGAAACGGTGTCGGCCTTCGCCACTGTCGGCCTGTCGATGGGGATCACCCCATTTCTCACCACCTGGGATAAGTACTGGATCGTCCTCATCATGATCATCGGCCGGGTCGGTGTTTTGACCTTCTCCTATATCGTGGTCGGCACCGAAGCGACCAGGGGTAAGGAATACTCGGAAGAAAACATGATGATTGGATAAACCGGGGAGACGATATGAAGAAATTTACGGTGATCGGATTGGGCAATTTCGGCTTTCACGCGGCCAAGGCGCTGTTCGAGGAGGGCAACGAGGTCATCGCGATCGATACCGACCGGGCCAAGGTCCAGGCCATCGACCCCTATGCCACCGAGGCGATCGTCCTCGATGCCACCGACAAGGAGGCCCTGCGCTCGCTGGGGCTGGAGGAGATGGAGGCGGTGATCGTCTCCACCGGCACCCGGATCAGCATCAGCATCATGATCTGCCTCTATCTCAATGAGCTGGGGGTGAAACGGATCCTGGCCAAGGCCCTCGATCCCGATCATGAGAAGATCCTGCGCAAGGTCGGGGCCACCGAAGTCATTCATCCCGAACGGGATATGGCGATCCGGGTGTCCCGCTCCCTCTCCCGGCCGAATATGCTCGACTTCATCCCCCTCTCCGACGACTTCGATCTGATCCAGATCGAGCCGCCGCAGGAATTTCTCCACCACAGCCTGAAGGACCTCAACCTCAGGGCCAGGTACAATGTCCACATCATCGCGATCAAAAAACCGGCCCCGAAGGGCTTCGTCCTGGTCCCCCCGGCCGATTACGAAATACAGGTGGGAGACATCCTGATGATTCTCGGCAAGTCGGGAGATATCAAGAAGATCAAGGTACTGATGTAGGCGGAGAACAGGATCGCATCATCTTGAGAACACGGGTTCGGCACCGGTCAGGTGGCAGAAGTCAGCCAGCCGGGCGATGCGCCTGGACAATATTCCCATGCGGGTGGCAATATTTTGTTTGAGGCGATCCGGCCAACGTGGTCCAATGCCGGTAGCAATCCGACAGCAACGACATATCTGTTTTTTTCCAGACACGCCACTCAACGCCCCCTGCGGCCGATCACCGATGTCCATCCCGTTCGCAACACCCGTCCCCTATTTCGCACTCCTCGAGACCGTCAATCAAAGCCTCGCCGGCGTCAGGAACTTCAATTTCTATCCGGGAATGCTCTTCGGCAGCCGCGACAAATGGTGGCCCGATACCGGTCTGCGGCCAACCGCCCATGAGGGGATCGATATCTGCTATTACACCGATGGCGCCGGAAGGGACCAGAGGTTCTCGCCGCGGATTGCCGTCCCGGTCATGGCCTCGGGCCGGACCTTTGCCGTTTGCCGCGATTTCCTCGGCCATTCCGTCTGCATCGACCATGGGGTCGATAATTTCCATAGATTTTTGTCAGTCTATGCCCATATTGTACTGCATCGGCAGGTGAGTATCGGGCAGACGGTCCAGGCCGGCGATGTTGTCGGCACGGTCGCCGATACCACGGGCAGGAAGAACCGAATGCCAGCCCATGTCCATATCTCCCTGATGCGGATCCCGCCGACGGTGCCGCCTGACAGGCTGGACTGGAAGTACATCTGCAGTTCCGACCAGGTCGACCTCATCGACCCGCTGTCGATGCTGGACTGTGATCAGGTGGCGATACATTCGGGGAACCCGTGGAAAAATCAGGAAGAGGCTGCATCATGAACTGGCTCGACAGGATCCCCACATCCCTGCTCATTATCCTGTCGTTGACGCTGGGGCTTGCGCCGTTCACCCCCATGCCGCATCTTGTAGAGAAGATGCGGATGCTGGTGGCCGGCACACTGGTGCGACCGGTCGATGTCTTCGATCTCATCATGCACTCCAGCCCCGTTGTCCTCCTGATCTTGAAGATTGCGCTCAAGCCGTCGTCCAAGGCGAAGGGATAACGCTTCCAGGAGCCGAAACCGACCGGCGCCATCGCCTCGGTCGCCGCCCCGGAACCCATAACCGATCATCAACCCAGTCAACCACAGGATAACGATATGAGCGAGAACACATTGCAGGATCGTGCAGCCGGCGCCATCATGGGCGCCTTCATCGGCGATGCCCTGGCCCTCGGGCCGCACTGGTATTACGACCTGGCGGAGATGCGGCGGGACTACGGCGAATGGATCACCGCCTATACCGACCCCCAACCGCACCGCTACCACGCCGGGCTCAAGGCCGGACAGCTGTCACAGGCCGGCTGGATCCTGAGGCTGATGCTGAACTCGCTGAGCGATTGCGGCGGCTATGATGAGGCCGATTTCTGCCGCAGACTGGAAGAAGAGCTGTTCCCGGAGTTGGATGGCACCCCGGTGAGCGGCCCGGGCGGCTATACCAGCCAATCGATCCGGGAGGCCTGGCGCCGGCGGGTACAGCAGCACCTGCCCTGGACCGAGACCGGCGGCCATGCCGATACCACGGAGGCCATCGAACGGACCCTCGCCATTGCCGTTCGCTATGCCCGGCAACCGCGCCAACTCGCCGCAGCCATCGCCGGCAATACCGTGTTGACCCAGGCCGATGCCACCGTGGTGTCGATGACGGTCGCCTATGGGGCGGTGTTGAGTCTGCTGGTGCAGGGGCACCGGCTCGATACCAGGCTGTCGGGCAGGTTGATGCATCTGGTCAAGGCCGGCGAGCTGCCGTTCCATGCCGTCACCAGCGACAACCTCCAGCCGCCCAGGCCGGGGGACCCCGACCCGCCGCGGGAGGGACGCTTCGCCTCGCCCGATGCCCTGCTGACCCCTTCCTACATGGCGGCCGCGGCCAGCGACCCGGACATCCGGATCGAGCCGGCCTGGAAGGTGTCCCTCGTCTACGGCATGCCCTGCGCCATCTATCATCAACTGCCGGCGGCTTACTACCTGGCGGCCCGGTTTTACGACGATTTCGAATCGGCGCTGCTGCACGCGGTCAACGGCGGCGGCCAGAACCAGGCCCGGGCGATCCTGACCGGGGCGCTGGTCGGGGCGCAGACCGGCCTCTCCGGCATCCCGCCGCGTTTTCTCGATGGCCTGGAAAATTCGGCCGCTCTCTGCCGCCTGGCCGAACAACTCGCAGCCCAGGTATGACAGCTGCGGCCGCCGGTTGCCGCCGCCGGCCGCAGCACCTCGAGGTTCATCCCTCTGCCCGGGGTCGCCGACAACCGATTACGCCTCGATCGCCATCCCGGCGGCCACTTCCTTTTTCTTGTCTTCACCCATGAGCAGACCGAGCAATTCGAGGGCGAATTCAATGGAGGTCCCCGCCCCCTTGGAGGTTACGCAGTTTTTATCAACCACCACCCTCTCGCCGGCATGGGCGCGTGAATGCAGCTGGTCGGCAAACCGGGGGTGGCAGGTGGCATTCTTGCCCTGCAGCAGGCCGTGGTGCTCGAGGACCACGGCCGGGGCGGCGCAGATCGCGCCATAGAGCTTGTTTTCGCTGTTCTGCTTTTTCAGGAGGTCGGCGAGAATGGCCGATTGCTGCAGATTCTGGGCCCCGGGAATGCCGCCGGGGAGGACGATGAGGTCGTAGTCGGTGCCAATGCAGTCGGCAAGACGGACATCGGCCATGACCTTCACCTGGTGCGACGAGGTGACCTGGAGGTTGTCGGCGACGGCCGCCAGATCGACTTGGACCCCGGCCCGACGAAAGACATCGACGATGCTCAGCGCCTCGATCATCTCGAAGCCTTCGGCCAGTGGGACGAGAATTCTCTTTTCCATGGGAGTCTCCTGAGTAATGAGTAAAAATTCGACTTCCTGCGATCCACATCCATCAGAGTAGACCAAAGGTTACCAGCACCCTCTGCGTTCATCCAAGGCGGCGGTTGATCAGGTTGCCGATCCGGACGTAGAGAATGTATTTCGTTCCGGCTGCCCGACCAATTTCGGCGAAATGTGCGATCATGATTCATTTCTCCAGTGACCAACGGATGGTCGAGCGACAGGTCATATCGCACACCTTCATATCGAGGTTCAAATCATAGCCGATGGACGATGTCTCTTGCAAGAGAGATACCCCAGCGCCAACGGCGGCGAGACCTGCGCCGGGATAGGCGATCGTCTTTTTCCCTCCGGCCCGTTTCACTCCGCCGGTCCGGGATCTCGTCGTGACCAGGAGGTATTTTGCCGTGTCTATCCTGAAAAGGGAAGTATATACCGCCATTCACCACGTCCGGGGATACAACTCGATATGATTTCGTTGTATACTGTCGCCGTCAATGGCGGCCATCCCGGCGCCGATCAACGCCGCTCCCGGCTCCGATACCTGAGGCGCAGAGAATTCCGAGGGGCCCCCGATATGGTTAACAGGACCTTGAGATCACTATGATAAACAATACCAGTGAAAACGTATGGGTGCCGCTTCCCAGACTGGATAAGGATTGTTTCGGCTGTGGTTCGGAAAACCATTCCGGCCTGCGGATGACCTTCGAAACAAACGGGAGCCAGATCCGCTCCAGACTCACGGTCCCTTCCCGATTTCGAGGCTGGAGCAAACTGGTGCACGGCGGCGTGATTTCAACCATTCTGGATGAGACCATGAGTTGGGCGGCGATCATCCTCACGAAAAGATTCATATTGACCAAAAAAATGACCATCCAGTTTCAACGGCCGATTTATGTCGAGTCGGCCCTGTGCGGTATCGGTTCCATCAAAGAGCTGACCGGAGAGCGGAGAGCGACCGTGACCGCCGAGCTTTTCGATGATCAGGGGAGGCTGTGCGCCGCATCGGAAGGAGAATTCGTGCTGTACACGAAAGACCAATTTGCGAAATTGGACATTCTTCAAGCCGAATACCTGGAAACAATGGCCGCCGATCTCCACGGCGATGAATGAACGCGCGGCGGATTTCCCGCCGTCAGTGGGATTTTCGCCATTGATGAAGCCCCCGGTTGTCCCAGTATCCTGAGCATAATCCGGCGATCATCTCAACGACCGGCAGCAGCGAGGCGGCAGGTGGCGAGCCCGACAGATTCCTCGGAGATCGGGCAGGGTCCAAAACAGCCGCCGGTGGCGTTTTTTTATGAAACATATTTACATATATGTCGGAACATAAATGTAAATATGATAATTTTGTAACGAAATGACAACGAAAAACACCTCACCCTATCGCCCCGCAAATCTTCATCCCACTATTTTCACTGCTAAAATATAAATACCGTGGTGCCGCTGAAAAGATGGCATCATTCGTGCTCAATACCTTGGAAACGCAATTGCAGCACCCTGACGGTCAAGGCCTCCCCCTGTACTCTGTTGAGGAAGGAGAGCACTACCCGGTTGACGGCGCTGCGACACACTGGACATGTATCATTACACAAGGAGAGAAGATGAAACGGTTATTTTCCATGGCCGCCCTGGTCGCCCTGGCTGCAGGCGGCGCGGCAACCCAGGCATCGGCAGCTACCGCCACTGCGGCACTCGATGCCAACAGCGCCTACGTCTGGCGGGGCCTGACCTTCAACGACGGCTTCGTCCTCCAGCCCAGCATGGATGTGTCGGCGAATGGTTTCGCCTTCAATGTCTGGGCCAATTACGACCTTGACGACTACGACAACGCCGTGGACGACAACGAGTTTTCCGAGGTCGATCTTACCGGTTCCTACGCCTTTACATTGGGCAAAGTCGATACCAGCGTTGGTATCATCCACTACATTTTCCCGACCACCGATGCCACCGCTGCCGGCGCCGACAGCAGCACCACCGAATTGTTTGCCGGTCTGGGGTATGACCTTGGGGCCGGTTTCGCGCTCTCCACCAAGGTTTACTATGATTTCGACCAGGTGGAAGATTTCTACGTCACTGCCGGCCTGGGATACACCTACGGTATCAATGCCAAGACCACATTGGGCCTGAGCGGCACCGTCAGTTACGCCGGCGAGGATTTTGCCGGCAGCTATGCCGGGGGGACGGATGGCGGGTTCTTCAACTACCTGCTGACCTCCTCGGTGAAATACATGATCACCGATGCCCTGGGCGTGGCCGCCAGTATCAACTACACCGATTCGATGGACGACGATGTCCTTCCCGACGAGGCGGTCGACACCACGGTCTTCGGCGGCGTCAGCCTCACCTACACCTTTTAGACTCCGACAATAGCCCCCCTCTCCCCTTCGCGGCCAGGCGCCCATGGGGAGAGGGATTTTATTTCCCGCAGTCCGATCTCCGACCCAAAAAACGCCATCGCTCTTGCCCCGGACGGCTCCGGTCCTCGATCAACACCCCTCCGGTTTTTACCCGCGATCTCTGGCGCAGAGCAGATGGCCGTAATGCAGACGATGGTCGACCAGCTGCCGTTTCATGCCGCCCACCTGCATCCGTTCACGAATGACGAGGCGGTACAGGCCGGCATTGGTGATGTCACCCACGAACAAGGCGCCCACCAGACGGTCGCCATCCGGCGTAAAGACCAGCTTGCGATAAGCGTCGGCCGAACCTCGGCACCATGTTTCGTACTCGGTACCGGCGGTGTGGACGATACCCATCGACACGAAGGGCATGCGGGCCACCTGGGTGGCGTTGAGGACGCCGAAGGTGCCGCCGTACACGCTGGGATATCCGGCCATATTGGCGCCGGCGCAGCGGCCCATCTCCACGGCGTTGGTCCACAGGCCGGTGATTATCGGCGCGCCGGTGATCGGATCATAGGTGACCGCCACGTCGCCGGCGGCGTAGACATCGGGGATGCTGGCATGGGTGTGCTTATCCACCACCACCCCCCGGTCCACCTTGATTGCACCGGCATCGAGCCACTCGGTGTTGGGCCGCACCCCCTTGCCGATACAGACCATCTGGCAGGGCAGTTCCCGGCCATCATCCAGGACCACCCCGGACACCCCCCGGTCGCCGCCGAGGATATGTCCGGCACTGCAGCCGGTAAGAATCCGCAGGCCGGCCTGATCCAGGGCCCGGCGGATCAGCAGGGCATCAGCCGGCTCCATCAGCTGGCTGAGCACCTCGGCGGAATAGACTACCAGAGTGACCTCAATGCCGCGTTCCAGCAGGGCGAAGGCGGCCTTGAGGTTGAGCAGCCCCCCGCCCAGCATCACCGCCCGGGTCGTCTCCTCGGCCCGCCGGGCCGCCTGTCTGGCGTCTTCGAGGGTGCGCAGGGCAAAAACCCCCTGGTGCTCGAGGCCACTGATGCCTGCCGGGATATTGGGGCGGCTGCCGGTGGCGATCAGCAACCGGTCGTAGGGGATCGTTTCCCCGTGGTCGGTGACCAGGCGCCTGGCCGGGCTGTCGATCCGCTCAGCCCGGACCCCCAGCGACAGCTCGATCCCCTGGGCCCGATAGGGTCCCCGTCCCCGCAGGAACATGTCGGCAACGCTCTTCTTGCGGCTGACCACAAAGGGGATCAGCGGCCGGAAATAGGGGGCATCGGCCTCATCGCTCAGCACCCGGACCGAACCATGGGGGTCATGATCCCTGATGGCCACGGCGGCGGCCATGCCGGCGGCACTGCCGCCGACAATCACATAGCGTCTGCTCTCCATGGGCACTACCCCTTTTGTCCGGACTGCAGTTCATGGGACGCGGTACGGCGTTTGCCACGGGAAAAAGCGGTCGCGGTCTGATATACCAAGGACTTGACGGGACAGGCGTCGACACAGGCCGGGACCTCGCGATCCGGGCAGCGATCGCAGCGATATGCCTTATGCTCCTCCAGATGGCGGCCGATCACGCCGTAGGGGCAGACCATCACGCAGGTCCAGCAGCCGATGCATTTATCCTTGTCGGTCATCACTACCCCACCCGGGGTACGGCTGATTGCCCCGGCAATGCAGGCGTGCATGCAGGGTGCATCCTCGCAGTGGCGGCAGACGATGGGAACGGCCGTATCCGGCGCCACCCACTCGACATACAGGCGCGGCTTCGGGGTCGGCGTTTCGGACAGGGCGGCATACAGCGATTGACCGGCGGAATGGGCCACGGCGCAGGCCACTTCACAGCTATGGCAACCCATGCAGCGATCGATCCGGACAAAGATCTCTTTCGGTTGGTTCATGATACTCTCCCGAGAAAACTTCAAGCTTGGCGTTTGCCAACGGGCGGGGGCAATACAGCGGCACCCCCCGCACGAGACGATACCCTGAGGCGGGCAACAACCGCTTTCTCTCTTCAGCCCAGTCCCAATCCCCGGCGCCGCTCGTCGATCGCCGCCAGCAGTTTGTCGGCGGCACTGTCCGGGTCGAGATCGACGATGAAATAGCCGCCGGTGAGATCCTTGACCTTGTCGGTCAGCACCCGGGTCACCAGCCGGCTGCCCAGGACCGGCAGCATCACCCCGACATGGGTGGGCAGACCGGCGGCCACGGCATAGACGCCGATGGAGACGGCCTTTTCCGATACCGCCTCGGCCGCCGAGGCCACGATCGGCAATTGATGGGTGTCCACCCCGAGATACTGCGCCACCGCCACGGTCAGGGCCACCGCCCGGGAGTTGTCGACGCAGGACCCCATGTGCAGCACCGGCGGCAGCGGCCCGCCGAGATCGTTGGCCAGGCCGACGGCGGTCAGCACCGCCTTGAGGCCGTCGCCGCACAGGGCCTCGACATTGGCCGGATCCATGAAGCCATGGCGCATCAGGGCGCCGGCCCCGCAGCCGGTGGCCACCACCAGCACGTTTTCCCTGAGCAGTCTGCGGGCCATCCGCACGAAGTTCCGGTCCTGCGGAACCTTGACGTTGTTGCAGCCGGCGAACAGGCAGACGCCGCGGATGGCGCCGGACTTGATACTGTCGACCAGCGGTTTCAGGGGCTGCTCGGCATCGATTCCGGAGAGGGCGGCGACGATCGCCTCGACCGAAAAACCGGCCACCACCGGGGTCTTGACCGCCGGGATCTCAACCGGCGTATTGCGGCGGCGCCGGAACTGATCGATGGCCTGGTCGATGATCTCATGGGCCTTGGCCGCAGCGGCCTCTTCGCTGAAGTCGACGTGGGTGGCGCCGGTGATTTTGGCGATATCCATCGTGGTGATGATCCGGGTGCCGGTGCACTCGGCGACATTGACCACCGAGGGCATGATGCACTGGTAGTCGACGACCATCGCGTCCACCGCCCCGGTCATAATGGCCATCTCCTGGCTCACCGAATGGGTGCAGGCGGGGATGCCGTGCCGCATCATCACCTCGTTGCCGGTACAGCAGATGCCGACCAGGTTGATGCCGGTAGCTCCTGCCGCCCTGGCGGCCTCCTCCTTCGCTCCGACCGCACCGACCAGGATTTCCGAGAGCACCGGGTTGTGGCCGTGCAGGGCGATGTTGACCGCATCGGCCCGGAGGGTGCCGAGGTTGGCGGACGAGACGGTTGGCCGGGGGATGCCGAAGAGGATGTCGGCCAGATCGGTGCCCATCCAGCAGCCGGCCAGATCGGCCACCCCGCAGCGCAGGCCGGCGAGCAGCAGGTTGACCGGGTCGGCGTCGACGCCGTACAGGGTCCGGTGCATGATCTCGGAGACCTCATGGTCGATGCCCTTCGGCACCAGGTTGAGGTCGGCCAGCACCTTGGCCCGTTCCGGGTTGACCACCGTGGCGGCCCAGAGGACCGGTGTGTCTTTCTCATGGAAGTCGGCCAGGGCGGCATCGGCCACATCGAGGGCGATCTCCCGCTCCTGCCGCCCCTCGGTCGGGATCCCCAGCCGGGCGGCGACGGCCTCCAGTTTGCCGGGCTCCTTGACGGCGTAGGCCTCGGCCTTTCCCATAGCCATTTTCTTCAGGGTATGGGCGAGATGCCTGGCATGGCCGGAGTGGGCCGCCGTGCCGGCGGCGATGGCTCGATCCAGGCCCCGGGCCACCATGACATCGGCGGAGGCGCCGCAGATCCCCTCCCGCGGACCTTCGCCGAACGGATCGATACGGCAGGGCCCCTGCAGGCAGTGACGGCAGCAGAGGCCGGTATCGCCGAAACCGCATTGAGGGGTCATGGCGGCATAACGATCCCATACCGTCGTTACATTCTGCGCTTCCGCCCTGGCGATCATCTGCTGAACGGCCGGGTCCCGACTCTTGTCCATTGCCTCTTCCTTCTGCATCACCATGACCAGTCTCCTCCTTTGTTTTATCCGTCACACATCCAACCGCCACTCATCCTGACCTCTTTTACCGGCCTGCCGAACAAAAGCGGGCGGTCGAGGACAATGAACGCCAACTGCGAAATCCCGAGTCGATTCCGATCAGAAGTTTACCCTGACAACGCATCAATGCCATAGCAAAAAATATCCTGTCGGAAACCGGCCGGCCAGACGAGGTGCTGACGCGCCCACGCTGTTCGTGAAGATCCGGGCAATCGCTCGACCGGCACGAGATTGCCGACAAATATGGTCTGCATCTTGCTTAAAAAATAGGGAGATGGCACAACAGACGGAGACGGAAGAGCCCGAAAGTGAAAAAATGAAGGCGGAGCTTATAGCGGTATCTCTTTCTTCCGAAAATCGGTCCGTTTTGTAAGAGATGTTCAACGAGATGGCAGCGGGGGTTCATGCGGCATCACACAGGTTTCCATCTTCAAGGAAGAAAGAAACCTGTATTTCCGCAAATAGGGAAAGCAATCCCGCCAGGCACCGCCCGCATGATGGTCCCGGTTCAATCATGCAACCGAAGAGGGAACTCATGAACATTTCATTCGAGATCATCGAGGGACAGCGGTTTGCATCCAGAGGGAGAGAACCGGACAACATCGGGATACTGGACAGCGACGGTCGCACCTTCATACTGCAACGCGGAAGAGACGGCATATGGTCTATCCCTTTTTCGAATGTTGCCGCCTGGAACAGTGATGCCGACCAGGACTATGCCGCTGAAAATTATGACGCCGACGAGATCGCCGAGATTGTCGGAGCAGATGCCGATCTCTTTGGAATAGCAGCATCTTTTATTGATAAAAGGTTGAGTATCGCAGAGCAGTCCGCAGACTTTCAAATTCCAGAAAGGCCGAGTGGGATTGTATTGATTTTTCATCCCGCACTGGCGACAATGAAAGCGCGGCGGCTTGAGACACATGGGCTTTCATGAGGGGACCGGCCTCCGCAGCACTGATCGAGATCCAGGTCGATATACCGCGAAAATCAATGTTTAAACGACAGCAACCTGTTCCCGGCAACCGATCATGTTTCCGTGATTACGGAAATACATGCCGCCATAATCCGTTTTTCTGGCCAACCATGATACGTCCAGTGGGTCCAATCATTCAGCAGACAGCAAACACATGAAAAGCGCCAGCGAGATCCATATCGGCAAAGAGCTTTATTTGATCCTGGACAAACTGCGCATTATGGAACACGCCTTGACCTATGGCAGAAAAGAAATCGACGATGCCATGGTCGGCGCAATCACCGGCATGACGAGCGAACTCCGCTCGCAACTCGCCGCCGTCATCGAGGCCTATACGGAGCGGGAAATAAAACGCGTTGACGAGCGGTTTTCATCCTCCTCCGGCGGGGCGTCGGATCGTTCATCTCATCCAACACCTGAATGAATTATGGATGGCTGAAACAGGAGAGCCGGCAGGAAGAGTGAGAAAATATAGCCATCATCCCGCATAAACGACAAATGAGCAGAGATACCGATGATTGACCTGAGCCCTCAGTACATAGAAAAACAAGTCGCCGATTCCAAGGCAATCTTCCATCGCGGACTGACGCTTTACGAATTCGGGGCGTTCAATTGCGTCGAAGCCGATCCGGAAAACGGCAATTTTATCTATGAAGTCGATGGAAATTACGGTGATTACACGACCAGGATCAGCCTGGGGAGGGAACCTTCCACCGTCTGTGACTGTCCCTATCCCGGTTCCGGCTGCAAGCATACCGTAGCGGTCATGCTGGACGCCTTTGACCGGATAAGGAAATGGCGGACCACGCCGGTCGACAGGCCGGGTCAGGAATCAGCCACCCTGGATCAGGAACGGTTTCTCACCCCTGGGGAGATACTCCGGCAGGCCCTGGAAGATCGGGCCAACCGGGCAAAAAGAGAAAAGTTCACCGTCGACCCGGGTGATATGTGCAAAGGGGAACATGTCATCACGACTGCCGACGGTCGCCGCTATGTGGTAACCATGCACCATCCGGAACGTGGCGCAGGCCATTGCAGTTGTCCGGACTATCTCACCAATATGCTCGGTACCTGCAAGCACCTGATGCATCTGCACCAACATTTCAAGAGCCGGAAAAATCTACTGAAAAAGGCCCAACATGAGCTCTTCCCCTTTATCGATATCTACTGGGATTCAGTAAGCGGCCTGCCACGGTGTTTCTGTGAGCAACTGGCGGCGGAAAGCCCGCAGCTCCAGCAGACTCTCAGCCGTTTTTTTGACGATCACGGCCTGTACAGCAACGACGATCTGAGCGATTTCCCTCAGCTCATGACCGCTCTGGCTGATGACAAAAGGGTGCGGCTGCGAGACTCGGTTCTCGATCGGGTCAATGATTTCTTCGTCAGAAAAGAGCTGCAGGGGTTGGCTGATTTACCCGTTCCGGCGCCAAGCGGCCTCCGAGCCGAACTCTACCCCTATCAAAAGGAAGGCGTGCGTTTTGCCGTGCACCGCAAGGCCGCCCTGATCGGCGACGAGATGGGACTGGGCAAGACTCTGCAGGCCATCACCCTGGCCCTGGCGAAAAAGGAGCTGTTTGGATTCGGCAAGGTGCTGATCGTCACCCTCTCCTCCCTGAAGGCCCAGTGGCAGCGCGAAATTGACCGGTTCACCGACCAGAAGGCGGTGGTGGTGGCAGGCGGCTTCAACGCCCGAAGAAGCCAGTACCTGGACGATGACAGCCTGTTCAAGATCACCAACTACGAGGCCGTGCTCCGCGATGTCGCCACCATCAGCCGCTTCAAACCCGATCTGATCATCCTCGACGAAGCCCAGCGGATTAAAAACTTCGCCACCAAGACCGCCGTCGCGGTCAAGTCCCTGCCGCGCAAACACGCTCTGGTGCTGACCGGCACGCCATTGGAAAACAAGCTCGAAGACGTCTACTCGATTGTCCAGTTCCTGGAGCCGACCATGCTCGCCCCCCTGTGGAAATTTGCCGCCGACCATTTCCTGCTCAGCCGTACCGGCAAAGGCAAGATCCTCGGCTACCACAACCTCGAAAAACTGCACCAACGGCTACAGCAGGTGGCGATCCGGCGCCGCAAAGAGCAGGTTCTCGCCGAACTGCCCCGGCAAATCACCAACAACTACTACATCGATCTGCACGAACGGCAGCACAAGATCCACACCGGCTACCTCCAGGCCCTGCAGCCGCTGCTGAACAAAAAATACCTCACTCCGGTGGAACTCAAAAGACTCCAGTTGCTGCTCCTGAAAATGCGCCAGGTCTGCAACTCCACCTACCTGATCGACCGCACGACCCACATTTCGCCGAAGTTGAAGGAACTGGAGGGACTGCTCGACGAACTGGTCGTTCAGAACGGCCACAAGGTGGTGATCTTCTCCGAGTGGACGACGATGACCATGCTGATCGGCAAACATCTGTCCCAGGCGGCGATTCCCTTCGTCGAACTGTCCGGCAAGATTCCGATCAACAAGCGCCAGGCCTTGATCGACGAATTCACCAGCAATCAGAACTGCAAGGTCTTTCTTTCCACCGACGCCGGCGGCACCGGCCTCAACCTCCAGGCGGCGGACTGCGTCATCAATTTCGAGCTGCCCTGGAACCCGGCGCGGCTCAATCAGCGCATCGGCCGGGTCAGCCGGATCGGCCAGCTGAGCAGTTGCATCAACGTGGTCAACCTGATCGCCAAGGGCAGCATCGAAGAAAAGATCTTTGCCGGTATCCAATTGAAAACCGATCTCTTCAAGGGCGTCTTCGACGGCGAAGGAGACAGGGTCGAGTTCTCCCGGGAAAAACGCCTGGAGATGCTCAACCAACTCCGTGAACTGATGGGAGAGGAACCGCAGCCGGCGGTCGGCAACGGTTACGATCAGGAGGAAATCCCTGAAGATACCCCGCATTTTCTGAACCCCAAGGTACTGGCGGAGGATCGGCAAGTCGGCTATGCCGATGAAGAACCTGAGATGGTTGTCTTGACTGGGCCGGAGGTCGACGGCACCGGGCAAGATGACGGAAGCCACTCTCACCACCCTGATCCAGATTCCCACTCCGCCGAGAAAATGGAACAGGTCCTCAACCAGGGGATGTCCTTTCTCTCCGGGATTCTGGAAATGGCCACCGGCAGAAAAATCCAACCGACAGGGGAGGACGGCCGCTTGCTGCACATTGATAAAACAACCGGAGAGGTGACGATGAAGTTCAAACTACCGGGGTTTTGAGGGGAGAAGGAACTGGATACAAAATTGCCACGAGGGGATATCTGAGCTTTGCAGATGTGAGTATCGAGTGACTGCCGATCATGACGATCATGCTGATACATCGGCAAAAACACTTCAAAGCAGAAAAGGGGTTATGCCGATGAATCGCAACCCCTTATTCTATTGGTGCCCCGGCAGGAATCGGACCTGCGGCACCAGGATTAGGAAGATTAACTTCCGATCGGGGCATTCGTTCCGGGCCATTAAAGACGTCTTCTCGGAGTGGGGAATCAGCATGTCTCAATCCCCTCTGATCGGGGCATTCGTTCCGGGGTTGCTACTGTTGATAACAAGAAAAAGAAACCATAGTGATTGGCGAAATCCAGATACTTGGGATTGAAAACCGGGTCTTGTCCGGTGATTCTTTTCAAAACCGCCGACTTGAGATTGTCGACCATGACCTTTTGCGGGACACCGCCGAAGAACTCGAATGCCCTCTGGTGGCAGCCGAGAAAATGCTCCATGGTCCGGGAAACGGTGAACTCCACATACATCATCCGGCAATGGCAGAGGACCATGACAAAAAAGCTCAACTTTCGCCGGGTATTGCCGACCGCCACCGATTGGTATGAGCCCCAGTCCACCTGGGCGCATTCACCCGGAGCAAAGACCAGCTTCAGGAAGGCTTTCCGGGGACGTGGCCTGACCTTGCGGACATACTCCTTGACGGTGGTGTAACCGCCGGCATACCCCTGCCCGGTTATCTGCTGGAATACCTGTTGGGCGCTGTAGGGATGACGCTCCAGCATTCTGACTATATCGTTTTTGTAGGGATCGAGCTTACTGACGCGCAGCCCCGGCAAGCGGAGCTGGAATCTTTCCTGATTCATCCATTTCCCCACGGTGCGACAGTCCAGGCCAAGTTCCACGGCGATCTGCCCGGCCTTCAGTCCCTGTTCCCGAAACCGTTCGATCCGGCAGAACTGGTCATAATCGATCATGCGCCACCTCCCATCATCTGCCTGTGAATCTGACCCATGGAACAGGGCTCGCCGGTGGCGGCGACCGGTTCCCGCCGGTGATCCAGGGCAAGAACCTGATAGAGCGGCTTCCTGAAGGCGATCAGCCTCTGCTCGACAAGCGCCTCGCGCGCTTTGCCCAGCAGGTCTTCATTCAGGCCGAGTCGCTTCTGCAGGCTTGCATCGCCGTAGTAACTCAAGCCCCGGGCATCACTGACCGTGACGAGAAAAAGATACAGCGCCGCCGCTCCGTTACTCAGACCGTCAATGTAACGCTCACGGACCAGACGGTGATCCACCCAGCTGAATTGTTCGGGAACCTTGCGGATCAGGTGTGGACAGATGGGGACTTTGTCGGTTGTCATGCTGACCTCCTTTGCAACAAAATGGTTGGTTGAGAATATCCTGTCCCAATTGTTGCAGACGACGGCCTATGGTGACTATGTCATCTTGTAACGGCGATCCCGTTAATTGTGCCAATAACCCCAGAAAAACAAGAGGTTGCGCCGACAAGAGATCTTGTAACGCATGGCTCGACAACTGCCGTGTAAGATCTTGTTTTTTCACCGAATTCAGCGTTGAGCACTCTTGTAACGGTTCCGACTGCCCGTGTTTTTTTCGCCAATATCCCGGATGACACTTGCGCCACTGCTGCACCCGGCAGGTGTTATCGGTTCCCTGGAAGTAGTCGTGGTTCGCCGGTTTTTCCAGCCATTTTTTCTGACTGGCCGCCTTGCTCGCCTTCCGACATTCAGGCTGAGAACAGTCCTTCTGCCTTGTGACATTGCGCGGATCAGGTCGAAATAACTGCCTGCAGTGCGGGCACTTAGGTTTTCTCGATTGTCGCATAAATCTGAGTCCTGCTCAGATTTATGATCACTCCTGGAAGTTCTGGAAGAAAAGCAAAAAGGGTCAGGTGCTGCTGTTTCCCGAGTATCGGATCGACACCTATTGGTGCAGCGTCGAACAGTTACCGCCCGATGAGGTGATCAGGCTGTATCACGATCACGGCACCAGCGAGCAGTTTCACGCCGAACTGAAATCCGACATGGCTCTGGAACGCTTGCCAAGCGGTCGTTTTGCCAGCAACAGTTTGATCCTCCACCTGGCGATGCTGACGTACAACATGCTGCGGATCATCGGGCAGATCAGCCTTGAGGAAAGCGATCCCAACGAACTGCCTGGCATCCGCAACAAGAAAGTGCTCCGGCGCCGCATCCGAACGGTCATGCAGGATTTGATGTATATGGCCGGTCGACTGGTGACCCGGGGCAGGCAATGGTACCTGTCGTTTGGCCAGCTGAATCCATTTTCCAAGATGATGGAGCGGATATATCATCGGCTGAATTTGCTGCCCGCGATGAAGTAGTCAGGTTTTCAACGAGCAAACGATAGACAAGAATCAGCTTGGTGATCGGTTATGCCCATAATCTGGCTCATATGCGCATATGCTCGCTAATATGCTCGTAATATGCTCGTAAAAACCAAAAAGGGTGAGGATTTTCCCCACCAAAGCCTGGCCTGCGGGAATACCGATCGCCGTCAGACTATCAAGCAATATTTAGGCCACCGATTCAGGTACAATATAGGATATTCTTTCAGTATGTCAGGACTTGTCAAAAATGGCCTGTGATTTGCCTTGCATCATCTGACCTTAAACGATGCTGTTACATTACACGGCCGACCATAAAACCTTGGCGCACCGCAGCAAGCATATCGCCGGGCTGTCGACAGTCACCGATGACGTGAACCGGAATACCGTAACCACTGAGCTCCGCCGCAAGTTCGGGATCCGCTTCATCACCGGTGCAGAGCACTACAAAATCAGCACTGATCAATTTTTCCTCGCCCTTGACTTCAATCTTGACCGCATTTGGAGTTAGCTCGCTGGCATAGGCCTGTACAATCAGCTGCGCACCTTTTTCGCCGAGTTGCAGCAATAGCGGTATCCGCGTAATTGCTGGCATTTCCTGTCCCATTGTGTCCTGCATTTCAATAATGGTGACGGTCTTTCCTCTCTCTAGCAGGTAATGAGCGGTTTCCAGGCCGACCAAGCCTCCACCGATGATCACCGCCGAATCTCCTAGGGCGGCGGCGCCGTCATTCAGAATCTCCTCTACCGTTTTCAAAAGGCCGTTCGATTTTACTGCAAATTCGGGAATATGGGGTCGGGAGCCAGTCGCCACGACCACCACATCTGGATTTTCAAGTTGCACGGCATCTACATCAGCGGCGCGGTTCAAGACAATCTGAACCCCTTCATTGACGGCCTGTTGATGGAGAAACGCCATGAATTCAGAAAGTTCTGTTTTCCACGGAGGCTTGGCGGCGATTTTCAGGCGGCCGCCGAGATCCATTTTTTTTTCCCACAGCATTACTCGGTGGCCCCGTTGGGATGCTACGATAGATGCCTCCAAACCGGCCGGACCTCCCCCTAACACTAGGATCCGTTTCGTCTGCTTTGCTTTAACCGGTCGGATACGATCCGTTTTTTCCCGACCTAGTATTGGATTTACCAGGCAGGTAATCGGCCGTCCTTTCTCAATATTTCCCACACAGCCTTGGCAACATGAGACACAAGGCCGAATTTCATCCCAACGCCCCTGTTGGGCTTTTTTCACCCAATACGGATCGGCCAGCAAGGGCCGTCCCAGAGCGATCATGTCGGCCCGGTTCTCTTGAAGTACCCGCTCGGCAAAATCCACATGCCGTATTTTGTTGACCGCGATTACGGGGATAGACACCGCCTGTTTGATGTTCTCGGCCAGATGGACGATGCACCCTTCCGGCATGCCCATAGTTGCTTCTGCCGGGATGAAATTCTTGCCCCAGAGAATGTTGCCAAATCCCACAGAAACGTGCAGGGCGGCTACCCCGTGAGATTCGAGAACTTTGGCGATGTAACGGAGCTCTTCCGCCGTATTCCCTTCCTCCGGCTCCTGGCCGTTCATGCGGCAGACGATGGGGTAGTCGGGACCGACTTCATCGTTGATTCGTTTAATGATATCCAGAACGATTTTAAGGCGGCTTTCCAAGTCACCTCCATATGCGTCCTTGCGCTTGTTGGCCCAGGGCGAAAGGAATTGTCCGAGGAGGTACATGTGGGCACAATGTAGCCCGATCATGTCGAAACCGGCTTCGACCGTTCTCCGGGCCGCCTGACCGAACGACTTGACGATGTCGTCGATCTCGTTAACACTCAGCGGCCTTGGGACCACATGCCCCGGCGAAGGATGGGCCAGCGGCGACGGTGCCACAGGCAACCGGCCACCGGTGCGGGTTAGGTGCATGGTGCGTGACGACAGATAGCCAGCCCTGCGTCCGGCATGGGATAGCTGGAGCATCGCCTTGGCACCCTCTTTTTTTATGGCCTGGCTTAACCGCGTGAGCCCTGGGATA
This sequence comes from Desulfobulbus sp. Tol-SR, assembly GCA_000769715.1. Lineage (GTDB taxonomy): Bacteria > Desulfobacterota > Desulfobulbia > Desulfobulbales > Desulfocapsaceae > Desulfoprunum. Next base: position 21,394 of record JROS01000121.1, read on the forward strand.
CATCGGTCATGATCAGCAGCCAGTGGGTTATCGGTGTTTTTCCCTAACGGATAGTCCACGATCCCGTCTTCAACCGTTACCAGCCCCACACCGCCGCGGGCCCGCTCCTGGTAGAAGTGAATCATGCGTTCGGTCACGAGGCCATTTCTGGAATAATGACTGGTCATCGGAGCCATGACGATCCGGTTCTTAACTTGAATGCCGCCAATCTCAATGGACTCAAATAGCTTCAAATTCGGCCTCCCTTGGTCGAATGCGATTTGTTAGTTTTGGAGGAATATTGATATCGGATACCTGTGCAACAAGACATATGATATCTTATCATATATCATATGTTTATGCCAACATACATATCACATCGCTGCCTCAAAGCATCCTCTGGCATTGTAGCTGAAGTTGCATCATGACCGGCAAAATCTACATCCATGCAAAATCGGGTTGGTTCGAACGGTGAGAAGTGCTGTGAACGCGCGGGTATGGACGGCGGGAGAGCAGATTGGCTAAAAACATTTCAAAACAGGACCGAGTTTCAGGTCTACTGCATTTGCCCGTAAATCGAACGGCGCGAAACCCGGTCTCGATTGTCGCAAGGTTATGAGTTTAACACATCCTTGGTATATCTTATATATTCGGTTTTGTTCTTTTGCCGGTATCCACGGTCCAGCTGTAACGACAAAAGGATCGATTCCAAGGTTTCTTTGCTGGTCTGAACGCTGGTGACAATCGCTTCTTTCAGAGTGGCGCCGGCGGCGATCATTTCCCCAATCATCAGAGTGATGCGGGTCGAAATTTCAATACTGTTTTCCGAATTGCCGCGAAGCAGGTTGATGGCATTAATCACTTCATCGGCCTGTTCTTGGCTGATTTCGGTTTTCTGAAGCAGTACTTCGCGCTCTACCTCATTGGGCAGATAGTCCATTAGAATCATGTAAAAACGATCACGCAAGGCTGGATCGAGAAGTTCGGTTCCGATAAATTGATCACCCTCATTGAGGGTAGCAAAAAAAACAACACCATCTGCGACCTTCAACAGGCCAAGCTCATCCATCCATACCTCACGGTCATCGGAAAGAATCGAAAAAAGCATATTAAGAGCCTTGGGATTTTCCGGCCGGTTGATTTCTTCAAGGTGGATGACGCAGTTGGGGGTTTGCAGTGCCTGAGGAAAAAGAAACTGTTTGTATTGAGTTTCTCCGTTTTCCAGTGTGTATTCACCAAATAGTTGCGCGGGTTCTGAAAGGATACCGACCTGGAACGTAGCCATGGGCTTATTGTGCACCGCCGCAAACTGGCGTACAATGGATGACTTACCGCACCCCTGCCTTCCGGCAACCAATACATTTATTGGATGGCGTTTGGAGATGGTGTTAATCTTGTCCAAAATACTCAAAGTTTCGCTGTCGGTATAAAAAAACGGGTCTTCTTTGGGCACGCTCAAATTATGTTTTTTTCTGTTTGATTTCAAAGTTTACCTCCTGACGTCTGAAGCGGTTAGCATATGGACTGCTAGCAGTAGCAACGAAATTGACGGTTGGTTGGCAATCCGTCGCTGGACAATCGACAATGATTAATAACTCTTCGTACGCACTCGATTCCGATATCTCATCAGATGAGATGTACGCAGCAAAAAAAATATTCAACTGAGTATAATTCAACTTTAGCGATGATATGTTGTCAAGCATTTTTCCAATTCTGCGAGGGAAAACAGCGCTAGATGTCAACCTTGATAATTGTCAGGGAAATTGTCCGAAAAGACGAATGTGAATATATGCTGTATATATAAATACTTAAAGTATTTTTATATTGCTATTACACCAAGCCTCGGTGAAAGGCAAATCTTTGTTTGTCCCTGCGAGAACGATGCCGTTTAGAAAAACAAAAAAAGTGGAACTGGTTTTTACATTTTATTATTTTATTTTGAGTGTTATTCTAGTTTTTTTAGTGGAATTTATCAGAACTGAGGGTAACGCCGGTTTCTCCAATTTTCAAAGCAGAAAGGGTAAGTACTCGCAGTTACTGAAATAAGTTCACAGGCATTTTCATCTTGCAGTCTCGTTAGTGGCCGACGTCTGGTATATCTATGGAGGTCACCGACCTCGGCCAGAGAAGATCGGAGGGTATTTTCGTCTGTCATCCTGCGTGGGGATCAATTATTACGCTGTTCAATTTCGCAATTGTTGAAGTAAAAGATGGAAAATGTAAGGTCGGATGATCTGAGAAATATGGTGATCGTCTTAGGGCCTTGCTCCTTAAAGCCTGTCATTCAGTTTAGTACCTTCTTGAGGGGTGTAAAAACAAGAAAATTGAAAATGTTTTCAACATTAACGATTTGAGTATACCACCAAGGCAGTTGCACCCCTCAAGAGGGGTGCTTAAAAGATTTCCGTCTATCGAGGTTAGCAATATATATTCAATGTCATTAACTTAAAGGATCAGTTTGTAGTTTAAGCAGAATTTTTTCTGTGCTCTTTTGTGGTTACGCGGATATTTTCGTCCCGGTCTCACTGGTTCCACCGCCCTGGCGATTGTCTCCAGAAGATCGGAGATGATTCGCAGAATGGTTTTTCTGGTTCCCCGGAACAGCACAACGATCGTATCCCGCATGGTCGAAAGAGCCTGGGTGAAATTGCTTTTGTAGCCAATTGTTCTGGATGCTGCTGCTTTTTCGACTCGTTCACGTGCCGAGGCGACCGGTATCGAGGTGATATTTTGTGAAAAAGCTCTATGAAAAAGAATCAACTTGAAAAGCCAGAATGCGGGATAGCCTCGATCCAGCAAGACCAGATCCTTTTCGTTCAGATGCTGGAAATGCGTGGCCGCCAGTCCCCTTTCCCCGCAGCTTTTGGGCGCGATAAGGGCATGATGCGTTATTTTGTTGAGCGGATCGAATAGTTGAGAGATCCGAGCCATGGGCACCGGCTCTCCCAGCCTGGGATGCCATGCGCCGAAATGCTCGGCAATTTCCGGAAAGTCCGGCAGTTTCACCGTCGAACCATCCACCGCTTTCAGGAAGAAACCGTTCCAGGTCAAAGGAGAGCAATGTTCGTTGAAATAGGTGACCGTTTCCGTGTTGAGTTCGACGAACGCCTCGTGCTCGAGCTTTTTTCCGGCTTTGCACAGGGCGGCCTTGGAGACGACATGTCGTGCCACCACTGTGCCTGAGAGGATTTTCCAGAACTTGTTGAGTTCCGGCTGGTAGGAGCTTTTGATGAAATTGCAGAAATACAGAATGAGCGCGGAGAAAGGCAGTTTTCTGTCGCGTGTGAAATCAGAGGAATGCTTCCGGTTGCGGTTGACGAAATCTTGAGAGAAGATGATTTTCTGTACGAATTCAATCAGATTGGCACAAGTCTTGGAAAGCATCCTCCGTGCCAGTTTGCTCAAAATTTTTAAAAAAATCGGACATAGCGACCTCCTGCTGCAAATGAAGTGATTAAGATGGAAGAAACTACCGAGATATAGCATTAACATGTTGTTTTGACAATGTTTAATCGAATATTTAGGGCGTTAAGTTAATGACATTGAATATATATTAGGAGAGATTGTGAGTAGAAACCAAAAGAAAGAAGCGATCATCAAGGCTGCTCAAGAAATTTTTTCTGAAAAAGGCGTCCGCGACACGACCATCACAGAGATTGCCAAGAGGGCCGGTATCGTCGACTCAAACATTTATCACTATTTTAAAAACAAAGAGGACCTGTTGTTTTGGGCCTTGGATGAACAGCTGAAGTGGTCGTCTGATGAGTTGGCCTTTCAGTTTAAAGGTATACTGGGGCCCGTCTCCAAACTTGGCAAAATGATCTGGTTTCACCTGCATCTGAACGACTTTGATAAAGGTAATGCCCGGATACGTAAGAATCTGCTCTTAGAGTGCCGTTCCAGAAAGGAATTCTATAAACACGAATGCAGTAAAACTCTTCAGAAACATACCCGGATGCTGGTTGATATTCTCCGCCAGGGGATCGAAGAAAATTATTTTCACAATGATATTAATATATTCCTGGTGAGGGATATAATTTTCGGATTTTTGGATGAAGAATCCCTGACCTGTCTATCCGCTGAGGAAATTTCCGAGACCCTTCCTGATTTCGATGCCATCATGGATTTGATCCTAACCATGATCGAAGTTCAATCTGAAAATGAAACTCAATCTATGGAAAAGATAGGAAGAGCTGCTATGGTGCAAGAGGCGGCCAAAGCAGTTTTCGCCGAAAAAGGGTTTGACAAATCAACTACTTTGGAAATTGCCAACCGGGCAGGTGTCGCTGAGGGAACCATCTATGAATACTCCAAAAACAAGCAGGATCTCCTGTTTTCTATTCCCAGGGAAAAGTTCCAATCTTATCGGCACCAGATGGAAGAGGCTTACCGGTCTACTGATCCATTGATTCAACTGCGCCAGATGATGTGGAGTCACTTCTGTATATTTCTGTCCGATCGGCGCTTTCTTCTGGTCTATCTTAATGATGTCAAACTGAACAAACAATTCTACACATCAGGATCCTATCCCCAATTGCTCCAATATCTCGACATTCTTTATGAAATCCTCGATCGCGGCAAACAGAAAGGCGTGTTCAAACAAACCCTGAACAACCGAATATACCGCAATCTGTTTGTTGGTGCCTTTACCCACATGGCTATTCGCTGGTTTATCCATGGTAACCTTAGTCCACTCGCGGTTATGGAAGAGTTCACTCAATCCTGCGATCTGCTTTGCCGCGCCATTTTGGTCAAACCTGGGCAGTCTGATACTTTATGAACTATCTGCGATGAGGTTGACCCCCGGCACCTGCGGCGGCCGTTCCGCAGCATTTTCCGCCAGCTCCAGCGCGGCAAAGTGCTGGAGAAGATGACCTGGCTGGACGGCCACTATCTGCTGGCCCTGGACGGCACCGGCATCTACTCCTCGGAGAAGGTCGGCTCGCCATACTGCCTGAAGAAGCGCAAGCGTAACGGGCAGGAGGAATACTACCAGCAGATGCTGGGGGCGGCCATCGTCCATCCCGAGCAGCGGGAAGTGATCCCGCTTTGTCCTGAGATGATCGTCCAGCAGGACGGCAGCAAGAAGCAGGATTGCGAGCGCAAGGCCGCCCGGCGCTTTCCGACCGATTTCCGGCGGGAGCATCCTCACCTCAAGTGTG
>JROS01000025.1 GCA_000769715.1 Desulfobulbus sp. Tol-SR
GCCGCCGCCCCCCCCCGGCCGACGGCGCCTCCGTCGGGATTGGCGACCGGATGTCCCCCGCTGCACGGAATACAACCGTATTGATTGACTTACCGGTGCCGGATCGTTACTGATAGATATATATTGCCCACCGCGTTTTCCGGGCGGTCGTTGCGCCATTGCCGCCCCTCGCCGCCCGGACTGTTTTCGTAACGGCCGACGAACCCAGGTCTATTCCGTGGGGCTAACCGTATGCAGCTCAACACCCTCTTCAAGTACTGGACCTACCGCCTGTTCGCCCCGGGCGTCGTCCTGCGCGAGACCTATGAGGCCTTTCGCGAACTGCTGGTCTTCGACAATCGCAGCCACGAGCTCATGGCCGATCTGGAGGCCCTCTATTATCAAGGGATCAAAGAAGATTTCTGCCGAATCAGTCACCGCTACGATCACCTGTCGGACAGCGTCAACGGCATGGTCACCTGCCTCGAACGGATGGCCCCCGGCTCCTTCGTCACGCTGCGCGAGTATTACCGGAAATTCGATTTCTACGGCCGATTCCAGCTCGCCCCGCCGGCCGTCCGCTTCGGCCCGCCGTTTGCCCTGCCGCTCGACGAGCCGACCGCGCATAAGCCGGACATGGTCGGGGCCAAGACCGCCAACCTGGCCGCCATCGCCGCCATCCTCCACCTGCCGATCCCTGTCGGCTTTGTCATTTCCGTCAACAGCTTCAATTACCTGCTCGAATACAATGACCTGCGCGGCCTGATCAACGCCTTGTTGGCCGAGATCGATCCCACCGTCCCCGACTCCCTCGTCGATATTTCCAGCCGGCTGATAGAGCTGATCACCGCCGCCGAGGTCCCGCCCGCCGTCAACGAGGCGATCTTCGCCGCCCAGGCCGCCGCCTTCGCCGGGCGGGAAGACAGCATCAGAATGGTCGTGCGCAGCAGCGCGGTGGGCGAGGACAGCGAATTCTCCTTCGCCGGCCAGTACTCGACCGCTCTCGACGTCCGCCGCGAAGACCTGATCAGCGCCTATCTCGCGGTGTTAGCGAGCAAGTACCAGCCCGAGGCCTTGACCTATCGCATCCATACCGGACTCGGCGACGAGGAGACGCCGATGGCGGTCATGGTGCTGGAGATGGTCGACGCGACCGCCAGCGGTGTCGTCTACACGGTCGGCCCGACCCGTCCCGATGCCGATCAGGTCCATATTCACACGGTGCGGGGCCTGGGGGAAGGCCTGGTGAGCGGGCGGCTGATCCCGGCAATCCAGGTGGTCGACCGCAACGAGCTGACGGTCCGGCCCCCGGTCACCGACGACGGCCAGATCGATCCCGGCCCGCCACCGGTCCTGAGCCTTGAACAGGCCATCAGCCTTGCCGCCCGCGCCCTCGAGATCGAACGGCACTTCGGCAGTCCCCAGGATATCGAGTGGGTGATGCAGGACAACGGTGAGCTCTTTTTCCTCCAGAGCCGCCCGTTATCAACCCGCCCCCTGCCGCCGCAGGCGGCCGCCACCGAAGCCCCGGCGGACAGCCGTGACGGCGGCTGCCAGCCCCTGCTGCGGGGCGGCACCACGGCGGCGGCGGGACAGGCCAGCGGCCCGGCCTATTGTGTCGATCGCGAGCATCCGGTCGAACAGGTCCCGGCCGGTTCCATCCTCGTGATCCGGGAGGCGCGCCCCTCCTACGTCCAGGTCATAAACCGGGTGGCCGGGGTGCTGGCCGAACTCGGCAGTGTCGCCGGTCACTTCGCCACGATCTGCCGGGAATTCGAGGTGCCGCTGCTGTGCGGCCTCGGCGCCGGGGTCCAGACCATCCGGCACGGTCAGACCATCACCATGCAGGCCGCGGAGCGGCAGGTGTTCGACGGCGCCACCCTCTCGACCCGTCCCGCCGTGCCTCTCTATCGCAGCCAGCGCCATCTCCCCTATTTCCGCAAACTGCGTCGACTGCTCGATACCATCACCCCCCTGCACCTGACCGATCCCCGGGCCGGCAATTTCGTCCCCGAGGAATGCCGTTCCTTCCACGACATGATCCGCTTCTGTCACGAGCAGGCGGTGAGAACCATGTTTTCCCTCGGCGACCGGCTCGGCCAGCCTGCCCGCCATCGCAAGAAAATCCTGTCCGACCTGCCGTTCGATATCTTCGTCGTCGATGTCGGCGGCGGCCTGCAGGCCACCGTCCCGACGGGAGAGCCGATCCGGATCGAGCAGATCGGCTCGGCACCCTTCCTCGCCCTGTGGGCCGGGATGACCCATACTTCGGTGCGCTGGCACGACCTGCCGCATTTCGACTGGCGCCAGTTCAGCGAAACGACCCTGGCCGACGGCATATCGACGGTTGATTCGCCGGAGTATGCCAGTTATGCTGTGATCGGAGGAGATTATGTCAACCTGATCATGCGCTTCGGCTACCATTTCACCCTGATCGACGCCCTGTGCGGCGACAACAGCGCCAACAACTACTGCCAGTTCCGCTTTGCCGGCGGCGGCGGGGAGTTCTCGGGGCGCCTGCTGCGGCTGCAACTGATCTCGACCGTGCTGCAGCAGGCCGGCTTCGAGATCGAGACCCGCGGCGACCTGCTCGACGCCAGGATCTCCGCCCTCCCGGCCGCCGACATGGAGGCGCCGTTGCTGACCCTCGGGCGACTGCTCGGGGCGACCCGGCTGATGGATATGACGCTGCATGACCTCGACGACGTCCAGCGCTATATAAAGACCTTCCTCGCCGAATCTCCCGCGGGTTTGCCGTCATGACCTACAGCGTAACCTGGCTGACCAGCCAACTGGCCTGCGGCTCGGCCCCGATGTCCTACGACGACCTCGACCTCATCAAGGGACAGGGGATCAACGCCATCGTCAATCTGTGCGGCGAATTCTGCGACCTGCACGAGATCGAGAAACAATCCGGTTTCGAGGTCTACTACCTGCCGATCCCGGATGAAAGCGCTCCCGACATGGAGCTGATGGAAAAGGCCCTGGACTGGCTGGACGAGGCCCTCTACCTGCAGAAAAAGGTCCTGGTCCACTGCCGTCATGGCCTCGGCCGCACCGGCACCTTCGTCTCCGCCTATCTCCTGCGGCGCGGCTTCGGCCTCAGACTGACCGAAAAGAAGCTGAAAAAGGCGCGCATCAGTCCAGGGAACTTCAGCCAGTGGCGGCTGTTGCGCCGGTATGGGAAACAGAAGGGGCAGCTCAAGGCCAGTGAGCCGCGGCTGGAAAATAAGACGACGGTCGACCTGAAGCCGTTTCTGCGGGAGGTCGAAGCGATTCTCGAGGAAGCCGATGCGGCGGCCGTGGCGGCCGGCAGCGATCCCAACAATGATGCCGCCGCTGCCTGCTGCTGCCACGGCGGATTCGAGGTGGACCTGATCGAGGCGGTGTATCTGAGTCAGTCGCTGAACCGGCAACTCGACCGTGACCAGCGCATGGCGGCGATCGAACGGGCGCTGGCAGCATCCTCCCGGATCCGGGAAGACCGGGTGGAAACGGGCCGCAATCGGGAGGAGGCCGCGGGGAGGGTATCATCTGCCGGAACCATTCCCTGTCCGCTGCAGGTGGATGGCGTCTGCACCCTTTTTGCCCAGCGCCCCCTCAGGTGCCGGACCGGGCTGGACAGCGGTACCCGGAAGCGGCTGCAGGAAGCGATCCACAAGGCTTCCCGGGAAATTTTTCTCGCCCTGACCGGATCGTTCTCTCCGGCCGCCAACCTGCAATTCTCCATAGCCGACACGGTTTCAGGCCGCTTTGTCCAGCAGTATTTCCAGGCGATCCTCAACGGATCGTCCAGGTCGGAGAGATGAAAATCGCCCTGCATTGCCGATGGCCACGGACTGCAATCCACGACATTATTTCACCAGCAGGACCTGGCCGGGATAGATCTGACTGTTGACGTCGAGGCCGTTCACCTGGCGAAGGTAGTCGATTTTGAGATGATAATTCAGGCTGATCCTGTACAGATTCTCGCCTTTTTCGACCACATGGTAGGCCGGTTCAGGTGATGGTGCGACTTCGTCTTCCACTGCTGCCGGGGTGCCTTTCAATGAACTGGAACCATCACCGGACTCTGAATGTAACGCTGAATCCCCCTGCTCTTTGCTTTCCAGTCGTTCCACCAATTTTTCAACTTTCCCCATCTCCGGAATCGTATTTTTAACGTTATTCAGATCATATCGAATACCATCGATTTTACCTGCAACATCGGTCATGGATACATTTGCCGAATGCAACGATTTCAATTGTGATTCTATCAATGCCAGCTTTTCGGCCATCTGTTCGATTCGTAGTCCATCAATTTCTTCCTGCCTGCTGGTCATGGACATGTAATACAGCAACAGACCCACACCAATACATACGATGCCGATAACGGCATATTTTTCAATCTGGATTGATCCGGTTGCTTCCGCGGTCTCTTTGGGTTCGACGTAATCCTGTTGCCATTCCGGGGCCAGAACGCCGGCAATCAACCTGATATTTTTCTCAGATATTTCAGTAAATTCAACTGCCACGGCAAAGGGAAATTGCTGCTCCCCGCCTCGTTTCAACAGAAATGTCCTGACAACTGATCCTTCAGCCGTAACAACATCGTTGCAATCGGGTATCTCAACGACAATACGGATCGAATCACGTGGTTCCGGTTGCTCGGCAAGGCAGAGAAGGGCGCCGCCACGGCTGATATTGCTCACCTTCCCTCGCAATGTTTTATTGTTTCTGAAAACAATAACAGGCCAGGTGACGGCAGCTCGTGGTTGTTTGCGTCGAAGAAATGAGCGTCGATTGATCATTTTTGAAAATCGCATGGTCGTGGCGGTCAATCTCCCTCCATATCGTTGGCTGTTCCGAAGATCATCTTCAATCATAACTCTCCCTGATAGCATATCGGGGCTGATTTTATCAAGGCGCAACACCCTGGTGCCGCTACCGGGCAGGGTGGTGTCAGCGGTAACGTTCATCTCCCCCGATCATTCACCCGGCAACCGCAATCCACCCGGCCAGGATCGTCAGGCTGGCCAGCGTCACCGGGATGCCGATTCTGGCGTGTTCCGCGAACGAGACCACCACCCCTTCGGCCAGCGCCTGCTCGACCACGATGAGATTGGCGATCGAGCCGAGGAGGATGAAGTTGCCGGCGAAGGTGCTGGATACGGCCAGGACATACCACAGGTGCTGATCGGCGGGGTCGAGGAACTGGATCAGCAGCATCACCGCCGGAACGTTGCTGAAGATGTTGCTGAGCACCGCCGAGATGACGGCCAGGGTCAACGGTTCGCTGAAATGGATGCCGAGTCCCTGCAGCCCGGCCATCACCTGTCCCGGCAGATCGCCGGCGGACACGCCATGGACGACGATGAACAGGGCACAGAACAGGGTGATCAGGTGCCAGTCGACCAGACCGAGGATCCGCCGGGTGTCGTAGCGGCGACTGCAGAGGAGCAGGCCGGCGAGGCCGATGGCCGAGACCTCGCGCGGCACCGGGGTGAAGAACAGGGCGATGAGGGCGCCGATCGCCACCAGGCCCCTGGCGGTCTGGTGCCGGTTGAACTCCGGCCAGGAAGTCCGGCGATTGAGGCAGGCGGTCGCACTCTCGGCCCCGGCGACGAAACGGCGGCGATAGAACAGCACCAGCAGCAGGTAGCCGGCGGCCAGGGCGAGCAGCGCCGGCGGCAGGCACCAGATGAAGAAGGCGTTGAAATCAAGGCCGGCGCTCTGGCCGATCAGCATGTTCTGGGGGTTGCCGATGATGGTGGCGGCCGAGCCGATGTTGCTGGCCAGAGCCAGTCCGAGCAGGAAGGGGACGGGGTTGAGCCGGGCTGCAACCAGGCCGTGGATCAGTACCGGGGTGAAGGCCAGGCACACGATATCGTTGGCCAGCAGGGCCGACAGGGCGGCGGCCAGCAGCATCGACACCGCCAGGAACAGCCGGGGCCGGTTCAGCAGCGGGATGATCCGGCGCGCCGACCAGGCGTAGAAGCCGCCAAGGCGAAGCTGGGCCGAGATCACCATCAGCGAATAGAGCAGCAGGATGGTCGGGATGTCGATGGCGGCGAAGGCCTCGGTGGCGGTCATCACCCCGCCGACCACCATGGCGATGGCGCCGAGCAGGGCGATGCCGGTGCGGTCGATGGCCAGTCCCGGCAGACGGCCGCAGGCGATGCCGAGGTACGTCAGGGAGAAGAGGATGCCCGCGGTCATCGCTGTGGATAATCCCGACATAAGATGAAAACGTCCTTATTCCCCATGGCCCGCCGGCAGTCCGGTTACCGGTTTTTTCGCCGCCAGCAGGCGACCGAGCAGGGTGCTGCTGCCGAGGATCAGCAGGCCGCCGACCCAGAAGCGCCAGCCGGCCGGGTCGCCGAGGAAGGTGATGCCGATGATGGCGGTAAAGATCACCTCGCTCGTCATGAACACCCCGCCCTCCCAGCCGCGGCAATAGAGGAATCCCTGGGTCATCATCAACTGGGCACTGAGGGAGAAGAGAACGATGCCGAGGAGCACCACCACCTCCACCCCCCGATCGGGAAGGGTGGGATCGGCCAGATACATCGGGGCGGCGACGGCGGCGCACACCGTGCAGAAGTAGAGATAGATCACCACCGAACCGTTGTCGCGGCGCAGGCGGTGGACCAGGGTCATCGCCAGGCCGGCGAAGACCCCGCCGAGCAGGGCGATGGCCTGGCCGGCGATGCTGCCGGTCAGCTGAAAATCAAAGAGGATCCCGGCCCCGACCAGGATCAGGAGCAGACACAGGGCCTCGCAGCGGCTGATCCCCTCCTTCAGCAGGACAAAGGAAAACACGGCGGCGAAGGCCGGATAGGTGAAGAAGATCACCATCGCCGTCGACACCGGCAGCAACCGGATGGCCATGATCATCGACAGGAAGGCCAGCGCCCCGGCGCCGCCGCGGAAGATCAGCAGCGGCAGGTTATGGCCCCTGAAGAGATTGCGGCGGCGCCCGAACAGCAGCTGCAGCAGCACCATGCCGCCGAAGGAGCGGTAGAAGGCGATGTCCCAGGTCGAGTACTCGCTGCCCAGCAGCTTGATGCAGATATTGAGCATCGCGAACAGCAGCGCCGCCGAGAGCATGAAGAGCGGTCCCGCCACCGCGGCGTCGAGATGTACCAGTCGTCTGTTCATCGTACCGTTATTCCTTGACGTTGAGCACAAATGCAGGCCCAGGCCGATGTCGGAGGCAGAGACGGAGCTTCGGCGACATCCCTGTGTCTTTTACTCCCAAGCAAACGGGATTGACACCAAAAAACACGCGCGTTCTCCGCTCCCCCTGCTTTTCGCCCGGCAATACCCTTGACAAGGCACGGATACGAGGAGTAACTGAAAGGACAGCGAGAGACGGATCAAATGAAAAATATCGGCGCCCGTCCTTCCCGTATCGTCAATCCCCTGATGGAACGACAAGCATGACCTTCTTCGACCGATTTTCCGATGTGCATCTGGTCGGCGCCCATCGCGGCTTCAGGGCCTGCCGCCCGGAAAACACCCTGAGCGCGTTCACCGCCAGCGTCGGCCGCTGCCATTTCATCGAAACCGATGTCCAGATCTGCCGGGACGGCATCCCGGTGGTATTTCATGACCCGACCCTCAAACGGACCACCAACGCCGCTTTCATCGCCAACAAACTGGGGATAAAGTCACTGCGGCTCAGCACATGGGACCTCAGCCGGCTCAAGCAGCTCGACATCGGCTCGTGGTTCCTGGCCGCCGATCCGTTCGGGACCCTGGCCGCCGGCACGCTGGCCGTCGCCGACCTCGAGCCGCTGATGCCGCAACGGATCCTGACGCTGGCGGAACTGCTGGAGTGGGCGATGCGGCACAAGATGCCGCTCAACATCGAGATCAAGGATCAGCGGCGGACCAGATTCGATCAGCATGTCGCCAGTCTCGTCCTCGATGCCGTCCATCGGGCCGGTTCCGCCTCGATGGTGCTGATCTCCTCCTTCAACCATGATTATCTCGTTCAATGCAAGGCCCTGGCCCCGCATATCTCGATCGGCGTCCTCCAGAATGAGCAGCATCCGCCGGAACTGGTGCAGTATCTGCAAACGATCGGCGCCGCCGCCTACCATCCCGCCGATGCCATCACCAGCAGGGAACTGATCCGCACCCTGCGTGCCGCCGGTTTCGGGGTCAATGTCTATACGGTGAACGACAGACAACGGCAACGGGAGCTCTTCGACTTCGGGGCCACCGCCATCTTCACCGATTTTCCGGAGCTGCCTGTCCGCTGATCGGGCCTCGATCCGCCCCCGACCCCGCTTGCGGCGGCGACACCGTTTTTTCCCATTTTCCGCTGTGAAATTGGCGGTGACTTTATTATAGTTTCCTCTTCACTGCATGCCGGGTCCAGTAAAAGTGCGGCAGGGCCTGCAGCGGCGCCTCGCCCTCCGCCCTGGCCGGCGGAATGTGACGGTGGTCAGTGGCCGGACGCGGCCTGGTCACCGTTTTTTTTTATTGCCATGTTCTCTCAATGCCCCGGACATCGTTGCCGGGCATCCAACTCGTGATTGAAAAGGAAGGAAAATGGAAGATCTGCTCAAGGTAGACGAGGAAATATATGCCCTGGTGCGGCAGGAAGAAATCCGCCAGTCCCGAAAAATCCGGCTGATCGCCTCGGAAAACTATGTTTCAACGGCGGTCCTGCAGGCGACCGGTTCGGTCCTGACCAATAAGTACTCGGAGGGGTATCCCGGCAAGCGGTATTACGAAGGGCAGCAGATCATCGACCAGGTCGAGACCATCGCCATCGAACGGGCCAAGTCGCTGTTCGGGGCCGAGCATGCCAATGTCCAGCCCTATTCCGGCTCGCCGGCCAACCTCGCCGTCTATCTCGCCTTTCTCAACTGCGGCGATACCATCCTCGGCATGGCCCTGCCCCATGGCGGCCATCTGACCCACGGCTCGCCGGTGAGCATTTCCGGCAAGTACTTCAACGCCCAGTCGTACCAGCTCGATCCCGCCACCGGCCTCCTCGACTACGAGGCGATTGCCGAGAAGGCCAGGAACTGCAAGCCGAAAATCATCGTCGCCGGCCATTCGGCCTATCCGCGGATCCTCGATTTCGCCAGATTCCGCGAGATCGCCGACGAGGTCGGGGCCCTGCTGATGGTCGACATGGCCCATTTTGCCGGCCTGGTCGCCGGAGGGGCCCATCCCTCCCCGGTGCCATACGCCGACGTGGTCACCACCACCACCCACAAATCGCTGCGCGGCCCCCGCGGGGCGATGATCCTGTGCCGGGAAAAATACGCCCAGGCCATCGACAAGGCGGTGTTTCCAGGCGTCCAGGGCGGCCCCCACGACAACACCACCGCCGCCATCGCCGTCGCCCTGAAGGAGGCGTCGACGAAGGAGTTCCGCCAGTACGCCCGCCAGATCGTCAACAACGCCGCCGCCCTTGCCGATACCCTGATGGCCAGAGGCTTCCGGCTGATCACCAACGGCACCGAAAATCACCTGATGCTGGTCGACCTGACTAGCAAGGGCATCTCCGGCAAAAAGGCCGCCCGGATCCTCGATACCGCCGGCATCGTCCTCAACTGCAACGCCATCCCCTTCGATCCCCGCAAACCCTACGACCCGAGCGGCATCAGGCTGGGGACGGCGGCGGTGACCTCGCGCGGCTTCAAGGAGACGGAGATGGTCGAGGTCGGCCGGCTGCTCGACCAGGTCATCAGCGATCCGGAGAATGAAGCGACCCACGCCCGGATCGCTGCCGAGGTCAGGGAACTGTGCTCCGGCTTCCCGGCCCCCGGGCTCGAACACATCGTTTGACCGCCGCTCTTTTTCGAAACAGAAAGGGGTTGAAGACCACTGGTCTTCAACCCCTTTCTTTTGGCGACGGCATTCAGCATCGCAACGCTTACACTCCCTGCCGATAGGTGCTGAACCTAGTCCCTTTCGGAAAAAGACGCAGATTAAATTCAGCTTCCAGCCGATTGCGACCGAGCACCGCAATCATCTATATTTTCGAACAAGAAGAGAGAGCCCCCCCTGTCAGCCGATGGCAGCCGGTAACGAAGATCATTCCATGCCCAAGGAGATCACAGTGAAATACACAAGCCAACTCACCAGCAAGTTGATGTCGTCCAGTGATGCAGTCCAGATGATCAAATCGAATGACTGGGTGGACTACGCCTGTTTTCTCGCCACGCCCATCACCCTCGACAAGGCCCTTGCCAATCGGGTCGGCGAGGTCGAAAACGTCAAGGTCCGCTCCCTCGGCTTTCCCGGTCTGGCGGCGGTAGCCAAGGCCGACCCGGAGGGGAGGAGCTTCTCGTACAACAGCTGGCATTTCACCGGCGCCGATCGCAAACTCCACGATCAGAAGGTCTGCAACTACATCCCGCTGTGTTACCACGAAGGTCCCGGTTACTACGACAAGGCGGATATCACCACCGATGTCATGCTGCTCCGCACCACCCCGATGGACAGCAACGGCTACTTCAACTTCGGCGTCTCCAATTCCTTCACCTGGGCCCAGATCCGGGCGGCGAAAAAGATCATCGTCGAGGTCAACGAGAACATGCCCTACTGCTACGGCGGATACGAGGAGCGGATTCACATCTCCGAGGTCGACGCCGTGGTCGAAAGCGACAACGAGGCAATGTTCTGCCTGCCGGAGCCGAAAATCTCCGATATCGACGAGCAGATCGCCGAGATCGTCGTCTCCCGGATCACGGACGGCTCCTGCCTCCAGCTCGGCATCGGGGCGATGCCCAATGCCATCGGCAAACTGATCGCCAAATCCAATCTGCGCAACCTCGGCGTTCACACCGAGATGCTGTGCGACAGCTTCGTCGACATCTACGAGGCCGGCTGCATCGATAACAGCAAGAAGAAAAACGATATCGGCAAGATGGTCTACACCTTCGCCCTCGGGTCGAAGAAAACCTACGAATTCCTGCATCACAACCCGTCCTGCAGCAGCTACCCGGTCAACTACACCAACAGCCTGGAAAAAATCTCGGCCAATGACCGGGCCATCGCCATCAACAACGCCCTGGAGATCGACCTCTTCGGCCAGGTGTCGTCGGAATCGAGCGGCACCCGGCATATCTCCGGCACCGGCGGCCAGTTCGACTATACTTATGGCTGCTACCATTCCCGCGGCGGCAAGGCGCTGATCTGCCTCAGTTCGTCGGTGGTCGACAAGGACGGCACCAGGCACTCGCGGATCCGGCCCTTCCTCGAGCCGGGCACGATCACCACCCTGCCCCGGGTCTTTGTCAATTATGTGGTCACCGAGTACGGGATCGTCAACCTCAAGGGCAAATCGACCTGGGAACGGGCCCAGGCCCTGGTCTCGATCGCCCATCCGGATTTCCGCGAGGAACTGACCGAGAAGGCCAAGATGATGAACATCCAGATGTAAGACCCGCTCTCATCCGGGCGCCTCCCTCCTCCGAGGCGCCGCGGGTCTTTACCGGAAATGAAGGGAAAGGGCTGTGCCGGTTCTCCTCACTGCATGTCAAGTCCACCTGCCCAGACTGCACCCGGCAGGCCTGGACCCTTCATTCTTTTCCGCTGCATCGCCACCGTTTTTCCCCTTGCCCGCCGTCGCGATCATCCTGCGGCACCCGGTTTTTCCCTCGATCCCGCAGGCCCGGGACGGCCATGAAGGCGGGAGGACGATCGCCGCTTTCCCGCTCCAACGATTTCTGTTACAGATACTCTTACCGCGTTTGCCGGAGGTTGTTCCAGCGCTTGCGGCCCCTGACGATCGCCGGCGGTCCGCCGGCGGCAGGGGAAAGCGGCCACAGGTAGTGGAGGGAGGACATATGTTTGCAGGCACACGGATTCGGAACAAGCTCCTCTTTTCCTACTCGCTGCTCTTCATCCTGTCGCTGTCCATCGGTTTCGCCACCGTCTATGTGATCGTCCGCGACACGATCACGACCAACATCGAGAGCGAACTGCACAACACCACGACCTCGATCAACAACCTGGTGGGCAACGCCGCCACCGCTTCGATCAAAAACTACCTGCGCGGCATCGCCGAAAAAAACCTCGAGATCGTCGACACGTTCTATCGCGCTCAGCAGCGCGGGCTGCTGAGCGAGGCGGAGGCGAAGGAACGGGCCGCCGCCATCCTCCACAGCCAGACCGTCGGCAAGTCCGGGTACATCTACTGTCTCGACGGCAATGGCATCGTCGTCGTCCATCCGCAGAAGGCCGTGCTCGGCAGCGATGTCTCGGAGTATTCCTTCGTCCGCGATCTGCAGACGAAGAAACGCGGTTACCTCGAATACGACTGGAAAAATCCCGATGATCCGGCGGCCCGGCCGAAGGCCCTGTACATGGTCCACTTCGAGCCATGGGACTGGATCATCTCGGTATCCGCCTACCGGGAGGAGTTCAAGGGGCTGGTCAATGTCGACGATTTCAAGAAGAGCGTCCTCGACCTCAAATTCGGCCAGACCGGCTACGCCTTCATCCTCGACAGCAAGGGCAATGCGATCATCCACCCGAAGCTCGAGGGGGCCAACATCCTGACCCACGCGGGGATACCCAACGAGGCGCTGACCACGATCCTCAAGGAAAAAAACGGCCAGATCGTCTATCCGTGGAAGAACCCCGGCGAGACCAGGGCTCGCGACAAGCTGTGCATCTTCACCTATATCGACGATTATGACTGGATCGTCGCCGCCGCCAGCTACCACGACGAATTCTTCGGACCGCTGAAGACCATCGGCAGCCTGACCCTGGCGACCTTCGTCATCACGCTGATCCTGATCCTGACGCTGACCGTGAAGCTCAGCAACTCGATCACCACTCCCCTGCAGCGGTTGATGAACCACTTCGACAATGCCAGCCGCGGCGATTTCAGCCTGCGGATGACGACGGCCGCCAGCGATGAGATCGGTCAGCTCGCCGGTTACTTCAACCGCTTCATGGAACAGCTCACCGACTACAGCAGCAACCTGACACGGCAGATAGAGGTCCGCCGGGAGACCGAAAACAGCCTGCGCGAAAACGAGCAGCGCTATCGCTCGGTGATGGAATCGGCTGCCGATCCGATCGTCATCTACGACATGGAAGGAAAGGTGACCTATTTCAATCCCGCCTTCGAATCGGTCTTCGGCTGGCGCCTGGAGGAGTGCCTCGGTCACCGGATGGACCACTTCGTGCCGGAAGAAAACTGGCCGGAGACCACGGTGATGATCAACACCATCAAGAACGGCGGGATCCTGCCGGCCACCGAGACCCAGCGCTACACCAAATCCGGCGACATCCGCTCCGTCAGCATCAGCGGGGCGGCATTCCGGGACCACAACCGGAAACCTGCCGGCAGCGTCATCATCCTCCGCGACGTCACCGAACAAAAGCGGTTGACCAACCTGCTGATGGATATCGGCGACAATATCCGCCAGACCATCGGCCAGGACCTCCATGACGATCTCTGTCCGCACCTGATCGGCATCGGCGGCCTGGCCTCGGCGCTGAAGGCGACGATCGGCGACGAGAACGGCAAGGCCGTCTTCCTGGCGGAAAAGATCATCGAGCTGATCGACGAGGCCACCGCCAAGGCCCGCGGTCTGGCCCGGGGACTCTGCCCCGTCCACCTGGTTTCCTACGGCCTGCAGTCGGCACTGGGCGAAATCGCCGACCACACCCGGATGACGGCCGACATCCGCTGCACCTTCAAAGGTGACGAATCTCTCACCTTCACCAACAACACCCTTGCGACACACCTCTATTATATCGTACAAGAAGCAGTGAACAATGCGGTGAAGCACGCCGCCGCCACGGCCATCAACATCTCGCTGACCAGAAAGGAAGGCTACATCCACCTGCGGATCACCGATAACGGCCGGGGGATCGGCGAGCGCCGGGGCGGAATGGGGATCGGCATGCAGCTGATGAAATACCGGGTCCTGGCCATCGGCGCCTTCCTGGAGATCACCAGCGCCGAGGATGCCGGAACGACCGTCCATGTCGTCTTGAAGACCCCGGAAGACGAACCCGACAACATCAACGGCTGAGGAGCACGATGCCTCCGCGCAAGAAAAGCAGGATTCTGATCATCGACGACCACCCGATCTTCTGTCTCGGCATGAGCGAATTGATCAACAAGGAAGAGGATCTCGAGGTCTGCGGCAGTGTCGAGTCGATGAAGAAGGCCTGCGCCGCGATCGACGACCTCAAGCCGGACCTGGTGGTGGTCGACATCTCGCTGAAGGACGGCAACGGCATCGATCTGGTCCAGGAGATCAAGAAATCGCACGAGGGCCTGCCGATGCTGGTGCTGTCGATGTACGACGAATCGCTCTACGCCGAGCGGGCGCTGATGGCCGGGGCCAGCGGCTATATCATGAAGCAGGAGGCGATCCACAAGGTCGTCGAGGCGATCCGCCACATCCTCGGCGGCGACATCTACGCCAGCATCACCGTCAAGGAGAAAGTGTTCAAGCGGCTGACCTCGCAGCATGCCGGCGACAACCGGTCGCCGCTGGACATTCTCACCAATCGCGAGCTCGAGGTTCTGCGCCTGATCGGCGAGGGCTGTTCAACCAAGGAAATCGCCGACCGCCTGCACCTCAGCATCAAGACCATCGGCACCTACCGCGAAAATCTCAAGGAGAAGCTGAAACTCAAGCACTTCACCGGGCTGGTCAAGTTCGCGGTCCACTGGTCGAACAAGATCATGCAGTAGCCGGCCGGCACAAGCGGTGCCGAATCCCCCTGCTGCGGCGCCGGGGATTGAGAAGATCGAATCCTTCTGCTACAATCCGGCTCGCGAGCAACCATCCCGCAACCCGCTCTTCCCGCCCGATTCTCAAACCTTTAAACCCAACGGAGCGATGCGATGAAAAAAATCCTGCTGGCGGTCGACGGTTCCGACCACTCGGCGAAAGTGCTCGAGACCGCGATCGAATACGCCAGACTGATGGGCGCAATGATCCTCTTCGTCTACTGCCACGAAAAATTCCCGGCGATCCTCGGCGAACCCTACCGCAACAGGGAAATCGTCAAGATCCTGGATGAGAGCGAAAAAGTGGTGACCCCGTTCCTGCAGCGCCTCGCGGTCGAGAATATCCCCTTCGAGGACCGGATCATGGAAGAACCGGCGGCCAAAAGGATCACCGACATCGCCGAAATCGAAAAGTGCGATCTGATCGTCATGGGGTCGCGCGGCCTGAGCAACCTGGCGAGCCTGGTCGTCGGCAGCGTCACCCACCGGGTTCTGCAGACGGCCCCCTGCTCGGTCCTGGTCGTCCGCTAGGGCGGTAACCGAAAAACGTCGCGACCCGGGTCACCCGCCGGTGGTCATCGCAGTCTGGAGAAAAAGGAGAAAGATGGAAAAGAAAACGGACCTGCAGGACATGCTGAACCAGCTGGGGGAAACCTACCAGAATCGGATGCCCTTTCATCGCCTGCTCGGCATCCGCATCGTCAGCCTGACCCCGGACGATGTCCGGGTCAGGATTGATATGCGGGAGGAGTTGATCGGCAATTTCGTCCGCCGGATTCTCCATGGCGGCGTCATCTCGGCGGTCCTCGACCTGACCGGCGGCCTCATCGCCTTTGCCGAACTGGTGAAGCACCTGGGAGCGGTGCCGCCCGACGAACTGGCCAAACGCTTCGCCCGGGCCGGCACCATCGACATGCGGGTCGATTATCTGCGCCGGGGCACGGGCGAGTACTTTATCGCCACGGGCTCGGTCCTGCGCCGGGGCAACAAGGTCGCGGTGATCCGGACCGAATTGGTGAACGACCAAGACCTGCTGATCGCCGCCGGCACCGGCACCTATCTGATCATCTGATCCGGCCCCGGTGGCGTGAGCCGCCGCCGGCAGGGAAAACCGCGTTTTCTCGACGTCCCGCCTCCCCCGCCGGGGCGTCACGGAGATGATTCTCCCGTTACGTTCCGGAAAAATCATCTCGCATGGACGCCTGTCCCGTTGACCGGGATCAGAAATTCCAGAAGGAATCGATGGCGGCGTTGTCGATATCCCACACCACGTTGTGCGGGGCGATCGGCTCGGTGCGGAAGAACTCCGGCAGCCGGTCGTCGTGGCTGGTAAAACCGGCGGCCAGGTTGAAGGCCCGTTCGATCTTGAGGATCGTCTTGCCGAGGTTGGTGACGTCGTCGGCCGTCAGGGCGATGCCGAACCGGGCGTTGATCATGTCGATCAGCGCCGGCAGGCAGTTGGCGTCATCGAGGGCGGCGAAGGCGATGAACAGGCACATCCCGGTCGAGTCGATGGCGGCGGTGGCGATCTGGAGATTGCGCGACAGCTCGACCTGACCCTCGTTGCTGAGCGGATCGAGCTTGCCGCCGACCCCGAGGATATTGGTGGCGATGGTGTAGCCCATGGTGTGGTCCGCCCCCTGGGTCGAGGTGGCGTAGGTGATCCCGATTCCCTTGATCGCCCGCGGATCGTAGGCGGGAATGGCCTGGTTCTTGACGGTCGGCACACGGGTGATGCCGAAGGCCCGGCCGACGGCGCCGGCGCCGCCGCCGATGATCCGGCCGATGCCGGTGCCCCGGCCGACCTCCTCGCGCAGCATCCGGCAGACCTCGGCGCCGTCGCCGAACGGCAGCACCCCCGCCTCCATCGCCACCCCGAAGGCCACCGAGGTCTCGATGGTGTCGAGCCCGAGATCGTCCATGATATGGTCGGCCTCGGCGATATGGTCGAGATCGTCGACGCAGCAATTGGCCCCCATGGCCCAGATCGACTCGTACTCAAAGCCCGAGGTCAGGTATTTCTTGTCTCTGTTGTTGTAGAGCTGCGAGCAGTTGATGACGCACCCCGGATGGCAGTTGTGCTTCGGCTTGCCGTCCCGGGCGACGATGGTGTCGTACATGGTCTCGCCGGAGATCTTCTCGTGACCGGCAAACTGGCCGGAGGTGAAGTTCCGGGTCGGCAGGCCGCCGGCCTCGTTGATGATATTGACCAGGACATTGGTGCCGTACTGGCCCAGGGCCTGGCTGATGGGGTTGTCGATGAGGGCCTTGGCGAAGGCCCGGCTGGCGGCGAGGAAATCCTCGGGCCGGGCGATCTCGACCTTGGCCTCGCTGGCCTCGATCGCGATGAACTTGATTCCCTTGGAACCCATCACCGCCCCGAGTCCGCCGCGGCCGCAGGAACGGATCCGCGAGCCCGGGTCCTTGACCGAGATGTTGGCGGCGGTCATCTTCATCTCGCCGGCCGGACCGATGGAGATCACCCCGAATTTCTCACCCAGCCTCGCATTCAGGATCTGGACCACCTCGTAATTGCCCTTGCCGATCAGTTCCGCCTCGGCGGTGATCGTCACCCCGGCGGCGGTCACCTGCAGTCCGTACCAGGTGTCGGATTGCGGCTTGCCTTCGATGATCAGCGCCTTGACCCCCAACCGGGCCAGCAGCTGGGCGGCGGTACCACCGGAGTTGGCCTCCTTGATGGTGCCGGTCAGCGGGCTCTTGGCGCCGCAGGACAGACGGCCGGAATTGGCGGCCTGGGTGCCGGAGAGCAGGCCCGGCGCGATCACCAGTTTGTTGCCGACCCCGAGGGGGTGGCAGGTCGGTTCCACTTCGGCGGCGATCACCGTGGATGTCAATCCCCGGCCGCCGAGTCCCATCCATGCCGCCGGGACCTCTTCGATCACGGCGCTCAGATCGGTCATGTTGACACGAAAAATTTTGTCGGCCATTGCGTATTTCCTCAATAAATTTCAAACCCTCAGCGGGGATATGTCCAGGCGCTGAACTTCGCCTTGTGGTTCACACTATTTTTTTCGAGCCCTTTGCAGAATGACAGACCAATACCGTATGTCCCTCTCGTATCTCGGAGGACCGACATAATGTATGTTGTCATTTCGAGC
Organism: Desulfobulbus sp. Tol-SR; assembly: GCA_000769715.1. Classification (GTDB taxonomy): domain Bacteria; phylum Desulfobacterota; class Desulfobulbia; order Desulfobulbales; family Desulfocapsaceae; genus Desulfoprunum. The sequence goes on from JROS01000025.1 coordinate 17,812, forward strand.
GATAGCGAGAAATCTCGGTTTTCCGGACGATGAGATTTCTCCCTGCGGTCGAAATGACAGGATCGGGTCGAAATGACAGGATCGGGTCGAATTGACAGGATCGGGTCGAATCGACAGAACCTGCAGCAGCAATTCATTTTGCAAAAAACCTTTTCTCTACAGAATATTCAACTCAACCGGGTGTGGATAGGCCGGTGCCGGAGCACGTTGTCCATGCTCCAGCACCGTGGCAGCGCCGCTGTATATTAAAGGGCTGCCGTGTAGATGGCCATGACGTCGGCGTCCTTCGGACAGCGCGGATTGGTCAGACCGCAGGCATCCTTCTGGGCGTTGCCGGTCATCGTGGCGATATCCTCGGCCTTGACATCCTTGCCATAGCGCTTGCCGAGCTCGATCAGACCGGCGGGGATACCGATATCGGTCGACAGCTTCTGGATTGCCTTCAGTGCCAGTTCGGCCGCATCGCGGGGGGAGAAGCCTTCGACATTCTCGCCCATCAGCCTGGCGATCTTGACGAAGCGCTCCATCTTGGCAATCAGGTTGAAGCGGCAGACATGGGGCAGCAGGATGGCATTGCACTCGCCGTGCGGCAGATCATAGAAGCCGCCGAGCTGGTGGGCCATCGCATGGACATGACCGAGGCTGGCGTTGTTGAACGCCATGCCGGCGAGATACTGGGCGTAGCACATCCCTTCGCGGGCGACGATGTCGCTGCCGTTGGCCACCGCCGGACGGAGGTGGGTGGCGATCAGCTCGATCGCCTTCTCGGCCGCCGAGTCGGTCATCGGCGTGGCGATGGTCGAGACATAGGCCTCCACCGCGTGGGTCAGCGCATCCATGCCGGTGGCGGCGGTCAATGCCGGCGGCATGCCCATCATCAGCAGCGGATCGTCCACGGCGATGCCGGGGGTGACGCGCCAGTCGACGATCGCCATCTTCACGTGGCGGGAGGTGTCGGTGATGATGCAGAAGCGGGTCATCTCCGAGGCGGTGCCGGCGGTGGTATTGACGGCCAGGTAGGGAGGCATCGGTTTGGAGGATTTGTCGACGCCCTCGAAGTCATGGATCTTGCCGCCGTTGGCGATCACCAGACCGACGCCCTTGCCGCAGTCATGGGAGGAACCGCCGCCGAGGGTGATCAGGCTGTCGCAGCCGTTCTTCTTGTATACTTCGACGCCGGCGTGGACGTTGGTGTCGGTCGGGTTGGGAATGGTTTCGTCGTAGACCACATACTTCATCCCCGCCTCGTCGAGCAGGTCGGTGATCTGCTTGGTGATGCCGGCTCCGGTGATCCCCTTGTCGGTGACGATCAGCGGTTTGGTGCCGCCGAGGGCCTTGATCTTGGACGGGATCTGCTTGGCGGCGCCGATGCCGATCAGGGTGACGCTGGGAATGAAATAACCGTATACTTCTTCGCGAATAGCCATGGTGAAACCTCCGTTGTTCGATTGTGGTTTGTTTCAATCTGTGTGGTGCCCGGCCTGGATCCTTAGGCTGGACAGTGATACTATAGCAATTCGCGTGCCAATTTCAATACACTGTAATATCAATTATTTAGATGTATGATCTACCCAAATGATACGTCATATTGTCCCTCGGAGAACCGAATTCCCGGCAAAAATACTGTACGTCCGGGGATAATCTCATGAAAAATACAAGATACCGATGGGTTACGTCGGGGCGGGTCAGAAGGAAACAAACGCCGGGGGAAAATGGGTCAAAATGTCACAGTTCCCTGCCGGGCGGATGGCCGGCCTTCATTCCAGGGCGTACTGAGCCAGCTTGCGGTAGAGGGTCTTGCGGCTGACGCCCAGGGTTTCCGCGGTTTTCTGGCGGTTGCCGTCGTAGAGATTGAGAATTTTGAGGATATGATTCTTCTCGACCGATTCCAGGGTGAGGGCCGACTGCACCTCTTCCGCGGCGGAAACCAGTTCCCGGGGCAGACAGCGCTCGGTGATGATATTGTTCTCGGCGAGGATGATCGACCGCTCGATGACGTTGCGCAGTTCGCGGACGTTGCCCGGCCAGGAGTAGCGGAGAATGCAGTCCATGGCCGTGTCGACGATGCGGTAAGCGGTGTTGTCGGGACTGAGCCGGGTGAGAAAATAGTTGACCAGCAGCGGCAGATCCTCCTTCCGCTCACGCAGGGCGGGGATCCGGATGGTGAATGCGTTGATGCGGTGGAAGAAGGCCTCGTTGAAACGGCCGTGTTCGACCTCCTCGGCAAGATTGCGGTTGGTGGCGAACAGGAAGCGGATATTGACCGTCCGCTCCTCCTTCTCCCCGACCCGCCGGAAGGTCTGGGTCTCCAGCACCCTGAGCAGGGAGGCCTGGACCTCGAGCGGCAGCTCGCCGATTTCATCGAGGAACAGGGTGCTGTCATGGGCAAAGGCCATCAGCCCCTCACGCGATTCGGTGGCGCCGGTGAATGACCCCTTCATATGGCCGAACAGCTCGCTGCGGGCCAGTTCCTTCTGCAGCGAGGCGCAGTTCTTGATGATCATCGGGCTGGCGGCGCAGGTCGAACGCTGATGGATCAGCCGGGCCACCACATCCTTGCCGACCCCGGAATCGCCGGTGATCAGCACCGGGATCCTCGCCGGGGCCACCTTGTTGATGAGAAACCGGATCTCGGCGACAGCCTTGGAGTTGCCGATGAATTGCACCTGCTTTTGCTCGAGACCGCTGGTATGACGCAGGATCCGGTTTTCGCGGGCCAGCAGCACCCGTTGGTGGGCCTTCTCCACCACCAGGTCGAGCTGCTCGAGGTTGAACGGCTTGCGGATGAAATCGCAGGCGCCGAGCTTCATCGCCTCGACCGCGCTGTCGATATCGCCGTGGCCGGTGATCATCACCACCTCGACATGGAGCACCTGCTCCTTGATTTTGATCAGCAGGTCGAGATCATGCACATCCGGCAGGCGCAGGTCCATGATAATGACATCGAACCACTGTTTGCGGATCATCGCCATGGCGGTGGCGGCGTCGGCCGCCACCACCACACTGCGCCGGTCGTTGGCCAGCTCCTTGAGCAGGAGCCGGCGGATCGGTTCCTCGTCATCGATGACGAGGATGCTGTACTTCTCGCTGTCGATCGGCTGCATGGGCCCTACACCTCGATCCCCGGCAGGGACACCTTGAACGAGGCCCCCCGGCCCTCCTCGCTCGTGACCGTTATCTCGCCCCGATGGTGCTTGACGATGGCGTAACAGGTCGACAGCCCGATTCCGACGCCCTTGCCCACCGGCTTGGTGGTGAAAAACGGCTCGAACAGTTTATCCTGGACCTCGACGGGGATGCCGCACCCGGTATCCTTGACGGTCAGCTCGACCCCGCCTCCGGTGCGGGCCCGGGTGATGATGTCGATCTGCCCGCCCTCGCTGCTGGCATCGAAGGCGTTGGTGACCAGGTTGATGATCACCTGCTTCAGCTGCGACTCGTCGCCCATGATCTTCGGCAGGTCCTGGGGCAGGGAGGTATGAACCGTAATCCCGCGCCGCTCCTTGAAATGATGCTTGAGCAGGAACAGGGTGTCGTTGACGCAGCGGTTCAGATCGACCGGCCAGAGGCTGGAGGTCACCGGCCGGCTGAAGGTCAGCATCGTCTGGACGATGTCGCGGCAGCGGCGGCACTCCTTGACGATGGTGTCGGTATATTCCCTGAAATCGGCATATGTCTCCGGTTCCACCCGGTCCTGGATGCGACCGAGCCGGCGCCGCAGGCCTTCGGCGAAGCCGCTGATCGCGGTCAGCGGGTTGTTGATCTCATGGGCCACCCCCGCGGCCAGGGCGCCGATCGTCGCCATCTTTTCCGCCTGGTAGAACTGGGCCTGGAATTCCTTTTCCAGGGTCACATCCCGTTTGAACAGCAGCACGCTGCGCTCGCCGGCGGGAGACACCTTCAACGGCGAGGCAATGATCTCGAAGTGCCGGAACTTGTCGTTCACCTTGTAGATGCAGAGATCCTTGACGACCTGGCCGAGCTCGAGGGAGCGGAGGGCCGGGCAGTCCTCGCAGCGGCTGCTGCTGCCGCGGAACACCTCATGGCAGGTCCGGCCGATGGGGTCGATGCCGGGGAACCATTCGGTGAACACATGATTGACCTGCTGGATCCGCAGATCTTCCGACAGGACCACCATCAGGTCGGTGATGCCGTCGAGCACCGCCTGGATCTCCCGCCGTTTTTTTTCCAGTTCCTGGTTGGAGGTCTTCAGCTGTTCGACCTTCTGCTGCAGTTCCTGGTAGAACCCCAGCTTGCAATGCTCGATGCCGACCAGATCTTCGAGGGTCGTCAGGACGTTCATCACCACACCTCTTCGCAGATCTGCAGGAATTCCTGCCAGGAGGCGGGACGGGGATTGGTCAGGTTGCAGGCGTCGTTGACCGCCATCCGGCAGATCTGCTCGAGGTACTGCCTGTCCCCTTCATCGATCACCTGCCGCAGCCGCTGCGGCACATCGAACGAGGCGAAGAACGCATCGAGCCGGTCGATCCCGGCCAGCGCCGTCTCCCGGGGCGAACCGACGGTCCGATCGAGAACCACCCGGCCGATCTCGGCCATCTTCGTCTCGGCGTGATCGAGATTGAAGCGCATGACCGCGGTCAGCAGGATCGGGTGGATGACCCCGTGCCGCATGTCGAAATGGCCGCCCAGGGAATGGGCCAGGGCGTGCTCGGCGCCGAGACTGGCGTTGCTGAAGGCCATGGAGGCGGCGGTCGAGGCGATGCTCAGTTTTTCCAGGAAATCCATCGAGCGGGTCTCCACCGCCCGAGGCAGATAGCGGAGGATGAGATCGATGGCCTTCAGCGAATGCATGCAGGTAAACTCTGAGGAAATCGTCGAGATATACGCCTCGATGGCATGGGCCAGGGCGTCGACGGCGGACTGGATGATCAGGGTCTCGCTCTTGGTCTCGAGAATCAGCGGATCGACGATGGAGATATTGGGGACCAGGGTGCGGGTGATGATCGACATCTTCACCGCCCGCTCGACATCGGTGATGATGCAGAACTGGGAGATATCCGAACCGCTGCCGGCGGTCGTGGTGATCAGGACCATCGGCGGCAGCGGCCGGTTGACCCGGTTCGCCCCTTCGTAGTCCCTGATCCGGCCGCCGTTGCTGGCGATGATCGCCACCCCCTTGGCGGTATCCATCGAGCTGCCGCCGCCGATGGCGATGATCACATCGGCTCCGTTTTCGCGGTAGAACCGGGCGCCCTGCTCCACCTGAAAGTCACGGGGATTGGAACTCACCCCCGGGTAATAGACCCATTCGATCCCCTCCTTTTTGAGGATGTCCATCAGCCGCTGCACCCATCCGGCCTTTTCGATCCCGCTGTCGCTGACCAGAAAGACCTTCCTGGCCCCCAGGCGCAGGGCGCACTGGCCGGCATAGTTCAGACTTCCCCGGCCGAAGATGATCTCGGGGATGGCAAACTTGGTTACATCCATGGAGCGTATTCTCCTCACACAGAGTGGTTGTATCGGTGCATGACCTGCGGCAGGAGCGGCTGCCGCCGTTTGGCACCACCGTTCCTCGTTTGAGTACAGATGTGATATTTTTGAGCGCGATTGTCAATGGTGCAGTGGCCACGCCCCGCTTTCGGCTGTTCCCGATACTGGAGAGCAGTTGATAATCAGGCCATCGGCTGGAGGCCCTGTCGCAACCGTCATGGCCGCCTGCGGACACCACTCTATTTTATCTTATATATATATTTCATATACATATATCAATCTCGCCGCTCGTCGTATTTGACTTCGGGCGGCGAGTCCCCGATAATAAATGATAGCGCGGGGACATTGCAACAGCCGGATCGACGGCCAGATGATCAATGACGATGGCCGCCCCTTCCCGACTCGACCACCGCCGGTCAGCGATGGCCACGCCACGGAGGAGGTCCGCCATGACACATCGAACGCTGCTTTCCTGTCTTTTTGCCTGTATGGTGATCGGAAGCGCAGCCGTTTCGCATGGACGGGAGGAAAAAGGCCAGCTCCGGTCCCAGGGCAAGGAGATCTGTCAGGAGGTGCGATCGGGAAAGATGTGGCAGGTCGACAAAAAAAGCAGGTTCTCCAGCGCCCGGGAGGCCGAACGCTATGCCGCCGATCTGCAACTGGGAGGCTACGGCGATTGGCGTCTGCCCACCAAGGCGGAGATGTTCAACCTCGCCAGGATCTTTTTCTGGAAAAAGAACACCGACTGTGCCATGAACATGCGGGGTGATTTCTGGCTTGTCGATGATCGGGGCAAGACCTCTCCCGGCCACTGGGAGATCGATTACGCCTGCGGCCCCCAATACCGGTACATCAAAGCGATCCAACCAAAGGGGCATGTCCGGGCGGTGCGCCCGTGAGGCGGCATACTGCCCTTCTATGATGCCCCACGACAGTTCGGCGGAACGATGCGATCACCACACTGGTTCGTCGCCTGCCGAACCGTTTATTGTTTCAATCGTTTCCCGATATTCCACGCCCTGCCGAGCTTCTCACCGACCGCCCAATACTGGTTGTCCGGCATCGACAGGGTGAACGGATTGAGCTTGCTGATATCCACGACCTTGTCCGTCAGATACCGTTCTTCGGTGAACACCTCTTTCACTTCCCCGATATACAGTGTATTGAACGGCAGTTTGACCGTATCAAACAGCGACAACGACATCCCGACCGGGCACTCCTCGATCAGCGGGGCATGGCCCAGGCTCCCGAAGAACACCTTGAAGAGATCCGATTTATCGCTCTTGCCGCCGGAAACCATGCCGCAGTAATCAGCCTTCTCGATCAGCGAAATATCAGGGATGTTGATGCTGAATTCCCGGTTGGCGTCGATGCCTTTATTGGTATGGTGCGGGCCCAGGGCGATCGCAAACAGCGGTGGTTTGTAATTGACCCGCGACACCCAGCCGACGGCCATGAAGTTGGCCTTGCCGTCGACAACAGAGCCGACAAGTACCATCGGCATCGGATAGAGAAACGCGGCCCCGGGATCAATCGTAATTTTTGCCATAACTCTCACCCGTTGGTATTTGACAACAACAAAATGCGAACACAGGAAAATCCTCCGACGATAGCCATCTTCCGTTTCCAGAAAAGCAATCAGGTGAATTGACTGGGGATCAGATCATACGCCCAGATGTAGACCTGGAATTTTCGGCACCACTCGGCCATCAGCGCCGGATACTGCCGGTAATCTACGATCAGGCCATTCTGGTCACCATCATCGTTGTCTGGTATTCAATCACCTGTTGATCACGCTGATTAAACCCTTTGTTTTTGTAAATAAACAGGAATCGTTCCGGATTTTTGGTAGGACGAAGGTCAACGACTTCGGCTTCAGCGCGGAGGGTGTCGCCAAACACAACCGGAGAGGTAATTTTCATATTGTCCACGCCGATGTAGGCATAAATTTCATAGCCGTCTCCGGCGAGCAGTTCGGCAATCGTATCGGCATGATGGATCAGGCCATCAACCACGGTAAAAATAAGGGGGCCGGCCAGTGAGCGCTCCTTGAACCAGGTATTCCTGGCATATTCGGCATTGCTGTGTACCGCCATGTTGAACCAGGTGAGCTGATGCAGTATGGAAAAATCCCCCTTGTCGAGGGTCCTGCCGACACGACACGGAATTCTGGTTCCCGCGGCTACTGTACCCATATTTCCTCCTTTTGTTGTCTGTAAGGATAGTTCTCGACAGCTCTTTTACGCGTTGACATCGACCACGACATGACCGGTGATGTTCCCCGCCAGGAGTTCCTTGGCGTATCGGGGCACTTCCGCCAATGGTATGACGGTATTGATGGTTGCCAGGGCTTCATCCGTGATATCGGTCACCAATCGCTCCCACGCGGCTTTTCTCCGCGGTGTCGGGCAGCTCACCGAATCAACCCCTCGCAGGCTCACCCCTCGCAAAATAAAAGGCATGACCGTTGTCGGCAGGTCAAAACCGGCCGCCAGCCCGCATGCCGCCACGCAGCCGCCATATTTCATCTCCGCCAGAATTCTTGCAAGGACCATGCTGCCGATAGTATCGATGGCGCCTGCCCATTTCTGGCTTTCCAGTGGTGCCGGAGGCCTGGTCCATTCTTCCCCGCAGACAACCTCCCTGGCACCAATTTTTTGCAGATACTCGTGAATAGAGGGTTGCCGAGAGCGGGTGAGCGCCGTTACCTCGTACCCCAGCTTATTGAGAATGGCCACCGCGGTGCCACCCACCCCGCCGGTGGCACCGGTGACCAGGATCGGACCGCTGCCCGGTGTTACCCCGGCTTCTTCCAGGGTCATGACCATGAGCATGGCGGTGTAACCGGCGGTACCGATGTACATGGCCTTTTTCGTGTCCATCCCCTGTGGGAGATGAATGAGAAAATCGGATTTGATCCTGGCCATCTGAGAATATCCACCCCAGTATCGCTCTCCAACGCTCCAGCCATTGAGGATGACTTTATCGCCCGGATTGAATGCAGGAGATTTTGATGCAACCACCTTTCCCGCCAAATCCACCCCCGGCACGATTGGAAAGATGCGAAATATTTTGTTCCGGTTTGCAAATCCCAATCCTTCTTTATAATTGAGGGTTGAATAGTCGACCTGGATCAAAACATCTTCGTCAGGCAGGTCTGCTACGGTCAACTGTTTCAAGGATGCAACCAGTTCGTTTTCTCGTTTCTCAACCACTAGAGCTTTAAAAGAATCGTTCCTTGCCATTGTGCGTGCTCCTTGCGTGAAGGGAAGTTTGCCGCCTGCTGAAATACAGGGACACCTTACCTATTTCCCAGACATCTTTTTACGACCGGCCTTTCTCGGTTTAACAATTCGCTGCAGTGAACTCTCGAGCGAATCAAGAAACGATTCGCCGCCTAAAGCTCGTCCGGTCCGTTCATGGCAGCGGATTTTCTCCGCATCTTCGTCGTCGGCATCAGACAGGAACACGCTCCATGCTCCCGCTAGTTGCAGCAGCGGAGCGGCCTGCACGAGAATATCGTCCTTTCCCTCACGGTGCGCCATGGCACTGCTCCATTTCCAGGCGTATGGATTCGGAGTGAGATGTGCCCGTACCGGATTCATCTCTATGTATCTTGCCGCTGCAAGAAGATACTGTTCATCCATCGGAAACGACGAGAATCGCCCCTGCCACAGATGCCCCGTCCACCGTTGCCGGCGGTTGATCGTCGCGGAATATCGACGGTGCGCTTCGCCAATCGCCCGCCGCAAGCCATCCTCCGTTTCCGGAACGGCGATCAGATGAATATGATTGGGCATCAGACAATACGCCCAGATATCGACCTGGAATTTTCGGCACCACTCAGCCATCAGAGCCAGATACAGCCGGTAATCCTCGTCACAGAAGAAGGTCTCCATCCGTCGATTGCCCCGCTGGGTCACGTGGTGCGGAACACCGGGGGCTATGATGCGTGCTATTCTTGGCATGGGTTGAGGTTACAACCGAAAGAGTGCATCATCAAGGATTAATAGGTAAGGTGTCCCCCTTTTTCCAAAACGGTACGGTACGGAAAGCTCCTGTGCCAAAGCTCTCATCAAAATACGATGGCCCAATGGATTTCAGTGTACCGCATGTGGTGGGATGAAAGCGTATTATGTTTCTTCGCGCCACGTGTATCAATGCACCCAGTGTCGTCATCAAGTTTCGGTAACGGCCGGCACTCTGTTTCATGCGACCAAAATTCCCCTGGTCAAATGGTTTTGGGCCATTTATCTCATGGCCTCCGACAAAGGCGGCATTTCCGCTCTTCGCGCATCCAAACTCCTCGGCGTTTCCTGGATCACCGCCTACACTATGCTCGGCAAGATCAGAAAAGCGATGGCCGACCGGGACAGCATCTACCGACTCGCCAACCTGATTGAGTTGGACGATACTTTTGTCGGTGGCAAACGCGCCGGCAAGAGAGGTCGTGGTGCCGAGGGTAAACGACCTGTACTTGTGGCGGTTGAAACTCGTGAAAAAGGGGCCGGATTCATCGCCATGGAAGCTATAGACAGCGTATCCAAAAACAGTGTAAAGCAATTTCTTGCCAGACACCTTCGCACTGACCAGACTGTGAAAACGGATGCGTTTCCGGCGATGAACATTATCGGTAAGCAGCATAAGCACCAAAAGAGAGTGACACCTCCTGAAGAGGCCAAAATTTGGTTGCCACTGGTTCACATCATGATCGGCAACATGAAGAAATTCATCAACGGAACTTTCCATGGTGTTTCTTCCCAGCATCTTCAGGAATATCTTGACGAATTTTGCTATCGCTTCAACCGGAGGTTTTGGGAACCGGAACTCCCGTTACGTTTACTCAACGCATGCCTTGCTCATGTTCCGATCAAGAATGCTGAGTTTCATTCATAGCCATTTTCTTTAATTATTTTTCCACAATCCGAACAAAATTTTTGGTCAGGTGTTTTTGTTGTCAACTCATTACTTGTTTCCATTTCTCACTCCTTTAAAATTGATTTGTTGGGGCCGGTAGAATCTTCTTTATCTCAAAAAATCCAATCGGGGCAGGAGGCCGGTTTCCCGACTGCCCCTTCACAGATCCAGCGTGCGGTTTTCTCGCACAAGGCACCCAATATGGTTCGCTTCGCACAAAAGCAGATCAGCGCCAATATCCAATCTTCCTACTCCGCAAGCCGCGCAAGACTCTACACGGGCTGCTGGTTAAGCTTTGCCCGATAGGGGCTTCCTGCCCAGGAACTTAAGCAGGACGCCCTGTAAGAAGCACAAGCTGCGATTGGCGCACAAGCATGATGTCTATAGCCACCGACATAGCCGGGGGTTTACCTCATTGTCATTAAAAGACGCCATAGGGACTGTCCAGAGTAGAGCCATATAGGTTGACAGGCTAGATTTGGAAGATCGTACGTATTCTAGTATTCTACCAATGCAGCAGCATCGGTTGATATCACATCAGTATAGGCCAATGCAGTTCCAGTAAATGCCATTAAAACCGACACAGCATTTGCCATAGTACATCTTTCACAAGCAGTGCTTCACAGTCGGAACCGAATCAATTTCCAACTCTACTTTTTTCGCCGTTCCGTCTTATCCTCATGCAAAATGAACGGCCACCTCTACCGTTATTTCGAACACAAGAAAGAAATTTCCAGCCGAAAAATCGAGATTTCTCGCTATCGCTCGAAATGACAGGAGGATGGCTCGATATGACGGAGACAGAAAAAGTTAAAATAAGCGGTTACGAAATACCTTCAAAGGTGAAATTCCTTTAGGTTGAATTCCTTTATATGGCAGGGAACCACGTCACCTCCATTTGCCAACCAACAATCTCGTTATTCTGCAAGTAGCTGATCTGCCCCACATCGTCGTATCTAACAGGAATATCATCTCTTATTTGGACACTACCCTATACCCGGCAACCGGACAAGCGAAAATGCGACAGGACGTCCTGTGCGATTTTTGGGGAATTGGCTCTGTCAGTCAGATACCCATAACAGAGCAGTTCAGTTTGCATCGAAAGGCGGATTGTCCTACCGCTCAAGGGAGGGATGATAGCCAATGGGCGCTGTTCTGAAAAATATAGCGACCCTTCTCCGAAATCGACCCTTGGATCCTTGATCTCACCCCCCGAGTTGTTTTTTGATGTCGATGATCGGGGTGCCGTCGAGGATGTCCAGCCCCGACACCTCCAGGCGGTTGCCATCGACGGCCAGGACCTTCAGCTCCGAAATCGCAATCGGGTTGGGCCGCACCGGACTGCGGGTGGCGAAGACGCCGCGCAGACCCTGGGAGCGGTCGCCACGCGGGTAGACCAAGAGGATGTCGCGGTTGGACCGATGCAGCCAGAACAGCACGACGATGGTCTGGCCGGCGATAATCCCTTCGAGCCCAGCCTGGTATTCGGGGAAGATCTCCAGGGTGCCGGTTCGATCCGAGATGTCAAAGTTCCGCGGGGCCTCGCCGACATCGGTGATATCACCGTGCAGCACCCCGATAATCCGCAATGCAGGTTGTTCCATATTGTCTCCCTTATTCAACAAAGGTTGGAGTCTCTTGCAAAATGAACCGCTGCAGATCCTGTCATTTTGACCGGAGCCAGAAAACTCGTCGTCCTGATAACCGAGATTTCTCGCTATCGCTCGAAATGACAACATAAATTAAATGACAATACAAAATATATCGGCCCTCCGAAATACCGGTGGGACAAACGTGTTCTATTGTCATTTCGCAGATGACTCGTTGTTGATCAATTTCCCGGCCGCACGCCGCCAACGCCGACTGGGCCGATGGTGGCACCGAGGTCCATGGTGTCTTATTGTACTTCATACGGCAAGGGTTTCTCCCTGCCGAACAGTATAGCAGTATACATGGAGGTACGACCATGATCAAATCGACAGCAAACTACAAGGACTGGACCATATCCGTTTCCGCCGATTCCAACATGTGCTCGAATTTCAGCTTCGATGTGATCGACCCGGCCGGCCGCACCCAGCATGTCGGCATGGGCGGCGACGACGAGCGCCGGGCGATGGAGAGGGCGAAAGAATTGATCGATCTGGAACTGGCACTGGCCGAGGAACGATAATGAAAGCGCAACTGAACTTCATCCGGCAACAGGGCTTCCCGGACGCCTCGGCTGACTCCTGCGCCTGCCTGTACCCGGCGCTGATGTGGCAGCCGCGCATCGTCGGATCCCTGGTGGTGATTGGCCTTTTGCTCCAATCCGGGTTATATTTTCTGGTTTTGGGCGCCCTTCTGTGGTGGAATGCGACGCTACCCCGCCTGAACCCGTTCGATGCCCTCTACAACCGCATCGTCGCCGGGCCGAGGAACCTGCCGCTCCTGGAACCGGCCCAGCCTCCCCGCCGTTTCGCGCAGGGCATGGCCGGCACCTTCATGCTGGTGATCGGGATCGCTCTGGTCGCGGGTCTGACCGGTCTCGCCTGGATTGTCGAAGCCCTGCTGGTGGCGGCACTGGCGGCCCTGATCTTCGGCCGCTTCTGCCTGGGTTCCTACCTGTACCACCAGTTCCGGGGACAGGGAGACTTCGCCAACCGGACGCTGCCATGGTCACGGACCACGTGATCAGGCCACCAAAACCGGTGCCCCTCTTTCTCCGCCTCGGCTCCGATTCCCCCTCCGCGCCGCCTTTTCGCTAAAAAATTCTGTTTTGGATAAGGAAGTTATCCGCCAAACGGGGGACTAGGTCATGAACCTAGTCCCCATCAGCTTTTTTTCCAGCAACAAATAGGTTTTGTACCGATTGTCTGTTCGACCGATATCTTCTACTATCGATTTCCATAACGGTGCAGCGACCGGCAAGCCATCACCACTTCCATCGGTTCTTGCCGCACCTGCGCCACAGTCGGAGCAGACATGATGTTCAAAGCGGATGTCAATCATGACATACTCAGCCCGGTATCCTTCCTCGAGCGCAGCGCCAGGGTCTATCCGGACAAGACGGCCGTAATCTACGACGACCGCAGATACTCCTACCGGGAATTCCAGGCCAGAATCCATCGCCTGGCCAACGCCCTCCGGGAAACCGGGATCGGCCCGGGCGACAAGGTGGTCTTCCTCTGTCCCAACACCCCGCCGCTGCTCGAGGCCCATTTCGCGGTACCGATGCTCGGTGCCGTGCTGGTCTGTGTCAACATCCATCTCTCCACCGGCGAGTATCGCTACATCATCGATCACTCCGATGCCGCGGCGGTCTTTGTCGACAGCGAATACGCCCCCACGATCGAGGCGATCCGCGACGACCTGGAGAAGGTCAAGCTGTATGTCACGATCAACGACACCGCCGCCGCCCCGCTCCTGCCGGGACCCGATTACGAGGATTTCATCGCCCACGCCGCCGCCACCGCCCCGGATCTGCTGGCAGTGATCGACGAGGATACGCCGATCACCATCAACTACACCTCGGGGACCACCGGCAAACCCAAAGGGGTGATGTGCAGCCATCGCTCGACCTGCCTCCATGCCCTGGGCGAGATCATCGAGACCTCGCTGGCCTCGGATGCGGTCTACCTCTGGACCCTGCCGATCTTTCACTGCAACGGCTGGGGCTTCGTCTGGGCCGTCACCGCCGTCGGCGGCACCCACGTCTGCCTCCGCCACTGCGAACCGGGCGATATCTTCCGCCTGATCGAGAGGGAGCGGGTCTCCCTGCTCTGCGCCGCCCCCAACGTCCTGCTGGCGCTGGTCTGCTACCCGCAGTCGGTCGAGGTCAAACTGCGGCGGCCACTCCAGGTCCTGACCGCCGGAGCGTCGCCGTCGCCGACCATCCTCCAGGGCATCGAGGATATCGGCGCCAATATCACCCATGTCTACGGCCTGACCGAGCTGCACGGGCCGCACAGCGTCTGCGCCTGGCAGGCCCCGTGGACCGAACTCGACCCCGATGCCCTGACCCGGATGAAGGCCAGGCAGGGGGTGCCCTACACCACCAGCCTGTACATGGAAGTGGTCGACCCGGTGACCATGCAGCCGGTCCCGGCCGACGGCCGGACCATCGGCGAGGTGGTGATGCGCGGCAACAACGTCATGCTCGGCTACTACAAAGACCGGGAGGCGACCGCCCAGGCCTTCCGCGGCGGCTGGTTCCACAGCGGCGACCTCGGGGTGATGCACCCGGACGGCTATGTCCAGATCATGGACCGGGTCGCCGACATCATCGTCCGCGGCGGCGATATCATCTCCTCGGTCGAGATCGAGGAGGTCATCAGCCGCCACCCCGATGTGCTCGAAGTGGCGGTGGTCTCAGCCCCCGACCCGGTGTGGGGCGAGGTGCCCAAGGCCTTCGTCGTCCCCAAACCGGGCCGCACCCCGACCGCTGAACAGATCATCGCTTTCTGCCGCGAAAACCATGCCGATTTCAAGGCCCCGCAGACCGTCGAGTTCGCCCAGTTGCCGAAGACCGCCACCGGCAAGACGATCAAGGCCAGGCTGCGCGACCAGGAGTGGTTCGGCTTTCAACGCAAGGTCAGCTGACCGCTGCCGGCACCCGAGGGCCATCCTCGGCAACAACCATCGGCGCCCCCGCGGGGCTCCACCCATGAAGGAGACACCATGGCATACACATGCATCGAGGTACATGACGAGGCCGGCATCGCGACCATCGTCTTCAATCGGCCCAAGGCCCTGAATGCCCTCAACGGCGCCACCCTGCGGGAACTGGATGACGCCCTCACCGCCATCGCCGCCAACGACGAGATCAGGGTCCTGATCCTCACCGGGGCCGGCGACAAGGCCTTCATCGCCGGCGCCGACATCACCGAGATCCGGCAGCTGACGCCGCTCGCCGCCCGCCAGTTCACCAACTTCGGCCAGCAGCTCATCGACCGCCTGCAGCGCCTGCCGATCCCGGTGATCGCCGCGGTCAACGGCTTCGCCCTCGGCGGCGGCTGCGAGATGGCCCTGGCCTGCGACTTCATCTATGCCGCCGAGACCGCCACCTTCGGTCTGCCGGAGATCAACCTCGGCATCATCCCCGGCTTCGGCGGCACCCAGCGGCTGCCGCGGCTGATCGGCGCCAACATGGCCAGGGAGATGATCTTCACCGGCCGGTTCCTGTCGGCCGAAGAGGCCCTCGAGGTCGGCCTCGTCAACCGCTGCTTCCCCGCCGACCAGTTGCTGGCCAAGACCCGGGAGACGGCGACGCTGATCGCGTCCAAGGGCCGGGCCTCGCTGCAGGCCGCCAAGGATGCGATCCGCCAGGGCCTCAACGCCGACCTGCAGACCGCCCTGGCCATCGAGCGCGACGCCTTCGCCCTGTGCATCAGCAGTCCCGATGCCCAGGAAGGCACCTCGGCCTTCGTCGAAAAACGCAAGGCGGTTTTCACCGGAAAACGCGATAGCTGATCGTCATTATTGCAAACCCAGACTGGAGTATACGAAATGGAAAAGGCTGTCATTGTCAGCGGATGCAGAACAGCGGTGGGCGCCTTCGGCGGCGTCCTGAAGGATGTGGCGGTGGTCGACCTCGGAGCCCTGGTCCTGCGGGAGACCCTGGTCAAGGCCGGGCTGCGGCCGGTGGCCGGCGCCGATCTGGCCGAGACCGTGCCGGGCAGGCTCGCCGATCGCAACCAAACCGAGTTGGAAGAGAAATATGCCGGC
>JROS01000122.1:0-4159 GCA_000769715.1 Desulfobulbus sp. Tol-SR
GGCCGATATCGGCATCGCGATGGGCACCGGCGTCGACATCGCGATGGAATCCGGCGATGTGGTGCTGATGCACGGCAAGCTGCAAAGCGTCCTCACCGCGTTGCGCCTGTCGCGCACCGTGATGCGCAACATCCGCCAGAACCTGTTCTGGGCCTTCGCCTTCAACGTCATCGGCATTCCGGTGGCGGCCGGCATTCTGGTGCCGTTCGGCGGTCCGGCCCTCAACCCCATGCTGGCCGGCGCGGCCATGGCGCTGAGCTCGGTGACGGTGGTCAGCAATGCCCTGCGGCTCAGGTTCTTCCAGGGATGACGGAATAGTTCCGACGGCTGTACGGGCCTGACGTTTTCCCTTGACTTTTCCCTCGTATTTTTTATAAATAGTACCTTGTGACTGAATGTCGATTCATTATGTTGTCGGGCGCGGATGGCTGTGTCCGGCGTATGATTTAACCATTTAAAGAAAGAGGAAATCTATGTCAAAACTGGTTGCACCTCACGGTGGAAAAGGCTTGGTATGTGCTTTGCTTTCCGGCAGCGCTCGTGATGCAGAGCTGAAGAAGGCCGCTGGTCTGAAACAGATCGAGATCTCGGCTCGCGCCAAAGGCGATCTGATCATGATGGGCATCGGCGGTTTCAGCCCCCTCTCCGGTTTCATGACCAAGGCTGACTGGAAGGGCGTGTGTGAGAAATTCCAGATGGCCGACGGTACCTTCTGGCCCGTTCCGATCACTCTGGATATCTCTGCCGCCGATGCAGCGGCCATCAAGGAAGGCGACGAGATCGCCCTCGTACGCAAAGGCGAGACCTTTGCCACCATGAAGGTCACCGAGAAGTTCGCGATGACCGATGCCGACAAGAAATTCGAGTGCGAGAAGGTCTTCAAGGGCATGGGCGACGACTCTGCCGATGACAAGTTCTGGAAGGTCGCGATGGAAGATCATCCCGGTGTCCAGATGGTTATGGCTCAGAAGGAATTCAATATCGCCGGTCCGGTCAAGGTTCTGTCCGAGGGCGAGTATCCGGCCGAGTATCCGGGCGTCTACCTGACCCCGGCACAGACCCGTGCCATGTTCGACGAGCGTGGCTGGGCCAACGTCGCCGCTCTCCAGCTGCGTAACCCGATGCATCGCTCCCATGAGTATCTGGCCAAGATCGCAGTCGAGGTATGTGACGGCGTTCTGATCCACTCCCTGATCGGCAACCTGAAACCGGGTGACATTCCGGCTCCGGTTCGTATCAAGGCGATCGACATCCTGATCAACAACTACTTCGTCAAAGAGAACGTCATCAGCGCCGGCTATCCGCTCGACATGCGTTATGCCGGACCGCGCGAAGGCCTGCTCCATGCCACCTTCCGTCAGAATTACGGCGTCAACGCCATGCTGATCGGCCGCGATCACGCCGGTGTCGGTGATTTCTACGGCCTGTTCGAGGCTCAGGACATCTTCGACCGCGTCCCGGTAACCGGTGATGCCGGCAAGGATCTGCTGTGCAAGCCGATGAAGATCGACTGGACCTTCTATTGCTACAAGTGCGACGGCATGGCTTCACTCCGTACCTGTAACCATGGCAAGGAAGACCGCGTCATCCTCTCCGGAACCAAGCTCCGCAAGGCTCTGTCCGAGGGTGCCGAGGTTGTTGACCACTTCGGTCGCGACGAGGTTCTTACCCACCTCCGTGCGTACTATGAGGGGCTGACCGAGAAGGTTGAGGTCAAGATGCAGGGTGCTGCCTCCGGCTCCAAGATGTAATCGATCGTTTTAAGCAGGTCTGCAAGGAGATACTTCCTTTATTGGAGGTATCTCCTTTTTTTTTAATAAATCCAGTTGGTTTTGTACAGGGATCACTATGGCCGAAATTCAGGTTGGGCTCGGTGAGCGGGGTTATCCGATCCATATTGAGCAGGGGTGTCTGGCGCGGGTTGGCGAGCAGTTGGCAAGCAGGAAATTCGCCAAACGCTATGCCGTCATCACCGATGACAGGGTGGAGGTTCTCTATGGCCGGCAACTGATGCGGCAACTTGCTGTCGCCGGGATCGAGGCCGATCTGTTCGCCTTTCCCTGCGGTGAGGCGAGCAAGAACCTGGCGACGATCGGCGCCCTTGCCAGTCGGCTGGCCTCCGCCGGTTTTGACCGCAAGGATGGCCTGATTGCCCTCGGTGGCGGGGTGGTCGGCGACATCACCGGCTTTCTCGCCGCCATCTACATGCGCGGGATTCCGTTCGTCCAGGTGCCGACCACCCTCCTGGCCCAGGTTGACAGTTCGGTCGGCGGCAAGACCGGTGTCGATATCCCGGAAGGGAAAAACCTGATCGGCGCCTTTTATCAGCCGAAGGCCGTCCACATCGACCCGGAGATCCTGGCGACCCTTCCTCGCGCCGAACTGCTCGGGGGACTGGCGGAGGTGATCAAGTACGGCGTCATCCGTGATCGCGCCTTCTTTACCTTCCTCGAGGAGAGGCGGGAGCAGATTCTGGCCCTCGAGGCCGCCGCGATGAACCACACCATCCTGACCTGCTGCAGGATCAAGGCCGAGGTGATCGAGCAGGACGAGCGCGAGGGCGGGCTGCGGCGCATCCTCAATTTCGGCCACACCATCGGCCATGCCGTCGAGGCCGCATCTTCGTTTGCCATCAGTCATGGCCACGCCGTGGCGATCGGGATGGTCGCCGCAGCCCGGATTGCCGTCGCCAAGGAGATGCTGTCGAGGGATGCGGAGCAGCGCATAACCGCCCTGATTGCCGCCTACGGCCTGCCGGTCGCCATCCCTGCCGACCTTGACAGAGAGCTGATCAGGATATATCTGAAAACAGACAAGAAAGTGGTGGCCGGCAAGGTCTTCTATATCCTGCCGACAGCCATTGGCGCCACCTGCATTACCGATGAAGTCTCCGATCGGCAGCTCAACCAGGTGCTCTGACCTGCCGGATTCAACCGCCGAGGGGATGCAGGCTGAAATACGCTGAACAAGGATGGTGAACAGATGCCGATTTACGAATTTTTCTGTGACAGATGCAATGTGATCTTCAACTTTTTTTCCCGCCGGATCGACACCACCACCGCCCCGTCCTGCCCTCGATGCGGCAGGGAAAACCTGGCCCGGCAGATGTCCACCTTCGCCACGATCGGCAAGGCCGCCGGCGGAGGCGATGAGGATCCCCTGAACGGGCTCGATGAATCGAAGATGGAGCAGGCCTTCGGCCGCTTGATGAAGGAGGCGGAAGGGATGAACGAGGACGATCCGCGGCGGATGGCGTCGCTGATGCGCCGGTTCAGCCACGAGACCGGGATCAACCTCGGCGGCAATATGGAGGAAGCCCTGTCCCGCATGGAGGCGGGGGAGGATCCGGAGCAGATTGAAAAGGAGATGGGGGATGTGCTCGGAGACGACGATATCTCCTTCGAAACTCTGAAAAAGAAGACCATCGGCGGCGTCAGACGGCCTTCCCGTGACGAAACGCTGTACGATCTCCACTCTTCCTGAAGATTGTCCGGCAGGCGGTCAACCGACTCTTGCCGCGTCGAACGCCGCAACAAGGGCCGGTTGTCCCGGAATTCAGTGTACCGTGTCCGAACCGCCGGTGATCAGGTGCTGCATCTGGTGCTCGCTCTCCTTCCGACGGATGATTTCCTGCGCCTCTTCTTCACTCAACCCCAAGGCGCGAGCCAGGACGGCGACGTCATAATACGGTTTCCCCTCGGGATCGCGATAGATCGGCTGCAACTCGGGGAAATAGGTCTCGGTGGCGATGCCCGATGCCCTGAACAGGATCTCCTTGATCTCCGGTGGTCCGAAGAGCATGAGCCATTCCACCGCCTCGGCCCAGACCTGCGAGTCGACGGTCTGATGCTGCAGTATTTTCAGGGCGGTTTCAAGGTTCCATTGATCTTTGAATTTCATGCGTCACTCTCCAAAGGCGTTCTTGTTTTTCAGGTTCGGACAGTGATATTATAGTTTCTTTGCTGGCCACTGCATAGTGCCGGCTGCAATAAATCGACATCTCGATCGCAAGAGATATTCGGCAGCAAAGGACGAGATTTCTCGCTTCGCTTCGAAATGACAGCGGGGGCGGCATCGCGCTCTTTGCCCTATCGGGAACAACGAGATTTCTCGCTGGCGCTCGAAATGACAGAAATAAACGAAATGACAGAAATAAACG
>JROS01000122.1:4167-9433 GCA_000769715.1 Desulfobulbus sp. Tol-SR
ACCGAAATGAAGGGCAGCAACCGAAATGAAGATCGATAACGGTTCTTTCGTATCGCCGACCGGTAATCTCGTTATTTTGTAATTGGCTTATATTATAAAATATATCAATACATTCAGGGATGGGCATGCGATGAACAGGTTTGACGGTGGGCTGTTTCTGGAAAATATCGAGTGGTTTGACGAGAGCGGTAAGGAACTGGTCCATCGTCTGCCGGAGGAAGGATCGGGCGAGATCAAGTACGGGGCCCAGCTGACGGTGCGCGACAGCCAGGCGGCAGTCCTGTTCTACCAGGGCAAGGCCTGCGATGCCTTCGGGCCCGGCCGCCATACCCTGAAGACGGCCAACCTGCCGATTCTGACCAAGTTGCTCTCCTTCCCCTGGCGCGGCGACAGTCCGCTCCGGGCCGAGGTCTATATGGTCAGCCTGAAATACTTCACCGACCTCAAGTGGGGGACGATGGATCCCGTCGCCTTCAGGGATACCGAACTCGGCCTGATCCGGCTCCGCGCCCATGGGGTGTACAGCCTGCAGATCGTTCAACCGGTGCTGTTCATCAACGCCCTCGTCGGCACCATGGGCAGTTTTGCCACCGATGACATCGCCGCCTATCTGAAGAAGATCATCGTCTCGCGGTTCAACGACTATCTGGGGGAAAAACTCGATACCATCTTCAATCTTCCCGGGCAGTTCGAGGCGTTTTCGGTGGATCTGCAGAAACGGCTGGTCGAGGATTTCGCCCACTTCGGCCTCCGGCTGAGCCACCTCTACATCACCTCGATCACCCCGCCGGAGGTGGTGCAGCAGGCGATTGACGACCAGGGCCGGATGAACGCGATCAAGGATATGGACAGATTCGTCCGGATGAAGGCGGGCATGGCCATGGAAAAGGCGGCCGCCGGGCAGGGCGAGGCGGCCGCCGGCATCGGCATGGGCATGGGACTGATGATGCCGGCGATGTTCGCGAGAAATCTTGCCACGTCGATCCCTGCCCAGGCCGAGGCGGCAGTGAAATCGATCTGTCCCGACTGCCGCAACGCCATCCCTGAAGACGCGAGGTTCTGCCCGATATGCGGCCACCAGCAGGTCATCCTCAGCCAGTGTCGCCATTGCGGCAAAAACCTCTCCCCCAAGGCCCGCTTCTGCTCGCAGTGCGGCCGGCCGACGGACCAGGCGACCGCCGCCTTGCCCTGTCCCGAATGCAAGGGCGAAAACCTGCCGGATGCCCTGTTCTGCAATCATTGCGGCCGACGGTTGTAGGGGGCCATGGAGCTTGTCGTCGAACAGAGCTGTCCCTCCTGCGGCGCCCCCATCGTCCTGCATGAGGCCGACCGGCTGGTGAGTTGCCCTTACTGCGACGTCAATCATTACATGGTGGGGGGAGGCGCCCTGCGGTTTTTGCTCCGGGCAGGATGTCCGGCCGGTATCGGTGCGGAGGATCTTGTTTACCTGCCGTTCATCCGTTTCAAGGGCTGCATCTACCAGTGCCAGGGGAATGAGGTCCGGCACGCGATCATCGACACCACCCGGATCGCGCTGCGGGGTGACCGGCTCCCCATCTCCCTGGGACTGCGGCCGCAGGCGATGCAACTGGTCCAGGCGACAGCGGCGATTGGCGGCCGATTTGTCCCGCGGCAGGTGAAGCTGGAAGGCATTTTCAGCCAGGCGGTGCGGATGACCGCACTGTTCAGGCCGGAGAAGACCGGCCAGGTCCGGCATCGGGCCTTTATCGGCGAGACCGTCAGCCGGGTCTACCTCCCGGTGTTCGAGAAGGATGATATGGTGGTCGATGCCGTGACCCACCGCGAGATCATGCGGAAGGGCAGTGATTGGGACGAGATCGCCGCCACCGCCGTGCCCTTCCGGCGGCATTGGGAACCGAAATTCCTGTCAACGCTCTGTCCGCGCTGCGGGGCGCCGCTGCACGGCGAACCGGATGCCCTGGTGCTGCAGTGCCGCAACTGCGAGACGATGTGGGAGGAGTCGGATGGGCGCTTCTCCGCTCTGGAGTGGGGTCGGGTCCCGGGGGCGTCGGATGCCGACCTGGAGGTGCCGTTCTGGAAGATTGCTGTCCGCCAGGATGCCGGCAGTCCGCTGCTGCATACCTTCGCCGATTTCCTCCGCCTGACCGGGCAGCCGGTGGTGATCCGGGCCGAGGATGAATCGCGGCCGTTGTCGTTCTGGGTGCCGGCCTTCAAACTGCAGCCGGCCGCCTTTCTGCAGACCGCCCACTATCTGACGGTATCCCAGAAACGGATCGCCGATGGCGAACCGGGGCCGCTGCCGGCGGCGTACCCGGTCAATCTCCCGCGGCGGGAGGCGGTGGAGGCGTTGAAATCGGTGCTGGCCGAGGCGGCACTGACGCGGAAGCAGCTCTTTCCGCTGCTCCCTTCCCTTGACCTGCAGGCGGCATCGGCGACCCTGGTGTACCTGCCGTTCAGGGATGCGGGCCATGATCTGATCGAGCGGCAGACCTCCGTCACCATTGCCGCCGCGACGCTGCGGTTCGGCCGGAGACTGTGAACACCCAGGAAGCAATGATGAGGAGCGGATGGTGAACGGACACCTGCGATCGATGCATGAACGGTTCATGCGGCTGGCCCTGGCCGAGGCCCGGCAGGCCCTGGACCGCAACGAGTTTCCCGTCGGCTGCGTCATCGTCCATGACGGCGAGGTCGTCGCCACCGGGGCCCGGCAGAACACCAGCGGCAGGGTCAACGAACTCGACCACGCGGAACTCGTCGCCCTCAGGGCCCTGTTCGACACCGCCCCCGATCTCGATCTCCACGAGGTGACGGTGTACTCGACGATGGAGCCCTGCCTGATGTGCTACGCGACGATGCTCGTCAACAATGTCGGCACCGTCGTCTACGGCTACGAGGATGTCATGGGCGGCGGCACGGGGCTGGCCCTGCCGTCACTGGCGCCGCTCTACGCCGATCGGCGGATCGAGATCGTCGGCCAGGTCCTGCGGCCGGAATGCCTGGAACTGTTCCAGCTGTTTTTCCGGGGCGAGACCAACGGCTACCTCCAGGACAGCCTCCTGGCCCGCTACACCCTCGACCAGGGAACCTGTTCCCGGTCGAGTGCATCAATTCAATCCCCGAGGGAGAAACCATGACCCCCGTTGCCAGGACTGTCGGCTTCAAGCCGGGCGAACGCAATATCTTTTTCCATATCCTCACCGCCTGCAATCTGTCCTGCCGGCACTGCTACATCAATCCGGCCCAGCATGGCAGCGAGACCCTGGCCCTGGCGACGATCGAGCGGTGGCTGGAGCAGTTCGTCGCCCCGGGGGAAACCGGCAACGTCATCTTTTTAGGGGGTGAACCGACCCTCCACCCGGATCTCGCCGCTGCCGTCGCCCATGCCAAGGGGCTCGGTTTCTGTGTCACGGTCGATTCGAACGGCTATCTGTTCCATGATTTTCTCCACCGGACCAGCCCCGACCTGCTCGATTATCTCAGCTTCAGCCTCGACGGACCCGACCCCGGGGTCAACGACCCGCTGCGGGGCAGCGGCGTCTTCGCCACCTGCGTCGGCAACATCAGGAAGGCGGTGGAGATGGGATTCCGGACCAGCCTGATCTATACCGTCAGCAGCCGCAATCTCCTGCATCTGGAACGGATGGTGCCGCTGCTGGGTGAACTCGGCATCAAAAAGTTCTTCATCCAGGTGATCGGGCTGCGCGGCCGTTCGGCCGGCCCAACCGCCGGCGAGCATGCCCTGCAGGTCAGCCGCGACAAGTGGCTGGCCGTGGTTCCCGCAGTCGCGGCAATGGCCGCGGCGCAGGGCATTCAGGTGACCTATCCCAAGGTCTTCATCGAGCGGGATGAGATCTTCGAATGCGCCGGCAGGGTGGCGGAGAACTACTTCATCTTCCCCAACGGCCGGGTCTACCAGTGTCCCCTGTGCGAAGACCACCCGATCAACGCCTGGCGCATCGAAGGCGATCGTCTCGTCAAAAACGCGGGGCTGAGGGAGGACCGCCTGTTCACCCTCGATATCCCCGAGGGCTGTGTGATGAACAAGCTGCTGCAGCCGGACACCATCGATTACGGCGGCGACGGCCGGCCGGCCCATAAGATTTCGTGCTGCCTGCTGAAACAGGAGATCGGCTAGCGGCTCAGGAGGAGGTGTCCGCCTTCTTCCGGCGGGAGAACAGGGCGGTCAGGAAGATCCCGGCCTCGTACAGGCCGAAGAGCGGGACGGCGAGCAGGGCCGTGGCCATGAAATCGCCGGCGGTCAGCATGAAGGCGAGGACAACGATCACGGCATAGAAATAGTACCGTTTTTTCCGGAAATAACCGGCCTTGACGAAATCGGCCTTGCCGGCCATGACCATCAGAAAGGGGATCTGGAAGGACAGGCCGAAGGTGATCATCATCCGGATGATGAAGGTCAGGTACAGACCGAGTTTCGGCAGCGGCGTCAAGGCCGGTGTGGCGTAGCTCATGAAATAGATCAGCATCCGCGGCAGGACGGCGAACAGGGCGAAGGCGGCCCCGCCGGCGAACAGGAACGTCGCCCAGAACACCACGATGACCGCGAGCTTCTTCTCATCCTGGTTGAGGCCCGGGCCGATGAACCTCCAGAACTGGTAGAGGATGACCGGGAAACTTCCGCCCAGGCCGATCATGAAGGCCAGCTTGATATAGGACAGAAAGGCCTCCGGCAGATTGGTGTAGACCAGTCTGTCAACCAGGGGGCTGGCATTTTTCAGCGGGGTGATCAGAAATGCCGCGATCGGTTCGACGAAGACATAGGCGATCACCGACAGGACGAGGATGGACAGGAACGATTTGATCAGCCGCCGCCGCAGTTCGAGATGATGCGGCCGGAAAAAGGCCAGGCTCCGCTCGATGATCGGCAGCGTGACCTGGAGATTATTTCCCGCCATCGTCGTCTGCCGGAGCAACCGGGGGCATGGGGGTGGCCCGGGCAGCGCCCGGGCCTGATGCCGGCATCGTCTCGCCGGTTGGCGGCTCGGCTGCCGTCTCGTCCTTTACGACTTCGGTGTAATCGGCGTCGACCGCCGGCTGTTGGGCCGAGGTCGGCGGCGGGGCGGGAGGGCTGACGCCGGGGAAGGGGGTATCCTGGTCCCAGCCCGATTCCGGTTGCTCGAGGAGCTTGGTTTTCAGTGAACGGGCGGCATCATCGAGGTCGGAGCGGATCTCGTTGAGCGGGTTGCCTTCTTCTTTGAAGCTCTGCTTCAGGCCTTCGACGGTCTTCTTCAGGTCGAGCAGACCTTTGGCGACCGTGCGGGCG
>JROS01000123.1 GCA_000769715.1 Desulfobulbus sp. Tol-SR
CAACCCGGGTTTCCACCCTACGATCTGGCCGGGGGTGAAGGTATGCTTCGTGTTCAACAACTCGAGCGCTTCCTGTAATTTCTTCATGGTTTGTCTCCTTGAGATTGATCTGTGCCCTCTGGGGGCGGATTGATTACGCTCTGCGTACCTTAATACTCTTGAACTGGGAATACGAAACGCCGGGAGGGGGTGGCTGGCCGTCCTCGATCGCCTGCTTGACCGCCGACTTCGACACTGCATGGGTCAGGAAGTCGAACTTCTGCCCCTCCTGCACCCAGCCGAAAAACGTCGACCAGTCGGCCACAGAGACATTATCGACGGTGTCGATATACGATGTGCCGTGCGGGGTCTTGATCGATGTGGCGCCGATGCGGTTCATCTCGGCCATTAGCCAGTTCTCCCGCTTGGTCTGCAGGTCTTTCAGGACCGCCAGCTCCGCGTTCAACTCCTTGGTCTTGGCGGCGATGATGTCGCGGGTCTCGACATATTTCGCCACCACCTGCTCTGCTGTTACGTGTGTCACTGCCATGGTCTTCTCCTTTTGTTTGACAAGCTCGTTGACGGTGCCGATCCACCCGCAGGCGCAGTCGGCGATATTGAGGTCTGGCGGGGCCGGGTATGCAGTCTTGGTCATCCTGCCGGGGATGCGGTTGCACTTCGGGCAGGCCTGGTGCAGGAGCTTATACTCGGCCATGGTTTGGGGTTTGTATGCGGTCATGCCTGAACATCCTCTTTCGCAAATATTCCTTGTTCAATCAGCGTAGCAGTGATATCCAACCCCGCGTACAAGAAATTTCCAGAGGCTGCGAGAACCAGTGCGTAGACAATTCCGTAGGCGAGAGCGAGAGGCAACGGTACCGGATACGACTTCTTCGCTTTCATTTTTTGCACCTCAGCCTTCGGAAGCATCATAGCAATAAGGGCGCAGATAAACCCAAGCCACACCACGAACTTTACTATGTTCTCCGCATACACGTTCCCATGGTACAGCCAAAAGAACAGTGCCACTGCCATCCCGGTACTTGTACCTATCCATCTGAGTGTTCTCATTTTCCTTCCCCCTTTCCTAC
>JROS01000026.1 GCA_000769715.1 Desulfobulbus sp. Tol-SR
TGTTGCCGCGCCAGCGGCATCACTTCCCGCCCGAACCCGCTTGCGCCATAGACCGCATACAGGGGCAGCATCATCGTCCCTCCATCGAAGAGCCGGTGAAGCGCGGCATGGTCGCCTCGCCCTCGGCACTGATGCCATCGCGCCGGAACACCTTCCAGACCGTCAGAAAAATGATCTTCATATCAAGCCACAACGACTGATTGTCGACATACCACACGTCGAGTTTGAATGTCTCCTCCCAGCTCAGGGCGTTGCGGCCGGTAATCCGCGGCTTCCCTCTCCTACCCCACGGGCAATACTTCCCGAGGCAAAACATGATGATTGACAAGAGTGGTAAAGACAAGTCGTGGGGACACGGTAAAATGAGCCGCGGCATCTTCTATATCGTCGTCACTGGGGACAGCCTTGCCGATAAATTCCATCAACGCCTCGAAGGGGCACAGGAGCCCCTGCGCAAAAGCACGCTGAAACTTCTGCCGGCTCGTGCCCGCATCCGTGGCAGCAGACAGATGGCCGTCATGCGAGCCAAAAATTCCGTCGCCAAGCAGACGGCACATCGCAAAACGACGGCTGGTAACCGGTTTACGGTTCAGTATGAGCCGCCTGTCGACATTCCCCCTGTGCCAACCGCTCGCACTGTAAGGTGCATTCAGCACACTGCCCGCCCCCTGATCGTCCTCCAGAACATTTCGTTGCACACCAAACAACTCGGCCAATCGGCTGTTGGAGATCGGTTTTTCGTCCAGATTCCAAATCTGGCGGACCTTTTGGGCCGCGGCATAGGCTCGTTGCCATGGCTGGCTGGTAGGATTTCCAAGCTGCACTTCGGAAATCAGCCGCTCGAAATCGGCAATCCGGAACGTAACCCCCTGGCTCCGCAAAGACTCTTGCAGCATTCGCAGATCCTTCAAGGCACGGCTTTGCGATGCCGCCGCCAACTCCTGAATTGCAGGCAAGCCCACTTCCGCTTCCGTATCGAGGAGATCCCGAACAAAGGCCTCAGGGGCCTCATCCGGGTCATACCCAGCCAAAGCCTCGATACGACGCAGACAGGCAGCGGCGGGGTCATCATTTTCCGCCCGGACCTCGGCCCATACCCCCGCAAGCTCGGAATTGGTGATGCCGAACGCCTCCAACCGCGCCAACACACCCTCGATGCACCGGCCTACAACCCCTTCAAACGATGCTGCCGGCACCCACCCGGTAAAATCGGCAATATAGCGAACCGGGGAGGTCCTGGATTTTTCGGTGCTGCGGACCGCAACGAGCATCATCTCGCCATCACTGGCAAACGTAAGGTCCGGCCAGACATACCCTTCACCGATTGCCGGCAGACAATGGCGCATCCTCCACGCCGGGTCTTCCTGCACTGGCTTCGGCTCCCAGCGCAAACGCCACCAATTGGTCGCGAGAAACAATGCCAGGGGATAGACGGAAACGTACATTCCCCGGCGCAACGTCCGGGATCTGTCGTCCTCCAATTCAGTAACCGCTTTTTCTCCGAGACATATTCGCATATCGGCGAAAGTAATCGCTTCAAGCGACTCCGGCTCGAAAGGAGGAAGCCATTCCCATTTGAATTCGAGATGTTCACTCATGATTATCGCTCCCGCCACTGCTTGATGATCATATCGGTCATGGGATCGTTTCGCTCCAGGGGGTAGCCGTGATAGGTGCCGTTGTTCGGATCGTCGCATCGGGCTTCGAGAACTTCCAGGTCGTTGATGACCATCCAGATGTACCGCGGAAACCCCTGATCGGCATCGTTGCTCACCAAACCGCCCTCGACACCCTGACGCAGAAGCCGGGTGGCTTCTTTGATGGCAAAGATACCGACACCGTCACAGAGGGTTTTACCCGGCCTGGGTGAAGCTGGAGGCGTCAGGCCAAAATCTCCCGGCGATCTTTTATGCAGAGGACTGCCTTTGTATCTGACGGAACGTGCAAGGGACTCAGCCCTGTCCCCGGCCAATCCTTTGTGCAATTTTCTTTTCGGATTATACCTTCCCCGCCCGCTGCCCGCCGTCGAAATATCCATGAGCCACTCCGCCATTGAATTTGTGCGGATCTTCCCCGCAACCACTCTCTCCTCATTCGCCGGCTGCCGATGCGGCCGAATCCGCCGGCCCCATACCCGGCAAACAACGGCGGCTTCATGACTCGTGCCTCGCTGAGCCGGTGAAGCGCGGCATGGTCGCCTCGCCCTCGGCGCTGATGCCATCGCGCCGGAACACCTTCCAGACCGTCAGAAAAATGATCTTCATATCAAGCCACAACGACTGATTGTCGACATACCACAGATCGAGTTTGAATTTCTCCTCCCAGCTCAGGGCGTTGCGGCCATTGATCTGGGCCCAGCCGGTAATCCCCGGCCGCACCTCGTGGCGGCGGGCCTGGTCGGGACTGTAGAGCGGCAGATATTCCATCAGCAGGGGTCGCGGCCCGACCAGGCTCATCTCGCCCCTGAGAACGTTGATCAACTCCGGCAGTTCGTCCAGGCTGGTGCTGCGCAGGAAACGCCCGAAGCCGGTCAGCCGCCGGGCATCCGGCAGCAGATTGCCCGCTGCATTCCGTGCATCGGTCATGGTGCGGAACTTGTACAGGGTGAACGGCCGGCCGTGCCGACCGGGGCGGATTTGGCGGAAAAGAACCGGTGCCCCCAGTTTCACCCGCACGAGCACGGTCAGACAGAGCAAGACCGGCCACAACAGGACCAGGGCCGTGAGAGCTACCCCCAGATCAGTCAACCGTTGGCCGAAACGAACATACCAGGAAAATTTCATCGCGATCGATACCGTTTCTTGGCGCCGTTGGGCCGAACGAATATGGGTACATTTCATCATTTTTTACCCACGTTCAACTGATGTGTCCACGCGTCGCCCACATGTAGGCAGATAAACTGAGGATGCAACCGGCAAGCTCAAAACCACTCTCGCAAATCCGGCATTTTTTTACTCGGTTCCGAGTGCAGTAACGCACTGACTCGTATTTTATGCCGGTTCTCAAGACGTTCAATTTCAGGTTTGGGCAACATGCCGTTCGTCACGATAAATGATTTTTCAATCAGCGCTCCCGGCCCGGCCTGGTCCAGCTGGTTTTTCAGGTGCGCATACTCCGGCCGGTGCCTTTTCGTGTAGGCAAGCTGCTCAAAGGCATGTGGTATATGCTGCAATCTTGCGATGGTGACTTTTGAACAGATACAAGGCATCGCACTTCGTGTTGTTGTCAGTAATCACGCAGCCGTCCAGTACCAGAACTTTCGCTTCCTCACCCCCGCGAATAGTCAGACAGACTTTTTTGCCTTGTTCTTCAAGCGTTAATTCGGACTGGCACAAAGTGTGGGTATTGCCCATGCGCTTGCATTCGCAATGGCTGAACGGGGTCGTGTCAATCATTGCGCCGATCCCATTCGATATCACGCATTCGGTCGTACAGGACATTGATCTGGTTGAAATACGCCAGCAGGGTGTCATCGACCAAATTGTTCAATGCTTCAACGACAAAGGGGCTATGGGTCGTCAGGATGAATTGTGTCCGGGGGAAGGTGCGCAGCAAGTCGGCCATCACCCGCTGTTGCCAGGAGGGATGGAGGTGGAGATCCACTTCGTCGACCATCACGATGGCTTCGGCGCTCAACGGGTCTGCCAGATGCGGATTGGCCAACCCCATGCGCATACTCAGGTCGATGACCAGGCCCAGGAGTGTCTTGTAGCCATCGCTGAGTTGCATCAGGTCCAGGGTTTCACCGTTGATGGTGACGGCAAATCGAAGCGGGCTCAATTCGATGCGAGGATTGCTGATATCCGGAAAGATTATGCCGATGGCGAGGCGTACGGCATCCAATTCCGGTAGTGTCACTTCAAAGCTGCGCTGCTCTTTCTGCAGCCGGTGCTCTTCGTTTTCCTTGTTGTAGAACCAGATGAATGCCGACTTGAAGCTGCTTTGTGCCGCCAATGCCTGGCTGAGTGCTTCGAACCGTGTATGCGTTTTCGGAAAGTTTTTCCGGCGCAGCGGTACCTCGAGCACTGCCCGGCTGACCCCGTAATAGGCCATCATCGGTAACTGGAACTTCTGCCCCGCGATCAGAGGGTCGAGCACGGTTTCGTCCAGATAGGATTCCAGAGCTTTCAACCCTGTTGCCGGCGGTATGGCCTTGGCCGTGGCCTGGCTTTTGTCCCGCCGCTGGATGCGGTCCCACCGCAGACCGGAGGACATTTCAAGGCCGACGCGGGTGTAGGGCGCCAGCAGGTTGTGCTGCTGACGAATATCACCTTGTTTCCTGAAGGTTATGCCGGACACGGATGGAAGGTGGGTCAATACCGCCCCCAGGCCGATGGCGATGCCGTCCAGCACGGAGGTTTTGCCGCTGCCGTTGTTTCCCAGCAAAACCGTGAGTCGGCTGCCCAGTTCGAGGTCCAGCCGCCCGCAGGCGCGGAAGTTTTCCAGGGTCAGGAGTTTGAGTTTCATGGGGTATTCCTCTTCAGGCGTTGCTCATGCCGGCACTTCACTCACGTCGGGTCAATCGGCTTGACCGGCAACGCACACTGCAGAAACCAATGGTTTGGTCTGTTCATAGTGCGGAACCCGAAGTGCACGATCAACGGGCCGTCTGTTTTCACTTTCCGCTATCATATCGAAATCCGGTGCCCCCGTAAACCGGCAGATCCGTAATCGGAAAATCTTTACGATATAAGCCTTTTTCAAAATGAATGTCTGCCTACCCCGTCACCTCAACTTTCCCCTACCGGTGCCTCGACCTTCTTCCGCAGTCATCTCAACATGCCCCTTCACACTGTCATCTCGACCTACCCCCGCTGTC
>JROS01000200.1 GCA_000769715.1 Desulfobulbus sp. Tol-SR
TGACCGTAACGGACAAAATCGAGGGGAGACATTACGTGCAGGATAAGCGGTGTGAGTGCGGAGAATACTGCTTCTCGTTCGACAAGGACGGCCGGCAGAGCCAGTGCCGGGATTTCAAGCGGTTGCCTACTGGGGTAAAACTTTGCGGGTGGGAAGGTAGGTCATGAAGCAGAAGAGGCCAAAGCATTGCCGATGCTGCGAGAGCTGGCACAAGGCCGGTCACAAGGAAGGAACGCCACTGCATGGATCAAAATATGACAATTGGTGTTGCAAGTACGGCGTTCATGCGCCGAAAGCAGTATCGATTTGCAAGGTGACACGCTGATGGTTCGACAATTGACGATCCTTATTTTCCTCTTGATTCTCGCCACTACTGGCAACGCTTCCCCGGCCCTGGTGGTCGATGTTGTTGATGGAGACACATTGAAGGTTGTCGAATCAGATAAGTTCACTACAGTAAGGTTGTATGGAATTGATTGCCCAGAAAAAAAGCAGCAACAAGGCATTAATGCAAAGTTGTTTATTGAGAATATGGTTGAAGGAAAGACTGTAGACATTAATCCAATAAATACTGACAGATACGGAAGAACAGTAGCGATTGTTATGTTTGGAGATCAATGTTTGCAAGAACAATTGCTTGTGTCTGGATATGCTTGGGTTTATCCTCAGTATTGTAAGAAGAAATTCTGCCCGGCTTGGCAGACATTACAGAAGATATCGGCAGATAATAAGTGGGGATTATGGGCTGACCCAATGCCAGTTCAGCCGTGGGTATGGAGAAAGCAGAAACGATGAATGGATGGCTAGAATATCGGGCAGGATTCAAATATCAGCTTACTAGTAATTATTCAAAACAGACAGAGATACTTGGATTTGATATTGACACAGCATACATTAAGTTAGCTAGTGACGGATTGCTTACGCTAAAATGTGGGTATGCTACTGATGGTCCGAGTGGCCCAACAATAGATACTAGGAATGCAATTCGAGCAGCGTTCGTTCATGATGCACTTTATTATCTGATTAGAAACGGTTATCTTGATCAAGAATGGAAGAAGTATGCAGACAAACTATTCTATGAGATATTGCTTGAAGATGGCATGGAGAAACCTCGTGCATATATTTGGTACTGTGGAGTAAGGTGGAAAGGTGCGGAGGCATTATATCCTTCTAAAGAAAAACCAGTCTTGAGGGCACCATGAT
>JROS01000124.1 GCA_000769715.1 Desulfobulbus sp. Tol-SR
ACCTGCCCCCGCTGTCCTATCAACCTCCGCCACTGTCATCTTGGTCTACCCTCTCTCTGTCATCTCGACCTATCTCCGCTGTCATCTCGACCGCCAGGGAGAGATCTTAAACCGGCCATGGTTGAGGGCTCACCGCCATGAAAAGACAAGATTTCTCGCTTCGCTTCGAAATGACAGCGGGGACGGGATGGCGGCCTTCGCCCTACCGGGAAAGACAAGATTTCTCGCTTCGCTTCGAAATGACAGCGGGGGCGGAATGGCGGCCTTCGCCCTACCGGGAAAGACAAGATTTCTCGCTTCGCTTCGAAATGACAGCTGGGGCGGAATCATGACCTTCGCCCTATCGGGAAGGATGAGCTTTATCGTCGGCGCTCGACATCACAAGGCAAGCAGACGTTCATTTTGCAACAGGCCCTGATTATAATGAACTTTTGAGCAATTGAATGTGATAAGGTGAGTTACGTTAAGCTTGACAAGGTCGACTGTCTGCTCATGGATATGCACGCCACATGGGTGGAAGGATCAAAGTTGATCGCGAATTTGAAGGGAAATGCAAAATGGAAACTCTGGTAGACGACAATAAATTGAAAGATTTACTGAAGCAGGCCATCATCGAGGTTATAGAGGAAAAAAGGGAAGCGGTCCATGATATACGCATGGAAGTGATGGAAGATGCTGCCTTGATGCGTGTAATCCAGGAAGGCGAAAACTCGGGCGAAGCCGACAGAGAAGAAATTTTTGGGATACTCCGAGGTGACGAAGGTAATGCATGAACGTTGAATTTACCAAGAGTTTTGCCAAAGACCTGCGCAAGCATCGAAAATTACCGCTTCTTCCCTTGAAATGCAAACCATCGAATCCCCCCATACCCTCCTGATCATCGACGACGAGGAAAACATGCGCCACATGCTGCAGGCGATGGTCGGGCGCCATGGCTATGCCGTGGAAACGGCGGCCGACGGGGCCCAGGCCCTGCAGCTGCTGGCCGGGCGCCGTTTCGATTTCATCCTCTGCGACGTGCGCATGCCGGTGATGGACGGGATCGCCTTTCTTGCCGCCGCCCGGGATTTCCTCGAGCGGACGACGGTCATCATGATGTCGGCCTACGGCAGCATCGACACCGCCATCGAGGCGATGAAGGCCGGCGCCTACGACTTCATCTCCAAGCCGTTCAAGGCCGACGAGGTCATCATGGCCCTGCGCAAGGCCGAGGAGCGGGAGGCCCTGCGCCAGGAGAACCTGCAGTTGCGCCAGGAGATCGAGGCGATGCGCGGGGCCGGAGGATTCTCCCGGATCATCACCAACTGCCCCGAGATGCAGGCCGTGCTGAAACTGGCGGCCAAGGCCGCCCGCTACGATTCGACCGTGCTGATCACCGGCGAATCGGGGACCGGCAAGGAGCTGGTGGCGCGCGGGATCCATGAGGCCAGTCCGCGCCGGGATAAACCGTTCATCGCCCTCAACTGCGGCGGGATTCCCGAGAACCTGCTCGAAAGCGAGCTGTTCGGCTATCTCAAGGGGGCGTTTACCGGGGCCGATCGCAGTCGGAGGGGGCTGTTCGAGGAGGCCGAGGGGGGCACCCTGCTGCTCGATGAGATCGGCGAGCTGCCGCTCCCGCTCCAGGTCAAGCTGCTGCGCGTCCTCCAGGAACGGGAGATCCGGCCGTTGGGGTCGGGCGCCTGCCGGAAGATCGATGTCCGTATCCTCGCGGCGACGGCAAGAGACCTGGCGAGCGAGGTTCAGACCGGAAGGTTCCGGGAGGATCTCTATTTCCGCCTCAACGTCATCCATATCCTGATCCCGCCCCTGCGCCGGCGGCGGATGGATATCCCGCTGCTCTGCCGCCATTTTCTGGAAAAAGTGCGGAAGGAAATGGGGATCGAGATCAAAAGGGTCATGCCGGAGGTGATGGAGCTGTTTGATTGCTATGGCTGGCCGGGCAATGTCCGGGAACTGGAAAACATCATTCACCGGGGAGCGGTGATTGCCGAGGACCAGACGATCAGGGTCGAACATCTGCCCCAGTATATGAAGGACAAACGGGCGGCGGCGAGATGCCTGGACGATTTCAACGGCCTGTCGTTGAAACAGGCACAGGAAATCATGGAGGAGGAGCTGATCGTCAAGGCGCTGGACGAGACCAACGGCAACCGCGTCCAGGCCTCGAAATTGCTGGAGATCAGCTATCCGTCGCTGCTGTCGAAGATCAAGAAGTATGGGATAGAGTTGGGGTAGGGACCGCTTGCCGAACGAGAGTTGCCTGATGAATATATGTCTTAATCTCCACTCCGCAAGGCTCGAATTATCATATCTTCAACGGAACGACTTGCTTTTACGAAATAAATCTGTATGTCAGGATGTTGATTTTTAAAGACTCTGAAAACTTCGTCAGCAAAGGCTTGGCCAATTTGATCAACATTTTCAAAATCGAATATAACAATTTTAAATCTATCTATTCTCGCCAGCAGTCTCTTTGCCTGCGAGCGCGAGACAAGGCTTTCGTTCCCATATCCAGCCAAAGAAACTGGGACAACTGTTTTGTCAAAGCCATAATCATTGCCACCGGCATATTCATCAAAAATAGTTTTACTTTTTCTGGAAGAGGTGTTGGACAACTTCATAAAAACAGTAGTCCCTTCGGTTGGAGATTTACTTTCCATTATC
The DNA here is from genome assembly GCA_000769715.1 of Desulfobulbus sp. Tol-SR. Lineage (GTDB taxonomy): Bacteria > Desulfobacterota > Desulfobulbia > Desulfobulbales > Desulfocapsaceae > Desulfoprunum. The sequence continues at coordinate 2,665 of JROS01000124.1, forward strand.
CAATCTTCCGGCTTGTTGTATTCATGGCTGAAATAGACTCCTCCAGAAAGAATAGCGTATTCATCAAACATTCTCGAAGAAAAGAATATTCCTTCTCCAGTATGATGGTCAGGGTCTGTCGTCAGCTTCCCTTTGGAAAGCTCAAGAACGGCATGCCTCTCATCATGTAAATTGAGTAGTTTTTGTATTCTCCTGAAAATTCCTACACCGTTGTCGGTTATGACTATTTCAGAAAACGAAGGATATTTTTTAATGTTTATTATGACGTGGCTCCCCTGAGAATGATCTATCGCATTGTTTAACATCTCGGTAAAGCCATAATTCCATATATCAATAATATTATCTGGAAGAGGAGCTAGTTTTGGTTTTACATCATCGCGCCAAACTCTGTCTTCCTCAAGACCGTTTATTTTGAAAATTATCGTATCTTCAATCAATGGATGGAGCTTATAGCTTATGTTTCTTGTCTTGCCATCGGTCGTAATCGATTTTTGAGATATCAGTTTTTTCAAATGGGCATTAACAGCTTGCCGTGATATGTTAAAATTTTCAGAAGTCAACGTCACAATATCATTCGGATGGCTGTCGACGTTTTCAATAATGAATTGCCGTATCATTTCCCCTCGATTCCTGACTCCTGGCATACCGCCCTCCTATTGTCAATATTATTTGATGATATTGTAAATGTTATAGGCTGTTTTGTCAATGATATTTTTGCAACTGACTAATATATCAATCATAATTACATGCGCCAAGCAGACTTAGCAACGGCGCCGGGGCACCGAGCAGGACGATTTCATGCTGCGACCAGCAACCGCAATGAAGGGAACCAGCCTCGGCAAGACGAGATTTCTCGTTTCGCTGCCGAAATGAAAGGACAGCAGGGGAGGCATCGCGACCTTTCCCCGCTGTCATCGCGACAGCGGAGAGATCTCAAACAGGCCTGGCAGTCATCTCCCGCAGGGAAAAATTTCGGTTCCTCCGGTTGAAGCGTACTTTTCAAAAAAAGCCACCGCCATCATCGCTCACTCCATCCCATACCAGGCAGGCATCGTATGTCAATCCAGATGATGCCGACGATCAGCGCCGGCCAGAGCAGATGTTTGATGGCCGACATCAGGGCGAGGAACCGGGTGTCAGCGCCGCCGCCTAGGGGAAATCGGCCAGACCCCACCGATAATCATCATCCGGGCAAGAAGAGTTGGGACCAGATCCTGAAAAGCCTGAACTTGAGCACGGCGATCTATGGATAGATTGTAAGTCGAATTGACAATCCATGCGTTTCTTGCTATCATCCTCCCATGATACCACGAAAACTCAGTGCCAAACTCCTTGAACTTGCCCGCTATTATCCCGTCGTTGCCGTCACCGGCCCCCGGCAGGCCGGGAAAACCACGTTATGCCGGGCCACCTTTCCGGATAAACCCCATGTCTCGCTGGAATCCCTCGATTTGCGGGAGTTTGCCGCCCACGACCCGCGGGGTTTTCTGCATGAATACCGGCAGGGGGCAATCCTCGATGAGATTCAACAGGCGCCGGAGTTGGTCAGCTATCTGCAGGCCGAAGTCGACGAACGACCGGAACCGGGGCGTTTCATTCTCACCGGCTCGCAGCATCCGGCAATATCTCAGACCATCTCCCAGTCGCTAGCCGGTCGCTGTGGCATGCTCACCCTGCTGCCCCCTGATATTGATGAACTGCGGGGCTTTCCCGAGATCCCGGACGAACTGTTTACGCTGCTCTGGCAGGGCAGCTATCCACGGATCTATGACCGGAATATTCCCGCCGCCCAGTGGCTTGCCGATTATATCGCCACCTACGTGCAGCGGGATGTCCGGCAGGTGGTGAATGTCGGCGATCTGATCGGTTTTACAAGCTTTCTCAAGCTCTGCGCCGGACGCACCGGGCAGGAAATCAATCTGTCGGCGCTGGGCGGTGATGCCGGAGTCTCGCACAATACCGCCAAGGCCTGGCTGTCCATCCTGGAGGCGTGCTACATCATCCACCGGGTTCCCGCGTACCATGCCAACATCCGCAAACAGGTGGTCAAGGCGCCAAAAATGCATTTTTTTGACAGCGGGCTGGCCTGTGCCCTGCTGCAGATCAGGGAACCAGGGCAACTTCGGCTGCACCCGCTGCGCGGCGCTATCTTCGAGAGCTGGGCCGTGGCCGAATTGTACAAAACGCTCGCCCATCAGGGGGAGCAGCCGCTTCTGCACCATTATCGGGAAAGCCGTGGCCTGGAGGTGGATATCCTGGTGCAGCGCGGCGATACGCTGCATGCGGTCGAGATCAAATCCGGAGCAACTGCGGCATCTGATTTCTTCAAGGGATTTGAGCCGTTCAGAGAGCGGATGCGAGGGGCCGGCTTTGCCGGAGAAATCGTAAATGCGGTGATCTATGGCGGCGATACGTCGCAACGGCGAAGTGCGGCAAGGCTTGTTGGTTGGCGGGATGTGGGCGGTTTTTTCGAAGCAAAATAGGGGTCCAAAATAGGGGTCAGAGTAAAATTAATCCGAATCCGAATCTGCCAGTGCCTGCAGGCAGGTTTCGATAATTGGGGTCAGAGTAATTTTAAATTAATTTTGACCTATTGGGGTCAGAGTAATTTTAAATTAATTTTGTCCCCCGTTTTCGTCATCTCGACCTCCCCTCTCTGTCATCTCGACTTGCCCCCGCTGTCGTCTCGACTTACCCCCGCTGTCGTTTCGACCTACGAGCCC
>JROS01000201.1 GCA_000769715.1 Desulfobulbus sp. Tol-SR
CTCATCCCTCACGGGGGTGAGAAATGGAAAGATATCGTCAGGTGACGGAAAGGGACGGCTGGCTGGAATTACTTTCATTTTTACCTGCTGGATGGGAAGAAAAAGCCAAAGAACTCGGCGCATTTTCACGAGCACGGAGATTTTCGAATCCTGAAGTTCTGTTGCGCGTACTTTTGATGCATATAGCGGAAGGCAATTCGTTGCGGATGACCTCCGTATTGGCAAATCAGACAGGACTAGCAAAAGTTAGCGATGTAGCGATAATGAGACGACTTGCCGCAGCTAACGAATGGTTCCGTTGGATGGCTAATGAGGTTAAAAATAAGTGGTTTGCTCAAAATTATCCGGTTCCGGTCGGAGACAATTTTCGGGTTCGAATCGTCGATGGGACAACAGTTCAAGAACCGGGTGCAACCGGCACAACATGGAAAATTCATTATTCAATAAACTTGGTTTCACTAAACTGCGACGATGTTCTTGTTACTGACCCAAAAACAGGTGAAGGATTCTGGAACTATCATGTTAATCAAGGTGATCTTTTCATAGCTGATCGAGGGTTTTGTAATCGACGCGGAATTTGTCATGTCGTAGAACGTCATGGTGAAGTCATTGTCAGAGTTAAAAGCAAAATGCCATTTCTTGATGAAGATGGCAACAATCTAAATTTTCTATCTAAATGCCATGAACTAACAATCAATGAGGCTGGAGATTGGGATGCTTCCATCGAGATAGATGGAAAGCAAATAAGTGGAAGGATTTGTGCAATCCGAAAGAGCAAAGAAGCCGCAGACAAGGAAAAACATAGAATAATGAAAGCTGCCAGGAAAAAGCAAAGAAAAGTCTACGAATCAACCATAGATGCGACAAATTACATCATAATATTTACGACTCTTCCTAAATCATATGACACAAAGAAAGTATTGGAGTATTATCGATTGAGATGGCAAGTTGAGTTGTCATTTAAAAGATTAAAATCTATCCTTGGACTCGGACATCTAAAGAAATTTGACGAGACAAGTGCACGAGCATGGCTGCATGGGAAATTGCTTATTGCATTTTTGATGGAAGCGATTTCTTCAGTTGGAGAAGTTTTTTTTCCCTGGGGGTACCCGATCTGTGGGAAAGAACTCCGGGAATAGGAGCGTATGGCGGGAAAACATATTCCTTAGCAGCATCATCTTTCGAACAATAACCCCGCAAATCTATTTCAAGGACACTCTCCCGTATTTGTCTCGCATTTTTAGCATGTTGGCGGAAGGAAAACGGAAACGAACTATCCAAACACGCTATTTAAGTTAGCGCTTATGCCCCCGGTCCCCCTCGGTTTTTCTGGGAGATGGGCATTGACCAGTGATGTTATGCGACTGAGTATGCGTTAATATGCATAACACAGGGAGGAAACCATGCGACTGACCGTGAACCTGGAAGACGATCTGGGGCGGGATGTACGCCGGTTGGCCGAGGTGCGGGGCATCTCCATGTCGCGGCTAGCTGGAGAAGCTTTTGCCGAATATGTGCGCCAACTGCGCCGCCGAGAATTCGGGCAGCGGGTGTTGGACATGGCCGGGCGGGTTGTCGTAGCCGAGAATGCGGATGCGGTGCTTGAAGAGGGCCGTCGTGAGGATGTCGAGAGGGGCGGCGACGATGCTCGGATTTGATACAGGTTTTTTCATGCAATTATTACAGGGTGATGCCCTGCCTGTGGAGACACGGCGCAATGCCATGCAAAACAAAGTATCGTCCATTTGTTCCTGCCTGACACTTTTTGAACTCGAACGGCTTAGCCTCAAAGGTGTCATTGAAGACCATTCCGTGCTCTGTGAAGGCATACATGCAGTCTGTAAGGTGGTCTGGCTCGACACGGCGATACTTTCCATGGGGTCAGACTGTGTCGTGGTCTGGGAATTCCAGCAATGGATGGCCTTATTCTGGCGGGGTTTCTGCTGTCCGGGGTGGGAACCATCTACACGACGGATCGTCATTTCACCCGGTACGAGGCCCCGGGCGTGCGTATTGTAAATCTCAAGGAACCAAACCCTACCACCACGCCGTGACGTAACGCTCGACCGGGGCGAATTCGTCCGTGAGGACCGGCACGTCGCCCGCAAGCGGGGTCTCCAGCCGGCGGGCGACGAACAGGGCCAACTCCGGGTCGCCCGGGAGGGCGTCCGGCAGCGGCCCGTTTTTTTTCGCCACCAGCATCACGTTCTGCATGCCCTCCGGATCGTTCGGACTGCCCAGGGGAAAAAGCGCCACTGTGGGGAAGACGTCCGCATAGGTGGCCCGTACCGCCCGGAGAAACCGCCCCTTTTTCCCGGAAACCGCCGCGATGATGTTCACGATGACCACGCCGTCGTCGTTTAGGGCGTCGAAGATGCGCTGCACGGCCTGGCGCGTGACCACGTGGAAGGGCACGGCGTAGTGGGCGTTGAAGATGTCCCCCAGGATCACGTCATAGCGCCCGGCGTTGCGGTTGAGGAAGGTCCGGGCGTCCTCGTGGAAGATGCGCAGCCGGGGGTTCGCGGCCAGCCCGAAGTAGGCCCTGGCCAATTCGGTCACCCCGGGGTCCAACTCCACGACGTCGATGGTCGCCTCGGGATTCGTGGCCAAAAGACGCCGGGGATAGCTGTAGGCCCCGCCGCCCAGAAGCAGCGTGCGTTTCGCCCCGGGAACGAAATGGTCGGCCAGGGTGAAGAAACGGGTGGACGCCAGGACCAGATCCAAAGGCCGGTCGAGATATATGGCCGACTGGATGTGTTTGGGATGGGTGAGCATGACCCGGGTGGGTTCGCCCGTGTCCGGGTCCCGGCTCTCGAAGACCAGGATGCGGCTGTAACGGGTGTCCACGTCGTGAAATCCCTCCTCGGCGAGGGTGTGGTCGTAGGCCGTGAACCCCGCGCCGCACAGCGCGATAAGGAGCACTGTCGCCGCCTTGCCCGCCATGTCGGCCCGTGAGGCGAAAACGGCGGTCACGGCCAGGAGTCCGGCCACGAGGCACAGGATGGCCGGGGACCCGGGAAAGGCGATGAGCACGAACCCGGCCGCGAAGGTCCCGACGATGCAGCCCGCCGTGGACAGGGCGTAGAGGTTTG
>JROS01000125.1 GCA_000769715.1 Desulfobulbus sp. Tol-SR
GGCGGCGACAACAGGGTCGACTCGATATGGATATGGCCGTCGATCAGGCCGGGGACGCAGTGACGGCCGCCGCCATCGACCACGGTCTCGGCCTCATACTCCTCGAAGCCGATGACGATCCCGTCTTTCACCGCGATGTGGGCGGGATGGATCTCGGCGGACAGGACATTGACCAGCCGGACATCGCGCACCAGCAGGTCGACGGTCTGCTCACGACGGGCGGCGGCGATGAGATCGGTCAGGACAGGCATGGGTGGCCTCATGATTGTGTGTGATGGCGCAAACGTGGCGGCGACTGTTGATCAGCTCAGTATGCGACCTGCCGGCATTCAAAGTCAACCTATTCCCGCTCTCCTCCAGCGACGGGAATACCCTCGGTATTCGTCAGTCTCCAACCCAGGTGGCACCGGGCGGCTTCGTCCAAGCTGCAGGTGCGGGCCGTACTCCCATCGGAAACGATCCTGGCAGGGATAGCAGACAGAGTAATGCTTAGAAGATATACCTTTCCACCCGGCTAACGGCATCGGCGATCAGGCGCTGGGCCGCCAGCAGGCCGCTTGCTCTGTAGGCCGTTACCGCGCCCATTGCCTCAAGAGGCGAATCATCCCCAAGAAACGTCGCACATTTGTCGGCGGCGTTGGCAAACTGTTGTCTTGCCGCAAAGGCGCACAGCGTCACCACCGCCCGATACTCCTGCCGCCGCTGCTCCGTTGCCGTCTTCAACGCCTTTTCCGCCCGCAGCACGGCGCTCTCCAGGGCGAAAATCTGGATCGCGGCGTCGGCCAGGGCCAGGAGAATTTCCTGTTCACTGGCGACCTCGGCGCCGAACCGCGCCACGGTACGATCGCTGAGGGCGAGCCATATCCGTTTCATCGCCTGCAGCAGCTGCTTCTCCGGGGCGAAACGGCCGCCGGCGGCCGCAAACGCCGGCTCGAGCCCCGTCCCGCCGATACCCTTGCGCAGCAGCAGGCCGGGGATCAGTATCCGGTTGATCTCGTTGGTCCCCTCATAGATCCGCTGCACCCGCTCATCCCGGTACAACTGCTCGATCGGGTACTCGGCGATGTAGCCGTAGCCGCCGTGCACCTGCAGCATCGCATCGATGCCCCGGGCCGCCGCCTCGCTGCAGAAGACCTTGGTCAGGGCGCACTCGGCCGCGTACTCCTCGATCCCCTTCTGGTATTCGACGTAATAGTTTTCGGTCCCCCTGGCGATGGTCGCCAGCCGCTCGTCGATCAGCCCCGCCAGTCGGTAGACGACGGCCTCGGCGGCGAAGGTCATGGCCGCGACTTCGGCCAGCTTCTCGCGGATGGCCCCGAAACTGCTGATCGGG
>JROS01000126.1 GCA_000769715.1 Desulfobulbus sp. Tol-SR
CAAAAAAAAAGGTTGGAGACCGAATCTCCAACCTTTTACCCGCTTTGCGGCAATTACGCATTTATTTTCTTTTTCTTCGACCGATGCCGGCCAATCCGCCAAGACCGGTACCGAAGAGCAGCATGGTGGCCGGTTCGGGGACTGGGGTGCTCCCCTCGATGATATCGTTGGCGCAGGTCATCGCCCATCTCAAGCCGAGGTCATCGGTACCGAGATTCAAAAGGCTTGTCCCGATGGTGAAATGAAGACCGGTACCAGAGCCATCGCTGAATACGGACCAGCTGCCGGTTGCCAATGGAGTTTTTGCCAATAGAGTTTCAGATTGAGTATCATAGTAGAAGGTATTGAACTGAACCTCCTGTCCGGATCGGTATACACTCGACCCGGTATTCTCAGCCAAAATATACTCAGATGTACTGGTTATGGCATACAGGCTGGCTATCCCTTCAGTGGCGGTCCCGCTGTGGTTGGCGAGGACCAGGGCGAACTCCCAGAATTCACCGTTGCCATAGTAATCCTCTGTGGTGTCGCCGTACGGGTTCCAACCGTTGTTGCTCAGAAACAGGTCGCCGTATTCGATATTCTCATCGAAAGCCACCTTATTTATATAATTGGTGTAGACGTCTATCGTCGTGATGGTGGTCCCGATGTTTACCACCATCTTCTGGATATCATAAGGGGCGCCGCCACTGATGATATCTCGTGATTCAGAGTAAAGTGTCGGAATGTCATCATATGGAGGTTGAGGTTCATCTATTAGTGTGTAAATACCGCCTATATAGTTGTCATCGATGGTAGTTCCCCATCCAGTGCCGGCCGACGCCAATCCACAAGCACCTGCGAATAAACAGATGATGATATGCGATCTCTTCATTTCTCTTTCCTCCTTCTGCAATCAGCTGACCTTGGGTCGTGCGGTGTACGGTGCATCGCCATCACCCTGGGGGGCGCCGGGGGCGCCGTTGGTCTCTGAAATGTTCAACATCCGTAAAGTGGGTGTTGTCCAAACCTGTTTTCTTGATTCAAGTTCGGATGAATCGGTCACTTTCTGGGATATCTGAATATCAGTCATGCTGACCTCCGGATAAAAAATAGTTGGTGTTGTGCTGGCTTATGTTAAGCAATATCGATGCCGAAAATTTAAAAATCCTCATATTTTCCTGCTATGATCGATTTTGACAGGATCTTCTCAACTTAACATAAATGAAATACAATAATAGTATTATGTTTTGTGCATGAATGGATTAAAATCAATAATAAGTTACCTGATATATTGGTAATCTGATACATCGTCTCCAGGCCGAGCGTGGAATCGCATCGTGATGATTTTTTCCCCTGTGCGAGAATGACAACCGAAAAAAATACCTACTGTTACAGCTGTTATGGGTTGAATATCCGGTCGTATTTCCGTTTGCCCGAATTGCCGGAAAAAAAGTTCGAAAACCCGGATGTCGTCATTGCCCTTGGCCAGGTCAAAGACAAATATACTGCTGAACATGTTCCGGAAGGATTGCATTTTGATGCAATCGACTGTTTTGTCTTCAAGATGAATTCCGGAACGTTATATCAGGTGTCGGGTGGGAGGTTCATCACCGTCCAGTTTCCGGACCATTCCCGGGTCGGGTTTCCGGATATCCGGTTATACATGCTCAGTCCGGTATTCAATGCCCTTCTCCACCAGCGTGGAATCCTGTTGTTACATGCAGGCGTTCTCTGCCGGAATGCACGGTCCATCGCAATCGCCGGGGAATCCGGCATTGGGAAGTCGACCATCGGTGCCGAACTCTGTCTGGGAAGAGGATACTCATTTGTTTCAGACGATGTCTGTGCCATCGATGATATCGATGGATCCCGGATACGGGTCCTGCCTTCAGTACCGCGACTGAAAATGCTTCCCGACACGATGCTCAGGTTGGGCCTGGATAGTCGGGAATGTGAGTCGATTGATGAGAGCAAGGGGAAATTTTCCGTTCCGGTAAAAGATCGTCTCGCAACTGGAGATGTGTATCTGGAGGCGGTTTTTGTTCTCTCCGTCAATGACCATCACCATATCGAGGTAACCTCCCTGAAGGGTGTCGAGAAGGTGGAGGCGTTGCTCAAGAACCTGATCTGGATTGAATATCTTCGATGGATGGGAAATCAGGAAGCTCTGTTCGCCAGGTGCAACGCCATCTGCAGCGATATCGAGATCTATCGACTGAGTTTCGATAAGAGAATTCATTCCCCCCGACTACTCGCTGATGAGATCGAAAAATCCTGGAATCTGGCCTGATGGTTCGACAGGCTGATCAAATCCTACGTGTTATCAATCTATTCGCAGCATTGTGAAAAATTACCGAGGTATCAAATCGTTTGATAATTTTTCCCTCTCCGCCGAGAGAGTCGACGGATGGCTTTCGTTAACCGATCCGCGATATCCGGGCGGCGATGCCTTCGAAATTGTTGATTGCCTGGCGGTCTCGTTATCGGCAACCTGTAATGAAAAAACTGGGAAAGTGGGGAGAACGGGCATATCCAGGCGACAGGGGTATTTCCTCTGCGGTTCAGCTCAACTGTTCAATCGTGAAGCTTTATGTCAAGCCCTCCAGATTGAGCGGGCAAAAGCGGTCCAGCTTTGCGATATCGATCTGGTGCTGGAAAGCTTTGTTCAATGGGGGGTTGATTCTTTTCGCCGTCTGGCCGGCAATTTTTCCTGTGCGATATGGGATAAAAGAGAGAAGGTTCTTTTCGCGGTTGTTGATCACCTTGGTGTGTATTCATTCTACTACCGCATCATCAAAGGAGAATATTTTGGTTTTTCGAATCGGCTCCGGAATGTAACACGGTTGGATAAAGTCCGTATTGACGATGAGTATTTGCTCGCATATCTGCTCAACTGCTACCAGGATAGCGGCAAAACGGTTTATCGGGATATTTCGGCGCTCCCTCCCGGTTGCTATTTGACGTTACGGGAAGAGTCGATTGAGGTTCAGCGATACTGGCAACCGGCGGTTAACGACGCCTCGCTGCCTAAGAGGGCTGTTGGAGAATCGGGTGATGCGGCGAGAGATCTCATCATCGAGGCCGTCGCCGATCGGGTGTCGCCGAACCAGACAAACGGCATCCTCCTTAGCGGCGGCCTCGATTCATCGGCAATCGGTTGTATCGCCAATTCTATTTTGAAGCAATCAGGCTCCAGGCTGGTTGCTTTTTCGAAGGTTCACGGAGCGGGATCGAATGGCAAGGAGCGAGACGAGCGGGATTTTATCCGCACGGTCGCAGAGTGGGAAGAGATCCTCGTTGAATTTGTCTCGGAAGTTGCTTTCACAGGAAAGAAACTATTGCATGAATATTTTCGTTCCCAATCCTGTTTTCCCCTCAACCCTTTTATATTCCTCAGCCGTCCTCTCTATCAAAGGGCGGCGGAGGGATGTACAACTCTTTTTACCGGTTTTGGGGGGGACGAGACGTTATCAACCGAGGGATTGAATAGTCTGCCGTTATTGTTGAAGCAATTTTGCTGGCGAGATTTTCTTGAAAACCTCGGCGGGGTGGCAAAACGATATAATCTTCCTCCGGTCCAGATTTTCAAGCGATTTGTCTTGAGACCGATGTTGCCGGATGTCTGTCTCCGATTCCACCGGAGAATTCGGGGACTGGACGAAGATCGATCTCTGGGAAATGGCTTCATACACAAACAGATCCTCTCCAGCCCGTTCGCATCTCATCTGCTCACCAGCAAATACGGATATATATCCGATGATTTTCTCGATCCGAGACAGGAGTTGTGCAGCAGGTTGTCGGCGAGTTATTTCCGGCCGTTTTTTGATCTCAGTGAATACCTCGACGATATCTTCGGGGTTACACAGGTTTTCCCTTTTCTGGATATACGAATAATCGAGTTCATGCTCTCGGTGCATCCTCGAGAATTTTTGAAGGAAGGGATGACGCGATCGGTCCTGAGACGGTCTATTGCCGGATTTGTCCCGGATGAAATCCGACTCAGAAAGGACAAGATCCCTTTCAACGTTGGGGTGCCGTTTGCCCGATGCCTGGTCGAAAGTCGACCCCTGTTCGAGGAAATTTTCCACAGTACACAATCGTCGGTCTGGCAATTGATCGATCGAGATCTCTTGGGGAAAAAATTCGCGGAACTTCAGCGGAACGATGGAACAACGGATGCTGGAAGGGACAACAGGATGGCGCTGGAGATCGGCAGATGCATGAATGTGGCCGCATTCTGTCAGTGGCACGAGGTCAGATCTTTCCGGCCGGCCGGTGCTGATGAGGATGGGTCAGAGGTATGACACAATTTCACGATAATTATCCTGACCGTTCCGTCCGGTGACGATGATACTGCCACTTCTGAGCCAGGCATGCGCCAACAGGCCGTTTCCTTCAATTGCCGCCCCGATCGAAAGCAGACATTCCTGGTGGTTTTGATGCAGCAGTATCCTGGCAGTCAAGGCCTGGGCGAAGCATCGAGGCTGAATGGCCTGCGGCAACGGGGGGGATTTGCTGATGACCCAGGCGACTGTCTGGGCATATGCCAACTCGGAATCTGTCGGAGATTTCAGCAGTTCCCTTTTGCTGGGGCGAAGTTTAAATATGTGTAAGAGATACTTGAAAGGAATCAATTGTACACTGCATTGGCAGATGGGAAGAAGCAGCAATGCCTTGAAATAGATCTTCTGAACTGAAAACGGTAATCTGATGAATGTGATGATTCTTCTCATTATTTTACATCGATCAGATGCTCCGACAAGAGTTCAGCCAGAAATGATACTACTTCAGCCATGCATTGTTCTCGTTCAATATCATATTCCTGCACCAGAATGTCGATGATCCGACCGATCGAAATGGGTGAACTCAGCAAATCCCATATACGACTTCCGGTTGATACCATTCCATAGTACCTGCTTTTTTCCATGCCAAGGAGGATGGTCTCGCTGTCTACCTTGCTTGAAAGTATGCCGGCAGAACGTACAATTATACTAGTGGTGGATAAAGATTCTTGTGTATTCATCTTTGATTACACTTTGAAGCGGAAGCATGGAATCTGTCCTCTTCAGCGAAGCTGATTTGATGTCAGTGCTTGAACGACCTCTGGCCGGTAAACATCATCGCCACCTGCGGCTCTGCCTCGTTGCAGGCCTCGATGGTCTCGAAGTCCCGCATCGAGCCGCCGGCCTGCAGGATCGCCGACACCCCCTGCCTGATGCCGACATCGGCGCCATCACGGAAGGGGAAGAAGGCGTCGGAGATCATCACCGAGCCGGGGATGCCCCCCTTGTCCCGCTGCACCTGGATATCGATCGCCTCTTTCTCCGCCTTGTTCCGTTTTCCTCTGCTGACGGCCAGTTCCAGATCGGCATAGGGGATGCCGTAGGTATCGAAACAGAGGATGTCGGCGTACTTGATACAGGCCTTGTGGACGGCGATCTCGGCTACGCCGACTCGATCCTGCTCCCCGGTGCCGATCCCGACGGTACAACCGTCCTTGACATAGAGGACGGAGTTGGAGGTGACTCCGTGCTCCACCGCCCAGCCGAAGAGCATATCGTTGATCTCCCTCTCGGTCGGCTGCCGGTCGCAACGGTATTCCCGGCCCTGCCAAGTGGCGACGGCCGGTTTCAGATCGGCCGGGGTGCGGATGGAGTTGACCGCCGACTGCTGGACGATGATGCCGCCATCGATCAGGCTCTTGAAATCGACAAAGCGGAATCGCTCAAAGGCGGCGAGGCGATCGATCGCCGCTATCCGGATGATGCGCAGGTTCTTGCTCTTTTTGAGGATATCCAGGGTTCCCGCCTCGAAATCCGGGGCGCAGACCACCTCGAGATAGTTGGCAGCCAGCAGTTCCGCAGTGTCTTTGTCGCAGGCCCGGCTCATGACCACAGCCCCGCCGAAGGCCGCGATCCGGTCGCAACGGTTGGCCCGGTCGAAGGCATGGGCCAGCGTTTCGCCGTAGGCGGCGCCGCAGGGATTGTTGTGTTTGAGGATGACGGCGGCCGGCCGGTCCATCAGGTACTTCAGGATGTTGAGGCCGTTGTCGATATCGGTCAGGTTGATCTTGCCCGGGTGCTTGCCCACCTGGAGCATGTCCTCGACCGTGATCGCCGAGACGAGGCCGTTGCCCGGTTCGATGAAGGAGCAGTCCCCGAGAACCAGATTGCCGTTGACCAGTTCGTACAGGGCTGCCTGCTGATCGGGGTTTTCTCCATAGCGCACCCCTCTCTCGTCGACTGAGCCATCCTCTTGCCGAATTTTCCAGGTCTTCTTGCGGTAGACCAGGGTCTGGCCGTCGAAGGAGATGGTCATCTCCATCGGGAAATGATCGCCGAGTATCGTTGAATACATCGATTTCAGGTTGCTCATATCTCATTCTCCGCTATCGATTATCAGGTAGTGTGGGATGTGCCTCCGATCAGCACCAGGGGAACCTCGTGTCGGGGGCTGCAGTCGTATCAAAGACAGGTTTCACGTGCATGGTGTGGGTTCTTCCGGTCCCGATATCGTCGTATGCGGGGCGATAACGGCCCGTGTCGCTTGTCTGCAATCGGATAGGCAACTGTAGGCGCCGACCCGCACCTCGTCTTCCAGCAGGCAGTTGTCGAGAATGACGCCTGTGTCGATGCGGCAGAATCTGCCGATCCGGGTTGCGCCACGGATCTGCGTGCCGGCCTGCAGGACGGTGTCCTCGCCGATGACGGCCTCGAACGAGACAAAGGTCGTTTCCGGGCTCAGCATCGTCACTCCCTGCAGCATGAGATCCCGATTGCGTCTCGACTGTAGTTCCCGATGGGCTTCGGCAAGCTCGATCCGAGAATTGATGCCCAGTACATCGCCCGGGTGAGGGGCGGTGAATCCATGGACACTGTGGCCGTCAGCGACAGCATGGGAGATTATATCGGTAAGGTATACCTCTCCCTGGCTGTTGTCGGTTCCGACCCGATGCAGGGCGTGGAACAGGAACCGACTGTCGGCGAGGTAGATGCCGGCATTGATTTCCCGGATCGCCCTCTGCTCGGCCGTCGCGTCCTTTTCCTCGACGATGCCGATGATCGTGCCGTCGGCTCCATGGAGAATCCGCCCATAGTTGGTCGGGTTGTCGAGGATCGTGGTCATCAGGGTGACGGTGGCCCCGTTGCCCTGGTGGGCGTTGTACATGTCGACCAGGGTCCGCGGCCGGATCAGCGGGGTGTCGCCGCAGAGAATCAGCACGGTCCAGTTCCCGCCGGCCAGCGATTGTTCAGCGGCCAGAACCGCATCTCCTGTCCCCCGCTGCTGTTGCTGTACAACGCAATCGACTTTGAAGCCGGTCAATGTTGCCTCGACCGCCTCTCGCTGGTGGCCGACTATCACCAGTGTCCGATCCGGCTGCAGCGGGGCGATAGCCTGGAGGACGTGGTGGAGCATCGGCACCGCCATGACTTCATGGAGCACTTTGGCCCGATTCGATTTCATCCGGGTGCCTTTGCCGGCAGCCAGGACAATTGCGACAAGTGGGTTTGCTCGAACCATCGGCACTCAGTCGTCCTTGGAAATTCCCTGCGAATGGAATTGAATCAATTATTTTTTGAACGTACAACTTTACCTGATAGGTTCGAGAGGCGTCAAGCGGCCATTTTCCAGGTGCAGGATGCGATCGGCCAGTTCAAGGCTGGCGGGACGATGGGTGATCAGGATGACTGTGCGGTTGGCGAAGAGTTCCCGGTTGTCTTTGACGAAGCTCTCTTCACCTTCAGGATCGAACATGGCTGTGGCCTCGTCGAGGATGAGGATCGCCGGGTCCTTGATGAGGGCGCGGGCGAGGGAGAGCCGTTGTTTCTGTCCCCCCGATAATTTGACACCCTGGTCGCCTATCAGGGTATCGAACCCGTGGGGCAGCGCTTCGATGAAAGAGAGGGCATGCGACGCCCGCGCCGCTCGGATGACGGAAGCGTCATCTGCCTGATAGCGGCCGAAAAGGATATTGTCCATGACACTGCTGTTGACCAGCAGCACCTGCTGCTGGACCAGGCCAATCTGCGAACGCAGACTGTCAAGGCGGACATCCGCGATATCATGGCCGTCGATCGAGATCGTTCCCTTGTCAGGGGCGGCGAATCGCATCAGGAGATGGGCGATGGTGCTTTTTCCCGCTCCGTTGGCACCGGTTATCGCGACAGTTTCGCCAGCATTGATCGTGAAATCGAGATGTGTGAACAGCTCTGTATTGCCGGGGTAGGAAAATGCGACTCCGGCAAAGCGGATTTCTCCACGAACCGGCGGCAACGGTTTTCCTCCGGCATACTGTTCAGCTTCGGCAGAGAAAACTGAGACCAGTCGTTCAGCGGCAGTCAAGGCCCGCTGTGTTTGACCATACATATCGGCCAGCCGGCTGACCGGTTGCGTAAGCAGCATGCCGTAGAGTATGAGACTGACGATGTCGCCCGTACGCAGTTGTCCTGAGGCGATATCGTCGCTGACAATCCACAGGATGAAGAGGATGATCGCCATAGAAATCAGTTTGACGAGCGGAGTGAGTCGGGCCTGATGCTGCAGATATCTGGCTGAAAGACGGGCCAGTTCAGTGTTGCTGTCCTGAAACCGTCGGGATTCGACATCTTCTCGGGTAAAGGATTTGATGATCGGGAGCGTGGTGAGATTTTCCTGGGCGATCGAAAAGGTATCGGCATACTGGGTAATATATTGCCGAGTGAGTGGTCGGATGCCCCGGCCAAGGATTTTAGTTGTCAGATAGAAGATCGGGATGAGCAGGCCGGCGAGTGCGGCGATCTGTGGGCTGATCAGAAGGATGCAGCCCAGGCTCGATAAGGCGATGACGATATGGGGAACCAGGGGAACCAGGCTGACTGTGAGAAAACTGCTGAGAATGGCGGCATCGTTGGAGAGCAGTGACAGGATTTCGCCCTGCTTGCGACCATGATAAAAAGCGAGCGGCAGCGACTGCAGGTGATCGTAGAGCCGTGTCCGCAAGCGGGCAAGCATTCGTTCGGTTGTTGCTCCGGCCAGAGAGCGGTTGAGATAGACGAACAGACCCTGGACCGTCAGCAGGACGAACCAGACGAGTAATATCTGTTGGTAGGAAAAGGGTGGAGGGGCCGTGGGGCGATCGAGGAGCAACTTTGTGAATTGGCCGGCAAGCCATGGGATAACCAGGGCCACGGCGTTTTCAATCAGCAACAGCACTGCAAGCAGCAACAAAGCCTTTTTGGGCGGCGTCAGTATGGCAAAGATCTGCCTGTATTGATGAAGCGCCTTCATGCTCTGGTTCGCCCCCCGTTCAGGAGTGTAATGTAATGCTGGATTTCCGGAGAGTTCCGGTTACAACGGAGGCAGGTCGTCGTCAAATGCTGGAGAAGATACAAGGATGTAAACGGTGGAATCTCAGCCCCAGGAGGTGTCATGCCGATTGTCGCCAGGCTACTTCTGGCCATAGGATTTGAACAGGATCGCCATCTTCTCCATCTCGGTATGATCGAGGATATTCGGCTGGCCGACACACCGGCTGCGCCAGTAGAGTTCGGCACAAAATTCGGTTTCGGCGGCGGTGGCGTAGGCGGCGGCCAGATCCGGACCAGCCGCGACGAGTCCATGGTTGGCCAGCAGGACGGCATGTCGATCCGTCATCGCCTCAAGAGCGTTTTCCGCTAAGGCGGCGCTACCGAACGTTGCATAACGACTGCAGCGGACATTCTCACCAGCCGGGGTCAGCATATAATGCACCGCCGGCAGGTCCCAACCAAGACAGCTGAGGACGGTGGAGAACGTTGAATGGGTATGGACGACGGCGGCGATATCGGCCCTGTTCTGATAGAGAACCCGATGAAGGGGTAGCTCGGATGAGGGTTTCCTCGTACCATCCTGCACTCGACCGTCGAGGTCGACGACGACTATGTCGTCGGGGGTCATCTTCAGGTAGTCCAGTCCACTGGGGCTGATGGCGACCAGTCCCGTTAAGCGGTCAAGCAGGCTCAGATTGCCGCTGGTTCCCCGAATCAGTCGGTCTTCGATCAATTTTCTGCCGAAGCGGCAGATTAATCGGCGTTCTTGTTCCAGCAGAAGGGTCATGAGATCAAAATCGAAAGTGGTTGGAACTGTGGGGCACAGTCGCGCGATGCTCCGGAAAAAGGGACAATATGCCATCCTCGGAGGCCGGGCAGATTCCTCGCTCGGTGATCAAGCCGGTGACAAGTCTCGCCGGAGTGACGTCAAAGGCGTAATTGGCGGCTGTGCTTTTCTCCGGAGTAATCAGAACCGAGATGATTTCGTTCTCTGCCAACCCTTCAATATACCGGACTTCATCCCCGTCCCGTTGTTCAATGGGAATATCTTTCACTCCATCGCGTACCGTCCAGTCGAAGGTTGAAGAGGGAAGGGCGACGTAGAAGGGGATGTCGTTGTCCTTGGCGGCAAGGGCCTTGAGGTAGGTCCCGATCTTGTTGGCGACGTCTCCAGTGAAGGTGGTGCGGTCGGATCCGGTAATCACCATGTCGACCTTTCCATGCTGCATGAGATGGCCGCCGGCGTTATCGACGATAATCGTGTGTGGGATTCCCTGTTGTCCGAGTTCCCAGGCAGTCAGGCTGGCACCCTGGTTTCGCGGTCGGGTCTCGTCGACCCAGACGTGAACATCAACTCCCTGCTCGAAAGCCGCATAGATCGGAGAGGTTGCGGTACCATAGTCGACAAAGGCGAGCCAACCGGCATTGCAATGGGTGAGAATGTTGACTGTTGCTCCAGCCTTCCTTTCGCTGATCTCAGCAATGATTTCAGCCCCATGGTGACCGATGCGGCGGCAGAAATCGGCATCCTCATCGGCGATGGCGCGGGCGGAATCCAGGCATATCCTGATCTTGTCCTCGACTGTAGTGCCGGATGCCGCAATGGCGGCGAGAACTCGATGTACGGCCCAACTCAGATTGACGGCGGTTGGTCGGGTGGAAATCAACATTTCGGCCGAACTGGCCATATCACCCAAGAAAGAATCGAGCGAGCTTTGATGTGCCGTAAGACTGGAAAGATACATTCCGAAGCCGGCCGCCGCCCCGATCAGACCGGCGCCACGGACATGCATCTCGGCAATCGCTCTGGCCATCTGTTCCGGTTCGGATAGGGATTCGACAATGAAGCGGTGGGGGAGATGGCGTTGGTCGATGATGTTGACTCTGCGCGTGTCTTCCTGATCCAGCCAGATTGTACGGTACGGTTTTCCTGCAACGTTCATGAGCGGATGCAATGGGAGCAAGTTGAGTATGTTGATATGACTGAAATCAGCTTGGAACCCATAAAGTTATACTGCACATTGATGTGTCGAGCACCAGAAAAGGTGCGAAGAAAAGGGGGAGGGCGGACCGGGGGGAGAGAACGAAGTGAAGGGATCGGGGGAAAAAAGAAGGGGCCCTGACG
>JROS01000127.1 GCA_000769715.1 Desulfobulbus sp. Tol-SR
GGGTGCAGACACCACTTTGCACGGTTGTCGGGCTGAATTCGCTGCTGATTCGCCGGGCTGAATGGATAGACAAGGCTCTCGTCATGATGGATAACGCGGTTGTTCAAGACGCAATAACCATCATGAGAAAGCCGGATGCCTACTATTGTCGAAGCGCGAGCGAGAGTCCAACGTGAAATGCGGCAACTGGTTGCCCTCGTCGATCGCGAGTCGCCTCAGACGTCGACCGAGGTTGAGCTGGCGCTCTGGTCTGGCGTGCTCCAGTTGGGGGTGGCCCTGATGACGCTCTTCTTCGCGCATCAGGCCCGCAGATGGCCCACTGGGCTTCGCTACGATATGGGAGGGATCGCGTACGAAGTGGTGGGCGATGAGCCTGTGGAACTCGGCACCAGATTCGGCAAGGTCAGCACCCAGCAGCCGGTTGGGCGCGTGGTGGGGCGACCGCGCGAACGCCGGGACTTTCCCATGGTGCGCGCGCTGCGACTGCCAGGGGGCTTCACGTTGCCCGTGGTGACTCTGGTGGCGAAGTTCTGCGCGCTGATGGCGTTCGCACCCACGCGGCAAGTCCTGCGGGACCTGTTCGAGTGGGCCCCTGCTCCGCGCTCCGTTCTTCGGATGATCGACACCGTCGGCGCGTACGCGCGAGACTTCCTCGATCAGGCGGCCGTACCCGATGGCGACACCGACGTGCTGCTCATCACGGTCGACGCGAAGGGCGCTCCGGCGATTTCCAGCGCGGAACACGCGAGGCGTCGACAGCCGCATCGCAAGAAGACCGGCGGACTGCGGCAGAAGAAGAGCGGCTCCCCCAAGAAGAGGCGAGGCCCCGGCAAGAAGTCCAAGAACGCGAAGATGGCGGCTGTCGGTGTGATCTGCACCCTGAAGGTCGATGACAGCGGCAATGCGCGTCCGGTCAACAAGCGGATCTACGCGACCTTCAAGAGCTACCGGGCGCTGTTCGTGTGGCTCAAAGCAGAGGCGGTTCGGCGTGGATACGGCACTACCAAGTTCAAGAAGGTCCAGTTCGTGGCCGACGGCGCCGACACGCTGTGGGACTTGCAGCAGGAGTTCTTCCCGGACGCCGAGGTGTGCCTGGATTGGGTTCATGCGGTCGAGAAGCTCTGGGCCTGCGGCAAAGCCATCAACCGGGGCTCGCGCACGAAGCGCAAGCCCCTCGAAACGTGGGTTCACCAGCAGAAGAAGCTGCTTCGACATGGCAGGCTGAGCGACGTTCTTGCCACGCTCCAGACAGCGCTCGACCGGACCCCGGTTACCGGTCCGGGCAACAAGTTCCGGCGGAAGGTGCTTGAGGCCACGATCAAGCACTTCACCAAGAACCGTGCTCGCATGCGCTACCGACGGCTCCGCCAACAAGGGCTTGTGATCGGCAGTGGCCTCATCGAGGGGACCGTGCGTCACCTTGTCGGAATGCGCCTCGACGGACCGGGGATGCGCTGGGGCAAAGCCAGAGCCGAGTCGGTCCTTCTCCTGCGCTGCGTCCTTCTGAACGGACTGTGGGCGGATTTCGAGTCATACCTCGCAAGCCTCGAGTCGTTCCGTCTCATCCCCAAACCCGTTCCCACGGTAACCCACGACGCCAAGCCGCAGATGAAGAAGGCCGCATGAACCACCTCT
>JROS01000027.1 GCA_000769715.1 Desulfobulbus sp. Tol-SR
ATCGGGAACACTTTGCGCCCTAACAACCGCTGTCACCTCGCCCTACCCCCGCTGTCATCTCGACCGCAGGGAGAGATCTCAAACAGGGCTTGGAATAGGCTCCGGCAAAGCAAAAACAAGATTTCTCGCTCCGCTTCGAAATGACAGCGGGAGCGCTCGAAATGACTGGGAAAAAGAGGAATGACTAGGGAAAAAGAGGAATGACTAGGGAAAAGAGGAATGACAGGGGAAAAAGCGAAATGACAGGGGCGGGTGTCGCCTCGACCTCCTCCTGCCACGCGGAATGACATTGAAAGGCTGGGTGATTGGTTCAGGCCCGCAATTGCTCCGCCCCCATTCCCAAGGCTAACGCAATTTTTTTAATAGTGGTTGCCCGGAGCCGTGCATCGGGGCGTTCGTACTTGGCGACAGCGGCCTGAGAAACTCCAAGTCGGCTGGCCAATTCTTCCTGAGTAATGGCGAAATGCTCCCGCCATGCCTTGATAAGTGGTTCATTGCGCAGAACGTGCGCTTCAACGACATCCTGGGGGATACCACCGGCACGAGCTCTCTCAGCTTCCAGCAGGGGCTTGATGCGCTTCCATTCTTCCCATGGAACAAGGACAAAAGCAGGATGACCATGATGGTCAATGGTTTGATACTCAGTATGTTCGCTCATCACGTTTTTTTACCTCTTCGATACTGACGATACTGACTTCTTCGAAGGCGTTGAACAAGATTCGCCAATTGCCGACCCGCAACCTGTGAGTATAATCATGGTTCACCAGTGGTTTGACATTGGGACAGTCAGGGAAGGCTTCCAAGCCCCGAGTTGCATGAAGAATTCGTTCCCGCACAGAGCTGTCACCGATCTTCTTCAACTGTTTCAGAGCTTTGTATTGCCATATTATGTTCATACTCGAAATATTATAACCTTTTATAAGTGTATTACAAATATAATAGTTGTATTTTCACCAAGGCTCTATCCAGGTTGGATAGTATAATACTTCTTTATTCTCACAAAACCGGATACATGCAGAGATAAAAAGGAAATTGCGGAGCACAAGATAAGGGGACAGATTTATTCTTGGAACAAAAATCTGTCCCCTTTTTCTGTCCACTTTTTCACTCGAGAATGACCAGGTCGTGGCATCCAGCCGATTTCCCGCACCAATGGTGCGAGTTTTTCGAGGCCGACGTACTTTTCAAAAAAGGATTTCATGTGTCAGAAGTTGGAGGACGAGAAACCGCCCACACCGGGAAATCTCGCCCTTCCCCCGCTGTCATCGCGTCCTTCCCCCTGTTGTCATCTCGACCTTCCCCCTGTTGTCATCTCGACCTTCCCCCGCTGTCATCTCGACCGCAGGGAGAGATCTTAAACAGGGCTTGGAATAGGCTCCGGCAAAGCAAAGACAAGATTTCTCGCTTCGCTTCGAAATGACAGCGGGGGTATCATCCAGTCCTTCGCCCTAACGGGAACAATGAGATTTCTCACTCCGCTTCGAAATGACAGGAGGGGAGACTGTCATCTCGACCAGCCCC
>JROS01000002.1 GCA_000769715.1 Desulfobulbus sp. Tol-SR
GGGGTATGCACCAGTGTTACGGTGTTGCCAAAACAGCTCACTTGGGGCGAATAAAGCAGTGCTCTGTGCTGAGTCGGAAACTGGTTGGATTCTGAAAAAATTTAACGAAAACCCTGTCAAGAACTTTATTGGATTTGATGAAAATAATTTGTGCTGAATAATTACTAATTTTCTTTCGAAGTGACATAAATTTAGCAAGATACATCCATGTTCTTGATGTCAGAGCTCCTATGTACCCGTCAGTGACTATTTTGAGCATTCTCTGAACAAAGCATAGATAAATTTCAATCCAATTTGTTGGATATTGCTCAGGGAGATATTTTTTTGATGCTTCAGAAGGGCTACCATATGGAGGATTCATTAACACTAGATTGTAACTCTTGCGAGAGAGGTCTATAAAAGCGAATCCTCGCGCGGCATCCTCAGCGAAGAGACGGCGCTGGTAGCCACTTGACTCCATTTGCTCAGCATACTCTTGTAGCGCCGAATAAATTCGATCTTCGACATTTCCCCAGAAGTTTTCATCTGAAATGCCCGAGAGGTCCAGCTCGAGTTGTTCCGGTTTTTTAGGCGTGATCTCGGCAAAGAGATAGCCCTGCTCATACTGTGGCCGCTTCTTCCACAACTGTTTCGCTTCACTTACCGCCACACGAATCTCTTCCTCAATCTTGAGCAACGCCCCCGCCTCGCCGGCCAGAGCCATCCAGTCAAAGACTCGTTCGAGCAGAAAGGTAAAGGCCGGCTGTTCCTCGGGAGAAAATTGGGAGGCAATGAATTCTCGCAGCATTGCCATATCCCCCGGCATTGGTTCGGCACAAACGATATTGGAGCGGCGAATCTGTGGCCGATGCCGCGCCGGCAACCGCTGCTGCTGCCAACTGCGCTGCGCCCGCAACCACAGGGACAGGCCGGCAATCTGCACCGCGCGCGTGTCGATGTCGATGCCGTGGATGTTGTGCTCGATAATCAGGCGCGGGATTTCGCCCAACAGATCATCCCGCTCCGGAAAATCGGCGCGCAGAGAAGCCAGACCCCGATCCCAGGCCTCTTCATAGATCACCTCGTAGAGGTCAAAGGCATAGAGGCCGAAGTGCATGGATCCGCAGGCCGGGTCGAGCATACGCAGCTCGCGCGGGTCCTTGAGGGGACGGTGCGGGATGTACACCGGCTGGCGGAGCAGTTCCTCCTGGCTCAATCCTTCCTGCTCCGGCAGTTCGGGGGCGGTCTCCCCGGGTTCGAGAAAGATCTCGGTTGGCCGCCGGACCAGGTAGCGGCACTGCTCCTTGAGCCGGGTTTCGCCCCTGGTCATCTCGTACCAGATGCGGCCCAGGGTGTTGTCGGTGAGGAATTCCACCACGTAGCGGGGGGTGAAGAACTGGTTGCGCATCGCCAGTTCCCGGCTGTTGCGGGGCGCGGCCGACTCCTCGCGCATCTTCTTGCGCTCGGCCGGGTCGTTGTAATACTGGTAGATCCAGCCGATGGTCTCGTCTTCCTGCCAGAGAGGCGGTTGAGCACGGTGAAGGCCTGTTCCCGGGCCAGGCGGTCGACGGCCGCCTTGTGTCCCTCCTTGTCCTCCGGGTGGGTCTTGACCAGGTAATCGATCCGCTCCCGCAACAGACCGGCCACTGCCAGCCCGGCATCGTCGAGATGGCCGAGCTGGTCCAGCGGGGTGTGGGTGGTTTCGGCAATGCCGTACAGGCTCTGGAACTGCTGGGTGAACTCGTCGGTGATGAGCCGCCGGGCTTCGGCGACAAAGGCGGCCAG
This sequence comes from Desulfobulbus sp. Tol-SR, assembly GCA_000769715.1. Taxonomy (GTDB): domain Bacteria; phylum Desulfobacterota; class Desulfobulbia; order Desulfobulbales; family Desulfocapsaceae; genus Desulfoprunum. The sequence continues at coordinate 1,765 of JROS01000002.1, forward strand.
GCGGTTGCGGGTTGGTTTGTCAAAGGCCATGGCCACTCCCTTGGGGCTGTGTGGTATGAGTAGGATCCAGTGTGTTCATCACTCGCCTTCCCCGGGATCGAGCGTGGTCTGCAGGAGCTTTCCTTTCTCGGTAAGGCGATACTGTTGCTTGCTGCTGCGAGGTTTGTCCGAGATGGTCATCTCGATCAGCCCGGCCTCCAGAGCCGGCAGGAGATAAGCGCTGCGGAAATAGTCTTCGTGTCTCAAGCCCAGGGCCTGTTGCATTTCGGTCCGCTTCATATTTCCGGACATGACCCGCAGGAGGCGAAGGACTCCCCCGGTAACTTCCCCAGTGACTTCCCCGGTGACTTCCCCGGTGGTGATTGCCTCGGGCTTGCTGCTTTTTTCCGGACGCCAGAGGGTGAGGATGAAACAGCCCATATCGAGCCAGAATTGCGGGGGACGCAGGCCGGCGGCCTTACATAGATCGGCCATCTCCAGGGTGCCGGAACCGACTTTTTCAATGTAGTGGGCCAGAAACAGCGGCTCGGCAATCAGCGGGTTGGTGGGAATGGAGGGATGGGGACGAGTGAGGCTATCCAGACTCAGGGGCGGTCGCAGCTCGCCGGGATTCCAGATCTCCAACCGGTCGGCAAAGAGCATCACCTGCACGCTGGCATTGCTGGTGTAATCACGGTGGGCAATGGCATTGACCAACGCCTCGGCCACCACCGGCTGGGGGATCTCGTAGCTCACCGGCGCCTCAGGTCCTTGCTCCCGCGCCCCCACCGAGCGATCGAGCTTGGACATGACGAAATCCACCGCCTGATCGGCCAGTTCAAAGACGGTGCCCTTGTAGATATGGTAGGAGGGGATCGGCTTGCGCACCTCGGTGCCGTGAAAATGGGCACATTTGACCTCGGAGGAGAGGAGAAAGCGCTGCGGTGCCTTGCCAAACAGCAGGATCGCCGCAAGGGGAGGAACGCCGGTGTCGAGACGGTTTGAGGGGGTGAACCTGGCTATTATACACCTCTGACGCTGCCGAC
>JROS01000028.1 GCA_000769715.1 Desulfobulbus sp. Tol-SR
GGTTAATTTTTGACGGACCCTAAATCGTTTTCGGAGGATAGTCAAGAAACGCCGGGTCTATCCCCGCACGCCCCGCAGGCCCCCGGCCGGATCCTCGACGGAAAAGGGGTGGACTTGGGCGAAAGGCCGGGTATGATATCGTCATGATTCTTCACGAACCAGTACATCCCCAGTTCTTCAAGGAACGTCGGCTTCGACTCACCCTGCTGGCGGTCTTGGTTGCCGCCTTCGTCTTCGGGTTTGCCGACCTGATCTCCAACCGCAATTTCGAACGACTGCACATCTTCCTCTTCAACCTCTGCGGTGGCGGCTTTGTCGTCATGTACCACACCGAAAACACGGCCCAGCCCTCCCCGAGGGCTTACGGGTTCTTCGTCCTCAGTCTCCTCTACGCCGTTTTCGCCTTCTTCGAGATCTACCTGCCGGCGGCTATCATCTCGGTTATCCTGGCGTTCGTGGTCGAATCGATCCGGGTCCAGAAGTTCCCCTTCGTCCCGGTCGACCTCCTCTCCACCCGGACCCCGATCGTCGACAAATTCCACCACGCCTCGATCCTCTGCCTCTCCATCGCCCTGGTCATCGCCGCCTTCGTCGGGGTCAACAATGACGCCCTGCATTGGATCGCCAACAAGAACCTGACCCTCAACCTCTTCTTTCTCGGCTACTCCTTCCCCCTGTCGCTGTTGTCGATGTCGGTGATGTTCTCCTTTGTCGAAGAGGCCGCGGAGCCGTTACCGAGGATGCTGTTGAACTTTTTCTTCTGGTTCATCACCCTGGGCGTGGTATTGTTTTTCGTCTTCATCCTCAAGTCGATGGCGATCGCCAAATTCGCCATCGCTACCGCGCTCTTTGCCGTCGTCGCCCTGATGCTGGTCTTCTTTCTCCGTTACGGCCGGCCGGTGCAGCAGAAACACTTCCTCCTTTCCGGCATGGTTTTTCTGCTCTTCACCGGCATTACCGGTGTCCTCTACATCGTCCTGGCCCACTTTCCCGATCCCTTTGCCACCTGGGGCCGCTTGCTGCTGAACAGCCACAGCTACCTCGCCCTCTATGGCTGGAGTCTGAGCGGTATGCTCGTTTTGATCCGCTGGAACGATTTCCCGCTGCGGGTCAATTCGCTGTCGATCATCGGCATGCATTGGATCACGCTCGGGATCATGGCGCCGCTGGGGAAAACCAGCCTGATCGCCGCATTGATCACCATATCGTTCTATCTGTACTTCCTTTCCCTCTTCTTCCAGCGTGACCGATGATGGACGGATCAACGAACCGGAACGACGGCCGCCGGAGAGATGGTGACGGCGGTCAAATTCCGTCGGTTGCGTTTCTCGGTTGATCTTTCAAAATCCAGCGTATACCCTTTTATCAGATAAACACTTCTACAGGAGTACCCCATGCGAATCCTCTTTCATCAGATTCGGCGAGCCATCATCCCGACCGGGATCTGTGTCGCCCTCCTCGCCCTGACCGGCTGTTCCCGAACGATGTACGGCGCCGCCAATATCACCAGCGAACCCGAGGGGGCGGCGATCGTCAACCTCCGCGACAATTCCCAGATCGGCACGACTCCGGCCCGAGTCGTCTGGAAAGGCGAGGAAGGCACCGCCGAACAGGTCACCCTGCAGCTCCGAAAAAACGGCTTTATCGACAAGATATCGACGATCTGGATCAACCACCGGCATCGATCGGAGGCGGAGGCCAAGGCCAATGCCGTCGACATCACGGTTGAACTTGAACAGCAATGATCACCGCAAAGGATACCGACCGCATGCGAACGACCACCTCATTCCCCGTTCCCGTCCTTCTCGCCTGCCTGCTGCTCTCCCTGCTGCTGCTCGGGGGGTGCAGTTCCCGGGGGTACATCAACCTCAAGATCCACAGCGAACCGGAAGGGTCCTTCCTGGTATACAAGATCGACAAGCTGAAGACCGACCAGCCGTCCCCCTGGATCTATCTCGGCCAGACGCCCTTCGCCGGGGTCAGCCTGATCGAGGGGGATGAAATGGATTCCGGGGACCGGGTCAGTTTCAAGGTCATGCGCAACGGCTACCTCGACCAGGTCAAGGAATGGAGCGGTGAGCAGTTTCTCGACGAGTATGACGAACAGGGTGTGATCTTCTGGACACCGAGACTCATCAAATCCAATCAGTGAGCCGCCATGAACACCATTCTACGCACCATCTGCCTGGCCTTCTGTCTCATCCTCTCCGTCAGCGTGATCACTTCGTGCAAGAAAGGCACACATCCTCCGGCCACCAAACCGGAGGCCCAGGGCATCGGCACCGGCGGCCAGGCGAGCACGGAAATGGAGGGGCTGTCCGAGAACGACCTGCTCGACAATGCCGGCAAGGACGATTTCAGCCTGATGGGGAACCAGGACGACGAATACAAGAAGATGTACGGCCGGTCAACCAAGCCGCTGCTGCCGATCTATTTCGATTTTGACCAGTTCACCATCAGTGCCGAACAGGGGGAACGCCTCCAGAAGAACGCCAGGTACATGCTCGACCATCCCGAGGTGAAAGTGGTTGTCGAAGGCAACTGCGACGAACGGGGGACGAGCGAGTACAACCTCGCCCTGGGCGAAAGACGGGCACAGAGCGCCAGGGAGTATCTCGTGCAGCTGGGCGTCGATGCATCTCGCCTGAGGACCGAGAGCTACGGCGAGGAACGGCCGCTCTTCCCCACCAGGGGCGAGGCATCGTGGGCCGAGAACCGCCGGGATGATTTCGTCATCGAGGAATAGCTTTTCACCGCCGTACCTGGTAATACCGAGATCATCCACTCCGAGGAGAACCGGTATGGGCAACACCAAAGAACGCACCTTTACCTTCAAGGCCGACGCCGACCTGGCCAATCGACTTGACAGTATCACCAACAAGTCCGAGTTCATCCGGCGGGCGCTCCTCGCCGCCCTCGATCGGGACTGCCCGCTGTGCCAGGGTACCGGGATCCTCAACGATCAACAGCGCCGGCACTGGGAACATTTTCTCACTATGCATACCCTGGAGCGATGCCACGAGTGTCATGCCGTGCATTTCGTCTGCAATGACGGTCATCGAAACGATCTGCAGTAGACAGGAGACGGCATGACAACACCGCAGCTGCGAACCGGATTTCTGGTCCTGGCCTTCCTGCTCGCCCTGACCTCGACGGCGATGACGGCCCCGCTTCAGGTCTCCGTCTCGATCCCGCCCCAGAAATGGTTGAGCGACCAGATCGGCGGCGACCATGTGATCACGACTGTCCTGGTCGCCAGGGGCCAGGATCCCCACACCTTCGAACCGACGCCGAGGCAGATTGCAGCCATCTCCCGCTCGAAGATCTATTTCACCATCGGCATGGAGTTCGAGCAGCAGATCACCCGGAGACTCGATGCCGCCGTCGCCGGCCTGACGCTGATCGATACGACGACCTCGATCGGCAGGATCACGATCGGTGAACATGGGCCGGATAGCGAGGCCGACCATGGCGACCGCCATTACGATGGGGTCGACCCCCATGTCTGGCTGTCGCCCCCAAACCTGAGCCGGATGGCGGAGATCATGGCCAAGGCGATGAGCGACGCCGATCCCGACCATGCCGCCATCTACCGGGAGAACCTGAAGCAGACCGTCGCCACGCTGCAGCAGCTCCATCACGAGCTTTCTCTGGAACTGGCGCCGTTCAGAGGCACCTCGTTCTATGTCTTTCACCCCTCCTTCGGCTATTTCGCCAAGGAATACGGGCTGCGCCAGGCAGCAGTGGAAGTATCCGGCAAATCACCGACCCCGAAGCAGCTGTCGGCCCTGATCGCCAGGGCCAGGCAGGACCGGGTGCGGATCATCTTCGTCCAGCCGCAGTTCGACAGCAGGAGCGCCGCCGCCGTGGCTCGAGCCATCGACGGGGTGGTCGAACCGCTCGACCCCCTCGCCGAGGATGTCGCCGCCAACCTCCGGACCATGGCGGCCCGGATCGCAACCGCACTCAGCCATGACAGCCAGGCCCGGCCATGAACGACGAGACCGCCGCCATCGAGATCCGGGACCTGTCCTTCGGCTACGACGATATCCAGATCCTCTGCAACGTCCGCCTCGATATCTGGCGGGGAGACTCGATCTGCATCGTCGGCCCCAACGGCGGCGGCAAGACCACGCTGATCAAGCTGATCCTCGGTCTCCTCTCCCCGGATCGCGGCACCATCCGCGTCTTCGGCCAGCGTCCGGAGGCAGCGCGCCAGCGCATCGGCTATGTGCCGCAGTACGCCAAGTATGACCCGCAGTTTCCGATCTCGGTGCTGGACGTGGTGCTGATGGGAAGGCTGGGGGGAACCCTGCGCAACAGCTACTCGCCGCAGGACCGTGACCGGGCCATGGCCGCCCTCGGTCAGACCGGGCTCACCGATCTGGCGGTGCGGCCCTTCGCCTCGATCTCCGGCGGCCAACGGCAGCGGACCCTCATCGCCCGGGCCCTGGCCTCCGGCGGCGATATCCTGATCCTCGACGAACCGACCGCCAACATCGACCATGAATCGGAACTCCAGTTCCTCGACCTGCTCAGGGGGCTCAACGAGCGGATGACCATCCTGATGGTGACCCACGAGGTCGGTTTCGCCTCGAGTTTCTTCAAGCGCATCGCCTGCGTCAACCGCCAGGTGGTGGTCCACCCCACCAGCCAATTGACCGGCAAACTGATCCAGGAGATGTACGGCGGCGATCTCCAGATGATCAGGCACGACCACCGCTGCAGCGAGGAGGGCCACCGCCATGACTGAGTTTCTGGCGGCCCTGGCCGACCCCAGCCTTCCCTTCTTCCGCTACGCCGTGCTCACCGGGATCTTCGCCTCGATCCCCTTCGGCGTGATCGGCACCTACGTCGTGGTCCGCCGGATCAGCTACATCGCCGGCGCCATCTCCCACTGCATCCTCGGCGGGGTCGGGGCCGGGCTCTACCTCCAGAACGCCCTCGGCGTCAGTTGGTTCGGCCCGCTGCACGGGGCCGTCGTCGTCGCCCTCATGGCCTCCCTGATCCTGGCGATGGTCAGCATGCACGCCAAGCAGCGTGAGGACAGCGTCATCGGCGCCCTGTGGTCGGTCGGCATGGCCGCCGGCCTGCTGTTCATCGCCAAGACCCCGGGCTACAGCGACCCGATGAGCTACCTTTTCGGCAATATCCTGCTCATCACCCGGACCGATTTTTTCTTCGTTCTCGCCCTCGACGTCCTGGTTCTCGGCATCATCGGCTTCTTCTACAACACCTTTCTCGCCATCTGCTTCGACGAGGAATACGCCCAGCTGCGCGGCATCCGGACCCATTGGCTGTACCTGCTGCTGCTCTGCCTGGTGGCGATGACCATCGTCCTGCTGGTCCGGGTCGTCGGCATCGTCATGGTCATCGCCCTGCTGACCCTGCCGGCGGCCATCGCCGGCAATTTCGCCCGCAATATCCTGCAGATGATGGTGCTGGCAACCCTGCTCTGCAGCATCTTCATCGTTGTTGGACTGGGGGCCAGCTACAGCCTCGACCTGCCGAGCGGGCCGGTGATCATCCTCCTGGCTGCGGCGGCCTACCTCCTCGCCCTCCTCGGGCTGAAGGTGACGGGAAAAAAATAAAGGGTGAAGCGGATCAGTCAGCTGAGCCCGGCTGAAAGCGGTACCGCTTCCGGAACAATGTTCGGCTTTTCTCTATTTCGGCAGACGGGGCAATGCCGTATCGATTATTCTGCGGCTGATCTCAAGTGTCCCCTGCTTGCCCGGACCGGCCGACAGCAGCAACATGTAACGATCGGTAAACACGGTCAACTGCCTGACATCCTCGTTCCAGCAAGCCTTCCCGCCGATACCCTGAACTTCGGTCATCTCCAGGCCGGCACTCTCTTTCAGGCCTGTGACATACCTTTCATATGCATCTGCCGCACCAGCATCACCATGGGATCTCACCAACAGGGAGACGGAAACCATCGCCTCTTTTACGGCCCCGTCAGTTCCCTCGGCACTGACGTAGGTACATATTGCCGATTCTCCATTTATTTTTTCCTCGGGAATCTGCAACGACCGACCGAAGATCGTCTCCATCTCGGCCTGGGTAACCAGCCCACAGGCCCTGATCCTCCCTCCTTCCGCCGCCTGTTCACCATTCCCGGAACATCCGGTCAGCACCAGAGAAAAGAAGCAGCACAGGGCAATCATCAGGGTCACAAGCAGCCATGGATGTTCAGGCAATTGTCGATATGCACAGTTATCCCGGGTGGTTGATTCCATATCGTTCACCAGTGGTTGAGTTGTGGCTTTCTGATTCGCCTTTCCCCTCAAAAAAGCGCCAGGACTCGCCGGTAGAGCGCTTCAGCCTGATACGAACTGCGAACGAAGGGGCCGGCGGCGACGCCGACGAAGCCGCAGGCCAGGGCCTCGTCCTGCAGCATGGCGAATTCTTCCGGCGGCAGGAAGCGGGTGACCGGCAGATTGGCGGGCGACGGCTGGAGATACTGGCCCATGGTGAGGATGTCGCAGCCGGCCCGGATCAGATCGCGCCAGACCTGGCGCAGTTCCACCCCCGTTTCTCCCAGGCCGAGCATCAGCCCGGATTTGCAGATCATCCGCGGCCTCGAACGCTGCACCGCCGCCAGCACCTCGAGCGAACGGGCGTAGCGGGCCTGGGGCCGGACCAGGGGATAGAGGCGGGGCACCGTCTCGACGTTGTGGTTCAGCACCTGGGGGCCGGCCGCGAGGATGGTCTCGAGGGCCCGCCGGTCTCCCTGCAGATCCGGGATCAGCACCTCGACCAGGGTTGTCGGCCGCCTCCGCCTGATCGCCCCGATGGTGGCGGCAAAGACTGAGGCCCCGCCATCGGGAAGATCGTCCCTGGTCACCGAGGTGATCACCGCATAGCGGAGGTCGAGCAGCGCCACCGCCTCGGCCACCCGCTCCGGTTCATCCGGATCGAGCGGTCCCGGCGGTTCGTGGCGGACGGCGCAGAACCGACAGCTGCGGCTGCAGCGATCGCCCAGGATCATGAAGGTGGCGGTGCCCCTGGCGTAGCACTCGAACTGGTTCGGACAGTGGGCCTCCTGGCAGACGGTATGGAGATCCCGGGTGCGCAGCAGCTGCCGGACCTGTTCGTATTCCGGCCCGGAGGGCAGCCTCCGCCTCAGCCACAACGGTTTCCCGCCCCCGGACCTGTCCTGGCTGCAGGGACTCATCAATCCGCCTCCCGCCAGGGCAGTCGGTCGCAATCGATCGATTCGACCGGCTGGCCGAACAGGTCCTGCAGATGTTGCGGCAGAGTCCTCGTCACGGCGGCGATGGCAATATCCCTGCCGCACTCCCTGGCCAGCGAGGTCATCCGCACCCCGCTCAGGCCGCAGGGATTGATCCAGGTAAAAGGCACGAGGGAAGGATCGACGTTGAGCGCCAGACCGTGGTAGGCGACACCGTGGCGGACGGCGATGCCGACGCTGCCGAGCTTGGCGCCGCCGCACCAGATCCCGCGCCCACGGCCGTCGCGCCGGGCGGTGACGCCGCAATCGGCGGCCAGGCGCAGCATCAACTCCTCAAGCATGGAAACATGTTCGGTCACCGACCGGCGCAGCCGCCGGAGATCGAGCACCGGATAGATGACCAGCTGGCCCGGACCATGGTAGGTGATGTCGCCGCCCCGCTCGATATGGATCACTTCGATCCCGCGCTCAGCGAGAAAGACCTCGGAGACCAGCAGGTGGTCACGGCGGCCGCGCCGGCCGAGGGTGAACACCGCCGGGTGCTCGGTCACCAGTACGGTATCGCCCCGCTGTCCCGCCAGCAGGTCGCCGACCAGGCGCAGCTGCAGGTCGCGGACAGTCCGATAGTCGATCAGACCCAGGCGGCAGAGCCGGATCGCCATTGCTAGCCGCGGAGGCAGGGATGGCGGGCGGCCCGGGTCTCGTCGAGCCGCCGGAGCTTGGTGCGAACCGGGGCCTGGCGCAGCAGCTCGGGGTTGTCCCGAGCCTCCTGGACCACGGCCTTCAGCGCCGCGACGAACTGGTCGAGATCATCCCGGCATTCGGTCTCGGTGGGCTCGATCATGATCGCCCCGGGCACCACCAGCGGGAAATAGATCGTCGGCGGATGATAGCCGTAATCGATCAGGCGTTTGGCGATATCGAGGGTCGTGACCCCGTCGCCGTGCTGCAGCAGATCGGAGAAGACGCACTCGTGCAGGCTCGGCTGGTCGTAGGGCAGATGCAGCGTCCCCTTGAGCCGCGCCTTGAGATAATTGGCGTTCAGCACCGCCAGCCGGCTGGCCTGGCGCAGATCCTCCGGCCCCATGCTGCGGATATAGCTCCAGGCCCGCACCAGGACGCTGAAATTGCCGTGGAAGGCATGGAGCCGGCCGATCGACTCCGGTCCGCCGGCGGCCAGACGGTAGCCGCCCTCGTCTTTGACCACCCGCGGCGCCGGCAGAAACGATTCCAGGGCCTTGACCACGCAGACCGGACCGGCCCCCGGCCCGCCGCCGCCATGGGGGGTCGAGAAGGTCTTGTGGAGGTTGAGGTGCATCACGTCGATGCCGCATTTCCGCGCATCGGCGATGCCCATGATGGCGTTCATGTTGGCGCCGTCGCCGTAGACCAGACCGCCGCCGGCGTGGACGACAGCGGCGATGGCACCGATGTTGCTCTCGAAGATGCCGAGGGTGTTGGGGTTGGTGAGCATGATGCCGGCGGTCTCGCCGTCCATCGCCGCCGCCACCGTCTCGACCGCCAGGCGGCCGTCGGCGCCGGACTTGAGCGGCACCGGGGTGAAGCCGCAGAGGGCGGCACTGGCCGGATTGGTGCCATGGGCGGTATCCGGGATCAGGATCCTGGTCCGGCGCTCACCGCGGCTTTGAAACCAGGCGGCGAAGATCAGCATCCCCGCCAGCTCCCCCTGGGCCCCGGCCGACGGCTGGAGCGAGACGGCGTCGAGGCCGGTGATCGCCGCCAGGAATTCCTGGAGCTCGAACATGATCCGCAGCACCCCCTGGCAACAGGCATCCTCGAGCATCGGGTGGACGCAGGCGATCTCCGGGGTAGCCGCCAGTCGGTCGTTGAGCTTGGGGTTGTACTTCATCGTGCAGGAACCGAGAGGATACATGCCGGAATCGACGCCGAAGTTCCACTGCGACAGCCGGGTGTAATGGCGCACCACGTCGATCTCGCTGAGGTCGGGGAAATCGGGCCCCTCACCGCAGAGATCGGCATCGACCGGCGCGCTCGGCACCTCGGCCGCCACCATGCTCATCCCCCGCCGCCCCTTGCTGCCCTTTTCCCACAGCAGGGGTTCATTGAGTATCAGGCCGCTGGCCCCGACGATCCCGTTCATGGCCGCACCTCGCTGATGACCGTGTCCAGATCCTTTTTCGTCGCCTTCTCGGTGACACAGAACAGCCAGCAGCCGGCAAGCTGCGGATAGGAGCCGCCGAGATCGATTCCGGCGACGATCCCCCGCTCCTGCAGCCGTCGCCGCACCGCGGCGAAATCGCCGCCGAAACGGAGGACGAACTCATTGAAGGTCGGACCGCTGAACACCAGTTCGGCCCCGGCCCCGACCAGTCCGGCCTTGAGATATTCGCTCAGGTCGTAGTTGAGCCGGGCCAGCTGCCGCAGGCCGCTGCCGCCGAGCGAGGCCATGTAGATCGCGGTGGTCAGGGCGCATAGCCCCTGGTTCGAGCAGATGTTCGAGGTCGCCTTCTCCCGGCGGATATGCTGCTCGCGGGTCGACAGGGTGAGGACGAAACCGCGCCGGCCCTCGAGATCGACGGTCTCGCCGACCAGCCGCCCCGGCAGGCTGCGGACAAACTCGCCGCGGCAGGCGAACATGCCGAGCGCCGCCCCGCCGAAGGACACCGGCAGGCCGAGGCTCTGGCCCTCGCCGCAGGCGATATCGGCCCCGCCCTGGCCGGGGTTGCGGTACAGCCCGTAGGCCAGCGGTTCGGTGAAGGCGGCGACCAAGAGCGCCCCGGCATCATGGACGGGCTCGGCGACCCGCTTCAGATCCTCGACCACACCGAAGAAGTTGGGGGACTGGAGCGCCACCGCCGCCAGTCCGTCGACGCCCTGCAGGAGGGAGAGGTCGGTGCGGCCGTCGGCGCCGCATGGCAGGTCGATGATCTCGTAGCCGGTCGGCCGCAGGTAGGATTTGACCACCTCGCGATAGTGGGGGTGAACGGCGGTCGACACCGCCACCCGGCGGCTGCGCTTGACGATCCTGAGTCCCATCAGCAGTCCTTCGGCCAGGGCCGAGGCGCCGTCATAGAGGGAGGCGTTGGCGACGTCGAGGCCGAGCAATCTGGCGGTCAGGGTCTGGTACTCGAAGATGCCCTGCAGGGTGCCCTGGGCCATTTCCGGTTGATAGGGGGTGTAGGAGGTGAGGAATTCCGAGCGGCCGGCCAGGGATCGCACGATTTCCGGAATATAGTGATGGTACCTGCCGGCCCCGACCAGCATGCAGTGGTCCGGACCGACCGTCATCGTCGCGGCGATGTCGCCCATCAGGTCGCCCAGCTGCCACTCGGTCATCGCCGCCGGGACTCCAATCGCTCCGTCGCAGCGGCAGCCGGCCGGAATCGAGGTGAACAGCTCGTCCAGGTCGGGACGACCGATCACCGCCAGCATTTCCCGGATCTCTTCCGGGGTATGGGGCAGATAGCGCATGGCTCAGCCCCTCAGCATCTCGAGATAGTCCTCGGCCGACATCAGCTCGTCGTACTCGCCGACATCGGTCACCCGGATCTCGACGATCCAGGCGCCGTACGGGTCCTGGTTGATCAGTTCCGGCGTATCGACCAGGGCCTCGTTGACCGCCACCACTTCCCCCCCCACCGGCATGTAGATTTCCGACACGGCCTTGACCGACTCCAGGGTGCCGAACTCGTCGCCCTTCTCGAAGATGTCGCCGATCTCCGGCATCTCGACATAGACAATATCCCCCAGCTGATCCTGGGCGTAGTCGCTGACCCCGATCCGCACCGTCTCGCCATCGACGGCTGCCCATTCGTGGTCTTCGGTGTAACGCACAGTCTCCGGAAAATCGAGTTCGCTCAGGTCCTTCATCGTCTCCGTCCTCCCATCGGTTTTACAGCATTGACGTTATGGGGTGCCGCGCCGACCGATGAGGCCGGATATCCGTGCGGATCTCGACCCTGATCTGGCGCCGGCCGTCGGTGATACTGACCGTGGCTCCGGCAGCCAATGGCCGGTTGACCTTGATGAAACCGCAACTGAGACCGCGCGGCCGGAAGTCGGCCGGCCGGCCCTCGGCGGGTGGAGTCGCCACGCTGACGATCACCTCGCCGACCCGGTCGATCGCCATGTCGGTGGCGCAGGTCAGCACCTGGCCTATTGTATCACCTTGCCGATCGGTTACAAAGGTGTCTTTTCCGACCGTGATCTTTCGCGGATCGAAGCCGGCAAAGGGCAGGGTGTAGGCATCGCCCGGGTCGTCGCGCAGGGCCGAAGCACCGATGAACTCCTTGGTGAAGGCGGTCCCGCCGCCGTCCCACGGCAGGGTGAACAGCCAGGGATTGTTGACGAAGGGCCACGGGCCGATGTCCTGATGGGACAGGGGCAACACCGCGCCGGTGCGCAGCGAGTCGCGGGCGGCCAGACCGCAGGGCAGCAGGCCGAACTCCTCGCCGGCGGCCAGCACCGTCTGCCACAGCGGCACGATCCGGTCGGCGGCGACGAACAGCTCGAAGCCGAACTCGCCGGTGTAGCCGGTCCGCGACAGCAGCAGCGGCGTGCCGTCGTTCAGTCGTACCGGCACCGGGGTCTGCAGCTCGCCAAAGCCGCCCTTGCAGGAAAAATAGACCATGTCGGCCAGGACCGGACCGGGGTCGTGAAGCACTTTGGCGAGGATCCTGGCGGCCAGCGGCCCCTGGATGTCCATCTTGCCGAGTTGGTCGCCGCAGTCGCTGATCCTGACCCCGGAACCGCCCTGACTCTCGAGATGACCGGCCACCACCGGTCCCATCCCGGCGTTGACCACCACCATCCAGGCCGTCTCGGCCAGCCGGTAGACGATGGCGTCATCGATGACCGCGCCGGCGGCGGCGAGGAAGACCCCGTAGACGCAGCGGCCGATCGCCAGCGGCCCTTTATCCCGGCCCTGGCAGCGGTCCAGATCCTTGGTGAAGCAGCGCTGGAGCAGGTCCCTCGCCCCGTCCCCGTCCAGACCGATCACCGCCATGTGGCTGGTATCGAAGATCCCGGCCGCCTCGATGACCGCCAGGTGCTCGGCCCTGGCTCCGGCGGGATACCACAGCGGCATGTCGTACGAACCGAAACGGGCCATGTTCGCCCCTTGCCCGAGATGCCATTGATGCAGCGGCGTCATTCGCAGTTGATCCATCGTCTCACCTCGCCTGTTGTCTTCGGCGGCGACCGCGGACCGCTCAGCGGGTCAGCGGCACCTTGAGATTGACACTCCCGTTGACGACAAAGGTCCCGACCGCGGCAACGCCGTCGATCGCCGCCGCCTGCTGGTCCGGGACCGCCTCGGCGACCTTCTTGAACGGCATCCGGCCATCCTTGATGGTGATTGAGGCTTCGTCCAGGTTGAAACGGCTCTTGCATTTAATAAAAAAGCTACGCTATACTGGATATGTTGTCAATGTCACAACTAAAAATAGACAATATCATCATTTTGGGTGATATTTTATTACGGATTCCGCAACGATCGGGAGGAGACCGCCCATGCAGATCGCCATCCTCGGCGCCGGAACGGGCGGTTATGTCGCCGCCATCCGCGCCGCCCAGTCGGGCGCCAGCGTCACCCTGGTTGAAAAAGGCCCCATCGGCGGCACCTGTCTGAACTGGGGCTGCATTCCCTCGAAGATCTTCAAGCAGACTGCCGACACCCTCGGGGCAATCCGCACCGCCGGAGAATTCGCCATCGCCGCCGGTACCGCCGCCCGCTGCGACATGCCGGCCCTGGTCGCCAGAAAGGAGCGGATCATCGACATCCAGGCCGGCGGCATCCGCAACCTGCTGCAAAAGCATGGGGTCCGGGTCGTTACCGGTACCGGCCGGATCAGCGCCATGCACGAGCTGGCGGTTGCCGCCGCCACCGGAGAAGAGCTCGAGATCGCCTGGGACCGGCTGATCGTCGCGACCGGCAGCCGTCCAGCCCCGATTGCCGCCTTCCCCTTCGACTCGCGCCGGATCCTGTCGAGCGATGACATCTTTTCCCTCCAGTCCATCCCCGAGTCGCTGGCCATCGTCGGCGGCGGCGTCATCGGCTGCGAGCTGGCCTGCATCTTCGCCGGCCTCGGCAGCCGGGTGACCCTGATCGAGGCGATGGACCGGATCCTGCCCCTGCCGTCAGTGGACGAGGACTGCGGCAAACTGCTGCTGCGGGAGATGAAAAAACAGAAGATCCGGGTGCTGCCCGGCGCCACCGTCCTGTCGGCAACTCCGGTCGGCGAGCGGATCGAACTGCGCGTCGGCCCGGCCGGCGCCGACTCTTCCGCCAGGCTGCAGCCGGAATCCTGCGACAAGGTGCTGGTCAGCATCGGCCGGATACCCAACAGCGCCGGTATCGGTTTGGAGAGGATCGGGGTCGACTGCGATGCCCGGGGCTGGGTGGTCGCCGATGCGCAGCTGCGGACCAGCAACCCCGAGGTCTACGCTATCGGCGATATCCTCGGCCCGGCCCGGATCATGCTTGCCCATGTCGCCTCGACGGAAGGCGAGATCGCCGCCGCCAACTGTCTCGGCGCCGACCGGGAAATGGCATACGATATCGTTCCCGGCGCCATCTTCACCATGCCCGAGATCGCCACCGTCGGCCTGACCGAGACCGAGGCCGCCGCCCGCGGCTGCCGGTTCCGGGCCGACACCGTCCACTTCCGCACCCTCGGCAAGGCCCATGTCATCGGTGAGATCGCCGGGTTCGCCAAGATCGTCACCGACCAGCCCAGCGGCCGGATCCTCGGCGTCCAGATCACCGGTCCCCACGCCACCGACCTGATCGCCGAGGCCGTGCTGGCGATGCGCAGCGGCACCACGGTCCGGCAGCTGGCCGAAACCATCCACGCCCACCCGACCCTGGCCGAGATCATGCTGGAGACCGCCTTCAAGGCGGTGGACCGCCCCCTGCACGGCTGACGGACGACGAACGGCAACGATATCACCGGGAGATTGCGTCCAATACCAGTTGATAAAACCACCCGAAACAGGCACAATACAAAAATCCATCGCGGCCGGTTCGCCTCCGGCGGCCGATCGCGGCGGAAAATTTTCCATCACCGCCCTCCCTAGGATCAGGAGATTGAATATTGCATCTGGATATTCACACCATCATCGATCTCCTGTTCATCGGCAATTTCATCTCCGCCGCGGTCCTCATCGCCTATCAAAGCTCTCGAAGGCTGCAGACACCGTACCTCCAGTTCCTGGCCGGGAAAATCCTGCAGACCCTGGCCTGGCTGCTGCTCGGACTTCGCGGCGAGGTCAGCGACCTGCTGTCGGTGCATCTCGGCAACAGCCTGCTCCTTACCGCCTTCTCCCTCGAGGCGCTGGCCCTGGCCACCGTCAAGAAACCGAACCGTGACTGCACCATCCTCTTTCCCATCCTCGGGGCGTGCAGCATTGCCGCATTCCTGTTGTTCGCCGGACATCCCGGATCCGTGCGCATCGTCGTGGCCTCTTCGGCGACGATGCTGATCTATGGCGCGATGAACCTGTTCATCCTCCGCGACACAACGGGGTCGGTCTTGCACAAGACCATCGGCGCCAGCTATCTCCTGTTCAACTTCATCCTGTTTTTCCGAGCCGGATTTGCCTTCATCTTTCCTGATATGATTCTGATGAGCAATATGCCGATCCAGGAAATGACGTTTCTGCCGCTCTACCTCCTGATGCTGGTCGGCGGCATCGGCTTCATCCTGCTGCTGAAAGAACAGAACGATCTGCTCCTGCAGGAGAGTGAGGAAAAATACCGTACCCTGGTCGAAGGGGCGCATGAGGCCATCGCCATCATCCAGGATCAGCTGATCGTCTTCGCCAATCAGAAATCGGCCGATCTGGTCGGGATGCCCCTCACCGATCTGATCGGCAGACCATTTGTTGATTTCATCTGGCCCGACGATCTGAAAACGGTCATGGAAAACTATGAAAAACGCATGCGAGGGGGTAAGATTGCCGACAGATACGACATGAGAATAATCGGTCCGGATGACACACCGCTGTGGCTGGCGGTCTCGGCGAAATGGATCCAGTGGCAGAGCAGGCCGGCCTCACTCGATCTGATGACCGACATCACCAGACGCAAGCAGCTGGAGGAAGAACGCGAACGAATCATCGGTGATTTGCAGCGGGCGCTGTCGGAGGTCAAGACCCTGAGCGGTCTTCTCCCCATCTGCGCCTCGTGCAAGAAGATCCGTGACGACCAGGGATACTGGAACCAGATCGAAATCTATATCAAAAACCACTCGCAGGCGACCTTCACCCATGGCATCCGCCCTGAGTGCATGAAGAAGCTGTACCCGGAAGTCTATGAAAAAATGCTGCGGACGGAGGATGCCGAAGATCGCCAGGTGGCTTGATCGCTTCTTTCGATGACTCCGCCGATACCAGGCCGATGAAACCTCGCCTTTCCATCAACCAGCCGGTTCCCTGAAACCCGAGAATATGCCCAGGCCCGCATCACAACAACCTGCAGCGAACCTACCGCAGACTGCGCGAAAAAAAACACCGCGGAGTGCCGCCGCCCCAAGGAAAAAAGGCAGGAAAGGGACGCGGGGCAAAAAGAAACCGGCCATCTCCCTGCGCCGTAATGCCCTGCTGTTGAGCATCGAGATCAGCGGCCTGGCGATCGCCGGGATTGCGGCCATCATCGCTCTGCTCGGCTATTCGGCCAACCGTTTTGCCGGTACCCGGATCTTTTCCAGCCTTCTCCCCTTTGCCGGCGGCATCTTCGGCTTCATCGTCCTCACCGCCATCCTGCTCATTGGCTGGCGACGGCTGCGCCCCCGGCTGCAGGGCTGGTCGCCCCATCTCCCCGCCGCCATCGCCTTCGGCCTGGCATTCGCGGCCGGTCTGCTGACAATGCAGGACCATTTTCACCAGGCCTTCGGTTACTACCGGACCCTGGTCGGCGGCAAGGAAGAGGCTGGTCGTGTCACCCTCGCCCATCAGGTCTTTGCCGCTTACCGCCGCCTGGAGACGCCGGCCCTGGAGAAACTGATCGACCGCGCCCAGCCCTACCACCCGGCCATCGAGGAGGCGGCCAGGACCTACGCCATCGATGTCGATCTGCTGCAGGGCCTCGCCGCCACCGAATCCTCGTATCTACCGCGGCAGAGCCATGACGGCGGCCAGGGACTGTTCCAGATCACCCAGATTCCGGCCGCGGCCAGAGAAAAGGTCGACCGGCTGTTCGCCCCGGAGCTGCGGGTCCTGGACAATCCGCGCTACAACGCCCACCTCGGCGCGGCCACCCTCAGACATTATCTCACCGAGATGAAGGATGACCTGTTCCTCGGCCTGCTCGCCTATAACATCGGCCCGGCCAACGGCGGCCTGCGCTTCATCATGGAACAGTACGGGGCGACCGACTTCGTCACCATCCAGCCTTACCTGCAGCGGCTCCCGCGTGACTATCCGATCCGGGTCCTGTCCTACTCCCTCGCCTTCCGCATCCAGCAGCGGGAGGGCCGGCTCCTCGCCTATGAAGAAGGCGGCAACGCCATCCGCATCCAGGGCATCGGCATCCCCGGCATAGGTCGGGGATTGTCGCAATGAACGCCGTGATCAGGCATATCCGGCCGCAATCGGAATGCTTTATCGCCGAAGGCTGCCATATCATCGAACTGCTGCAGGCTGACGACGACCCGCAGCTGTCGATCGCCCGCGCCCGGGTCGAACCGGGCCGGACCACCCGCTGGCACCGGCTGCGGGGTACGGTCGAACGCTATGTCATCCTTGCGGGCGAAGCCCTGGTCGAAATCGGCGGCCTGCCGCCCCGACAGGTCCGCCCCGGCGATGTGATCCTGATCCCACCCGCCCGCCGCCAGCGGATCACCAACAGCGGCACGGGCGACCTGCTCTTTCTCGCCATCTGCACCCCGCCTTTTCAGCCTGAAAACTACGAGGATATCGAACGACTCATTGGACCGGAATGAAACCCGAGGAGAAAGCCATGACCATTCGCACCCTGCAGCAGATTTCTCAGAGCATCCCCACCCTGGAAGGGGCCGGCGTCCATCTCCGCCGCGCCTTCGGCTTCGGCGGCACCGCGCTGTTCGATCCCTTCCTGCTGTTCGACGACTTCCGCTCGGACCATCCCGACCAGTATCTCAAGGGCTTCCCCTGGCACCCGCATCGGGGCATCGAGACCATCACCTATGTCCTGGCGGGCGATGTCGAGCATGGCGACAGCCTCGGCAACCGGGGCATGATCTCCTCCGGCGATGTGCAGTGGATGACGGCGGGCAGCGGCATCATCCATCAGGAGATGCCGAAAGGCGATGCCGCCGGCAGTATGCACGGCTTCCAGCTGTGGTGCAACCTGCCGGCGGCCGAAAAGATGTGCGCGCCCCGCTACCGCGATGTGACGGCGGCAACGATCCCGACCGTAACGACCGCCGCCGGTGCGACCATCAAGGTCATCTGCGGCATGGTCGACGGCACCAGGGGCCCGGTCGAGGACATCACCATCGACCCGCAGTACCTCGACATCACGGTCCCGGCTGAATCCGGCCTCGAGCACCCGACCCGACCGGGCGACACGGTGGTCGCCTATGTCATCGGGGGGGAGGCCTCCTTTGCACCGGAAGAGCCGAACCGGCAGGGGAACCGCAGCATTCTCGTCTTCTCCGACGGCGACCGGATCGCTGTCCGCACCGCCGCCCAGCCGGTACGATTCCTGCTGATCTCCGGCCGCCCGCTGCGTGAACCCATCGCCTGGCGCGGCCCTATCGTGATGAATACCGAAGAGGAACTACAGACCGCCTTCCGCGAGTATCACGACGGCACCTTCCTCAAGCATCGCTGAACAGGCGCGGGAATCAGCCCCAGGGCCTCCGTTCCTCCTTCGGGCTGAAGATCACCGCCATCGTCCGGACCAGCCCGAGCGCGAAGAGGAGGATGGCGAAGCCGATCAGGGTCTCCGCCGCCATCGACGCATGAGAGTAGAGCATGACGATCAGCTCCCGGATGATGAAGATGATCGCCGGATCGATCATGCTGTGGAGCCGGATCCGCTTGACCTTCAGGTACTCGATGAAACTGCGGAAAAGCTCGATCATCACCAGAAAGGTGAGGATGTCGCTGACCGTGCGGGACATGTCGATCGTCCGGAAATAGTCCTCGAACAGCAGGTTGAGCGGATACAGGACCTTCAGCAGTCCGGCAATCAGCAGAAAGATGATGTAGATGATCAGAACGTTGATGATGGCGTCGACCGCCCGGTCGAACACCTCCAGCATCGAGGCCTTTCTCTCCATGACCATTTTTCCCTCCTCCGTTGTTTGTCGCAATAAAGCAGGGCGGCGACAGGAGAAGGTAAGGATCCGATCAGATTTTGGTTTGCCGCGATGAGGAGAGGGCAAGCAGCGGTGCCAGCCGTTGCCAGACGGTGACAACGGCCAGGTCGCGCAGGTCGGCCTGTTCAATCCAGTCGAAACGACCGTGCTGAATGCCGGAAAAGGTGGGGGGGATATGGTTGCTGAACAGGGCCAACCCCGGCCGCTGCAGGTGGACGGCAATATGGGTCGGCCCGGTGTCGTTGCCGACCACCAGCGCCGCCCGACGAAGGATCCCTGCCAGCCGAAAGATATCGAGGACACGACCGTCGTCCTCGAGCAGCACGTGGCCGCCGATGCCCCGGCAGAGCTCGACCTCACCCGGACCGGGAACGGTCGCGATCTGCCAGCCCGCCTGCCGCATTCTCTCCGCCAGCTGCCGGTAATACGGCCAGCGTTTCTCCGGGTGTTCGGCCGATCCGCCTGGAACCAGGACGGCGAAGGGGCCGGTCAGGCCCGCCCGCCCGAGGATGTCTCCGACATCCTCGGCCATCCAGGAGACGTCACAACGGAGGGTATGCTGAACCGGAACCCCGGCCATGGCCAGGCAGAGGGCGAAATGGTCGGCGGCGCAACGGTCGGCCGGCCGGCGGCAGCATACCGAGCAGCCCCTGGCTCCGCCCACCCAGGGGGTGCCGCGGAGAAACCAGCGGTAGTAGCAATCGGTGCGGCCCACCTGCTGCAGGTCGTAGACCAGTTCGAAGGCTTCCCGCCTGAGGCGGCGGCGCAGGGTCAGCATGCAGTCGAGGCGCCAGCGACCGGCCCGTGGATCAATAAAGATGCAATCCACCCAGGGGCAGCGCTCCATCAGCCGCCGGTACGGCGGGGTGGTCATCACCGTGATCTCCGCATCCGGATGATGGAGACGGATATCGTGCATCGCCCCTTCGGCCTGGACGATATCGCCCAGGGCGCTCAGCTTGACGACCAGGACCCGCCGCGGCTGCTCACTTGCCATCGGCATAGGCGGTGTAGGATTTCTCCTCGACCACCTGCGAGCCCATCAGGCTGTTGATCCGGTATTTCAGGTCGGCCCGCCGGTCGTTGGTGAAATAGACCGACCGCGCCAGTTCGATGAACCGCTCCTCGAAAACCTGCTCCCTCTCGCAATCCCTGATCGCATCCTCGATCTCCCACAGCCTCCCGTTGACCTCGCGCAGGTCCGCAACCAGTTCGGCAAGCCCATCGGGATCTCCCCCCAGGCGGTCACGGACCTCTTCCAGCAGCTTGAGCTCGCTTCTCACGTTGGCAAGCTTGGCGGCATCCGTCATCCGTTCGCTCTTGATCTGCAGGATCGTGATCTTGTCGAGGAGTTCTCCCCAGGACACGGGGATCAGCAGGGACATGTTCGTTCTCTCTTCCAGGTTTGTCGGTAATGAAAAGGTTTGGGCGGCTCCCGCCCCACCATATCGGGTTCGGCATTATCGTCAAAAGGCGGCTGAAAGTCAACCACGGCAGCATCCCTGACTGCGCCCCGGGTATCAGGACCTTGCCTCCATCAGCCGGGAAAAGAGGAGGGGAATCTTCTCCACATCCTGATTTGACTTTCCCTCCCTGATCACATAACCTCTTAAGAGAAAGAGACAAAATATCCGGGACGACCGGCTGCCGCACGAATTGCCGTCGGCAGCGGCACACGCGATTACACCTACTCGGAGGACAGTCATGGGAATTCTCTCCTGGATCGTCATGGGGCTGTTGGTCGGGATCGTCGCCAAGTTCATCATGCCGGGCGGGGACTCGGGCGGAATCATCATCACCATCCTGCTGGGCATCGGAGGCGCCTTCGTCGGCGGCTATGTCGCCTCCTTCCTCGGGATCGGCTCGTTCACCGGCTTCAATCTCGGCAGTTTTCTGATCGCCACCGGCGGCGCCATCCTCATCCTGATTCTCTATCGAGCGGTAAGAAGATGATCGTCTCGATCCGGCTCGCCCCCGCCGTTCGGGTTCCCCGTGCCTTCAGCCCCCATGCGGCCGATCGCCCCTGGCCGGGTACGTGTGACCCGAGCGGCCGGTGACCTCCATGGCAAACAAGAGGGACGCCCGGCAGTGGCGTCTGGCCACGCAACCCCTGGATGCATCGACACTGGAGATCACCTTTTCCGGCCGCTGGTGCCTCGACCAGCGGCTCCCCGCACCCGACGACCTGGCATCGACGCTGACAGCCGGCACCTCCCGTCTGACCTTCAGGACCAACCTGTCGTCCTGGGATTCGGCCTTCCTCGCCTATCTCTCCGTCCTGATCAGGCTGTGCGCCGCCAGGGGCATCCAGGCCGACCAGGACGGCCTGCCGGAAGGGGTCCGGCACCTGCTGGCGATGGCCGCCGCCGGGCCGGAGCAGAAGATCGCCGGCCGGGGCGAGGGCCGGCACAACTTCCTCCATCGGATCGGGGCGGCGGCGGTGGAATTTTTCCATGGCGCCCCGGAGATGCTGCGCTTCCTCGGCGAGGTCATCTTTTCCTTCGGCCATCTGCTGTCCGGCCGGATCCGCCTGCGGTGGCGCGACCTGTGGTGGGAGATCGAGGAGGTCGGGCCGCGGGCCCTGCTGATCGTCTCGGTCATCAGCTTTCTCGTCGGCCTGATCCTCGCCTACCTCGGGGCCGACCAACTGCGGATGGTCGGGGCCCAGATCTTCATCGCCGATCTGGTGGCGATCGGCATGGTGCGGGAGATCGGGGCGCTGATGACCGGCATCATCATCGCCGGCCGGACCGGCTCGGCCTTCGCCGCCAAGCTCGGGACGATGCAGGTCAACGAGGAGATCGACGCCTTCAGGACCCTGGGCATCTCACCGATCGACTTTCTGGTGCTGCCCCGGATCATCGCCCTGATGCTGATGGTGCCGCTGCTGACTCTCTATTCCGGCTTCGTCGGCATACTGGCCGGGCTGCTGATCTCCACCACCATCTTTGACATCGGCCTGTTCGAGTATTACAACGAAACCATCAGCGCCCTGGAGCTCAAGCATTTTGCGGTCGGCCTGGTCAAGGGCAGCGTCTACGGCGCGATGGTCGCCTATTCCGGCTGCCTGCGGGGCATGCAGTGCGGCCGCAGCGCCGAGGCGGTCGGCGAGGCGGCGACGTCGGCGGTCGTGACCAGCATCCTGCTGATCACCATCTCGGCCTCGATTCTGACCATCCTTTTCTACCAGCTGGGGATCTGACATTATGGCGACGGCGGTTCCCATCGAAGTCCGCAACCTGACCATGGCCTACGGCGAGTACGTGGTCCAGCATGACATCAACTTCACCGTCAATCGCGGCGAAATCTTCATCATCATGGGCGGCAACGGCTGCGGCAAATCGACGCTGATGCGGTCGTTGATCGGTCTGCAGCGACCGGCCAAGGGGACGGTGCTGTACGACGGCGAGGATTTCTGGCATGTCGAGGCCGCCGAGCACGAGCGCCTCAAACGCCGGCTCGGGGTCATGTTCCAGGGCGGGGCGATGTGGAGTTCGCTCACCCTGGCCGAGAACGTCGCCCTGCCGCTCGGCGAATATACCGATCTGTCTTCGCATCTGATCGACGAGATCGTCTCCTTCAAGCTCGCCCTGGTCGGGCTGGCCGGCTTCGAGGATTTCTACCCCGCCGAACTGAGCGGCGGCATGCGCAAGCGAGCCGGCCTGGCCCGGGCGCTGGCGCTCGACCCGGAGATCCTGATCATCGACGAACCCTCCTCCGGTCTCGACCCCTTGACCGCCCGCCATCTCGATCTCCTGATCCTCGAACTGCGCGAGAACTTCGGCACCACCATCGTCATCATCACCCACGAACTGGCCAGCATCCTCGGAATCGGCGACAGCTCGGTCTTTCTCGATACCCAGACCCGGACGATGATCGCCACCGGCAACCCGAGAGAGGCCCTGCAGAGCGGCGATCCCCGGGTCCGTCATTTCCTCACCAGGGGGGAAGCATGAGCAGAAAGGCCAATCCCACCCTGATCGGCACCTTCGTGCTCGGTGCCCTGATCCTGGCGATCATCGCCATTCTGCTGCTGGCCGGTGACGAGTGGTTCCGGGATCGCCAGCAGTACATCATGTATTTCGACGAGACCGGCCAGGGGCTGCAGGCGGGGGCGCCGGTGGTCTTCCTCGGCGTCAGGGTCGGCACCGTCAAGCACATCCAGATCGGGCTCGAGGAGGAACACCAGCGCTTCAAGGTGCAGGTGACGATCGAGCTCGACCTGCAGATGATCAGGACCGGCAGCGGCGAGGTCATCGCCCCCGAAGACCGCCTGACCATCGGCCAACTGGTGGAGAAGGGCATGCGGGCCCGGCTGAAGATGCAGAGCCTGCTGACCGGCCAGCTCTATATCGATCTGGCGTTCTATCCCGGCAAGCCGGCCCACTTTGTCAACAAGGCCCGGGACGGCAACGAGATCCCGACCATCCCGACCACCGTCGAGGAACTGGCGTCGATGCTGGAGGATTTCCCGATGAGCGAGTTCCTTGCCGATCTGGCGTCGATCGGGGCCTCGATCAGCAGACTCCTGTCATCGTCGGCGACGGCCAATATCCCGACCAGGCTGGAGGCCACCCTGGCACATCTGGAATCCGTGGCGGCCCGACTCGATACCAGGGGCGGACCGCTGCTGGCCGAAGCGGAAACCGCCCTGGCCGACCTGCGCCGCGCGATCGATGCCGTCCAGTCGGCGATGGCCAAGGTCGGCCGGGCCGCCGA
Source organism: Desulfobulbus sp. Tol-SR (assembly GCA_000769715.1). GTDB lineage: Bacteria > Desulfobacterota > Desulfobulbia > Desulfobulbales > Desulfocapsaceae > Desulfoprunum. The sequence goes on from JROS01000028.1 coordinate 23,200, forward strand.
TCAGGTCGGCGCCTTGACCGCCGGCGACTCCGGCATCGCCCGGGATATCACCCGGGCCGGCACGGAACTGGCCAATGCGGCGCAGGCGATACAGCAGCTTGCCGACGACGAGTCCCCCACTGTCCAGCGCATCAACGCCTCGCTCCAGGAGATTTCCCGGGCCGCCCGGGCGCTGCGCCTGCTGGCCGAAAACCTGGAGCAGCAGCCGGAGGCCGTTCTCCGCGGCAAAAAATCCGAGGAGGAAACACCATGATGGAGATTGTCTGCCGCTGCCGGCACCGCTTACCGGCCATCCTGGTCGCCATCGCCCTGCTGCTCCCGGGATGCACCCGTTCCCGACCGGTTGCCTATTACCAGCTCACCGCCATCGACGCCGAACAGACCGTCGTCGAATCGGCAACCACCGCCGACCTCGGCATCGGTCTCGGTCCGGTGCGGTTGCCGGAGATGCTGGATCGGCCGCAGATCGTCATCCGCAGCGGGGCCAACCGGATGGAGGTCATCGACGGCCGGCGCTGGATCGAACCGCCGGCCGACAACATCTCCCGGGTCCTCAGAGAAAACCTCGCCGTGCTGCTGGCGACCGAGCGGATCGTGGCCTATCCCTGGAACCGAACTGCCGCCTTTGAGTACCAGATCTCGATCGAGATCCTCCGTTTCGAGGGGCAAGGGGTGCGTGAGGCGCAACTCGAGGCTGTCTGGTCGGTACGGGACCGGCAGGGGAAATCGCTTGTCCCCGACCGGCGGGACAAGTTTCAGGTGCCGTCCGCCAGCCCGGACTACGAAGGACTGGTCCGGGCCCTCAGCGAAACACTGTCGCAGTTGTGCCGGGAAATCTCCCGGGAAATCAGAAATCTGCCCGCCACCGGACAATAGCCGCAACCGGGATGTTCCCGGTTGCTCAGGGTTCAAAACCGTCGGCCGGCAGCGGGAAAACCCTCGCCACTTCGGGGGGAATGGTTCGGGGACGACCGCTGGCGGCATCGACGAACACCCATTCCGTCTCGCCCCGGGCCAGCAGGGCGTTATCGTGTTCGCGGATGAACCGGTAGCGCCGGCGGGATCGCGCCCGTCGAAAATCGACCACCCAGGTCAGCGCCACCACCTCGTCGCCGGCAAAGGCCGGAACCAGATATTCGATATTGTGGGATCGCACCACCCAGGTCGCACCAAGCGCCTGGACGATCCGGGTCCCATCGACCGAATCGGCGTGGCGGATGGCGACATCCTGCATCCATTGGACATAGACAACATTGTTGACATGACCGTTCTGGTCCAGCGCACTTTCCGGCACGATGAACCGATAACGGTAGACGGCATCCGACAGTTCCTGATTCATTTCTCCACGTTTCTCCATAGGTTTGACAGCCCCTCTCCCATCCGATTGTCTCGGTCTTTTTTGGAATTTGAATGTCAATGATGGCGAGTGACTCTGACCAGCCCGCAGGGTTCGTGCCACTCCTCCATATTGACTCTCTGCCCCGCATTCGGGTGACTAACGGAATTCAACGCTTTATTCAAGGTTACCATTCTGTAATTGTGACAGCCCTTCACCTACGGTACCCTCTGAACCGGGAAATATTGGAATGATCAATTCACGAGAAGCTGGAGACCTTCACCGACGCCGGACACGAAAGAATCTCGACATGGATCTCAGTCGGACAAACTCGGTTAAAAAGGCAAACATTGCCTTGACATTTCCCCCTCGGCCTCGTAGTCCTATTGATGATTTAGTCCGACCAAGCCGAATGAGAGTGGGTATAGCCCTCTCAAATTTCAACTTGTGCTTTATCAGCTTTCGAGTTGGTAACGAGCACACGGAGTGAAGACAATGGAAGACAGATGGCTATCTGTAGATGAGATCGGGGTTTATCTCGGTGTAAAGCGGGATACGGTCTACAAGTGGATCAGTGAAAAAGCCATGCCTGCCCACAAAATCGGTCGTCTCTGGAAGTTCAAGAAAGACGAAATCGACGAGTGGGTGCGTAAGGGCGGGACCGTGACCAGTGATAAGCATGACTGAAAGGCAAATTCATCTACTTCGGTTCGGGTTCGCCTTTCCGCAAGGCTCTCCCCATGTTTCGCGAACCATGATGTTGACCGAATTGACCAGCCTTCTGGAATATATGTCAACCACAGATGCCGCTAAAACAGATTATACTCGCGCAATTGTCGAAGACAACTGCCTGGCGAAACGGACAGAAAAAAATCGGCAGATATCAAAACGATTTTTGGTCGAGCTCTATTCACTTGACCCAGGCAGACTGCTTTTTCGTTCTTTGCTCTTTTTCTGGCAACGAGATCCTGCAGGTCGTCCTCTTCTGGCACTTCTCTGTGTGTATGCACGCGACGGTCTCCTTAGGTCCACCGCTAAATACATATTAAACCTTTCTCAGGGAGCATCGGTTTCTCGACACTCAATGGAGGTTTTTTTAGACGGCCTTGATCCGGGGCGATATAGCCCGGCGAAGCTTGCCTCAAACGCCAAGAATTTAAACGCGACATGGACCCAATCCGGTCACCTCGATGGGAGGGTCAGAAAAGTACGCTCCCGTGCCAATCCGACAGCCGGAAATGTTTCCTACGCTTTGCTCCTTGGCTATCTTACAGGTGTCCGGGGACAGGCACTTTTTCAAACGGAATACACCAAGTTGCTTGATTGCCCCTTCGACAAGGCCACCCAGCTTGCCGAAGAGGCCTCTCGCAAAGGGTGGATTGTGTTCAAACGTGTAGGCGACGTCATCGAGGTTCTGTTCCCGAACTTGATCAATCAAGAAGAAATGGAGTGGCTTCGTGAGCAGAGTTAAACGGCTTATACAGTCCTACAGCAAATACATTTCCGTCCCGTGGCGCGATGATGCCTCCGCTGCACAGCGCGTGATCTTCTGTGTCTACAACGAAAATGAAGAACGCTGGTTGCGGGCCAAAGTCGATGAATTTGAAATCGTCACCCGACAGGCAGGCCACGCATGGGCCATGTTCGACCTGACGGATACCTTTGCCATTTGGCTCGCCTCGCAACGGTATGCCAGAAGTTACTTCCAGAAGCCGCACCTGCTCTCCACGCTGCTGCCGAAATACCTCGCTTTCATCACCGAGGAGTTCGAGTCATTCCTCCAGAAGAACGATATCGGAGCTGATTCCGTCGTTGCGCTCCAGGGCGTCGGGACACTTTTCGGCTTTCTGAAAGTGAAAGAAGTCGTCGACAAGTTGGCCCCCATGGTCAAGGGGCGGCTGCTGGTCTTCTTCCCGGGCAGCTATGAAAACAACAACTACAGGCTGCTGGATGGCTATGACGGGTGGAATTATCTCGCTGTACCGATCACTGCGGACAAGGAATATTGAACGAGGAATTGATGATGAATAATCGTGACATTTACCAAAAAGATCCGGCCACCCGAAAACTGGTCAACGAGGGTGTGGCAAGCGTCAACGACGAGAAGACCAGCCAGGCGCTGGCGGTACTCCGTTACGAACTGGAGACCTTCGTTTGCGACGGCCAGTATGAAAAAGGGATGGCCCACATCCTCGAGACCTACTTGCAGAACATCGACCAGGCGCAGCAACCGGCTGTTTGGGTCAGTGGTTTTTACGGTTCAGGTAAATCGCATCTCGTCAAAATGCTCCGGGCGCTTTGGGTTGACACGGTTTTTGAGGATAGAGCTACTGCTCGAGGCATAGCCAGCCTGCCGCAAAGCATCCGTGACCACATCAAGGAGTTGAGTACCCAGGCCAAACGCCATGGAGGCTTGCATGCGGTATCTGGGACATTGGGCTCGAGCTCTCGTGACAAGTCGGTTCGAATGGCGCTGCTGGGATTAATTTTCCGATCCGCTGAGTTACCTGAGCAATACCCGATTGCCCGCTTCGTCATGTGGCTCAAGCACGAAGACATCTATGGCCAGGTTCGCGCCCATGTTGAGCAGAATGGTTTCAACTGGGACGAGGAGTTGGACAACTTTTATGTGGCAGAGGGCCTTCATGACGCTCTGGTTCAAGCCAAGCCCAAGCTCTTTTCATCGTCCGTATCCTGCGTCGAGACCCTGAACAATCTCTACCCTTACGTTCAGGACATTTCCAGCGATGACATGCTCAAGGCCATTCGGCAGGCGCTGACGAAGGATGGCAAATTCCCGCTGACATTGGTTGTTCTTGATGAGGTTCAACAGTACATCGGCGAAGACAGCCAGCGCTCCATCGACGTCCAGGAGGTGGTGGAAGCCTGCTGCAAGAACATTGGCGGCAAACTCCTCTTCATCGGCACCGGCCAGACCGCAGTGTCCGGCACCAGCAACCTGAAAAAGCTCGAGGGGCGGTTCACCATCCGTGTGGAACTTTCCGATGCCGATGTCGATGCGGTCATTCGCCAGGTCATTCTGGCCAAAAAACCTGAAGCGAAAAAGCCGATCGAGCAAATCATGCAAACCAACCTGGGCGAGATCTCCCGGCATCTGGCGGGCACGACCATCGGCCACAGGCAGGATGACATTCCTCATTTTCCCCAGGACTATCCGATCCTGCCGGTGCGCCGCCGTTTCTGGGAGAACACCCTCCGGGTCCTGGATCAGACCGGAACCGACAGCCAGCTTCGTAATCAGCTCAGCATGGCGCACAAGGTCATCCAGGCCAACCTGAGTGAACCTTTGGGCCATGTTGTCCCGGCCGACTATCTCTATTTCGACTCTGCCGACAAGTTGCTCCAGTCACGCATTCTGCCGCGCAAGGTTCACGAGAGGACGATGAGTTGGAACAAGGGCTCGGAGGAAGAACAGCTCATGGCGCGGGCCTGCGGCCTGGTGTTTCTCATCAACAAGCTCGCCGGCCAGAACGACGAAATCGGCATTCGGGCTACCATTGATACCCTCGCCGATCTTCTGGTCGAAAACCTTTCTCACGGCAGCAGCAGCTTGCGCAGCAAGTTGCCCAGCCTGCTCGATACATGCGAGTTGTTGATGAAGGTCGGTGATGAATACCGTATCCAGACCGAAGAGAGCGCGGCCTGGAGCGATGAGTTCCTGAGCCAGCGCTCTGCCTTGGGAAGCGAAAGCCACCGTATCGAGGCCGAACGCGACGACCGCATCCGCAAAAAATTCGGTGAGATGGTACGCAAGCTCTCCCTGGCCCAGGGTAGCTCGAAGGTCACCCGCGATATCTATCCGGTGTTTGACGCCCAGCTTCCCACCGACGCCGATCAGCGCATTTGCGTCTGGGTTCGCGACGGATGGAGCATTGACGAAAACTCGGTGCGAGCCGATTCCCGCCAGGCCGGGAACCAATCCCCGACCGTTTTTGTGTTCATCCCCAAACGCTCGGCCGACGACCTGCGCCACTACCTCATCGATTACAAGGCCGCCAGTGCCACGCTGGATAAGCGCGGTGTTCCCAATACCCCGGAAGGCACCGAAGCTCGTGCGGCCATGGAGACCACCAAACAAACCGCGGAAGGCAAGATCCGCGAACTTCTGGAAGAAGCCTTCTCCGGATCCCGAGTCTTTCAGGGCGGCGGCAATGAGATTATTGGGAACAATCTCCAGGAAATGACTCTCGAAGCGGCAGGAAATTCGCTGCAACGGCTCTTCCCCCAGTTTCATACCGCCGACCACGTAGGCTGGTCCAAGGTTTATGAAAAAGCCCAGAAAGGCGCTCCCGATGCGCTCAAGGCCGTAGCTGACGAAGGCGAACCCGCCAAAAATCCGGTGTGCAAAGCCATTCTCGGTTTCATCGCCGGTGGCAAAAAGGGCGCGGACATCCGCACCCAGTTCGAGTCTTCACCCTACGGGTGGTCGCGTGACGCCGTGGACGGCGGCCTGCAAGTGCTGTTGGTGGCCGGACTGATCCGGGCACAAGACGAGCGTGGCCAAACCCTCGACCCAAAGGAACTGGAGCGCAAAACCATTGGCAAGGTGATGTGCAAGGTGGAATCCGCCACCGTCACCACCGCCCAACGCATCCAGATCCGCAAGCTGCTGCAGAAGGTCGAGCTTTCGGCCAAGCAGGGCGAGGAGTTGGCCTATGTGCCACTGTTCCTGCAGAAAATGCTGGAGCTCGGCGACCAGGCTGGCGGCGAACCACCGAAACCGGCCCGACCGGACACCGCGTCCCTCGACGAAATCCGCCTCACAGCCGGCAATGAGCAACTGCTTGCCCTCTACAACCGGCGGGATGAACTGGGTACTCGCATCGATCACTGGACCGATCTCGTCGAGCGCATCGCCAAGCGCTGGCCGAACTGGACCGTGCTGAAACGTCTGATGGCCCACGCCTCCGGACTCCATAATGCCGAAGTCATCCTGGCCCAGGTCAAGACCATCGAGCAGCAGCATCAGCTTCTCGAGGAGCCGGACCTTGTCGCGCCGCTGATCGCCAACCTGACCCAGCTACTGCGCGATGAGCTCAACAAGCTCGATTGTGAATATGCCCGCCGTCACGAAAAAGGCCTCAAGCGTCTGGCAGACGACAGCAACTGGCAGCAACTGGAACCCGAGCAACGTTACGAACTCATGTCTTCCCAGTTCCTGCATGAATCCGCCCGACCCAACGTCAAGGTCCAATCGACGAGTGACGTACTGGCCACGCTGGACCACTGCTCCCTGTCGATGTTTGCCGACCGCGTGGCGGCCATGCCGGCCCGCTTCGAAAACGTCGCCAGCGGTGCCGCCGAACTCTGCGAGCCCGAGGTTCAGTTCGTTCAGGTGCCACGCCGCACCCTCAAAACCGATGAGGAGATAGACGCCTGGGTCGAAGACGTGAAACAACAACTTAAGGGTGCCTTACAAGCAGGGCCTGTAGTGATCAGATAAAAAGGAGGCTCAACATGTTGGAAAAAATTAAATTTGAAAAATTCACAGCCTTCGAAAAACTCGAAGTGAAATTTTCTCCCGGGGTAAACATTTTCGTCGGCGAAAACGGCACCGGTAAAACCCACATCTTGAAGGCCGCCTATGCTGCCTGTGACATTGCCAAAAGCAAGGGAGGGTTTGCCGAGAAAATCAATAACGTTTTTTATCCCTCCGGTAAACAGATAGGCCGCTTGGTCAAGCGATCATCAGTGAGTAGCAATGGATCACTGGAGGTTATACGAAGGCTTGATGATGGCAAAAAGATTGCCTTGCGGCTCTCCCTTTCCAACCACACCACCAAACCCGACAAGGCAAAAATATCCGGTTCTCCAAAGGCATGGACAGAGAGCCCAATGGAAGCCGCCTATATCCCTGTCAAGGATATGATGGCAAATGCCCCTGGTTTTCGTTCACTTTATGAGGAGCGTGAAATACATTTCGAAGAAATCTATGTCGACATCATCCGTAAAGCATTTCTCCCCTTGCTTAAAGGTCCGACGGATAAGCCTAGGAAACAGTTGCTGGAGAGTCTGCAGGAGGCCATGGATGGCAAGGTTGTCACGAAAAATGAAGAGTTTTTTCTGCGCAGCAAGCATGGCGAACTTGAGTTCACCTTACTGGCAGAAGGCTTTCGCAAGATGGGTTTGCTCTGGATTTTGATCCAGAATGGTACCTTGTTGAATGGATCGGTACTTTTCTGGGATGAACCGGAAACCAACCTCAATCCACGCCTGATGAAAACCGTCGTGGGTATTTTGCTCGAACTCCAGAGGTTGGGTGTGCAGATATTTCTCACTACCCATGATTATGTGATTCTGAAAGAGTTCGATCTCCAGGCGAAAAAGGACGACAACATTCTCTTTCATAGCTTGTACCGGACGAAGGATACCGGTGAGATTGAAGTGGCATCGACCGATGACTATTTAAAACTCTCACCGAACGCCATCGACGACACTTTTGGCAGTATCGTTGATCGAGAAATTGAGAAATCAATGGAGGGACTTGGTAAATGAAGGTCGATGCCGATGGCTTCTCTTTTGATTTTACCAATGCGCTGGATGCGTTTGTTTTCGACGAGAAAGACAAGACGAAACCCACCTATCACGGCCAGCCAATGAAGGCCGTGGATATCATTGCCGAGTTCCCGGACGCTTACATCTTTGTAGAAATGAAGGATTTTAACGATCCGGCAGCCTATGACACGAAAGACTTCTCTACCGAAGAGGAACTGAAGGCCAAAAGGGCAGGCTTTAAGTGGTTGAAAAATTATCTCAAATACAAGTGCCGAGACACTTACCTTTTTCGCCATGCCGAACAAAAGGCCGAGAAACCGATTCATTACATCTGTCTGCTGACCTTTGACAATGCCTTGAACACAGCCGTGCGAAAAACGCTTTCCAAGGAATTACCTGTCGGGCTGGCATCCAAACGATGGAAACAGGAACTCGTTAAAAGTTGCCAGGTGGTGAACGTGGCCAAATGGAATGAAAATTTTCCCAAATGGCCGGTGAGCCACGCTTCAGCCGAGGGGGCATGATGCAGCCGCTGGACAAAACATTAAGGAACCGACTCGAGCGCACCATCAGGGAGGCGCGGGATATCGCTGAGGACGCCGCTCGTGCCGCGCTGGAACAGCTTGGTGTCGGTGAAGCCGCGCCCTTTGTCCACCTGAGCGAACAGGACCGGGAACTGCGCCGTAAGCTGCGCGTCCACGGCCGCCAACTTGGTGATTCCCTGAATGGCGGCAAGATCCAGACCATGGACTGCCTGAAAGAAGAGATCGCCTACGAGCACTGGCACCGCATGCTATTCGCCCGCTTCCTGGCGGATAACAACCTGTTGATGTATCCCGACCCGGATGACCCCGTGGCGGTCACCCTCGAAGAGTGTGAAGACCTTGCCGCCGATGAAGGCGCGGCCAACGGCTGGGAGCTGGCCGCCCGTTTCGCCGCCCGCATGCTGCCGCAGATATTCCGGCAGGGTTCCCCGGTCTTCCAACTGGTGCTGCCACCGGAGCATCAGCACAAGCTGGAGCGCCTGGTGGCCGATCTGTCGCTGGAAGTGTTCACCGCCTCCGACAGCCTCGGCTGGGTCTATCAATTCTGGCAGGCCAAGAAGAAGGACGAGGTCAACGCCTCCGAGGTCAAGATCGGCGCACGGGAGCTGCCCGCCGTCACCCAGCTCTTCACCGAACCCTACATGGTCAGCTTTCTGCTCGACAACTCCCTGGGGGCCTGGTGGGCGGCACGGCGGCTCATCGAGACCGACCTTAAAAACGCCAGCAGCGAAGAGGAACTACGCCGGAAGGCGGCGATCCCCGGTGTGCCGCTGGACTATCTGCGCTTTGTGCAGCAGGAAGACGGCACCTGGACACCGGCGGCCGGAACCTTCAACGGCTGGCCGAAGCAGCTTGCCGACCTGAAGACCCTCGACCCCTGCTGCGGCTCGGGCCATTTCCTGGTGGCAGCCTTGCTGATGCTGGTGCCGATGCGCATGGAGCGTGATGGTTTTTCAGCCAGGGAGGCGGTGGACGCAGTGCTGCGGGAAAACATCCATGGCCTGGAACTGGACCAACGCTGCGTGGAGCTGGCCGCTTTTGCCCTGGCGCTGACCGCATGGAAATACCCGAGCGCTGGCGGCTACCGCGTGTTGCCGGAATTGAATGTGGCGTGCTCCGGTTTGTCGATCAGCGCCAAAAAAGAGGACTGGTTGGCGCTGGCTGGAGACAACACCAACCTGCGGATAGCACTCGAAGAGCTTTACAAACAGTTCAAGGACGCACCGGTACTCGGCAGCCTGATCAATCCCGAAGCGAGCCTGGGCAAGGGTTCGCTGTTTGAAATGAAATGGGAAGACGTTGGACCGCTACTCACGAAAGCGTTAGCCGAAGAGAAAGATGACGTAAAAAATGAGATGGGCGTTGTTGCAAGCGGCATTGCTAAAGCGTCTTTGTTAATGATTAAGGGTTATGATTTGCTTATTACAAACGTACCTTATCTGGTGCGTGGAAAACATAACGATGAGATAAAAAAATATCTTGAAACTCATTTTTCCGACAGCAAGCATGATCTTGCGTATGGTTTCTTGATTCGATGCCTCCAGTATTTAAATGAATCTGGAAATGCATCTGTAGTTTTACCTGAGAACTGGCTCTACATAAACCCTTGCCAGAATTTCAGAAAACGCCTTATTGATAAATATGAACTAAATTCAATAAATCGGCTTGGCCCAGGCGCATTTCAAACGATTTCAGGAGAAGTCGTCAAAGGGCTCTTGGTGTCTATATGCAATAAAAAACCACTCCCAAGGCATCAGTTTTTTGGGATTGACGCATGGGCAGCACAAGGGCCTGACAACAAAGCTCAATCTCTCATTTATGATAGGTTGCTATGGGCTGGTCAAGCTGACCAAAAGAAAAATCCGGATTCCAGAATCAGTCTTGCCGAGATTGACGGCGGCGCTTTGCTTTCAAAATTCGCAGAAGGCCTTCATGGCCAAGGTACATTTGATAAGAATTGTTATGTATTCCAGTTCTGGGAGGTTCAGTATTTCCATGATATTTGGGAACCACAACAGTCAACACCAAATAAAAGAGAACTTTCGGATTACGGTGCTTCACAGATATTTCGGTGGGAAAAAGGAAAGGGGCTCCTATACAGTTTCATTCAACAGAAAAAGGAGACTGGTTATACATCTGGAAAATGGAAAGCAGGTGTTAACATTTGGGGAAGCTCTGGAATTGCTGTATCAGGTATAGGCTACTTGTATATTAGACCTTATCTTGGAAAAGCATTTGATGAAAATATCGCCGTAATACATCCTCGAAATCAGATAGACCTCCCTGCAATAAGCCTTTTTGTTGAATCTGACGACTTTCAGAGGCAACTTAAGCAGATAGATAGTAATCTCAAGGCGAGTTGCAATACGCTTGTAAAGGTCCCGTTTGATTTAGAACATTGGGAGTCGATTGCAAAAAATGCTTACCCTCAGGGTCTGCCAAAACCATGCTCCCAGGATCCCTCTCAATGGATCTTCCATGGTCACCCCGCTAATAGTAGGGATACTCTCCAAGTCGCCACTGCCCGCCTCCTCGGCTACAGCTGGCCTGCCGAACTGGACCCGAACATGGAACTGGCTGACGAGCAGCGCGAATGGGTCAAGCGCTGCGCGTCCCTGGCGAGCTACGCCGATGATGACGGCATCGTCTGCATCCCGCCGGTGCGCGGAGAGGCTTCGGCGGCCGACCGTCTGCTGAACCTGCTGGCCGCCGCCTACGGCGATGCCTGGTCCAATGACACCCTGGCCGCGCTGCTGAAGAGCGCCGATCACGCGGGCAAAACACTGGAGACCTGGCTGCGGGAGAAGTTCTTCACCCAGCACTGCAAGCTGTTTCAGCACCGTCCCTTCATCTGGCACATCTGGGATGGCCTGCAGGGCGGCTTCGCGGCCCTGGTCAACTACCACAAGCTCGACGCCAAGCTGCTGGAGACCCTCATCTACACCTACCTAGGCGACTGGATCAGCCGCCAGAAGCAGGACATCGCAAGCCACGTGGACGGCGCCCAGGAGCGTCTGGCTGCCGCCGAGACCCTCAAGAAAAAGCTGGAGCTGATCCTGGAGGGCGAAGCGCCCTACGACATCTTCGTGCGCTGGAAACCACTGGAACAACAGCCCATCGGCTGGGACCCGGATCTCAACGACGGCGTGCGCCTCAACATCCGCCCGTTCCTCACAGTGCCCGATGTCGGCAAGAAAGGCGCCGGGTGCTTATGCGACAAACCCAACATCAAGTGGGAGAAAGACCGGGGCAAGGACGTGGAATCCGCCCCCTGGTACCACAAGTTCAATGGCGACCGCATCAACGACCACCACCTGACCCTGACCGAGAAACGTGCCGCATTTGAGGCGACGGAATAACATTAGGGCTTCTCCATGGGCGATTTACAAACAGTGAAAACCCTACCCAGCTTCCTGCGCTTCCTCTTCAGCCCGTTCTTTCGTAATTGGTGGGCTGTGCTCACCGGATGCGCGTCGATCCTTGCAATGTATATCACCCCTTCGCATGGCATTACGCTGAGTGGCGCTGCGATGATGACTGCCACTTTCGGCGTTCTCTCGCTGATCTTCATAACCCTTTCGGTCCTTGGCCAAGGCTGGCAGCTTTATATCGGGCAATTGGGCGGGGTGCAGGTAACGTCGTTTGAACGTAATCGCGATATGCCAGAGGGATGGGTCTTTGTTCTTGTCGGTGACATCGATTTTGCCGTTGGAACTGTAATCGATATCCACAAAAAGACTGGTGCGGCAGAAGTGCCCCTCTCGCTTGTTCGGATTACCTCCCGAAACTCGTGCGGTGCGTACCAGGCTACCTCCATCGGGAAGATCAATCCAACCCACATTAAAGAACATGCGGCAGGAAGTCTCCGACCGATGGATCTGATCGTTCGCACTTCCATCGACCTGCAACGCATAAAGGAGGTAGCCAATGACCTCGGGTAAAAAGGTCTTTCTCAGCCACTCCCACAATGATAGGGAATTCGTGGAGTGCTTAGCCCGTGCCCTTATAGCCCAGGGACAAGATGTGTGGTTTGACAAGTGGGACATTCAACCAGGTGACTCGATCGTCAGCAAAATCTTCGAGGAGGGTCTCGCCAACGCCGCAGCCTTTGCCATTGTGCTCTCGAAGGAGAGTGTTCGCTCAAGTTGGGTGCGTGAAGAACTGAACGTGGCGACGATACGGCGCATTGAGGACCTGGTTCGTGTTGTCCCCATTCTCAAGGAAGATGTAGAAATCCCGACTGCACTTCGCGCCCTCCACTGGGTGGACATGCGGACTGACTTTGACGGTGGAGTGAGGTCTATTCTCAATGCGATTGCTGGGATATCGGATAAACCGCCACTAGGCGAAACTCCAGCACACTTGCAGTTGATTGTACAGCCCGTTGCCGGATTATCTCGGCTGGCTTTGACAGTTGGGCTTTATCTCGTTCGAGCAACAGATGTTGATGAACCATTCATGCGGGCAGTCCGAAATGTAGACCTTGCTGAGGCTCTTCATCTTACCCCAACTGAACTCAATGACGCAGTGGATGAATTGGAGTCACAAGGACTCGCTGAAACGAACAAGGAAATAGGTACACACCCCTATGATTTCGGATTTGTCGAGGCAACATATCTCCTCTTCCATGCCCTCAGTGAATTTCTGGAGTACTCCCCAAGCGAGGACGTAAAGATAGTGCTCAATGCAATAGCCGCCCTTAAGAACGCGGAGGGGCCAGAGCTCCAAAGCCATACACAGTTGTCAATTGGCCGATTGAACAGAGCGGTGGCGTATATCAAGGATCATGGCTACGCTAAAGTATTACTTGCCATTGGAACTGCCCCTTATGGATTCAAGAATGCTTCTGCTACGCGAGAAACACGTCAAGCGTCACTCGAATAACCGGTGCTTCGACAAACCGAGGGAGTGAAGGAGATTATCCCATGATTAAACATTTAAAAATGACCAATGTCGGGCCGGCAGCAAAGATGGAGTTGGAATTCGGCAAGCGACTGAACCTGCTCACCGGCGATAATGGACTGGGGAAGAGTTTTTTGCTGGATATTGCCTGGTGGGCACTGACACGCAGATGGCCTGCCGAAATTAACCAGAAACTAACCGCAGGAAAAAAGGCGCTCCCTGCTGCTGAAGGGAGAGCCAAAATCAGTTTCTCTTTTTCTGGCAAGAGCAAGGAAGAGAGTTATGAAAGCAGTTATCTTCGCAAGGAACAAGCCTGGACCGGACGGCCAGGAAGACCAGCAAATCCTGGATTGGTACTTTATGCTATGTCGGATGGTAGCTTTGCAGTCTGGGATCCAGATCGTAATTATTGGCGTACACAAGGTGGATTAGATGTTCAAGATAGGGTACCTGCCTATGTGTTTAGTCCTATGGAGGTCTGGGATGGACTTCCTGGGCAGGGTAGCACTTGGCTCTGCAATGGGCTCATTCGGGACTGGGCCGGTTGGCAGAAGGAGAAAGGAAGACCATTCAGTCAGTTAAAAAGTGTGTTAAAGGTGCTTTCTCCCTCGACCAAAGAAACCTTGGAGCCTGGCGATTTGACACGGATCAGTTTGGATGATGTGCGTGACATGCCAACCATACGCATGCCCTATCGGCAAGATGTGGCTGTTGTGCATGCGTCGTCTGGTATGCGCCGTATCATGGCATTGGCCTACTTTCTAGTATGGGCATGGGAAGAACACAAACAAGCAGCCAAACAAATCGGTGAACCTGCTACGAAGCAAATCACCTTTCTTATTGACGAAATCGAGTCCCATCTGCATCCGAGCTGGCAGCGAAGCATTGTTCCGGCTCTGCTCTCTGTCATGGAGAAATTAACAAGAAACGCTGAGGTCCAACTGATCACTGCTACGCATTCTCCCTTGATAATGGCCTCTGTGGAACCAGTTTTCGACTCTCAAAAAGATGCTTGGTTTGATTTGGATCTCACCAAGGACAAAGTCACCCTCGCTAAGCGGCAGTTTGTACGCCAAGGTGAAGTATCTCGATGGCTAATGAGCGAAGCGTTTGACTTAGGCAGCGCCCGATCGTTACCGGCTGAAAATTTACTACGGCAAGCAGCTGAAATTTTATCCGAAAAAGTGATTGACCATGAGCGTGCAAAAGAGCTGGATGCTCAGTTGCGCGGCCTGCTAGGTGATACCGATCCTTTCTGGATTCGCTGGCGATATGTCGGTGAGAAGCAGGGGTGGTTGAAATGATACCTGTCGTAGCCCAACCTGAGCCCCGAACATTCGAAACTAAAGTCCGGAGGAAGGGCTTAGCCCATCTTGCCCAAAAAGGATATGCGCTGGATCAACCTTTACCTCCAAGGGCAGATATTAACCCATATTGGCGCGACTGTCTAAACGATCTACATAAAGTTTATGGTGGTGTCTGTGCCTATCTCTGCGTTTTTTTTGAGCGTGTCATGGGAGGTGGTAGCGTTGACCACTTTATTGCCAAGTCAGCACATGCTGGGCTAGCATATGAATGGAATAATTATCGTCTTGTCTGTTCAACGATGAACAGCCGCAAACGTGATTACGCCGACGTTCTAGACCCTTTTTTTCTTGCTCCCGAGCTGTTTCGGCTTCAGCTTTCCACTGGACATATTTATCCAAATCCGAACTTGGATATCAGGGCTATGCGCATCGTTGAAGAAACCATAGATCGACTTGGACTAGATGACCCTCAATGTCGCGAGTTACGTGCGCGATGGTATCAGGACTATCTTGAGTATGGATTGCCTGCTGACTATATGAAAAAAAAGTCACCTTTCGTCTGGCAAGAAGCCAACCGTCAGGGGCTGCTATGAGAATCTGTGAATGCTTGATTAAAGCCGTCCGCGATGCCGCCGTCTTCAACCCCGAGGTTCAGGTGGCTCCAGCCTGTATTCTGTGGCCGGATCGTGACCGTCAATGGGAAGCCGTCATACCCATTCTTCAGGCCGAACTGCCTGAACTCATGATCCTGGGCGATTACGCGCCCGATAAGCGTATTGGGCCTGCCATCTGGTTGCGTTGCGTGATTGCCGGTCGTGCCGGGGATATTTCACTGCCCAAGGACCGGACACCGATTTTTTATCTCCCCGGCGTCAGCCGCCAGGATCTGCGGGCTATTGAAACTTGCCCGGATCACCTTAAAGCCCTTGCCGAACTGCAATACCGGGGCGTTATCTGGTCGCAAATCAATGCGAAAGACTGGACGATCCTGGCCTACCTGAAATCGGACCAGGGTGGGCTTGGGCTGGATGTGGCACAGGACAACGATACCAAGAATGCCATGCAGCTCGCGTTGTACCGGCTCCTTGACGAGGATGTCTCCTTACTGAAAGGTAAGCGTCTTAACAAGGACTATTTCAACACCCTGCTGACCGGCGGCGACCCGATTCGCGACCTGTTGCAATGGCTCAATCAGGGGGATGCATTCCAGGCGGGTCGTGGCGAGAACGAATGGCAAGCCTTTGTCCAAATCTGCAAATCTCAATTGGCCTTTAACCCGCAGAATGAAGGCATCCTGGCGGGCAGTGTAAGGCTCGCAGAGCGCGTTGGTCCGTGGCATGCAGTCTGGGAGCGCTACTATGAGGCCCCTCAACGCTACCCCAACATCCCGGCGCAGATCAGGAAGTGCCGACCTCCGATCGACACTATCTTCTGGCACACGGGAGATGGATCTTTCGACGGCTGGCCACAATGGAATGATGACCAGGAGAGAAACCTGCACCGAGATCTGATGGCCCTGGCCAAAGCACCTGCTCACGATGCGAGAGCAAAGATCAAAGAACTTGAAAAGCAGCACGGTCGCAGGCGCACTTTGGTATGGGCTGAACTGGGCGATGCGCCCCTGGCCTGCGCCTTGGAACATCTGGCTACCATCGCCGAGATCACGACAACCGCCTTTGCGGCGGGGACAGCGGAAGAACTCGCGACGGGATATTGCAATCATGGATGGCGGGTCGATGACGGACTGGTTCGAGCATTGGCGCAGGTCAATAATTCTGCCGATTTTGAAGCAGTGACTACGGCTATCCGATCCGTTTACCTGCCGTGGGTAGAAGAATCAGCCCGTTATCTCCAGAAGTTGGTTGACGGTGCGTCTTACCCCGGGGGCACATGCCTGACGGCAAAGGCACCGCAGTTCGGCCCCGGTGACTGTATCCTGTTCGTCGACGGCCTTCGGTTCGATGCTGGAAAGCGCTTGGTTGAATCTTTGGAGACATGCGGGCTTGAGGTCTCCGAAGATCCGGCATGGGCAGCCCTGCCCAGCGTAACCGCGACCGGCAAAGCGGCAGTCACCCCGGTCAGAGACAGGATTCGGGGTGAGTATGGCAGTCCTGATTTTGAGCCGTCTGTAGCAGACACCGGTCAGTCATTAAAGGGTGGCTACCACCTGAAGAAATTGCTGACCGACGCGGGATGGTCGATCCTTGAACGCTCTGCTGATGGCGATGGCCAAGGCATGGCTTGGTGTGAATTTGGGGACCTCGACCATGAAGGTCATGACCGTGGGTGGAAACTTGCCAAGCACATCGACGCCCTGATCCTGGAAATCAGAGACCGTATCACGGAGCTCCTGGCTGCAGGATGGAAGCGTGTTCGGGTTGTGACAGACCATGGCTGGTTGTTGCTGCCCGGTGGCTTGCCAAAAATCGAACTTCCCAGCGCTTTGGCGGACAACAAGTGGGGACGCTGCGCCTCCTTGAAGCCGGGGGCCACTACCGAGGAGCGGCTTTATCCCTGGTATTGGAATCCGAACCAATACTTCGCCCTCGCTGACGGCGTCAGCTGCTTCAAGAACGGCGAAGAGTACAGCCATGGCGGATTGAGCCTGCAGGAATGCCTGACACTGCATATAACGGTAACACAAGGCGCTTCCGCTCAGGCGGCGACATCCGTCGCATTCACCGATGTGGTGTGGAAGGGGTTGCGCTGCACTGTCGCCGTGGATGGCAACTTCTCGGGTTTATCACTTGATGTTCGCAGCCAGGCCGGCAATGCCTTGTCCACTGTCGTCGTCGGCGTCAAACCGCTCAAAGACAACGGAACAGCCTCCGTGGTCGTCGAAGACGAGGACATGGAGGGGCGAGAAGCCTTTGTGGTTTTGATTGATTCCAATGGATCGCTGGCCGCGCAAATCGCCACGGTAATTGGTGGAGCTAAACCATGATTGAAATGGACCGGATCGACAAAAAGGCGGCCTCATCGCTGGAGGGGTATTTGGTCCGGAAGGATCTGGTTCGGACGTTCAGCCGCCAGTTTCCGGTGCCGACGTATGTCGTCGAGTTTCTGCTCGGCCGCTACTGCGCCAGCACCGAGCAGGACGAGATCGATGAAGGTCTTGAGATCGTCCAGAGACAGCTCAGGTCACGAACGGTCAAAGCCGGAGAAGAAGAGCTCTTCAAGGCACGGGCCAGGGAAAACGGCGAGGTCAAAATCATCGATCTCATTACCGCTCGCCTGGATGCCAAGACCGACTCCTATATCGCAACACTACCCAGTTTGCGACTGACCGATGTCCGCATTAGCCCCGAACTGGTGAATGAACATGAACGGATGCTGACGGGCGGATTTTATGCTGAAATTGCGATAGAATATGATTCCGTCATCGCCCAGGAAAAACCATCTCGGCCATTTGGGGTGAGGTCTTTGCGGGAGATCCAGTTATCGAAACGGGATGTACTCGACAACCTGGCCGAGGCCCGTAAAGCATTTACCACTGAAGAATGGAAGGTATTCCTGCTTCGTTCTATAGGGATAGAACCGGCTGGATTGTCTGAGCGACAACGTGATGCCTTGATGTTGCGGATGGTTCCCTTTGTTGAGCGTAACTACAATCTGGTGGAACTCGGCCCTAGGGGAACTGGCAAAAGCCATCTCTTCCAGCAGGTTTCTCCGTATGCGCATTTGATTTCCGGCGGTAAGGCAACGGTCGCCCAAATGTTTGTCAACAACGCGTCCGGTCGGCGTGGGTTGGTCTGCCAATACGATGTAGTCTGTTTTGATGAGATTTCCGGTATCTCCTTTGATCAGAAGGATGGTGTAAACATCATGAAGGGATTCATGGAGTCCGGGGAATTCAGCCGTGGCAAGGAGAGCATCCGCGCCGATGGCAGCATCGTTCTGGTCGGCAATTTCGATGTCGATGTTGAGCATCAGCAACGTATCGGGCACTTGTTCGGTCCCATGCCGCCGGAGATGCGAGACGACACCGCCTTCATGGATCGTATCCATGCGTTTCTGCCTGGATGGGATGTCCCCAAAATCAGTAAAGAACTGTTGACGAATCACTTCGGTCTCGTCAGCGATTTCTTGTCCGAGTGCTGGAGCCAGCTTCGCAATCAAAGCAGAATAAGCGTACTGCAAAACCGGGTGTTTTTCGGAGGTGCTCTTTCCGGGCGCGATACGAACGCGGTCAATAAAACCGTGAGCGGCTTGCTTAAACTCCTCTATCCCGGTGAGGTTGAGGCAGCCGACGAGGATGTCGAATGGGCCGTCCATATAGCCATGGAGGCAAGACGTCGGGTTAAAGAACAACAGAAACGCATCGGCGCCGCCGAATTCCGCAACACCCACTTCAGTTATGTGGTGGGTGCTGATGGCGTCGAGAAGTTTGTTTCGACCCCTGAATTACAAAGCGAAAACAACATTGGCTGTGATCCTCTTGAGCCTGGTCAGGTTTGGACCATCTCACCGGGTGGTGGAGAAGAGCATCCCGGACTCTACCGCATCGAGATAAATGAAGGCCCTGGTTCGAGCGTCAAAATCCTCAATAAACCGGTGCCACCAGCATTTAAGGAAAGCATGGGATACGCCGAGCAGAACCTCTACGCTCGGTCTATGCAACTGGTCGGTGACAAAGACCCTCGACACCATGAATTCACCGCGCAACTCCGAGCCTTCGATGCTTCGAAGTCCGGCGCAAAGCTCGGCATGGCATCACTGATTGCGCTCTGCACAGCCTTATTGAAGAAAAGCGTACGCGGCGGTCTGATTATCGTGGGAGAGATCAATCTAGGCGGCTCTATCGAGTCGATTCACAACCCAGTCACCATTGCCGAGATTGCGGTTGAGAAAGGTGCTTCGGCGCTGTTGATGCCGGTGGCCTGCCGTCGGCAGCTCTTTGATCTGTCGGATGATATGGCAACAAGGATCGACATTCAGTTTTATTCCGATGCCAGGGATGCCCTCCTGAAGGCAATGGTAGAGTGAAGCGAATGAGCATCGAGAGTTCCGTTATACAGAAACGAAAGCAGGTACACAAACTGCACAATGCCAATTACCTTTTCCCTTGAAATCGCCCCGCACCACTGGGATGACTGCCGGGCCGGTACCCGCAACTCGCTCCCATGGTTGCCATGAACGATTATTCCACCCTGGTCCTTGGTGTGGTCTGCGCCGGCATCGGCGGCGAACTCTTCGTCCGCGGCGTGGTCGGACTCTCACGCTGGGCGCGGATTTCCCCCGGCATCATCGGCGCCACCGTGGCGGCATTCGCCACCTCGAGCCCGGAATTGTCGGTCTCGGTCCGTGCCGCCCTGGCCGGGACGCCCCAGATCGGGCTGGGGGATGCCCTGGGCAGCAACATCGTCAACATCGCCTTCGTTCTCGGTTTCGCCCTGGTGTTTGCCGGGATGCAGTCGCCCCGTGACAGCGTCCGCCGCGATTTCCCGATGGCGCTGCTGACCCCGGTCATCACCGGCATCCTGTTTCTCGATGGCGTACTCTCCAGGCTCGACGGGATCCTGATGCTGCTGATGTTCATCGCCTGGCTGGTGGCGACGAGCATCGAGGCCCGGAAACAGCGGAGTGCCGCGGGGGCGGTACTCGGTGAATCCCACCTGCCGCTGATGATCCTCTCCTGCGCCGTCGGCCTCGCCTTTCTCGTCACTGCCGGGAAGTTCATTGTCGCCGGGGCCCGCGGCCTCGCCATCGACTTCGGCATCGACGAGTTCGTCGTCGGCGCCACCATTGTCGCGTTCGGCACCTCGGCGCCGGAAATCGCCACGACGGTCATCGCCAGGGTCCGCGGTCACGACGAGGTCAGTCTCGGCACGATTCTCGGCAGCAATATCTTCAACGGCCTGGCGATCGTGCCCATCGCGGCGATCATCCACCCCATCGTCGTATCGTGGCGCGAAATCGCACTGGCGCTGGTTTTCGGCCTGGTATCCCTGGCCTGCACCTGTCCGACGCCGGCCGGCTCCATCGAACGGTGGCGCGGCGTGTTATTGTTGATACTCTATGCATTTTATATAACAATAATTATTCAACTTCAGAGCACCTGACACGGCCCCACGATCGATACTTTTTCCGATTGCCGCTGTCATTTCCTTCATTCCCACGTTAAGATGACGATGAAATGACGGATACGGTTGCGTTTCACTCCCCTCTCACCCTGTTACCTCAGCTTACAGGAGGATCCATGCGCACTGCGGATGAACCCATCTGGGACTGGACCCTGCGACGAATTCGGAGAATCTGGCCCCTTGGTGACTCTGGCAAATTGAAAGACGTGGTCGAACCGGATCTGCCGACCGGCGATCTCGATAAACTGCGGAAAAAAATCAAGGCCTGCCTCGACGGGCGCGGCGGCGAGATGTCCGCCAGGGCCAGGGCCGCTGAACTCGGCGAGGCCTACCTGGTCCTCAATCCCCAGGGGCGCCGGCGCTTTCTCGAGCTGCTGGCCACCGACTACGATGTCGACAACGATGCCGTCGAGGCCGCGATCGAGCGGCTCCGGGCCAGCGAAGGCCCGGAACAGCTGCAGCAGGCGACCAGCGACCTGCGCCGCCAGCTGGAACCGCCGCGGACCAGACTGCTGCGCCAATTCAACGAACTCCGGGAAGGGGTCAAATTCCTCGTCGACCTGCGGGCCGAGCTGATGCCGTGGGCCCGCGAGGACCCGGCGCTCGCGGCCCTCGACCAGGACGTCTTCGGTCTCCTGGCATCGTGGTTCGACATCGGCTTTCTCAACCTGCAACAAATTACCTGGAAGACGCCGGCGGCCCTGCTCGAAAAACTGATCGAGTACGAAGCGGTCCACGCCATCCGCTCCTGGGACGACCTGAAGAACCGGCTCGGCGACGACCGGTGCTGCTATGCCTTCTTCCATCCACGGATGCCGGAGGAGCCGTTGATCTTCGTCGAGGTCGCCCTGGTCAACGGCATTTCGACCAATATCCATGACCTGCTCGACGAGCAGGCTCCGGTGATCAATCCGAGAAAGGCCGACACGGCGATCTTCTACTCGATTTCCAACTGTCAGAAGGGTCTTGCCGGAGTGAGCTTCGGCAATTTTCTGATCAAGCGGGTGGTCAGGGACCTGAGCGCCAGGA
Source organism: Desulfobulbus sp. Tol-SR (assembly GCA_000769715.1). Lineage (GTDB taxonomy): Bacteria > Desulfobacterota > Desulfobulbia > Desulfobulbales > Desulfocapsaceae > Desulfoprunum. The sequence continues at coordinate 44,918 of JROS01000028.1, forward strand.
TGCCGAATCTGAAGAACTTCTCGACCCTGTCGCCGATCCCCGGATTCATTCACTGGCTGCGGACCGAGGCCCGCGAATCGGGGCTCAGCGAGCGCGAGATACGGGTGCTCGATCTGCTGCAGCCGGCCGAAAACGAACCCGGCCTGCTCGATATCATCCGCGGCGGCGATTCCGCCGCGACCAACAGCAGGAATGCCCTTCAGGTCCCGCTGCTGAGGCTCTGCGCCCGCTACCTGACCTCGGCGAAAAAAGGCCGGCAGGCACTCGACCGCGTCGCCCATTTTCACCTCGCCAACGGCGCCCGGATCGAACAGATCAACTGGGCCGCCGATCTTTCCGACAAGGGCCTCCACCAATCGGCCGGGATGATGGTCAATTATCTCTACAAACTGCCGGATATCGAGAAAAACCACGAATCCTACAGTGGCAAAGGCGGGGTCGCGGTGTCATCGGCAGTCCGGAAACTGCTCTGAGCCACTGCAAAAAAAATGGTGGAGACCAGGACGGGGAATTCTCCGTATGAGCTCCACCATTGATCGAAGGCGGCAATCGCAAAGGCAAGTGGCTTCTTGCTGATTGGAGGCTCAGTTTCCGCCCCGGATAGATTCGCGGATCTGGCCGTCGCCAAGGATTCGCTGGAGCACATCCGAAAGCTGGACGTTCAGCATCTTTTCAAGATCGGCGATGCTCGGCTTGGTCGCCGTTTCCTTGCTCTCCTGGCGATTATAGTCCTTGGTGAGGACCGACCCCCGATTGTTGATCGTCAGTTTGATCCGGCTCCTGGCAACCGACTTGTACAGCAGCCCGCTCTTGGTCCGGCCGACCGTCACCAGCAGCTCCTCCACCGCAATCGTTACCACCACCGGCGTCTGGCCGCCGCGCAGGAGCCCCTGCTGGCTGAAACCGTCGGCCAGACGTTCGGCCAGCAGGACATGGGGCGCCACCTGATTGACCAGTATGGGCGGATCGTTAGAGACCGTATAGATGACGACCTGTTGCTGGGGCCGGTTATCCTTGCCCTCGACGGTGATGAGAATTCCGGGAGGATACACCCCGGCCGGTTGTTCGGCCAGTTCCGGGTTGAGGTTGGTCTTGTTCGGCCCCGTACCGGCACAGCCGGACAGGATGACAGCCATGAGCACCAGCAGCAGTTTTTTCATCGGGATTCCTCTCGCATCGTTGTTTCAGGAACATCCATGACGCCCCTGTTGAGTACCTGTACCCTCGGAAATGACTGCTATGACCCGATCTCGTTATCGCTGTCGCCGCAGCCGAAACCGCCAAAGGGCCCGGCACCCCCCCATAAGTCGATTCAACTGTTTGTATTCACTAACATAAAATAAATCATCCCTCAAGCCTTATTTACCCTTGCCGTCATTATCGCTCCTCGATGGTCATGAATACAACTGCAAACGAGCTGACCAGCCGGACTGCCATGACAATTTTTGCTTGCAACGGTTAAACAGTTGTTTTACTCTTCTGTTTGAATCACTTGTTTAACAAGAGGAGCGCCTTGACTGGACCATCCACGACAAAAGAGAAAATCCTCGAAGCGGCCGGCGACATCTTTGGCCGCGAAGGGTTCAAGGCGACGACGATCCGCCGGATCGCCGAGGCCGCCCGGGTCAATGTCGCCGCCATCAACTACCACTTCGGCGACAAGGAAGGGCTGTACGCCGCCGTTCTCGAGCATGTCTTCCATACCGGCTTCACCCGATTTCCCTCCCATGGCGGGATCGACAGCGACATGCCGGCCGAGCGGCAGTTGTTTGTCTTCATCCGGTCCATGTTCTACCGGCTGCTGAGCAGCGAGGGATGGGGCGGCCGCCACGGCAAGGGAAGGCTGATCGCCCGCGAACTGCTCGATCCCTCCCCGGCCTTCGAGGCCGTGCTCGACCAATACATCAAGCCGCACAAGGAACTGTTGCTCACCATCCTCGTCGGTATCATCGGGAAGCATCGAGGGCCGGAGGTCCTGCTCCCCTGCGCCGTCAGCATCATCGGCCAATGCCTCTACTATGCCCTGGCCGCACCGGTTGTCAAGAGGATCACCGGCAGCGAGATCCCGATCGAGACCCAGCTCGACCGACTGTCCGATTTCGTCTGGCGTTTTTCGCTCGGAGGTATCGCCGGGATCGTCAGCGGCGGGGGTGCAGGGAGCGTCCCCGACCCGCAGCCCCACTCCACCCCCTTTTCCCCATCGAATGAGCCATGAACAAACGGATCCGCATCGTTGCCGTCGTTGTCGTCCTGGTGGTGCTCGCGACCTTCATCTACAACCGCCTCGATCACCGTGACGATTCCGCTTCCCTCAGGATTTCCGGCAATATCGAGGTGACCGAGGTCCAGATGAGCTTCAGGATCCCCGGCAGGCTGGAACAACGTCTGGTGCAGGAAGGAGATGCCGTCACCGCCGGACAGCAGGTTGCCATGCTCGAGGCGACCGACCAGCGGATCGCCGTGGCCCGGGCCGAGGCCGACCTGGCCTATGCCCGGGCGGTCCTGGCCGAACTCCTGGCCGGCAGCCGGAGCCAGGAGATCCAAACAGCCAAAGCCGAATACGACCGGGCGGTGGCGATGGAAAAATCGGCCGTCGTCCAGCTCGACCAGGCCCGCCTCGACCACGACCGCTACGCTGCCCTGTACAAAGAAGGCGGAGTCAGCCGCAAGGCCTTCGAGAACTACCGCACCCTCCACGAGACCGCGAAAAACGCCCGGGACGAGGCCCGGTCGCGGGTGGCCGCCGCCGCCGAGCAGCTCGATCTGCGGCGGGCGGGGCCGCGGCCGGAAACGATCGACCAGGCCCGCGCCAAGGTCGCCACGGCGGCGGAGACACTGAAGCAGGCCAGGCAGCAGCTCAGCTATACCGACCTGCTCGCACCGGTCGACGGCGTTGTCCTCAGCACCTCGGCCGAGGCCGGCGAATACCTCAACCCCGCCGCGCCGGTGCTGACCATCGGCGAGACCGCCCGGCCTTGGCTGCGGGCCTATATCAACGAGACCGACCTCGGCCGGGTCAAACTCAATCAGGAAGTCAAGGTGACCACCGACTCCTACCCCGACAGGGTCTACACCGGCAGGATCAGCTTCATTAACAGCGAGGCCGAATTCACCCCCAAATCGGTCCAGACCTTCGAGGAACGGGTCAAGCTGATGTATCGGATCAAGATCGACCTCGACAACCCGGAAGGCCAGCTCAAACCGGGGATGCCGGCCGATGCCCTGATAGAGTTCAGCCAACGATGAATCAGCCGCCACGAGCATGAACCGTCAATGGGACCAGAACCGGTGACACCCCAATCCCTCCCGGCGATCCAGGCCGACGGCTTGAGCAAGGTCTTCGGGCCGCTGACCGCCGTCGACGGCCTCAGCCTGCAGGTCTTTCCGGGGGAGATCTTCGGCCTGGTCGGCCCGGACGGGGCCGGCAAGTCGACGAGTCTGCGGCTGCTCGCCTCGATCATGGCCCCCTCCGCCGGCTCGGCCAGGATCGCCGGGTTCGACGTCGCCACCGAGGCCGCGCAGGTCAAGGACCAGCTCGCCTATATGAGCCAGCGCTTCGGGCTGTACCAGGATCTCACCGTCCTCGAGAATATCGACTTTTACGCCGACATGTACGGCGTAGCCAGAAGGGGCCGGCAGGAGCGCATCGGCGAACTCCTCGATTTCAGCCACATGCGGCCCTTTCTCCACCGCCGGGCCGGCGACCTGTCGGGCGGGATGAAGCAGAAGCTGCAGCTCGTCCGCGCCCTGATCCACACGCCGAAGGTGCTGCTGCTCGATGAACCGACCAACGGCGTCGACCCGGTCAGTCGCCGCGACTTCTGGCGCATCCTCCATAAGCTGCTGCAGGCCGGGGTGGCGATACTGGTCACCACCGCCTACCTCGACGAGGCCGAACGCTGCGACCGGGTCGCCCTGCTCGATCGGGGCAGGATCCTCGCCACGGGCAGTCCCGACGAGATCAGGCGACTGATGCCGGGCAGGATCCTCACCATCCGCAGCAGCCGGGCCCGCGAGGTCACCACGATCCTGGAGGGCCGCACCTCCGCCACCGCCGTCAACACCTTCGGCGATTCGGTGCACCTGGTCTGTCCCGATATCGACCGGGCCACCGAGGAGGCCCGCCGCCTCCTGGAGCTGGCCGGCGTCGACTGGGATCACATGAAAGAATCGTCCCCCTCGCTGGAGGATGTCTTCGTCAGCGTCCTCGACCGCACGGACGGCAGCGCCGCCGGACCGGAGCCGACCGCCCTCTTTGCGCCGCCGCCTGCCGCTGCCGCCGGCGACGGCAGCGTCGTCACGGTCGAGCGCCTGACCCGCCGCTTCGGCGACTTCGTCGCCGTCGACGATATCGGCTTCCAGGTCAAAAGAGGGGAAATCTTCGGCTTTCTCGGACCCAACGGGGCCGGCAAGAGCACGACCATCCGCATGCTCTGCGGGCTGCTGCGCCCCACCGCCGGCACCGGCACGGTCGCCGGGTTCGATATCCGCCGCCAGGCCGAGGAAATCAAGTTGCACATCGGCTACATGAGCCAGAAGTTTTCGCTGTACGAGGATCTCAGGGTCGAGGAGAACATCGATTTCTACGGCGGCATCTACGGCCTCGCCGGCGACCGGCTCGACCGCCGCAAGTCCTGGGCCCTGGAGATGGCCGGCCTCACCGACCACCGCCGGAGCCTGACCGCCATCCTCAGCGGTGGCTGGAAGCAGCGTCTGGCCCTGGCCTGCGCCATCCTCCACGAGCCGCCGATCATTTTCCTCGACGAGCCGACCAGCGGCGTCGACCCGCTGAGCCGCCGCCGCTTCTGGAATCTGATCTCCACCATGGCCGGCCAGGGGATCACGATCTTCGTCACCACCCACTACATGGAGGAGGCCGAATACTGCGACCGGATCGCCCTGATCTACGGCGGGAAAATGATCGCGATCGGATCGCCGCTGGAGCTGAAGACCCGGTTCATGCACGACGAGATCATCGATCTCCGCTGTCCCGACCCGCTGGGCCTGGTCGCCGCTCTGCGCGCCCTGCCCGAGGTCCGCGACGCCTCGCTGTTCGGCTCCGGCCTCCATATCGTTGCCGCCGATGCGGCCGCGGCATCCCGGGCCATCACCCGCCTTCTCGACGACCTGAACATGAAGGATACCTCCCTGACAACGATCCTGCCGAGCATGGAGGATGTCTTCATCTCGATGATCGAGGAGGTCAACCGCCGCCAGGGCCCCGGCGGACAGGGGGAACGGCCATGAATCCGCGCCGTCTGGCCGCCGTAGCCAGAAAGGAGACGCTCCACGTCCTGCGCGACTGGCGCAGCCTGTCCCTGGCGCTGGCCATCCCCCTGGTGCTGATCCTGCTCTACGGCTACGCCCTGACCCTCGATCTGCGGCTGGTGCCGACCGTGGTCTGGGATCAGTCGAAGACCCCGGCCAGCCGTGAGTTGCTCGAGCTCTTCGCCGGTTCGCCCTACTTCTCGATCCGCAGCCATCGTGACGGCTATACCGGCCTGCAGCATGACCTCGACAGCGGCGCAGCGATGATCGCCCTCGTCATCCCCGCCGATTTCGCCGCCCGGGTCGACGCCGGGCGGCCGGTGGCGATCCAGGTCATCGGCGACGGCAGCGACGCCAACACCTCCCGCCTGGCGATGACCTACGCCACCACCCTCGGCGCCATCTACGCCGGCAATGTCGCGGCGGAACAGAAGGAACTGCAGGGCCGCGGCCGGTTGCGACCGGCGGTCGTGATGGAGCAGCGGTCATGGTACAACCCCGACCTGCGCAGCCAGACCGTCCTCATCCCGGGGATCATCGCCCTGGTCATGGTCGTCGTCGCCGCCATGCTGACCAGCACCACCATCGCCCGCGAGTGGGAGAGCGGGACGATGGAGCAGCTGATCAGCACCCCGCTCACGGCCCCGGAGCTGATCTTCGGCAAGGTCGTCCCCTACTTCGCCATCGGCATGATCGACGTCGCCCTCGCCGTCTTCATCGGCCGGTGGGTCTTCGATGTCCCGATCGTCGGCAACGCCGGCCTGCTCTTCGCCCTGGCTGCCCTGTTTCTCACCGGCATCCTGTTCTTCGGCCTGCTGCTCAGTATCCTCCTCAAGTCCCAGGTGCTGGCCAACCAGATGGCGATCATCACCGGCTTCATGCCGACGCTGCTGCTCAGCGGCTTCGTCTTCGCCATCGAGAACATGCCGGTGCCGCTGCAGATCCTGACCTATATCTTTCCGGCCCGCTATTTCATCGCCATCCTGCGGGGGATCTACCTCAAGGGGATCGGTCTCGACATCCTCTGGCTCGACGCGGTGTTTCTCGGCGTTTACGCCCTGATCATGATCGTTGCCGCCAACCGCGCCTTCGCCTTCAAGCTGGAGTAAGCGATGTTCAACCGGATCCGGAGAATGCTGATCAAGGAATTCCTGCAGATGCTGCGCGACCCGCGGATGCGGGTGGTCATCTTCGGGGTGCCGGTGATCCAGATGACCGTCATGGCCTTCGCCCTGACCACCGACGTGATGAATATCCGCACCGCCGTCCTCGACATGGACAAGACCCCGGCTTCGCGCGAATTGATCAGCGAGTTCACCGGCGGCAACTATTTCCGCATCGTCCACTATGCTCTGGCGGAACGGGAACTGGCCGAGCTGCTCGACCGGAGCGAGGTGCGGGCGGTGCTGCGGGTGCCGGCGGGATTTGCCGACGACCTCGCTTCCGACCGCACCGCCAAATTCCAGTTGATCACCGACGGCACCGACAGCAACAGCACCGCCATCGCCCTCGGCTACGCCGGCATGATCGTCAGCGCCTTTAACGACCGGAAACAGACCGAGCGCCAGGACCGCAAAGGCCTCACCACCCCGCTGGTCCAACTCGACACGGTCAGCCGGGCCTGGTTCAACCCCAACCAGGAAAGCCGGTTCTACTACGTCCCGTCGCTGATCGCGGTCATGCTCTTCATCTTCAGCATCATCCTCACCAGCATCGGGATCGTCCGGGAAAAGGAGATCGGCACGATCGAACAGGTGATGGTCACGCCGATCCGCGGCCTCGAGTTCATTCTCGGTAAGACCATTCCCTACATGATCACCGGCTATATCTCGATGTCGATCATGCTCGCCGTCGCCTACGTCGTCTTCGGCGTCCGGATCCAGGGTAGCCTGCCCCTGCTGTACCTGCTGTCCGGCATCTACCTCGTCGGCAACATGGGCCTGGCGCTGATCATCAGCGGCAGTGCCGCCACCCAGCAGCAGGCCCTGCTCACCAGTTTCCTGGTCCTTATGCCGTCGGTCATGCTCAGCGGTTTCCTGTTCCCGATCCACAACATGCCCGCCCTTGTCCGCTATGCCACCATGCTCAACCCGATGCGCTGGTATCTCGAGATCCTGCGCGGCATCGTGATGAAGGATGTCGGCGTCGCCACCCTCTGGCCGAGCATCACCGCCCAGACCGTGCTGGCCGGCGCCTTTGTCGCCATCGCCGCCGCCGGATTCAAGAAGACCATCTCATGACCGGACCCTCTTCAAGGTACAGCCCATGAACCGATTCCTTGCCCTTGTTTTATCCCTCACCCTGCTGCCTGCCGCCGGCCTTGCCGTGGCGGCCCAGGGACCACTTCTCACCCTCGACGAGGCCCTCGCCATCGCTCTCCAACACAGCCCCCTGATCAGGGAGGCCGCGGCGATCCGGGACGGCGCCCGCCAAGAGGTCAGGGCGGCCCGGGCCGATCTCCTGCCCAAGGCCTCGGCCCAGTACGGCTATTCGCTGCTGGAGGACGAACCGTACCAGCGCATCGGCGGGGTCCCGATGGTGGTCGGCGATGACGATGTCCACCGCTGGGACCTGTCCCTGAGCCAGCCCCTGTTCACCGGCTTCGCCGTCACCAGCCGCCACGAGATGGCGAAGATCGGGGTTGAGATCCGGGAGTTGGAGCGGCAGCAGCAGATCGTCGCGGTGAGTCAGGACCTGCGGGTCGCCTGGTTCGAGGCCCTGCTGGCGGCCCGGCTCAGCCTGGTCGCCGACGCCAACGTCACCGCGCTGACCGCCCACCGCGATGACGCCGCCGGGTTTTTGGCCCAGGGCCTCAACGCCCGCAACGATCTGCTCAAGGCCGAGGCCTCCCTGGCCAACGCCATCCAGGAACGGGAACGGGCCAGGGCAGCGAGCGAGGTGGCCCGCAGCCGCCTGGGCTGGATCATGGGGCGCGAGATCGAACCGGGCCGGACCCTGGAGGATTTCACCGCCGTCACCACCCGGCTTCTCGAGCTGCAGCCCCTCTACGACGAGGCCCGGCGCAACAGCCCGGTACTGAAGAGCTACCGGCTGGGGCTCGACAGCCTCGACCACGCCATCACCATCGCCCAAAGCGGCTACTATCCGACCATCGCCGTCAACGGCAAGTACGAGCGGAACGGCAGCGACTTCGGGGCCGAAACCAACGATTTCGCCAACGATCACAACGCCAGCGTCACCCTGACGGCCAGATGGGATTTTTTCGAATGGGGCAAGACCGGGGCCACCGTCGCCAAACAGCGGTATTCGAAACAGGCCTTGACCGAAAGGCAGCGGGAGGCGGAGGAGCAGATCCGGTTGGCCGTGAAGCAGGCCTGGCTCGACCTGCAGGTCGCCGAAAACAGCATCGCCGCCGCCCAACAGGGGAGGAAACAGGCACAGGAGAACTGGCGGATCACCAACCTTCAGTACCTCAATCAGGTGATCACCTCGACCGAGGTCCTCGACTCGCGGACCTTGCACAGCCAGGCGGAGAGCAACTACTACCGGGCCCTGTACGGCTACCGGATCGCCATGGCCCGATTGGAGAAGGCCCTCGGTCGAAAATAGTGGTGCCACCCTCATTGCGCTGTATTGTGGCCAGGCAACATCAAACTTGCCATCGGCTGGAGGCCATGGTAGGTTCATGCCGTATTCCCGAACCACTCTCACCGGGCACCATCGCCTGATTCCGCAAGCCGACAAGGTCCTTCCCCGAGCATGACGCCGATCCGCTCTCTCCTTCTCCTGTTCATCTGCGCCGGCCTCTGGCTGGGCAGTCAGCCCCCGGCGACCGCCACCGGCGAGCCTGTCGGCCAGGCAGCAGTCGGGCCACCGGCGATGAGCGTCGGTCAGGCCGCCATCCTCGGCGTCGTCGAGGGACTGACCGAGTACCTGCCGGTCAGTTCCACCGGTCATCTTCTCCTCGCCCAACGGATCATGGGCATCGACGGCGATAGCGTGGGCAACGGCGATCAACGTTCCCAGGATGCCGTCGAGGCCTATACCATCTGCATCCAGGCCGGCGCCATCATCGCCGTCCTCGGCCTCTATTTTCGCCGGGTCCGCCAGATTTTCGCCGGGTTGGCCGGCAGGGACCCCGTCGGCCTCCGCCTCCTCGTCAACATCATCGTCGGCTTCCTGCCGGCGGCGGTCATCGGCCTGCTGTTCAACGGCACCATCAAGACCTGGCTGTTCGGCCCCTGGCCGGTGGTGACCGCCTGGCTGACGGGAGGTCTGGCGATCCTTGCCGTCCACTGGCACCGGCAATCGCAGCCGCAGACCGCCCGGAACGGGGTGGCCCTGGATGATCTGACCTGGAAAATGGCCCTGGTCATCGGCCTCGCCCAGTGCATCGCCATGTGGCCGGGGGTCAGCCGCAGCCTGATCACCATCGTCGGCGGGGTGCTGGTCGGGATGTCGCTGCCGGCGGCGGTCGAATACAGTTTTCTACTGGGCGTCCTGACCCTGGGTGGGGCGACCGCCTATGACGCGGTCAAACACGGCGAGGAAATGCTCCAGATCTTCGACCCCCTGTCCCTGACCGTCGGCCTGGTCTTCGCCTTCCTGTCCGCCGTTGCCGCAATCAAATGGATGGTCTCCTACCTCAACCGGCACGGTATGGCTATCTTCGGCTACTACCGGGTCTGCCTCGGACTGGCGGTGGCGGTTCTGCTCGCAACCGGGAAAATCTGATTTCTCTGTCCGCAAAGACAGACAAAGGGGTTTGACGGTTCCCGGGACACCCTGTTTGTCAATTGACAAAATCAGCTTGAAAACTGTATTCTTCCGTACTGGTTTTCTGGTGCAGATCCGCCTCTCGGCCCCGGGCTGGACGGTGACCTGCCCCGTCAGCGATAAACCCTCGACGAGGAATACACAGATCCGCAACGGATGTCGCAGAGGCGTTCACTTGAGGCGTATGGAAAGCAGGCAATACGACATATCTTCATTTCCGCAACCCCAAGATCCCTTAAAACACCAGGAAATCATTAATGATATCCTGAAAATATCGCTCGAGCCTTCCCAACTGAAGGACCAACTCGGGCACATCCTCGATTATCTCATCTCCCTCGGAGAATTCGAGTTCAACCGCAAGGCAGCCATATTTCTCGTCGAACCGGATTCCGAGCTCCTTCTGCTGACAGCCGCCAGGGGTTTCAGCGAGGAGCAGGGCCTGGCCTGCAGGAAGGTTCGTTTCGGGCTCTGCCACTGCGGCCAAACGGCAAGGGACGGCAAAGCCGGGTTTTTTGCCTCCCCGCCACCACTGTCCATGGCGGGGAGCACTTTCCAGTCCGCCGGAGGTCACTACTGTGTCCCGATCATCAAGGACGGGACACCATCGGGCGTGATGGTTATCTACGGCAATCACCACCATAGTCATACCCCCGCAACCGCACAGCTGCTGGAGTCCATCGCCAATATTCTCGCCACGGTCATCGAAAACCAGCGCATGGACCAGCAGTTGATCAACCTCGTCAATGACCTGCGCATCTCGATCATCAACCTGCGGGAAGAGAAAAAATTCTCCGATTCGATCATCCAGGGGCTCCATCATGGTCTCCTGGTCACCGACCTGCAGGGCCATATCATCAAGAGCAACGCCGTCGCTCAGTCGATCCTCAACCCATTCGCGGCAACGCTGGACTGCCGGCTGCTGGCTGACATTCTCGGCAGAAAAAAGGCCGCGGAGATCCTGAATGACAAGACACAGCAGGCCTCGAAAACGGAGAACGAGATTACCCTGATCACCCCGACCGGTGAACAGAAGATCATCAGTTTCTCCACGGTCCCGCGTGAGGATGCCAAAGGCAGCAAAGTCGGCTATATCATCTCACTCAGTGATATCTCGGAGCTGAAATATGTCCGCAAAGAGATGGAGAAGATGAATCGCCTCTCGACCGTCGCCGAGATCGCCTCCGCGGTGGCGCACGAAGTCCGCAACCCCCTGGCCGGCATCAAGATCATGGCCCAGTCGATCGAGGAAAATGCCGAGGGCAACGAAGACCAGCTCGAATGCTCTCGCCGCATCATCCACCAGGTCAACCGCCTCAATGAGCTGCTCTCGGAGTTCTTCTCCTATGCCAGACCGGTCATTCCCAACAAGTGCCCTACCTCCCTTGCCGCCATCCTGTCCGAAACCATCCCGCTCATCAACAACAAACTGATGAAGCGGCAGATCAAGCTGATCCAGCTCCTTTCCAAGGATCTGCCGAACATCATTGTCGATCCCAACCAGTTGCAGCAGGTTTTTCTCAATCTCATACTCAACGCCATCGACGCCATCCGGGAGCAGGGCAAGATCGAGATCGCGGCCAAGGTTGTGCCGAAAAACAAGGTCTACGTTCACCGGAAATTTCATCCCAGCCTTCAGACCGATCGCCGCTATGTCATGGTAACCTTCTCCGATAACGGTATGGGCATGCCTGCCGCCACCCTCGAAAAGATCTTCGAGCCGTTTTTCACCACCAAGACGACCGGCACCGGACTCGGCCTCTCCATCGTCTACCGGACCCTGAAGGAAAACGACGCCATCATCACCGTCGACAGCATCGAAGGAAGGATGACGACCTTCACCATGTTCTTCCAGGTGGAGGAGTAATGGGCGCGGTACTGATCGTCGACGACATCGAGGACCTGCGCTATTCCCTTTCCGCTCTGGTCAGGAAGGACGGATATACCGCCTTTACCGCCCCGGACGGCGCCAGTGCCCTCGATACCGCCGCCACCTCGGTCATCGATCTCATCTTTCTCGATATCGGCCTCCCGGACACCGACGGCATCTCCCTGATCGGCAGGTTGAAGGAGATCAATCCCGATGTCGATATCGTCATGCTCACCGGCATCAACGATGCCAAGACCGCAGTCGATTGCCTCCGGGCCGGGGCCGTCGATTATATCGCCAAACCCTTCGACCTCCTCGAGTTCAGGTCGATCCTCAACCGGATCATGCAATCCCGCCTGATCGGCAGAAAGGCGCGGCTCGAAACCGCCGAGGTCGGTATCGATCGGATCCTCGGTTCCTGCGAGGCCATGCGCCGGGTCAAGGAAGCGATCCTGATGGCCTCCGAGGTCGGCGCCCCGATCCTGGTTACCGGTGAAACCGGCACCGGCAAGGAACTGGTGGCCCGGGCCATCCATGACCGCCGCAAGCGGCAGAGCGGGGTATTCGTCAAGGTCGACTGCGGCACGCTGTCAGCCAATCTGATCGAGTCCGAGCTCTTCGGTCATGACAAGGGCGCCTTCACCGATGCCCGCCAGGACAAAAAAGGCCTGGTGGAGGTCGCCAACGGCGGCACCCTGTTCCTCGACGAGATCGGCAACCTGCCGATCTCCCTGCAGCCCAAACTCCTCCGCCTGATCGAGGAATCGACCTTCAGAAGGGTCGGGGGGATCAAGGACATCCAGGTCCAGGTGCGGATCATCGCCGCGACCAATGCCGATATCGAGGAGGAGATTGACCGGGGACGCTTCCGGGAGGATCTCTACTATCGGCTCAATGTCATCCCCATACCGCTGCCGCCCTTACGGGAAAGGGGAGAAGATGTTCTGCTCCTGGCCAACTATTTCCTTCAGGCCCTGAAAAAGGAATTGAAAAAGGAGATCAACGGCTTCTCCCCCTCGGCCTGCCGGGAGCTGCTGCACTATGATTGGCCCGGCAACATCCGGGAACTCCGCAACACCATCGAGCGCGAAGCGATCTTCTGCCGCACCGGGTGGATCACCCTTCACGGGCTGGCCTCCCAGATCAGTCAACCCGGCCCGGCCCGCACTCCGGAAATCCTCACCCTGCGCGCGATGGAACGGCAATATATTGAAAAGGTGTTGAACCTCACCGGTAATAACAAATCCAAGGCGGCACGTCTCCTCGGGATCTCCCGTACAACCCTACGCGAGAAACTGGAAATGGACAGAATCTGACCACATGGTCGGATTCTGTCCATTTCGGTCCAGCAGGGCCTGTCCCCCACCAGCTGCAGTTATTCAAATACATTGTTTATCTACAAATAGTTATATAGCAAATTTTACCACTTGCTTGCTCTGGCATGTCTCTTGCTTCAACGCTATCGATCAGTAATTGGAGCTGTACCGGAGCATCGATGGCTGCCCCGTTCAGGTTATTTCCCGCGGATCACAGGCGGATACACGAGGAGAGAAAATGAAGACCGTATTGGTAGTAGACGACGAAGAGGATATGCTCTGGATGCTGCAGAGAAATCTCAACAAGGGGATGAAAGATGTCGAGATTCTCGCCGCCAAATCGGGCGAAGAAGCCCTTGCAATCCTCAGCGACAAGAGTGTCAACCTGGTCATCACCGACATCAACATGCCGGGAATGAACGGGCTTGATCTGCTGATCGAGATCAACAACCGCTACCCCCAGACCGGGGTCATCATCATGACCGCCTACCCATCGAATGCCTATAAAAACGAGGCGATGATGAGCGGCAGTCTCCGTTTTATTGAAAAACCTTTCGACATCAACGATATGAGAAATACCGTCGAGCAGGTTCTCAGGGAAGCGGAGGGCTTTCAGGGGAGGGTCGATGGAATCGAGCTGATGGACATTGTCCAATTCAACGGGCTTTCGCGGTCGACAGCAGCCCTGAAGGTGACGACCACCGACCACGAAGGCATCATCTTCTTCAAGAACGGCGAAGTCGTACATGCGATGTGCGACAATGAAAGCGGCGAGAAGGCCTTTTTTTCGATCCTCAGGTTCCAGGGGGGTTCACTGCAGAACATCAAAGGGGTGGAACCTCCCGTCGTCACGATCGAAAAGAGCCTCGAGTCCCTCCTCTTTGAAGTGGCGCTGAAGTCCGATGAAAGCGGTGGGGAGGTGGTCGCAGCACCAGCCGAATCGGCCCTCGAAGACCTGGACAGCGCCATTCTTGAGTCAACATCCGGATCGGTAGCCCCGTTTGCCGAAGAGAAACAAGTGCCGGTCCCGTCGGCATCGGCAGATCCGGACATCCCCCGGAATGATACACAATCGACTGCCCCCGCAGACAAACCGGGCAGCCAACCCAACGATCAAACATCTACAGAGGATAACGACATGACCAACATCCAGAAGATCCTGGCTGAATTCACCGGTATTGAAGGCGTTCACACTGCCTGTCTCGTCGGTCGAGACGGTTTTCTGCTCGACAGCATGGCCAGGTCAGGCATCGATGCCGAAATGATCGGCGCCATCGCCTCGTCGGGATTCGGATCAGCAGAGTCGATGGGGATGCAGCTCGGCCAGGGGAATCTGAACATGACAATGCTCGAGTATGCGGAAGGGCCGGTTCTGTTCGCGCCGGTCGGCGAAGAGGCATTCCTTGTGATTGTCGCCGATAAGGACACCAATCTCGGCTGGATCAGGATTGCGATCAAAAAGAACTCGAAAAGAATCCAGGAAGCCGCTTCCCTGTAAATGGCCATGGGGCCCGGCAGGCGAACAGCCTGGCCCCTCCTGCATGCTGCCCGCGGCTCATGACCCCGGGCACCTCAATCTGCCGGCTCCCGCCTGTTCCCGGAACACCGCAGCCGACAGCAGTGGCGCCGCTTCACTCCTCGCCATAGTTTCTGCGATAGTATTCGGCGAACTGCGCAAACTGCACTTCGTATTTCCTGATCAGCATCCTCGATTTGGCCAGCCATTCGTCCTTGGTGGTCATGACAAAGATAAAGAATGGCTGTCCCGGCGTATGCCTGATGATGAAATGATAGTGGCTGGTGGTCACCAGGATGTCATCAACCTCTTCGTCATCGGCAAGCAGACGGATGGCCTTGGCGTTCGATCGGACAATCGAGGCCAGATACGCCGAGGCGGCATCGGTTTCAATATCCTCGCGACGCCGCACTGCGGCAATCGACATGCCGTCGTCGACCGTGACGACCGCGGCAGCCAGAATGCCAGGCAGCTCCTTTGACAACCTCTCGATAAGACTTTGTAGTTTTTGTATCATGGATCATCCTTTGGGAAACTGACCATATTGTCTAAAAGTTTGATACATCCAGATTTTTTAACATACCATCTCGAGTTGGCAATGTGAATAGCCATCCTTCACTTTCCTAACCCCGGTGGATACCCGTTGCCCTCCCCGACATTCCCCTCTCCAACCAGACCAAACCTGCCGGACCAATCCGTCGCTGCCGTTCTTCCCGCTGCTCCGATTCCCGGTTGACAGTGCCGGATCCTGGCAGTATATCCTGTAGTCCTGTGTTTTCTCAAATCATCAGATCTCTCCCAGCCACCTCCTCATTTTCGTTCAGGTTCGTCATTCCGATGTCCCTTTTGACCTTCCCCGCCTGCCCTGACCATTCAGCTCCGGGAATTTCCCTTGATCTCGAGCAGGATACCGGTGGAAACGGTTCTGCCCGCCACCGCCGGCAGCCGCAAGCAATCTGTACCGGCAAGCCGCCGGCAGCACCGGCAGAGGATGGAGTGAGATGCGGGCGGTAGTTCAGCGGGTCAGCAGGGCCGTGGTGACGTCTGGGGAAGAGATGCTGGGCTCGATCGGCCCCGGCCTGGTCGTTTTCCTCGGTATCCATGGCACCGACGGGCCAAATGAGATAAAATGGATGGCCGATAAGATAATCGGCCTGCGGATTTTCGAAGACGAGGGTGGGAAAATGAATCGCTCCCTGCTGGATATTGACCAGGAGATGCTTATCATTTCTCAGTTTACGCTGTATGGCGACTGCCGCAAGGGCCGACGACCGGGTTTTGCCGAAGCGGCGGCGCCGACTCTCGCCGAGCCGCTGTATCAGCGCTTTATCGCAGAAATCCGCCAGCGGGGGATCCGAGTCGCCACCGGTCGGTTCCAGGCCTTTATGGCCGTGGAACTGGTCAACGACGGCCCGGTGACCCTGCTCATCGACTCGGAGAAACAATTTTAGCCTCAATCCCGCGCAGCCGGGCTGAGCGCCGAGGATCAACATGACCTTCACACCAGGCAGCACCTATTCGGGCTTCACCCTGAAGCAACACCTCTTCATCGACGAACTCCATGCCGACGTCTACCTCTTCGACCACGAGATACTCGGCTGCCCCCTGCTGGCGATCAAGAACGACGACAGCAACAAGACCTTCTCCGTCGCCTTCAATACCGTGCCCACCGACTCGACCGGCGTCGCCCACATCCTCGAACACTCGGTGCTGATGGGATCGAAGAAGTATCCGGTCAAGGATGTCTTTGGCGAGATCCACAAGGGCGGCCTGATGACCTTCCTCAACGCGATGACCGGGGCGGACATCACCTACTACCCCTTCGCCACCCGTAACCTGAAAGAATACTTCAATATCATGGACGTCTACTGCGACGTCGTGTTCAACCCCCTGCTTCACCGCAGCACCTTCGAACAGGAGGGCTGGCATTACCACCGCGAGGCCCCCGACAGCCCGCTGCAGTTCCAGGGAGTGGTCTACAATGAGATGAAGGGCGCCTTCTCCGACCCGATCCGACTGATCTTCTTCCACATCTTTGCCGGATTGATGCCGGGGTCGACCTATGCCCACGAGTCCGGCGGCGATCCCAGGAATATTCCCGACCTGAGCTACGAGGAATTCTGCGACTTTCACCGGCGTCATTACCACCCTTCGAATGCCATGTTTTTCGTCTATGGGGACGCCCCGCTGGCCGACGAGCTCGCCTACCTCCAAGGCAACTTCCTTGCCGCCTATCCCGATAAAAGCACCATCTGCGATATCGTCGAGGGAGCTGAGGTCACCTCTCCGGTCACCATCGCCGACACCTATGCCGTCGATTCGCCGGACATCGCCGACAAGACCTTCCTTGCCGTCGGCACCTCGGTCGGTTCGGTCGCCGACCGGGAGCAGAACGCCGCCTTCCAGGTCATCGCCAACATCCTCTTCAACTCCGATGGCTCACCGCTGAAAAAGGCCATCGTCTCCAGCGGCCTGTGCAAGGATTTCGGCGGCTTCTTCCTCTCCTCGTCCTGCACCAGGACCTTCATGATCACCTACCTGGTCGGCAGCGAGGCCGAGCATCGCGACCGCTTTCTCGACCTCTACGCCACCACCCTCAAGGGCATGGTCGACGAGGGACTCGACCGGGACCTGGTGCTGTCGGAACTGAACAAGTTCGAGTTCAATTTCCGCGAGGAATCGAGCAAGGCCCAGCGGGGCCTCGACCTCATCGGCAAGGCGATGAACGCCTTCAAGTACGGACTCGATCCCTTCGACAGCCTGCAGGCGGAGGACCTCATCGCCACCATCCGGCGCAAGGCCTTGGGCGAGCGCTATTTCGAGGAGCTGATCGACCGCTACCTGCTTGACAATCCCGCCACCGTCGTCCTCACCCTCACCCCCGACCCGGAGAAGCCTGCCCGGACGCGAGCGGAGGAAGAGCGGCGGCTCCAGGACCATGCCGCCACCCTGGGTCCGGACCAGGAGGCGGAGCTCATCCGCCGCACCCGCGAGCTGATGGAGATGCAGCTGACCCCCAACGACGTCGACACCCTCGCCCTGCTGCCCCGGCTCTCTTTGGCCGACCTCACCGCCGATGTCGATTTCCATGTGGTCCGGCCGGTATCGATGTTCGGCCACGATGTCCTGGTCAGCGAGCTCGACACCAATCATATCTCCTACATCGATCTCGGCTTCGATTTCGCCTGTATCCCGCCCGAATACCTGCCCTGGCTCGATCTGTTCGGCACAATCATCACCGAGATCGGCACCAGCCGGCTCGACTACATGCAGTTCGCCAAGGAGATCGCCACCTGCACCGGCAGTTTCACCCATTCCCTGACCACCTACAGCCGGCGGGGAGAACCGGATCGGGTTCGGCCGGTGCTGTGGCTGAACCTCAAATGTCTGCCCGAGTACCTGGAGAAGGCCCTGCAGCTCGTCGCTGAGGTCCTGACCGACGTCTCCTTCGCCGACCGCACCCGGATCAGGGAGATCGTCGGCCGCGAATTCGCCTGGGCCGAGCACGCGGTACAGAGCGAAGGCTACAGTCTGGCCGCCGCCCGGGCGTCCGCCCACCTCGGCCTCGCCGGCCGTTATTTCGAAATGTTCAACGGCGCCACCGCCTACCTGGCGGTGAAGAAGCTCACCCTCGGCTATGCCGAGATGGAGGAGGCCTTCCTCGCCGCCCTGCAACAGATGGCACGCCTGCTGTTCAACCGCGGCAATCTGATCTTCGCCGTCACCGCCGACGGCAAGGAACTCGAGCGGATCGCCGACCTCGGCAGGGTCATCCCCGATGCCCTGGCCGCGGCGCCGGTCACCCGCTTTGACCTCCCTGCCTTGACGCTGCCCGACCACGAGGCCTTCATCACCTCGGCCGAGGTGGTATTCGCCGTGCAGGGCGGCAGCCTCCTCACCGACAACGGCGGCTACAATGGCCACTTCGAGGTGCTGAAGACCTTCCTCTCCCGCGATTATCTGTGGAACACCGTCCGCCAGATGGGGGGCGCCTACGGCTGCTTCATCCAGTTCAGCCAGATCACCGGCAATATCGCCCTGATCAGTTACCGCGATCCCCAGGTGCGCAAGACCTATGAGGCCTACGGCGCCATTCCCGCGGTCGTCTCCCGCCTCGATGTGCCGCCATCGACCATGGAACAGCTGGTGATCGGCACCTACGGCAGCTACAACCCGCTCCAGAGTCCGGCCTCGCTGGGGGCAACCGCCAGAAACGAATACCTGAGCGGCATCGACCCGGAATACAAGAAGCAGCGGCTGCAGGAGATCATCACCACCAGTCCGGCCGATCTACGGGCCTTTGCCCCGGCCTTTGCCGCCATGCAGTCCGCCAGCCATCGCGCCGTCATCGGCAACCGGGCTAAAATCGAGACCGACAAGGACCTCTTCACCTCCATGATGGAACTGTGATATGCACGTCAACCGCTTTGACACTGCCGCCGCCGAATGGGACCAGAAACAGCGGCGGGTGGACCTGGCCGCGGCCATCGCCGCCGGCATCGCCGCCCTGCCGCTCCACCAGGAGATGGAGGCGCTGGAGTACGGCTGCGGCACCGGCCTCGTCGGTCTCGCCCTCGCCCCCCGCCTGGGCTCGCTGATCGCCGCCGATTCCTCGCCAGGCATGCTCGCCACCCTGAGCGACAAGATTGCCGCCCAGGGGATCACCAATGTCCGGCCGCTGCTGCTCGATCTGCATTCTAAGGATTGCCCGCAGCAATTCGACCTGATCTTCTCGGCGATGACTCTCCATCACATCGACGAGGTCGAGCTCATTCTCGGCAAAATCGTTGAGGGCCTGAAACCGGGGGGCATCCTGGCCCTCGCCGATCTCGATAGCGAGGATGGTTCCTTCCATCGGGACAACCCGACCGGGGTCATGCACCACGGCTTCGACCGGGCCCAGCTGACCGCTGCCCTCCGCCGCCTCGGACTAAAGTCCATCACGGTCGACACGGTCCATACCATCATGAAAACCGACGGTCAGGGTGAAAAACAGCCGTATCCGGTCTTCCTGCTCACCGCGGTGAAGGACCGAACATGAATTTTCCAGCGGCAGTCCTCCCTTTCCCGGAGCCGTGCTGTCGCCGGCACTATCCACTTAACCCATTTTTTGAAGGAGAACGGTATGCAGTACTCTTCTGAGATACAGGAAATGTGCCGGGTGGCGCAGGGCGCCAACCACGGCCCGGCGCCTATCCCGCAGGAAGGGGCATGGACCAAGGTCAGGGAAGTCGGCGATGTCAACGGCCTGACCCACGGCATCGGCTGGTGCGCCCCGCAGCAGGGCGCCTGCAAGCTCACCCTCAATGTCAAGAACGGCATCATCGAGGAGGCCCTGGTCGAGACCATCGGCTGCACCGGCATGACCCATTCGGCGGCGATGGCCTCCGAGATCCTCCCCGGCAAGACGATCCTCGAGGCCCTCAACACCGACCTGGTCTGCGACGCGATCAACGTCGCGATGCGCGAGCTGTTCCTGCAGATCGTCTACGGCCGCAGCCAGTCGGCCTTCTCCGAGGGCGGGCTGCCGGTCGGCGCCGGCCTCGAGGATCTCGGCAAGGGTCTGCGCTCGGTCTGCGGCACGATGTACGGCACCAAGGTCAAGGGACCGCGCTACCTGGAGATGGCGGAAGGCTATGTCAAGGAGGTCGGGCTGGACGAGAACGACGAGATCATCGGCTACTCCTTCGTCAACCTCGGCCGGATGATGGACGCGATCAAGAAAGGCGTCGACCCGGCCAAGGCCATCGAAAACGCCTCCGGGACCTACGGCCGTTTCCAGGAAGCGGCAAAAACCATCGATCCGCGACACGCATAAGGAGAATCATCATGGCACTGTTCGAAAGTTACGACAGGCGGATCGGCCAGATCACCCCGGTCCTGAACAAATACGACATGCGCACCCTGGAAGAGGCACGGGACCTGTGCCTGGCCAAGGGCGTCGATGTCGCCGCCATTGTCCGCGGCATCCAGCCGATCTGCTTCGAGAACGCCTGCTGGGCCTATACCCTTGGGGCGGCCATCGCCATCAGGAAGGGCGAGACAAAGGCCGCCGCCATCGCCGCCACCTTAGGCGAGGGCCTGCAGGCCTTCTGCATCCCCGGTTCGGTCGCCGACGACCGCAAGGTCGGCCTCGGCCACGGCAACCTGGCCTCCCGGCTGCTGAAGGAAGAGACCAAGTGCTTCGCCTTCCTGGCCGGCCACGAATCGTTCGCCGCCGCCGAAGGGGCGATCGGCATCGCCCGCTCGGCCAACCGGGTGCGGCAGTCGCCGCTCAGGGTCATCCTCAACGGCCTGGGCAAGGATGCCGCCAAGATCATTTCGCGGATCAACGGCTTCACCTATGTCCAGACCCGGTTCGACTACGCCACCGGCGAACTGCATGTGGTCGCCGAGACCCCCTACTCCAGCGGTGAACGCGCGAAGGTCCGCTGCTTCGGGGCCGACGATGTCCGGGAGGGCGTGGCCATTAACCATCTCGAAGGGGTGGATGTCTCGATCACCGGCAATTCCACCAACCCGACCCGTTTCCAGCATCCGGTCGCCGGCACCTACAAGAAGGAATGCATCCAGCAGGGCAAAAACTACTTCTCGGTGGCCTCCGGCGGCGGCACCGGCCGCACCCTCCACCCCGACAACATGGGGGCCGGCCCCGCCTCCTACGGCATGACCGACACCATGGGGCGGATGCACTCCGACGCCCAGTTCGCCGGCTCGTCGTCGGTCCCGGCCCACGTCGAGATGATGGGCCTGATCGGCATGGGCAACAACCCGATGGTCGGCGCCTCGGTGTCGGTGGCGGTGGCCCTGGAGCAGGCCTCCTGAGCCCCTGACGGCATCGGCACCGGAAAAACCAAGGCGGTTCCCTGTGCAGGGAACCGCCTTTTTTGCTTGCGCAACCGGGACGGACGGAGCCGCGGCGCTACAGGATCCGGCTCAGGAACAGCCTGGTCCGCTCCGACCGGGGGCTGTCGAAGAAGGCGTTGGGCTCGTTTTCCTCGATGATCTCGCCGGCATCCATGAACAGGACCCGGTCGGCGATCGTCCGGGCGAAACCCATCTCGTGGGTGACGCAGAGCATGGTCATGCCCTCGTTGGCCAGATCGACCATGACATCGAGGACCTCCTTGATCATCTCCGGATCGAGGGCCGAGGTCGGCTCGTCGAAGAGCATGATCGACGGGTTCATGCACAGGCTGCGGGCGATCGCCACCCGCTGCTGCTGGCCGCCCGAGAGCTGGCCGGGGTATTTGGCCGCCTGATCGGCGATATGGACCCGGTCGAGATACTGCATGGCGATGGCCTCGGCCTCGCGCGGGCTTTTCTTCTGGACCCAGATCGGCGCCAGGCAGCAGTTCTCCAAGACCGTCAGATGGGGGAAGAGGTTGAACTGCTGGAAGACCATGCCGATATTGCGCCGGACCTGATCGACGCGTCTGAGGTCATCGTCGAGGGTGATGCCGTTGACGATGATGTCGCCGCGCTGGTGCTCCTCGAGGCGGTTCATGCAGCGGATCAGGGTCGATTTGCCGCAGCCCGACGGACCGCAGATGATGATCCGTTCCCCCTTGTAGACCTTGAGGTTGATGTCTCTGAGGGCATGGAAATCGCCATACCACTTGTGGACTCCCCTGAGTTCCACCATCACTTCAGTGGTACGCTGTCGGTTCAGTGCCGTCATCATCGATCCCTTCGTCCCACTACTGCATCGGCGGCGCGTACTGGAGGCCGCCCCTGGTCCAGAGATTGTTGCGCCCGCGCTCGATCTGCAGCGGCGAATTCCTGCCGACATTGCGGTCGAAGATCTCGCCGTAGTTGCCGACCTGCCTGACGATCTGGACCGCCCAGTCATCCTTCAGCCCGAGCCCTTCGCCCTTGATCCCTTCCCTGCCGACGAATTTCTGGATCGCGGCATCGGGATTGTTCATCATCTCGTCGATTGTGGCGGAGGTGAGGCCGAGTTCTTCGGCGTTGACCATCGCAAACAGGGTCCATTTGACGATATCGAACCAGTTGTCATCGCCCTGGCGCACGGCCGGCCCCAGGGGTTCCTTCGAGATGACGGCCGGCAGGATGGCATAGGCATCCGGACGGGCCAGCTCGAGCCGTAAACCGTGCAGTTGCGACTGGTCGCTGGTGAGGGCGTCGCAGCGGCCGGTCTCGAGCCCCTTCAGCGTATCGGGCGAGGTATCGAAGATCACGGGCCTGAACTCCATTTTGTGCTGCCGGAAATAGGCGGCGAGGTTGGCTTCGCTGGTCGTGCCGGCCAGGACGCAGATCGCCGCCCCTTTGAGACCGGCGACATCCTTGGCGCCGCGCTTTTTCGCCACCAGAAATCCCTGGCCGTCATAGTAGGTGACGCCGGCGAAGTTGAGTCCCAACGAGGAGTCACGGGTCAGGGTATAGGTCGTGCCCCGCGACAGCAGGTCGATCTCACCTGACTGCAGGGCGGAAAAACATTCCCTGGAATTGAGCGGGATGTATTTGACCTTGCTGGCATCGCCCAGGGTCGCGGCGGCGACGGCACGGCAGAAATCGACGTCGAGTCCGATCCAGTTGCCTTTGTCGTCGGGATGGGAAAATCCGGGGACGCCCGTCGAGACGCCGCACTGCAGGTAGCCGCGCTGCAAGACCTCGTCCCTGGTCCCGGCGTTGACGAAGCCGGCGGCAAACATAATCGTCAGGGCCACAGCCACCCGCATAATCGATTTCATGATCTTCTCCTGTTATCCACGAGCTTAGGGGCCGTTACGAAATAACCGTTACATTTTTCACCATTTCGTTACGGCCCCTTATGCCGGAAAGGTATTTCTGTGTAACGGTTATTGTTTGACGACGGCTTACTGCCATTTGCAGTGATTTCATGGCGACGCCGGCGATACGGCCGCACCTTACCCCACCTTTTCCCGTGACAGATGTCTAATCCGGTCCCGACAAAGCAGGCACCATGATTCAGCATACGTTATTCGCTCCTGGCATTTCAAGGTCCCGTTCCACGAGCCAGCGAGGTTTTTCCTCCATCATAGCCCTCAACCTGCGGGATATCCAGATGATTTCCGCAAAGGGTGGCAACATGGCCGATATGGCCATCCGGTCAATCCGAACTGGAACATCCAAAACAATCGCCGCCCATGGCATCAGAACAGAAAATTCGACTTTACAGTCCATCGTGATCGACGGTATGATACTGCTGTCTATTGTCGACAATCGACTATCGACTGCAACTGGGGACCACCGACCATGACGACCATACAAAAGACGACCTACAAGGACCAGGTCATCGGCTACGTCTATGAATGCATCCTTGACGGCCGGCACCTGCCCGGCGGTCAGATCAAGGAGGCCCTGCTGGCCAAAGAGCTCGGAATCAGCCGGGCGCCGGTGCGCGAGGCGCTGAAGGAGCTCACCGTCAACGGGATCATCGACTACCGGCCCCAGGTCGGCAGCTTCATCGCCCTCCTCCCCCCTCATCAGATCCGCGACGTCTACACCACCCGCGGGGTGCTCGAGGGCTACGCCATCATGTCCACCCGTGAGCAATTCACCACCGGCGACATCGAGAAACTGCAAGCGCTGGTCGCCCGGATGCGCCACGAGGCCGAACTGGGCAACCGGAAGATGGTGGTGCAGGTGGGCGATGACTTCCACTCCCTGCTGATCAGCAGGAACCGGAATTTGCAACTGGCGGAGTACATGGAACGTCTCCGCCTGAAACTCCATGTCCTGTTCTGCCGGTACTGGAGCGATCTCTATTCGCCGGCGGAGATCGGCAACCGCCACCAGCGGATCGTCACCAGCCTGCTATCCGGCGACCCGGCCGCAATCGAGCAGACGGTCCGCCGCCACTACAGCGAGAGCGGCGACAGGATTGCGGCAATCTCCCCCCCGAATGGTCAGTGGAATGAGGCTTGATGTGCAGCACAGGGCAATGCACCTCCAGGGCGAGGACCTGTATTACACCAATTTCAGCTACGATCCCGCCTGTTACTATTTTCTCTATATCGGCGAGCTGAAGGCCTACGGCCTCAACCAGTTCGTCCGGGAAGCACTGCAGAAGCGGGTTCCCGGCCGGGAAGTCCGGTTCGCGGCGATCATCCCCGATGTCTGCGTCCAGTACTACTATGACGACGTGATCGTCATCAACCCGCTGTGCGGCGGCGCGGCGGCGAACGTGACCGGCCCCGAGCCGGGACCGTCGACCAGCTGCCGGATGGCCATCGGCCCATTCATGACCGCGGTCTCGGCCAGCGCCACGGTCCGCAGTCTGATCGCCGCCATTCTCGAGAACCAGCCCGAACTCTACCTCAGCCTGTTCGAGAGCGTGGTCGAGATGACGCTCGATGCGATCAAGGGGGTATCGATCCTCGGCCCGGACAAGGCCATCGCCCGGCACTGGAACAGCAAGCTGGTGCAGTTCAGCGAACTGACGAAGGTCGTGCCCATGGTCGAGGGCGAGATCTGTCGGGGCCTTCCCGCCCTGCTTACCAGGACCGCGGTGCTGCGGGACAGCTGGCCGGACGGGATCTTCGTCAGCGCCGCCTATTCCGCCGCCGGCATCAACTCCGCCGTCACCCGCAGCCAGGACGAGGTGCGGCGCCGCTTCACCGCCGCAGACAGCGACTACCTGATCACCCGCTACATCCCCCACGATCTCGACCCGACGGTGCTGGCGGTGGTGGCCAACGCCGACGACGTCTACATCGCCGGCATCGCCGACCAGCACATCGTCGACGGCAACCGCTTCGTCGGCTCGTCCTTTCCCTCACAGGTGACGGCGGACCAGGCCGCCCTCCTCAGGACCTACACGATCGCCGCCGGCCGGGCACTGGGGTCGGCCGGGTACCGCGGCATCTTCGGTTGCGATTACCTGATCGACCACCAGGGCGGCATCTGGTTTCTCGAGGTCAACGCCCGCAAACAGGGCACCACCTTCGAGTTCTGCTGCACCCTGGAGCAGAACCTGCCCGCCGGCGCCCCATCCCTGCTGGAACTGGAATGCCACGCCGTCCTCCATGGGCGTTTCCCGCCCGGGACCGTGGCGATGGATGACAATCGCCGTCAGCTGCACTGGGAAACCTATAACCACAAGGTGGTGGCGGCGGTTCGCACCAGCGGCTACATCCCGCAGAACACCCGGGAGCGCGAATCGTTCCGGCGGGTGGCGGGCAGGGAACTGGCGATGGACTACGTCATCGTCGAACATCTCGGCACCCCGCTCACCGTCATGCCCGGAACCTTCCTGGCGCGGGTGATCTCGGTGGCCAGGTCGCGAGACGACGTCGCCCTCGGCCTGCGCCAGGGCATGAACCTGGTCAAACAAACATTTCAGGAAGTGTGACAACAATGGATACAGACACCAACGATCGACTGACGAACAACCCACCCCTCGACGACTACACCACGGAACTCCTCGCCACCCTGGCCCAGCCCCTCGCCACCCCCCGGGAGCCGGGGGCAGCGCAGAAAAGCGCGGTCAAGGCACTGTACGCGCGGGCCCGGGAGACGAACCTGACGGCCCCGATCCTCGACCTGTTCGACCGCCTCCTCTCCCTCCACCGGGAGGGCACAGCCGCGCCGGCCGCTTTCGCCATCAGCGGCGGCGACCTGGAGGATCTCGCCGTCAAGCACCAGCAGATCGACGAGCACATGGTCTCGGTCGGCGGCCGCCTGACCCGGGCCCGGCCCATTGCCGCCAGCGCCAATCGCCGGGTCGATGCCTACCTGGCCGCCAAGGGCATCGACGCCCCGAGCGGCATCGAGGTCTGGGACCGGATCCTCGACAATAAGGCCCGGATCATGGCCGCACTGGGCATGGATGAGGCGGCTTGGAACTCCTTTCCCGGCCAGATCCGCCATGCCATCGATTCCGTCGCGGTCCTGGCCCGGCTGATCGACCTGCCGCCGGCCCAGCTGCAATCGATCGCCAAGGTGACCCAATCCTACCGGATGCGCCTGACCCCCTATTACACCAGCCTGATCCTGCCGGGAGCGATCAACGACCCGGTCATGCTGCAGTCGGTGCCGACCGGCGAGATGGTCGAGAACGCCGGGATCGAGATCCCGCCGGTAGCCGCCGACCACTCCCCGGCCCGGCTGATCGACCAGTTCTACCCCCGGGTGCTGACGATCAAGGCCACCAACATGTGCGCCATGTTCTGCACCCACTGCCTCCGTCTGGCCCACATCGGCCGCAGGGACCAGGTGTACGCCAGGGAGGCCTACACCGAGGCGCTCGACTATATCCGGGCCAACAACCGGATCCGCGACGTGCTGATCACCGGCGGCGACGCCTTCGTCCTGCCCAATTCGATGATCAAATGGCTGCTGGCCGAACTGGACGGGATCGACCATGTCCGGCTGAAACGGCTCGGCACCCGGATCCCGGTCACCGCGCCGATGCGGGTCGACGACGAACTGCTCGACATCCTGGAACAGAGCAATGACCGCAAGCCGCTTCGGGTGGTCACCCAGATCAACACCGCCCAGGAGATCACCCCGGTATCGCGCGAGGTCTTCCGCCGGATCTCGAAACGGACCTTCGCCGTGCTCAACCAGGCCGTGCTGCTCAAGGGCATCAACGACACCCGGGTCAAGATGTGGAAACTGTGCGAGACGGTGCACGAGGCCTATGTCCGGCCCTACTACCTGTTCAACTGCAGCTACCGCAACCCGCAGTTCGCCCACTTCCGCGTCCCCCTCGAGGTCGGCCGGGACATCGTCGAGTCGATGTACGGCAACATCTCCGGCGACGCCATCCCCCGTTACATCCCTTCTGCCGCCGCGAGGAGGGCGGGATGTTCCGGTTGCTGCAGGAACTGGTCCTCCAGCCCAGTCCGTCCCGGTGCAAGGGGGGGGTGGACGCGGTCGGCACCCGGCTCGCCGCCAGCCTGCAGACCTCCGGGATGGTCCTGGAGACGGCGCGGCAGGCCGAGTTCGGCGATCATCTGCTGTTCCGCACCCCCGCCTGCGGCGACGGCCGGCCGGCGCTGCTTCTCTTCGGCCATATGGACACCGTGTTCCCGCTCGACAGCCCCTTCAACTGGTACAAAGACGAGGACGGCACGGTGTCCGGCCCCGGGGTGATCGACATGAAGGGCGGGCTGGTGGCCGCCGTCTACGCGATCAAGGCCCTGGCTTCGTGTGCTGTTCTGGAGGAGATTCCCCTCACCTTCCTGTGCAACTCCGACGAGGAGATCGGTTCCCCCTCCTCCACCGCCATCTTCCAGGCCGAAGCACAGCGGAGCGTCGCGGCGCTGGGCTTCGAATGCGGCGGCCTGAACGGCGAGGTCGTCACCGGCCGCAAGGGCCGGGCGGGCTACCGCCTGATCGTGACCGGCCGGGCCGGCCATGCCGCCTTCGCCGGGGCCGACAAGGCCAGCGCCATCCTCGAGCTGGCCCACAAGATCATCGCCCTGGAACAGCTCAACGACAGCCGGCGCGGCATCGTCGTCAACGTCGGCCTGATCCAGGGCGGCATCGGCCCCAACACCGTCAGCGACCATGCGACCGCCGAGATCGACACCCGCTTCCTGAGCCGGGCCGATGCGGCGGCGACGGCGGAGCGCTTAGCCGAAATCGCCTCCCTCCCCACGGTCGCCGGCATTACGGCGGAACTGCAGTACGTCGGCGGCCGGCCGCCGATGGAGCAGAACCGCCGCAATTCCGAACTTTTTCAGGGCATCCGCGCCGAGGCGGAGCGGCTCGGCCAGCCTTGCACCGAAGAACTGCGCAGCGGGGTATCCGATGCCAACACCATCGCCCAGCTCGACATCCCGGTGGTCGACGGGATGGGACCGATCGGCGAGGGCGACCACAGCGACCGGGAGTATATGATCAGGGAAAGCCTGCCGGCCCGGGTCCGACTGGCCGCCGGCAGCATCCTGAGAATCTGGGAACAGCGCCTCAGGTCCATTTGACATACCATTTTTGTGGCGGTTACTGCCGTCACGCCGCCGGCAATGGACTTGTAGCAGTCGGTCCGATGTTTTTTAAATAATCGATATCAATATATTTTATGAATTTTCCCATCGGCAGGCGCGGCGGAAAAATCTTGACGAACGGGGAAGTATTGGTGTTTGTTGAAGTCAGGCCAATAACGTACGATGCTGATTGCATTTATCATCCGGGCTTACTCCCGGCCTGATGCACGGCGGGGTACGGTGAACCTTCCCCACAATGGTGCTCCGGTATGTGGGGAGACCACTCAATTCCAAGGAGGAGAACGATGAAAAAGGTTTCAACGTTGTTAACTGCAGTCGCCTTCGGTTTCGTCATGCATTTCGGGGCGGACGTCACCCCGGCCGCCGCCGCTGATCAGAAGTTCATCACCATCGGCACCGGCGGCGTGACCGGCGTCTATTACCCCGCCGGCGGCGCCATCGCCCGCCTCGTCAACAAGGGGAGGAAGGAACACGGGCTGCGGGCCACCGTCGAGAGCACCGGGGGATCGGTGTACAACGTCAACGCCGTCGCTGCCGGCGAGCTCGACTTCGGCGTCGTCCAGTCCGATGTCCAGTATGATGCCCTCAAGGGTATTAACAAGTTCGCCGAAAGCGGCCCGAACAAAGATCTCCGCGCCGTCTTCACCCTCCATCCGGAACCGTTCACCATCGTCGCCCGTGCCGACGCCGGGATCAAGAATTTCGAGGATCTGAAGGGCAAACGGGTCAATATCGGCGATCCCGGTTCCGGCCAGCGCAGCACCATGGAGGCGGTCATGGCCAAGCTCGGCTGGAAGATGGGAGACTTCAAGCTGGCCTCCGAGCTGAAGGCCGCCGAGATGGCCGGCGCCCTGTGCGACAACAAGATCGACGCCTTCGCCTACACTGTCGGCCATCCCAACGGCTCGATCCAGGAAGCCCACACCGCCTGCGACGCTGTCCTGGTCAACGTCACCGGCCCGGCCATCGCCGAATTTGTGGCCGCCAACCCCTACTACAGCGAAGCCACGATCCCCGCCGGCATGTACCGCGGCAACGCCGCCGACACCAAGACCTTCGGCGTCAGCGCGACCATCGTCTCTTCCGCCCAGGTCCCGGCCGAGACGGTCTATCAGGTGGTCAAGGCCGTTTTCGAAAACTTCGACGAGTTCAAGCAGCTCCACCCGGCCTTCGCCAACCTCGACAAGAAACACATGGTCAAGGATGCCCTGTCGGCGCCGCTGCATGATGGAGCGGCGAAGTACTTCAAGGAAGCGGGTCTGATGTAGGCCCGACCAAAACTTGGCGGGGACGAATCGGCTGGTACCGACACTCGCCCCGCCTCTGCAGCCCGGGGCTTTTTCATCGATCGTTTCTCTTTTCTCCCGGCCGCCCGCATCGCCGCCGGTGCGCCTCGCCTGAATCGACGCGGTGAGGTGTGACGCCGATACAATCCAACAGGAAATGACTATGGCGACCGTGACTCAAGATCTCCTGACGGCAGAAAAACTGGAACAGATGGTGGCCGAGATCGACAGCGGCGGCCGCGCCCCGCACGGCAGCATTTCCAAAGGAGTGCTGTTTTTCGTCCCCCTGCTGTGGAGCCTGTTCCAGCTGTGGTATTCATCGCCGCTGCCGTTTCTCCTCGATTTCTTTGTCATCAACGATACCCAGGCCCGTTCCATCCATCTCGCCTTTGCGATGTTTCTGGCCTATACCGCCTTCCCGACCTTCAAATCGTCGCCCCGGCGGTACATTCCCGTCCAGGACTGGGTCCTGGCCCTCGTCGCCGCCTTCACCGCCGCCTACATCTACCTCAACTACGCCGGGCTCTCGACCCGGCCGGGAGCTCCGACCACCTTCGACCTGATGGTGTCCGCGGTCGGTATCATCCTGCTCCTGGAGGCGACCCGCCGCGCCCTCGGCCCGCCGTTGATGGTCATCGGCACCCTGTTCATCATCTACGCCTTCGCCGGCCCCCACATGCCCGATGTCATCGCCCACAAGGGGGCGAGCCTGATCAAGGGCATGTCCCATTACTGGCTGTCGACTGAAGGGGTCTTCGGCGTCGCCCTCGGGGTCTCGACCGGCATGGTCTTCATGTTCGTCCTCTTCGGCTCGCTGCTGGAGAAGGCCGGCGCCGGCAATTACTTCATCAAGGTCGCCTTCGCCGGCCTCGGCCACATGCGCGGCGGGCCGGCCAAGGCCGCCGTCCTGTCCTCGGCGATGACCGGGATGATCTCCGGCTCGTCGATCGCCAATGTCGTCACCACCGGCACCTTCACCATTCCGCTGATGAAGAAGGTCGGGTTCACCCCGGAGAAGGCCGGCGGCATCGAGTGCGCTTCGTCGGTCAACGGCCAGATCACCCCGCCGGTCATGGGCGCCGCCGCCTTCCTGATGGTCGAATACGTCGGCATCCCCTATCTCGATGTGATCAAGCACGCCGCCCTGCCGGCCTTCATCGCCTACGCCGCCCTGCTCTACATCGTCCACCTCGAGGCCTGCAAGATGGGCCTGCAGGGCCTGAAAAAACGGCATAAAAAGACCTTGGCCCAGTCGCTGCTGGGCGTGGTTTCCACCCTGGTGGTGACCATTTTGATAGGTATCGGCACATATTACGGTCTGGGCTGGATCAAGACCGCCACCGGGGAAGCGGCAGTGTACGTGGTCGCCGTCCTCGCCGTCCTCGCCTATCTGGCTCTCCTCTATGTCGCCTGCCGGGTGCCGGAACTCGAGATCAGCACCGATATGACCGAATTGCCCGACCTCGGACCGACCGTTCAGGCCGGCCTGTACTTCCTCCTGCCGGTGGTGGTGCTGATGTGGTGCCTGACGGTCGAGCAGCTCTCACCCTCGCTGTCGGTGTTCTGGGCCACCGTGCTGTTGCTGGTGATCGTC
Organism: Desulfobulbus sp. Tol-SR; assembly: GCA_000769715.1. GTDB lineage: Bacteria > Desulfobacterota > Desulfobulbia > Desulfobulbales > Desulfocapsaceae > Desulfoprunum. Next base: position 76,442 of record JROS01000028.1, read on the forward strand.
GTCACTCAAAGGCCGATCAAGGGGATGTTCCGTCGGATCCAGGATGAGGAGTTCACTTTCCGCCACGGCCTTGACGATCTGATCACTGGCATGGTCGCCGGCGGCCGCAACATGATCGGCATCGGAGTGGCCACCGCCGCCGCCGGCATCGTCGTCGGCACCGTCACCCTGACCGGGATCGCCCTGGTCATGACCGAGTTCGTCGAATTCATCTCGCTCGGCAACATGGCCCTGACCCTGATCTTCACCGCCCTGTTCAGCATCATCCTCGGGATGGGCCTGCCGACCACCGCCAACTACATCGTCGTCTCGACGCTGATGGCGCCGGTCATCGTCAGCCTCGGCGCCCAGAACGGGCTGCTCATCCCGCTGGTCGCCGTCCATCTGTTCGTCTTCTACTTCGGGGTACTGGCCGACGACACCCCTCCGGTCGGGCTGGCCGCCTTCGCCGCCGCCGGCATCTCCGGCGGCGACCCGATCCGCACCGGCATCCAGGGCTTCATGTACGACATCCGCACCGCCATCCTGCCCTTCGTCTTCATCTACAACACCGAACTGCTGATGATCGGCATCGGCTCGCCATTCCACTTCACCGTTGTCGTCTTCGGCGCCATGATCGCGATGCTGGCCTTCGCCTCGGCGACCCAGAACTACATGCTGACCCGCAACAAGCTGTGGGAATCCGGGCTGCTGCTGCTGGTGGCCTTCACCCTGTTTCGCCCTGGTTTTTTCTGGGACATGATCTATCCGGAACTGGAGACTCGGCCCGCTGCCGAATTGGAGCAGTTCGTCAGCGACCTGCCCTCAGGCAAGCAGCTGCGCCTGACCTTGAAGGGCGAGAAGACGAACGGTGACGAATTCACCATGGTGGTGTCGCTTGCGGCCGGGAAAAAGGCGCCGGCCGAGGAGCGACTGCTGACGATGGGCTTCGGCACCCGCAACGAGGACGGCCGGGTCTTCATCGACAATGTCGTCTTCAACAGCCCGGCGCAGAAGGCGGGGATCGACTGGGACCAGGAGATTGTCAGTATCCAGACCCTGACCGATCGGCCGCGCAAGCAGTGGATGTTCATCCCGGCACTGGCCCTGCTCGCCCTGGTCTGGGTGTCACAGAAGCGACGGGCCGGGCGTAGTGCCGGGCCACAGGTCAACGGCCCCACGCCGGCGGTCAGTTGAAATAAATGGATATGCTCACCCAGGTAACGACATGATAAAGAAAATTCTGGTCCCCATCGCCTTCTCGCGGTTCACCGAAGGGATGCTGCGGTTCGCCGCCGAAATCGCCGGCGCCTGCGGCGCCGAGCTGCAGCTCATCAACGTCATCAACGAGCGCGACCTCGAGGCGGTGCAGAAGATCACCGCCTTCGGCTACAAGGTCGACACCGAGCACTACCTCCAGACCCTCATCCAGGAACGGCGGGAGGAGATGACCCGTCTCCTGGCAAAGGTCGGGCTGAACGGCGACGAGGTGCCCTTCCATTTCGAGGTCGGCAATCCGGCCGAGAAATTACTGCAGCTGGTGGTGAAGGAAAACATCGATGCGGTGGTGATGGGGGTGAAGAACCGGGACATCAGCACCCTGTTCACCGGTTCGGTGGCCGAACGGGTATTTCATCGCTGTCCGGTCACGGTGATCAGCTATCGCGACCCGGAGATCGCCACCCACATGCGCAAGCGGATCGTGAAGCATATGGGTGCATAAATATCCGATATCACAGGTATCTCATCATCGATGGACCCAGGCGGCCAGGACCGCATGCCGGGTCACCGCGTTGAAGACGGCGGCAATCGCCGCCGCAGGATGATTGGCTAATCCGTCAGACCGGTTTCTTCGCGCGCGATCATCGTGGCCAGCATCGTCGCCACCAGTTTCTCCTTGCCCCCCTTGACCGCATGCACTTCTCCGAAGCAGACCGTCAAGGTGCGGCCCGGTTTGAGCACGCGGCCTCGGGCAACCAGTTTTTCGCCCTCGGCCGGCGAGAGGAAATTGACTTTATATTCGGCGGTCAGCACCGCGGCCGAGGCGGGCATCCGGGTCAGCGCGGCGTAACCGCAGGCGGTATCGACGATCATGGTCACCACCCCGGCATGGACGAAGCCATGCTGCTGGGTCAGATCGGATCGAAACGGCAACTCGATGGTCACGGCGCCTTTTTCGACCCTGGTGACGGATGCGCCAATCGTGGCCATCGCGGTTTGACGGGCAAAACTGTCTTTTATGCGCTTCTCGATAGTGGCTTCCATGATGGCTCCCTGGCAGACCGACAGGTTGAGGGTTGGAGGTTGCGCTGCCGCGGATTGAACGCCGGCGTAGACGAATTGATTTCGGTGTCGCCAATTACCGCGAAACCATCCCGATATATTCCAATAAAGCGACAGCGTGGTTGTATTCCAACGCCTTCGCCGCATAGGGCAGGGTGACCTTGCCGTATTTTACATGCTCCAACAACTCATCGACTGCTTCTTTGTGACCATCGAGTTCGGCGAAGTACCGTTGTTTGAATTCCGGCCACTTCTCCAGCTCATGATGATACCACTTGCGAAGCCCATGGGACGGCGCTGCCGCTTTCAGCCAGACATCAACCTGAGCATCACTCTTTGACAGGCCTCTCGGCCACAGCCGATCGACCAGGATCCGCAACCCATCCTCAGTATCCGGTTTCTGGTAGATTCGCTTGATGGCAACATTCATGGCTGAAGAACCTCGGGCAGAAGACGGTCGATCTCCCATCCTGCAGAAGTTACAAGAACCAGAGGGTAATATCATCAGCATACTCACCCCCCGGCGATTGACAAGGGGGGGGGACAGGACGGGCATCGCGGCAGACGATCGTCCCGCCATCCTCTCGCCACCTTACGGTTTGTCGGGGCTACTTTCCGTTTGCTTTTCATCCTCTTCCCAGGTAACTGTAGATTCGCACCGCCGCGGCCGTCCGACCGGCTTGCGGTGCGCAATTGATCAATTGCCCACGCCTCAACCCTCACCCGACCACCCGTAGCCGTGCCCAGAATACCGAAAACAACCCGGAGACCCCCGAAAACCGCCCGTTATGGTGCCATCGAAACCCTCTGCCGGATACAGCGGAGCCGTGCCCCGGTCAAGCCGCTGCTCGAAGGGATCGGCGCCGAATGCCGACTGACGGCGGCTGACCGTAGCCTGGCGATGAACATGGTGTACGGGGTCCTGCGCCGACGCCAGTATCTGGAATGCCTCATCGGACATCTCTGCCGCCACCCCCTGCACAAACTCGACCCCTTTGTCCTGCACGGCCTGGAGGTCGGACTGTTCCAGCTCTTGTTCCTCGACCGCATCCCGGAATCGGCGGCGGTCAACGAAACGATCAACGCGTTGAAGGCGGCCGGCCTGCCCGAACGGCTGCAGGGCTTTGTCAACGGCATCCTGCGGGAAAGCATCCGGCAGCGGGCGACCCTGCCCGGCCCCGACACCGATCCCGATTCCGGTCGGCCCTGGCTCAACCATCCGCCCTGGCTCACCGAACGCTGGCGCAAACGGTTCGGGGAGGCGGAGATGCGGCGCATCTGTGCCGGCAACAGCGCCGAGCCCCTGCTCGTGCTGAAGATCAACACGGCAGCAACAACGCGGGAGCAGTACCGGATGCGTCTCGCCGAGGCGGGCATCGCCTGCCGCGACGGCCTTTTTGCCCCGCAGGCCCTGGCCCTGCCTGGCTACCAGGGCGCCATTCCCCTCCTCCCGGGATATGGCGAGGGCCACTTCCTGGTCCAGGACGAGGCGACCCAGCTGGCCCCCCTGCTGCTCGGCCCGTTCCGCCCCAGGGGACGCTACCTCGACGCCTGCGCCGGCATCGGCGGCAAGACCTGCACGCTCGTCGAGATGGAGCCGGAACTCGGGCTCCGCACCACCGCCCTCGAACCGGAGGCGCATCGCTACCGCAGGTTGGGGGAAAATCTGGCGCGCCTGTACCCCGGCAACGGCTGCACGACACGGCAGTGCAGCCTGCAGGATTTCGCCGCCGCCGGTGCTGAACCCTTCGACGGAGTGCTGGTCGACGCCCCCTGTTCCGGCACCGGCGTCACCGGCCGGCATCCGGATATCCGCTGGAACCGGGCGGAGGCCGATCTTGGCCGCTACCAGGCCGTTCAGCTGGAGATCCTCACTCAGGCTGCCGCCCTGGTGGCCGCGGGCGGGGTGCTGGTGTATGCCACCTGCTCCCTCGAACCGGAGGAGAACGAGGAAGTCATCCACCTCTTTCTCGACCGGCACGTCGATTTCCGGCTCACCGCTCCCGAACCGCTGCTGCCGCCCGCCGCAGGCCGGTTCGTCGGGGATCGCTTCTTCTGTCCCCGGCCCGATGCCACCATCGACGGCTTTTTCGCCGCCCGCCTCATCCGCCGCTAGCCGTCATCCTTTTCCTTTGCCATCGCTGCTGTGCTGTTGTACATTTTGACGACGCTGCATTACATCACTCAATCATTTGACAGGCAGGTTTTCAATGGCAGAAATCAAGAGCACCATGGACATGGTCATGGAACGGGCGGCACGCATGACCGCCTCCTCCAGTCCCCAGACCGACAATGAAGATATGCAGAAAAAGGGGATGCGGCTGGCCGCCGAGTTCCTCAACGGCAAGGTCTCCGACCTTACCTCGACGCTCGCGGAACTGGCACCGGCCGAGCAGGCGGCAGTCCGCCAGGGCATGATCGAAACCCTCCTCCGCAATATCACCCTCCCCCGTGATGAGCAGCTCAAGACGACCAGCCTCCTCGCCCTCAAGGGCATCATCGCACTGGGCGGGAGCCAGATTGCCCCGGTCAGCGCCGAACTGCAGCAGCTGCTCGAGCAGTACAGCCAGCACAAGGAGCAGTCCATCAAACAGCTCGATGACGCCATCAGAACCCAACTCGGCCAGCAGATGGCACGCAGGGGCGGAGAGGCAACGCAGGCGGCCGCGCTCAATCCCGCCCTGCACCCGCAATATCGGGAAGAGCTGGCGCGGATGCAGAGCGATCTCAACAACCAGTACACCCAGGCCTTCGATCAGCGCAAGGAGTTGATCAGGCAGGCCATCGTCCCCCGGCGATAACGCCATCCCCGCTCGCCGGCCGGGATCAATTCCTCCACCTCCACGGTATCATGGACTATTCAAGACGGGTCGAGAAACTGCAGGCTATCCTCCGCCGCCAGAAGATGGACGCCCTGCTCGTCACCCAGCCGGAGAACCGGCGCTACCTGAGCGGCTATACCGGGAGTGATCATGGGATCGGCGAGACCTCGGGCGTCCTGCTCGTCCCGGCCCGAGGGGGGATCTTTCTGCTGACCGATTTCCGCTACCGGATCCAGGCCGAGCAGGATGTGCCGTGGGCGACCGTCCTGCTCTACCCCCGCGGCCTGCTGCTGCTCCTGCCCCGCCTGCTGGAGGATCTGGGTATCAGGAAGCTGGCCTTCGAGAGCCACTATATGCTGCACTCGACCGCGGCGATGCTGGCCCAGGCCCTGGCAAAGGTCGGCATTACCACTACCCCCCTCAAGGGGCTGGTCGAGAAGATGCGGTTGATCAAGGACGAGGCGGAAATCGACTGCATCCGCCGATCCGTCCAGCTGAACGAAGAGGTGTTCGGCGAGGTCTTTCCCTCCATCCAACCAGGCCAGACCGAGATCGAGATCGCCCTGGCCATCGAAACCACGATGCGGCGGAAGGGGGCGGAGCAGCCGAGCTTTTCGTCGATCGTCGCCTCGGCCGACCGCAGCGCCCTGCCCCATGCCGTCCCCGGCGGCCTGCCGGTCGAGAAGAACCGCCCGTTGACCATCGATATGGGCCTGGTCCTCAACGGCTACTGCTCCGATATGACCCGGACCTTCGTCCCGGGCCGGGCCGACGCCAGGTATCTGGAACTGCACCGCCTGGTGCGCCGGGCACAGCTGGCCGGGATGCAGGCGATCCGGGCCGGGGTCAAGGCCGGTGAGGTCGACCGGGCGGCCCGGGCGGTCATCGCCGGGGCCGGCTACGGCGACGCCTTCGGCCATGCCCTGGGCCACGGCGTCGGCCTCGCCGTCCACGAGGATCCCCGCCTTTCATCGCTGAACCATAAACAGCTCAGGGCCGGCATGGTGGTCACCGTCGAGCCCGGCGTCTACATTGCCGGCTGGGGCGGAATCCGGCTCGAAAACATGGTGGTCGTCCGCGAGGAAGGGTGCGAAAACCTCAACAGCGATACGACCTGGCTCGACCTTTGATCACCCCGGACACCTCGTCCTCGTTACCAAAGTTCGCTCCACGCCCTCGAGAGACACGTGCTGCCGATATGAGCGCCGCATGCCCTCTATCGGCAACTGGTGCTGACTTTTTATAGCATTTTTCGCCATGGCCGGATACGTTTGCCGACGGGGTACGGGTATCCCTTCTGCCTGCAGAGGCCGCTTCGGCCCTCCGGCGGTCAACAGCCGTCCCTGGACATATCCTTGGCTCCACCAATCAATCAAGACACCGGAACTCACGATGCGCCAACTGGTTATCGACGAATTGTCGCCGATGGAGAGAGACAATATCGACTCCTACCTCAAGCGAACCCTCAAACCGGGACCGGTAATCGGTCTCTATTGGCTTCCCCTGCCGCCCGATCTGTTGTCCCCGATCCAGCACGAGCACCGGCAATGCAGCCCTTTCCACATCGGCATCGAAGTGGAGAGGGACCAGGTCCGCTTCGAATTCCTGGTCCGCAGCACCGGCAAGCTGCACTGTCCCTGTACTGCCTACGCCACCCCCCGACAGCGACAGTTCATCATCGATTACATCGACCGGATGCTCGAAGAGGAACATATCCGGGCATGAGCCTCGCGCCTCTGTAAACCTCGCGTCTCTGTATGATTCCGTCCTTCATCGTCTCGATCTCCAGTCGAGACGGACAGTCCTCTTTGTATCAGGAGATTTCCGATGACCGCAGTTGATTCGACCGCCGATCACATAGAATCCGTGTACCGGAAAATGGAAACGGCTCTCGCCATTGTCAGGAAAAGACTGGCCCGCCCCCTGACCTTTGCCGAAAAGATCCTCTATGGCCACCTCGATGCCCCGGCTGCGGCCGAGCTCGAGGCAGGCAGCTCCTATATCAAGACCAGGCCGGACCGGGTCGCCCTTCAGGATGCAACGGCCCAGATGGCCATCCTCCAGTTCATGCTCGCCGGCAAGGACGAGGCCGCGGTACCGGTCACCGTTCACTGCGATCATCTGATCCGGGCCCACCGCGGGGCGGGTCCCGATCTCTCCCTCGCCCGGATCGAGAATCGGGAAGTCTACGATTTCCTGGCCTCGGCGTCGCAGCGCTACGGTTTCGGCTGCTGGCTGCCCGGTGCCGGTATCATTCACCAGGTTATTCTCGAACGCTACGCCTTCCCCGGCCTGATGATGCTCGGCACCGATTCCCACACCCCCAACGCCGGCGGTCTCGGCGTCTTCGCTTCCGGCGTCGGCGGCGCCGACGCGGTCGACGTGATGGTCGGCATGCCCTGGGAGGTCCTCCACCCGCGGATCGTCGGGGTGCATCTCAAAGGCCGGCTGCGCGGCTGGGCCGCCCCGAAGGACATCATCCTCCGGCTGCTGGCCCAGCTGACCTGTGCCGGCGGTACCAACCGGGTCTTCGAATATTTCGGCGATGGCGTCGAGACCATCTCCGCCACCGGCAAGAGCACGATCTGCAATATGGGGGCCGAGCTGGGGGCCACGACCTCGCTGTTCCCATTCGACCGCCGCATGAAGTTGTTTCTCGAATCCTGCGGCCGCCTGGAGGCGGCCGAGCTCGCCGAGCGACATGCCGATCTCCTCCAGGCCGATCCCGGGGTGCTGGCCGACCCGGCGAGCTGTTTCGCCGAGATCGTCGAGATCGATCTCGATACCCTCGAGCCCCATGTCGTCGGCCCCCATTCGCCCGACCGGACAGCCACCGTCAGCCGGATGGCCGCCCATATCACCGAAGGGGGCTGCCCGGAGAAAGTCTCCTACGCCATGATCGGCTCCTGCACCAACTCCTCCTACGAGGACATGGAAAAAATTGCGGCGATGGCCGGACAGCTGGCCGACCACGGGCTGCGCCTGAAGACCCCGTTGCTGATCACCCCCGGATCGGAACAGGTGCGGGCGACGATCGAACGCGACGGCCAGTTGGCGAAGCTCGAAGCGGTCGGGGCGACGGTACTCGCCAATGCCTGCGGGCCCTGCATCGGCCAGTGGAACCGGGAAGGACTGGAGAAAGGGGTCGCCAATTCGATCATCACCTCCTATAACCGCAACTTCCCGAAACGCAACGACGGCAACCCCGGGACCTGCTGTTTTATCGCCAGTCCCGAGACCTGCCTGGCCTACGCTATCCACGGCAGCTTCAGCCGTGATCCTTACTCGACCGGGATCACGGCCGCCGACGGGACCACCTTCCGGCTCAGTCCACCGGAATCCGTCAACGAGGTGCCGCAGACCGGATTCGTCCGGGATGCCGCCGGCTTTCTCGCCCCGCCCGACGACAGGGGGCAGGTCGGGATTCAGATCAGACCGGGCTCGGAGCGACTGGCATTGCTGGAACCATTCCCGCCCTGGAGCGGTGCCGATCTGCTCAACCTGCGGCTGTTGCTGAAGGCCAGGGGCAAGTGCACGACCGACCATATCTCGCCGGCCGGCCCCTGGCTCCGATTCAGGGGGCACCTCGACAATATCTCCGACAACATCTTCAATGGGGCGGTCAACGCCTTCAGCGGCGAGGCGGGCAAGGCGGTCAACGGGTTGACCGGCGAGACCCAGGCCTACAACGAGATCGCCAGGGCCTACAAGGGAGCGGGCGAAAACTGGGTCGTGGTCGGGGATACCAATTACGGCGAGGGCTCGTCACGGGAGCATGCAGCGATGAGCCCGCGCCACATGGGCGGGCTGGCGGTCATCACCCGGTCGTTCGCCCGCATCCACGAGACCAACCTGAAGAAGCAGGGCGTCCTGCCCCTGACCTTCGCCCGGCCCGAGGATTACGACCTCGTCCAGGACGGCGACCGACTCGATCTCCTCGGGCTCACCGAACTGGCCCCCGGCAGCACTGTCCGGCTGATCCTCCACCACCGCGACGGTTCGACCTCGGAAAGTATCCTCAGGCACTCCCTCAACGCCGAACAGATCACCTGGTTCAGGGCCGGTTCGGCGCTCAACTCCCTGCGACGGGTGTGAAATATCCCGTCTCCCCGGTGGATCCAGGCCGGGGAGACGGTGTTCCTGACAACATGGAGTCGCCCCCGGACCACCTCCTCCTCGATCCGTCGGGCGCTGTGTGTTTCCCATTGTTAAATCCGCGTTGTATTCTATGATATGGGAAAGACGAAGGCAGGGGCAGAGAACGCCCCACCGCGCACGCAGCTATCGACATCCACTCCCCGGCGGGCGAACGCCATTTCACCGTATGCAAATCATAACCACCCATAAAAACACCGATTTTGACGGACTGGCCTCGGTCATCGCCGGAACCCTGCTCTACCCCAATGCGGTAGGCGTGATTCCCAAGATGGTCAACCCCAACGTCGCCCGCTTCCTGTCCACGCACAAGACCGCCTTCAACATCATCCTGCCGCATGAGGTCGAACCCGACCTGATCGACACCCTGATCGTCGTCGATACCGACCGGTGGCAGCAGCTGGACCGGATGGACAGGCTGAAGAACCGCAACGATCTCGAGATCCACCTCTGGGACCACCACCTCAACGGTGGCGATATTCACTACCACTGGTGCCGCCAGGAGGCCATCGGCGCCACCGTCACCCTGATGGTGCGGGAACTGAAAAAACGGGTCATGGACCTCTCGCCGCTCGTGTCGACGGTCATGCTGATCGGACTGTACGAGGACACCGGCCACCTCACCTACCCCTCGACCACGGCCGAGGACGCCCACGCCGCCGCCTATCTGCTGGAAAACGGGGCCGATCTCCATGTCGCCGGGTTTTTCCTCAACCCGCCCTACGAGGAAAAGCAGAAGGAGATCCTGTTCGAGCTGATGAAGGGGACCGACAAGCGCAGGCTCAACGACTGCTCGGTGGCGATCAATGTCGTCAGGCTCAACGACAAGGTGGTGGCGCTGGCCAACGTCGTCAACATGTACCGCAAGATCGTCAACGTCGATGCGGTCTTCGTCATCTTCGCCAACGAGGCCGACGCCAGCAGCTCGGTCATCGCCCGCAGCGGCGTCGACCGCATCGACGTCGGCCAGATCATGAAGTCCTTCGGCGGCGGCGGCCACTCCGGGGCCGGGTCGGCCACGGTCAAGTTCAGGGAGTATGGCCCGGAGGCGCTGAAGCAGGCGATCATCGACCGGATCGAAAGAGGGCGGAAAGAGGCGGTCAAGGTGTCGGACATCATGTCCTTCCCGGTAACGACCGTGCCCCCCGACACCACCATGCGCGAAGTCCATGCGATCATGGCCGAGCAGAAGATTCGGGGCGTACTCGTCGCCGAGAACGGACAACTGCAGGGGATCATCGTCCTCTGGGATTTCAAGCGGGTGAGGCAGGAGCGGCAGTGGGACAGCCCGGTCAAGGCCTTTATGGCCCGCGACATCACGACCATCGCCCCCGATGCCCCGCCGACCAAGGCGGCGCAGATCATGGTCACCAACAATATCGGCCACGTCCCAGTGGTCCTGGACGGCGAGGTGATCGGTATCGTCACCCGCACCGACATCCTTACCTACTACTACGACCTCCTCCCCGACTGATCCATGCCCCGGCCACGACGGGCGTGGCCGGGGTATCGGCTGTGTTGTTCAGTGGAAACAGATCCTCATGACATCCTTGAAGGTCGCGACATAATGGGGGGTGATCCCTTCCCGGATATGTTCCGGCAGCAGATCGAAGTCCTCCTTGTTCTCCTTCGGCAGCAGGACCTGGGCGATCTTGGCGCGGGTCGCGGCGATGATCTTTTCCTTGACCCCGCCGATCGGCATGACCAGGCCGCTCAGGGTCAATTCGCCGGTCATTGCGGTGCTGGCCGGCATCGTCTTGCCGACGGCGAGCGAGTAGAGGGAGCAGGCCATGGTGATGCCGGCCGAGGGGCCATCCTTCGGCGTGGCTCCGGCCGGGACATGGAGATGGATGAAGTTCTTGGCGAAAAATTCCGTCGCCGCCTTGTCGTCCTGCAGCAGTGACCGGACATAGCTGTAGGCGATCTCCGACGATTCGACCATGACCTGGCCCAGCTGGCCGGTCTGCTTGAAACCGGCCTGGCCGGTCGGCACCGGTATCGACTCGATGTGGAGGGTGGCCCCGCCCATACTGGTGTAGGCCAGCCCCGTCACCACGCCGACCCGCGGCTTCTTGTAGGCGTGATCCTCGGTGAAGACCTTCTTGCCGAGGAGCTCGGACAGGTCGTCCTTGCTGACCCGCATGGTCTTCTGCGGATCCTTGACGATCTCCTTGATCGCCTTGCGCATGATCTTCTTGATGCAGTTCTCCAACCCGCGCACCCCGGCCTCTCTGGCGTAGCTGTCGACGATGGCGGTCAGCACCGCTTTGGGGAAGACGACCTGGTCCTTGGTCAGGCCATGCAGCCTCAGCTGTTTGGGGATCAGGTGGCGCCGGGCGATCTCGACCTTTTCCGCCATGATGTAGCCGGGCAGGCGGATCACCTCCATCCGGTCGATGAGCGGGCCGGGGATGGTTTCCATCTGGTTGGCCGTACAGATGAACAGGACCTTGGACAGATCGAAGCGGACATCGAGATAGTGGTCGAGGAAGTCCTTGTTCTGCTCCGGGTCGAGGACCTCGAGCAGGGCCGAGGCCGGGTCGCCCTGGAAACTGGCGCCGATCTTGTCGACCTCGTCGAGCATGATCAGCGGGTTGGCGGTCTTGCAGGTCTTGATCGCCTGGAGGAACTTGCCCGGCATCGCGCCGATGTAGGTCCGGCGGTGGCCCTTGATTTCAGCCTCGTCCCGCATCCCGCCGAGGGAAAAGCGGTAGAACTCGCGGCCCAGACTCCTGGCGATGGACTGCCCGATCGAGGTCTTGCCGACGCCAGGGGGGCCGACGAGGAGGATGATCGATCCCGAGATGTCCCCCTTGATGATGCCGACCGAGATCAGTTCGAGGATCCGGTCCTTGACATCCTCGAGGCCATAGTGATCATTGTTGAGAATTGCCGCGGCCTTGTCGATATCGTAGTTATCCTCGGTGTAGACCCCCCAGGGCAGGACGGTGAGCCAGTCGAGATACGCCCGGCTGACGTTGAATTCGGCCGAGGACGGGCCAAGCAGGCGCAATTTCTCCAGCTCCTCCTGAATCCGGTCCCCGGCCTCATCGCTGAGCACCAGTTTCTTCAGCCGCTGCTGGAACTTGTCGATCTCGCTCTCGCTCTCGTCCTTGGCCAGCCCGAGCTCCTTCTTGATTTCCTGGAGCTGCTGCTTGAGGAAAAACTCACGCTGCTGCTTGGACAGCTGGTCTTCGATCCGCTTGGAGATCTGGGCCTTCAGCTTGGTGATCTCCAGTTCCTTTTTCAGCAGGACCAGGGCCGCCTCGATCCGCACCCGGACCTCGCGGGTCTCGAGAATTTCCTGGATCTCGGTGCCGGAGGAGGTGGTCATCGATGCCGAAAAATCGGCCAGAGCGCTGGGATCGCTGAGGTTGATCCGCTCGATCAGCAGGGACAGGCCTTCCTTGAACAGAGGATTGAGATTGACCAGCTCCTTGATGCAATCGATGATCGCCACAGCATACGCCTTGATCTCCTCGGTATTTTCGGGCTTGCCGTCGAGCCAGTACTGCACTTCGGCCCGGAATACCCCTTTGATCCGTTCCAGCTCGACGACATCGAATCGTTCCAGGGCCTGGACCAGCAGCTGCATCGGCGCCCCCGGTTTGGCCACCGATACCTGCAGGACCCTGACGACGACTCCCACCTTGAAGAAATCATCGATGGTCTGCGGCATGCGGGGCAGGGAATCCTCGGAGGGATGGGAGAGGACAAGACCGAGGTAGAGCGGCGCGCTCTTGTCCTCGATATCCATCAGGGCCTGCTGGAGGGCCTGATCCTCGATGATGATCGGTCCCATCATCTTCGGAAACATCGGCCGATCATGGAGCGGGATGATCAGCAGACGCTCAGGGAGTTTGTCCTCGGCAACGATCAGAGATTTGCCGTCATTGTCGACATCATCCATTTCAGGGGTCAATACGGTCGGTTGTTCTGCCATTTTTTCTCCTTTCGGCTTATGAGCGCCAGCAGCTGATTGCCATCATGCTGCCTGGTGCAGAAGAGGCCCCGACGTCTCGAGAAACGCGGGCATTCTCCCCTCATTCTTCAACAACACCTTTATTTTTAAGTACAATTGGCAAAATTCCTTGTCAAGGGAATATTCCGCAGCTCGCCACAGGCACATGGACCACCGCCGCAATGTTCGGTGGTTACAGCCGCGTGTCAGGTTCCATTTTTTTACAATATTGTCGTAATATTTTTTATACAGTCTTGTCCAATACTGTTCTTGACCTTTTCAACCTGAATAAGGTAGCATCACTTCCGGTATGCAGCTGTGGTATCTTGGAAAACCTGTAATGCAGCACACCCTGTTTGGAAAGGCCGCGGGGAGTTTTTCCCCGCTCCCGAACCAATGGGTGAACCGAAACCGTCTGTTGATCCATTCAAAGAAGGAGGGAGTATGTTCAAACACATGTCGAAAGCTTTTTCCCTGTTCGTCGCTGCCAGTATGACCGTGGCCGCCTGTGGCATGGCCTCGGCCGCCGACTCCAAGGCGATCAAGGTCGCCACCCAGTCTCCTCTCTCCGGCGACCAGTCGGTGGTCGGTGTCGATATGAAGCGAGGGGCGGAACTGGCCCTCGAACAGCTTGGCAAGCCACTTGCCGACATGGGATTCAAGGTCGAACTCGCCCCCTTCGACGACCAGGCCAACCCCGACACCGGTGTCGCCAATGCCAAGCGCATCGTCTCCGATCCGGCCATTCTGGCGATCATGGGCCATTACAACTCCGGCGTCCAGATCCCCTCTTCCGAAGTCTACCACACCTCCGGTCTCGCCAACGTCTCCCCGGCCAACACCAACCCCAAGGTCACCACCCGCGGCTACATGGAAATCAACCGGATCGTCGGTCGTGACGACGTCCAGGGGGTGGTCGGCGCCGATTTCGCCCTCGGCCTGGGGACCAAGACGGTGTTCGTCCTCCACGACAAGACCGCCTACGGCCAGGGCATCGCCGAATTCTTCAAGAAACGGGCGGGCGAGATCGGGATGAAGGTCTTGGGCTTCGAAGGCACCGAAGAGAAGGCCAACTTCGACGCCCTGCTGTCACCGATCCTGGCCGGCAATCCCGACCTGGTCTACTTCGGCGGCATGTATTCCCAGGCCGCCGTCCTATTCAAACAGGCCCGGGAACGCGGCTATGCCGGAACCTTTATGAGCGATGACGGCTTCGATTCCTCCGATGCCTCCAAGATCGCCGGGCAGACGCTGATCGACGGCGGCGGCACCTACTACTCGACGGTCTCCGGTCCGGCGTCGGTTTATGCCGGCACCGCCAAGTTCATCACCGATTTCAAGGCCAAATACAATTCCGATCCCCAGCCGTTCGCCGCCCAGGGCTATGACAGCATGGCCATCATCCTCAAGGCCATCGAAAATGCGGCCAAGGCCGGCGGCGGCGCCACCCCGAGCCGCGAGGCAGTCGCCGAGGCCGTTCGTGAATTGAAGGATTTCCCCGGGATTACCGGCACGTTCACCTTCAACCAGATCGGCGACCCGACCGTGGCCAAATACTTCGTCCTCAAGGTCAATTCCGCCGACCCGGCGAAGTGGAGCGACAACTCCATCGTCAAGACCCTCGATATCGCTCCTCCTCAGCAATAAGGCCTCCTGAGCACGCTTTCTTCCGGTTCTTTTCCGCGGAAAAGAACCGGAAGTTCTTCACCGGGGAGTCCCTATGAACCGATTTTTACAGTCAATCAACGCCCGTGAGCTCATCCGGCCGCTGGGTCAGATGGTGGTCTTTTCGCTGGGCAGCGCCGTCGTCCTGTCGAGCCTCGTCCTGGCCCTCGCCCTGGCCCTCGATCAGACCGCGGTCGGACTCGCCCTCCAGGACAAGTACAATGTGTCCCTGTATACCTATACCCTGGTCAACCTCCCCCAGGTGGTGATCGACGGTCTGACCATCGGCTTCGTCTACGCCGCGATCGCCCTCGGCTATACCATGGTGTACGGGGTGCTGGAGTTCATCAATTTCGCCCACAGCGAAATCTTCGCCGTCGGGGCCTTCGTCGGGGTCGAGATTCTCATCGCCCTCGACAACAGCGGTCTGTTGCGGAGCGCCTCCCTCGGGATGTCCTATGTCCTGCTGACCCTGGCCATCATCTCGGGGATGGTCGCGGCCGGGGCCCTGGCCGTGACGGTCGAACGCGTCGCCTATCGCCCCCTGCGCGGGGCATCGCGGCTGGTGCCGCTGATCTCGGCCATCGGCGTCTCATTTCTGCTGCAGGATCTCATTCGCCTGGTGGAGGGGTTGACGACCGGTGACTTCAACCGGATATTCCCCTCCTTCGGCAACTTCGACCAGCGCCTCAACTTCGGCAAGCTGGCCCTCGGAGAGACGACCATCAATCTCGGCATATCGATCAAGTCGATCATCGTCATCGTCGCGGCGATGCTGATGCTGATCGGACTCAATTACCTGGTCAACGCCACCCGGATCGGCAAGGCCATCCGCGCCGTCGCCCAGGACCGGCCCACCGCCAGTCTGATGGGGATCAACGTCAACCGCATCATCTCGATCACCTTTCTGGTCGGCGGTCTGCTCGGCGGCGCCGCCGGCGTCCTGTATGCCCTGAAGTTCACCCGAATCGACCCCTTCGTCGGCTTCTTCCCCGGACTGAAGGCCTTTGCCGCCGCCGTCCTGGGCGGCATCGGCAACCTCACCGGGGCCCTGCTCGGCGGCATCGTCCTCGGCATGCTCGAGACCTTCGCCGGCTCCTACATGGGCGTTTTCACCATGGGCGCCGCCGGCTCGGAATACAAGGACATCTTCGCCTTCAGCATCCTGATCCTCGTCCTGATCTTCCGGCCCCAGGGCCTGATGGGCGAAAACGTCGGCCAGAAGGCATAGGAGGGAGCCCGCCATGAAAACGACAGGTTTCAGGCAGTTCTTCGACCGCTTCAACCACGGCCTGTGGCCCTATGCCATCATCATCGGTCACACCCTGCTCGGCACCGCCCTGGTCTACTCCACACCGCGTTCGAGCCTCGCCTTCCTCGCCCTGGTCAGTTCGTTCTTCTCCCTCTACTACTTCAAGGCGGACACCCGGTTCAAGATCATCGCCGGCGTCCTGCTGGCCCTGGTGGTCATCCCGGTGGTCGGGGTCCGCAACATCTTCTATCTCGAGGTCATCTTCCAGATCTGCGTCTTCGCCGCCCTGGCCCTCGGCCTGAATATCGTCGTCGGCTTCGCCGGGCTGCTCGATCTCGGGTATGTCGCCTTTTATGCCGTCGGCGCCTACCTCTGGGCCTTCTTCGGCTCGCAGCAGTTCTACGTCCTCCACTTCGCCCCGGGAACGCAGCCGTCCAACCTGCCCTTCCTGCTGCCCGGTGACGCCTTCTATCTCTTCATGTTTCTGGCGATCATCGTCGCGGCGATCACCGGGATCCTGCTCGGCCTCCCGGTGCTGCGGCTGCGCGGCGACTACCTGGCCATCGTCACCCTCGGGTTCGGCGAGGTCATCCGCGTCCTGGCCAACAACCTCGACAAACCGCTGAACTTCACCAACGGGCCGCAGGGCATCACCCCGATCCAGCGCCCCACCATGCCCGAGCCCCTGGTCGACGGGTTCAACAACGTCTTCGGCAGCCTCATCGGCCATCGGGCCAGCACCGCCGACCTGTACAACGTGATGTTCTATTTTCTGGCCCTGGCGATGATCATCGTCATCATCTTCGTCACCAGAAGGGTCGATGACTCGAAGATCGGCCGGGCCTGGACCGCCGTCCGCGAGGACGAGACCGCCGCCATCGCCATGGGCATCCCGCTGGTGCGGATGAAGCTGGCGGCGTTTGCCATGGGGGCCTCCTTCGCCGGGGTCATGGGGGTCCTGCTCGCCGCCAGCCGCACCTTCATCAGCCCCGAGTCCTTCTCCTTCATGCAGTCGATCGGGGTGTTGACGATGGTGATCCTCGGCGGTTCGGGGAGCATCCCGGGGGCGATCCTCGGGGCCGCGACCGTGACGCTGCTGAACCTCCAGATCCTGCAGGGATTTTCGCTGTACCTGAGCGAACTGCGGCAGAGCGACGCCGTCATCCCCCTGATCAATTTCGCCTGGCGCGACCTCTCCACCCAGCTCGATCCAGCCAAATACCAGCGCCTGCTCTTCGGCCTGATCCTGATCCTGATGATGATCTTCCGCCCGGGCGGGCTGATTCCGGCCAGGCGCAGAAAACGCAGGCTGGCCGCGGAAGAGACGGTGACCGAATAAGAGGACGGGATTGCGATGGCGCTTCTAGAAACAATCGATGTGATGAAGGTGTTCGGCGGCCTGACGGCCGTCAACAAGGTCAACTTCCAACTGGAGCCGGGACGGATCGTCAGCATCATCGGCCCCAACGGCGCCGGCAAAACCACCTTCTTCAACACCTTGACCGGCATCTACAGCCCGGACGGGGGCGAGATCAACTTCAACGGCTGCTCACTGGTCGGCCTCCGCCCCGACCAGATCGCCGCCCGCGGCATCTCCAGGACCTTTCAGAATATCCGCCTGTTCGGCGAGATGTCGGTGGTCGAGAACATCCTGGTCGGCATGCACGTCCACCTGCGGCAGTCGCCGCTCGCCACCCTCCTCCACCTCAAGGGATTCAAGCAGGAAGAGGCGGAGGCGGAAAACAGGGCGGTGAAGCTGATGAACTACGTCGGCCTCAGGGGAGTGGGCAATGAACTGGCGAAGAACCTGCCCTACGGGGCGCAGCGACGGCTGGAGATCGCCCGGGCCCTGGCCGCCGACCCGCTGCTGCTGCTCCTCGATGAACCGGCGGCCGGCATGAATCCCCAGGAGACCGAGGACGTGACCCGACTGTTCCGCCGCATCCGCGACGACCGCGGCATCACCATCCTCCTGATCGAACACGACATGCGGGTGGTCATGAATATCTCCGAGCACATCTGCGTGATGGATTACGGCGAGAAGATCGCCGAGGGGACTCCGGCGGAAATCCGTGCCAACCCGCGGGTCATCGAGGCCTATCTCGGCCGCGGCGCCGTCGCCGGACAACACGAGGAAAAACTGCCATGAGCGTCCTCTCACTGCACAACGTCCACAGTCATTACGGCCATATCCATGCCCTCAAGGGGATCAGTGTCGATGTCAACGAGGGGGAGATCGTCTCCCTGATCGGCTCGAACGGGGCCGGCAAGAGTACGACGCTGCGGACCATATCCGGCATGATGCACCCCACCGCCGGCAGCATCTCCCTCTATGGCAAGGACATCTCGAGGCTGGAGCCGCATGCCGTCGTCCTCGCCGGTCTGGGCCATGTCCCGGAGGGCCGCGGCATCTTTCCCAAGCTGACCGTCAGGGAAAACCTGGAGATGGGGGCCTTCACCGTCACCGATCACCGGCTGATACAGGAACGGATGGAGTACGGCTTCACCCTGTTCCCCCGACTCAAGGAACGACTCAGTCAATACGGCGGAACCCTGTCCGGCGGCGAGCAGCAGATGCTGGCGATCGCCCGCGGGCTGATGCTCAATCCCAGCATCCTGATGCTCGACGAACCCTCGATGGGGCTGGCGCCGGTACTGGTGGAGCTGATCTTCGATATCATCAAGACCCTGAACGAGAAAGGGACAACCATTCTCCTGGTCGAGCAGAACGCCCTCATGGCCCTGTCGATCGCCCATCGCGGCTACGTGCTGCAGACCGGAGAGATCGTGGTCAGCGACACCGCCGACAACCTGAAAAAGAATTCTCTGGTGCAGAAGGCCTATCTGGGAATGGAATGAGTGACCCTCTTCACATTCTCCCGCCCTTTTCCCTCCACGGCTTCAAACGGGGGCCTGAAGACTCGCAGATCCCGCAGCTCGCCGTTGCCCGAAACCCGAAACCGCATATAGCCGCTGCGCCCCTGTGAAGCGACCCCGTTGACGTAGACCACGCCACCCTCTTCCGCCGGATTGCGGATATCATAGCCGAGCATCCGGGCGATCATTTTCCCCAGCTGGTAATGGGTGGCGGGCGGTTTCTGCCGCATTTCCCGCACATACCTGCCATCGCCGCCCCTGGCATAGAACATGATCGGCACCACCGACGACACCAGGTCAAGCCGGTCATGGCCCCAGTGCCCGTTGTCCCCCAAATTTTCGCCGTGATCCGAGGTGAAAAAGACATAGAGCGGGCCGTCCGTCCTCTGTCGCAATTCCTGCAGCAGCTGCCGATACAGGTAGTCGGCATAGAGCACGGCGTTGTCGTAGGCGTTGATAGTCGAATCCTCAAAGGAAAGTCCTTCAGTCGGAAAGCGCTGGAATGCGGGCCGGTGTTCGATGTTGGTCTGGTAGGGAAGATGGACATTGCGCTGGTGGACGACGATGAAATTTTTGCCGCCGGACGGCACCTCCCGCACCAGTTCCAGCAGGCCTTCGTCCTTTTCCCGCTCGAACAGCTCCGGTCGCGTGTCGGCGGTAATCATGACATCGATCGCGCCGAGGTTGACTCCATTGAGGCAATTGCTGTTCTGGGCGGAAAGATACCAGGTCCTGAACCCGTGTTGTTTCGCCAGCAGGAAGAGATTGGAATCCTGGCGCCGGAGCCGGTTTTCGTCGAGCGGATGGTACTGCAGGGTATAGAACATCGGCAGTGCCGCCCGGGTGGCATTGGCGGCAGAGTACCCCTTGCGGTGGACAAAGTCGGGGTCACCGGTCAATTCCTCGAGAAACGGCGTCGTCTTTCGCCCATACCCATACAGGGACATATGGTTCGGCGTCAGGCTCTCCCCCATCACCAGGACCACCGTCATCGGAGATGTCGGAATTCCGGTCTCCCGGATCTGGTACTCCGGGAATTGATGCGCGACGGTCCTCCCGAACAGACTCTCCGGCAGGAGCACGCCGAAGTAGAGGGAATAGGAGTTGAGCGTGTTGACGAGGGTTGGATTTTTGGCCGTCGGGAAAAAATTGACGATATCGTCACGGTCGGTGTCGGTCTTGATCCGGACCAGTGGAAAAACGAGAAAGGCGATCACGAAGATCACAAACCAGCGGCTCTTGAAGGGAAAGGCCCATGTCCGGCGCAGAATCTCCAGACAGAGGAGGTAGGGCAGGAGCACGACAAGCGGCACATGCAGGAAATGGATGCTGTTGGCCACCGTTGACTCGGCGACATCCAGATATTCGATCAGCATCAGCCCGATAGTGGAGGGAGTGATGTATTCATGGGTAAAAGCCAGGCTGGCGAACTGGGTCAGTTCAAGGAACGCCAGTCCGGTCAGAACCGTAGCCGACAGGCGGAAACTGGGGCAGGCACAGAGGACGATGCCAAAGGCCCAGAACATCCACAGGTACTCCCCCCTGAACCAGGTCAGCGGGTTTTCGGCGAACATGTTGTACAGCAGGCCGGGCAAAAACAAAGTCAGCGCGACAACCAGGCCGAGGAGGATCTGCACCGCGCTCTTGCGAAGAAACGTCTTCATCATTCCATTCCCGTTTCCATATCGACGATAAAGGTCATTTGCATCTTCGTTTCAACATACCACATTTTCGAGTTTTTTTCCCGCCCCCGCTGTTTTCCCTGTTGTGCGTTCAAAATTTCAGTACACTGGACTACAGGAGGAAACAACGATCACGGCTCAACCCCGCCTCCAAGTGCCATATCGTTCGATCTCCTCCCGTGCACCTGCAAACCTTCCAACCAACCTTCCGATGGAGTGGATATGCCCTACCCAGCCCTGCTCAAAGATCTCGTCATCAACGGTACATCCTATCGCTACCATGCGTTGCCGGAATTATCCGGTATTGGTTTCGGCAGCATCGACCGGCTGCCCTTCTCGATCCGGATTCTCGTCGAGAACCTGCTGCGCCGGCATGACGACGTCATCGTCCGCGACCAGGATCTGGCAGCCATCGCCAACTGGCAGACAACATACCGGCTGCCGGTCGAAATCGCCTATCACCCGGCCCGGGTGCTGATGCAGGACTTTACCGGGGTACCGGCGGTGGTCGATCTCGCGGCGATGCGCGACGCCGTCCGCGATCTCGGTGGCGACCCGCGGCGGGTCAACCCCCAGGTGCCGGTGGAACTGATCGTCGATCACAGTGTCCAGGTCGATTTCTTCGGCACCGTCGACAGCCTCGGCAACAATGTCGCCAGGGAATACGAACGCAACAGCGAGCGCTACGCCCTCTTGAAGTGGGCGCAGAAGAATTTCGCCAACTTCAAGGTGGTCCCGCCGAACTCGGGAATCTGCCACCAGGTCAACCTCGAACACCTCGGGCGGGTGGTCATCGCCGAACAGCGGCAGGACCACCGCCTGCTCTACCCGGACACCGCTGTCGGCCTCGACTCGCACACCCCGATGATCAACAGCATCGGGGTGATGGCCTGGGGGGTCGGCGGCATCGAGGCCGAGGCGGTCATGCTCGGCCAACCCTACTCGATGTCCATCCCCGAGGTGATCGGGGTCCGACTGCTCGGCAGGCCGAAGGACGGGGTTACCGCCACCGACATCGTTCTCACCCTCACCCAGCGTCTGCGACAGTACAACGTCGTGGAGAAATTTGTCGAATTCTTCGGCCCCGGCCTGGCCCACCTCACGGTTCCCGATCGGGCCACAATCGCCAACATGACCCCCGAATTCGGCGCCACCCTCGGCTATTTCCCGATCGACAACAGGACCATCGACTATCTCCGGCTCACGAATCGCGATCTCCAGGCCGATATAACCGAGGCCTACGCCCGAACCAACGGTCTTTTTTACCTGGGAGCCGACGACCAGCGGGAGTACACCGACATCCTCGACATCGACCTCACGGCGATCGCCCCCTGTCTCGCCGGTCCGGCCCGACCGCAGGACCGGGTCCCGCTCGCGGCGATGAAATCGACCTTTACCGGAATCCTCGGCTGCCGGTACGAGCGGGACGTCAAGGTCCCGGAGATTTCGACCTTCCAGCAGGAGTCGGGCTGCCATGAACCCCGGAACAGCGAATGCCTGTCGGTCAACCGCCGGGAATTCACCTGCGAGATCAACGGCGCCCCGGTACGGATCAGTGACGGCAGTGTCGTCATCGCCGCCATCACCTCCTGCACCAACACCTCCAATCCCTTCGTCCTCATCGGTGCCGGTCTCCTGGCGCGAAACGCGGTGCGACGGGGACTGAAGGTCCCCGCCTTCGTCAAGACATCCTTTGCCCCTGGGTCGAAGGTCGTGGTCAGTTACCTGGATGCCGCCGGCCTCACCCCGTATCTTCAGGCCCTCGGCTTCCATCTTGCCGCCTTCGGCTGCACGACCTGCATCGGCAACAGCGGACCCCTGCATCCGGCGATCGAGAGCCTGATTGAAGTACACGAGATGAACGTGGCGGCGGTGCTCTCCGGCAACCGCAATTTCGAGGCGCGGATCCATCAGCGGGTCAAGAGCAATTTTCTCGGTTCGCCGCTGCTGGTCGTGGCCTTTGCCGTTGCCGGCAGGATCGATATCGATCTGGAGACCGAACCCCTCGGCTGCGACCCGAACGGTCAGCCGGTCTTCCTGTCCCAAATCTGGCCTTCGACCGCCGAAATCGAGGCATTGATCGACTCCCATGTCACCAGGGAGGCCTACGACAGGGAATACCGGAACATTTTCGATGGCGATGAATTCTGGAAGATGCTGCCGGTGCGGGAAAGCACCACCTACCCATGGCAGTCCGATTCCACCTACATCCGAAGACCGCCCTACTTCGACGGCCTCTCGCCGAGCCCCTCACCACCGGTCGATATCGCCGGCGCCAGGGTGCTGGTCCGTCTCGGCGACACGGTGACCACCGACCATATCTCCCCGGCCGGGGCCATCGCCGCGCACTATCCCGCCGGCCTGCACCTCGCCGGCCAGGGGATTGCCCCGGCTCAGTTCAACTCCTACGGGTCCCGGCGCGGCAACCACGAGGTCATGATCCGGGGGACCTTCGCCAATATCCGGATCAAAAATCTGCTCGCCGGAGGAAAGGAGGGCAGCTACACCCGCAAATTCCCGGAGAATGAAATCGTCTTCATCCATGAAGCGGCAGTGCGTTACCAGGCGGAGGGGGTCCCGCTGCTTGTCCTCGCCGGCAAGGAGTACGGTACCGGTTCCTCCCGCGACTGGGCGGCCAAGGGGACCAACCTGCTCGGTGTCAGGGTCGTCATCGCCGAATCCTACGAACGGATCCATCGCAACAACCTGGTGGGGATGGGCGTCCTGCCGCTGGTCTTCAAGGGGGGCGACAACGCCGACAGCCTCGGTCTCGACGGCACCGAGATCTATTCCTTCGCCGGGTTGACGAACCTGTCACCTCGATCGACCGTCGCAATCACCGCCCGGAAGGCCGACGGCCGGGAGATCGCCTTTACGACCATCTGCCGTCTCGATACCGAGATCGATGTCCTGTATTACCGACACGGCGGCATCCTGCCCTACGTCCTCCGGGAGATGATGCGCACCTGATCGCCGTCCCGAAAAACGCGAAAGGCCCCGGACGCTCAAGCGTCCGGGGCCTTTCGCATCTCGCACCGGTGCCGGGATCACGATTTCAGGACATTGCGCCCCTGATCGGTGATGCCGTACTTGCAGCGGACCGGGCTGTCAACATAGCCCTGCTTCTTCAGTTCGGCTATCCTGGCACTGAGACTCTTGGCCTCATAGCCGGTGGCAGCCGCAATATCCTTGGTGCCGCACGGACCGCCGCATTTCTCCATGGCGGCGAGAATCTGTTTATGTTCGTCCGAGAGAGTATTGGCATTGCTGCTGCATGCACATCCGCATCCACAATTCATTCGTTGGTCTCCTTGTTCATTTCCTTGTTCATTTTTTTCTGACATTCTGGGCATATCCCAGCAAATTCAAGCCGATAGCCGGTCACTGCATACCCCTGCTGCCCATCGGCGACGACAGTCGATACCTGTTCCCTGTTCAACTCGATATTATCAACCCGATGACAGACGATACAATAGATATGATCATGATCATTGACGTCATAGTCAAAGCGTTTCTGCCGCCCACCGACCTCCAGTTTGGCGATCAGATGGAGATTCGAAAGAATTTCGAGATTGCGGTAGACGGTCGCCAGACTCAGCCGCGGAATGTTGCGACGGACCCTCTCATAGAGTTCATCGGCGCTCAGATGGCTGCCGCTTTTTTTCAACTCAGCAAGAATGATCTCCCGCTGGTTGGTCATACGTAGCTGCATCATGACCCCTTTATAGGAATAATTACTATATGTATGTAATTATCGGTTGCATGTCAAGCGGCTTTTTCATCCCGCCGGCACAGGGCCATTCCCCGACCGCCATCAACAACACTGCCGGTTTATGTCCGCTACCGGATATGGTACAGTCAATCCCATGATACAGGGACGGTGACTCAGACCCTGTCCTGATCGTTCGAACTCCACTCGTCCGGTGCCGGTATGCATCCCATCCTCGAGGTCCATCATCTCCGCAAGCGTTACGGTGCCGTCGAGGCCGTGCGAGATATCTCCTTCGATGTCGAGCCCGGCATCTGTTTCGGGCTCCTCGGGCCGAACGGGGCCGGAAAGACCACCACCCTCGAGATCATCGAAGACATCATCAAACCGACCAGCGGCGAGGTCCTCTTTGACGGCCGCCCCCGCACCGCGAGTTTCAGGGAAGAGGTCGGCATCCAGTTCCAGCATACCTCGCTGCTCAACTTCCTCTCGGTCGAAGAGTCCCTGAAGACCTTCGCCAGCCTCTACCACCGTCCCGCCGACCTCGAAGAGGTCATCGACCGCTGCGACCTGGCCGACCTCAGAAAGCGCCGCAACGACAGGCTGTCGGGCGGCCAGACCCAGCGGCTGATGCTGGCCCTGGCCCTGCTCAACCAACCCCGGCTGATCTTCCTCGACGAACCATCCACCGGCCTCGACCCCCAGGCCCGCCGCAACCTCTGGGATATCGTCGGTCAGCTCAAGGCCGAGGGCCGGACCCTGATCCTCACTACCCACTCGATGGAAGAGGCGGAATATCTCTGCGATGAGATCGCCATCGTCGACCAGGGACTGATCATCGCCGCCGGCTCGCCCGCCGAACTGATCCGGCAGTACGGGGGAATGAACGCGATCATCCTGCCGAAGACCGCGTCCAGCCGCCTGCCCCCGTCGTTCCCGTTCGCTGTCGAAGAACGTGACGAGGAGACCCTTGCCATTCACATCGATGAGATTCATCGGGGCCTGAACGTCCTGATGGAGATGGAGATCGACCTACGGGGGATCTCCATCCACTCGCCCAACCTCGAGGACGTCTTCCTCCATCTTACCGGCAAGAGGCTGCGTGAATGATGACGCCTCCGAACCACAACCTCCAGCAGCGCCGCACACACCAATGAACATTCACCGCATGTGGGCGATCTTTGTCGCCAGGAATGCCGAATTCTTCCGCGACCGGGCCTCGTTCGGCTGGAATTTCGCCTTCCCCTTCCTGATCATCGTCGGTTTCGGCATCATCTTCAATGGCCGGGAATTCAAGCAGTTCAAGGTCGGGGTCTTCCCCCCCGACGCCGTGCTGTCGGCAGCGGCGGCGACCTCGATGCCGGAGGCCTTCCGCCACGACCGCCATATCATCCTCGTCCCGGTCGCCGACAGAGCCGACGGCGAGACCCGGCTCAGCCGCCATCAGATCTCGCTGCTCGTCGACGCGAAGTCGCCGAGCCACGCCTACTGGCTCAACGATTCCTCCCCCGACGGCTCCCTCGCCGAACGGATCTATCTCGCCTCGTTCATGATCGGCAAGCCCGTTCCGGAAAAAGGCGTCTCCATCGGAGGACAGATCCGCTATATCGACTGGCTGATGCCCGGCATCCTGGCGATGAACATGATGTTCTCAGCGCTCTGGGGCGTCGGCTACGTCATCGTCCGTTACCGCAAGAACGGCGCGTTGAAGCGGCTGCGGGCCACCCCCCTCACCGCCCTCGAATACCTCAGCGCCCAGATGTTCTCCCGCCTCTGCCTGCTCCTCTTCACCATCAGCGTCGTCTGGCTCGGCGCTGATCTGCTGTTCCATTTCCAGGTCCACGGCTCGCTGCTGCTGCTGTTTCTGATCTTCGCCCTCGGCGGGCTCAACCTCTGCTCCATCGGCCTGATCCTGGCGGCCCGCGGGACGAGCGAGGAGTTCGCCAGCGGGGCGCTGAACTTCATCACCTGGCCGATGATGTTCCTCTCCGAGGTCTGGTTCTCGCTCGAGGGATCACCGGCCTGGGTCCACCACCTGTCGCAGTTCCTGCCCCTGACCCACCTCCTCACCGCCGCCCGCCGGGTCATGAACGAGGGCGGATCTTTTACCGAAGTCCAGTTCGAGTGCGGAGTCCTCCTCCTGGGCACCGTGGTCGCCCTGGTGATCGCCGCCGCCCTGTTCTCGTGGAATGAATGATATGGCCGATCTCCGCTGCCTTGACAGCCACCTGCACCTGCAGGATCCCCGTCTTGCCGCCATCCGCGACGACGTACTCGACCGGGCCGCGGCGGTCGGGGTCGTCCGGATGTTCTGCAATGCCACCACGGAGGCGGACTGGCCGGAGGTGCTCCGCCTCGCCTCGGCCTCACCGGCGGTTCTTCCCTTTCTCGGTATCCATCCCTGGCATGCCCATACTGCAAGCGCCGATTGGGAGAAACGGCTGGCGGCCATCCTGGAAACCACCCGCTGCGGCATCGGCGAAATCGGGCTGGACGGAAAATGTCTCGTGCCGCTGGAGCGGCAGGAGGAGATATTCGTCCGGCACCTGCAGTTGGCGATCCGGTTCGGGCGACCGCTGTCGCTCCACTGTCTCGGCTGCTGGGGCCGGCTGCTCGAATTGCTGGAACACCAGGCGAAGGTGGCCGCCCTGCCGCCGTTCATGATCCACTCGTTCAGCGGCTCGCGTGAGATCATGCACCGCCTGGTCAGGATCGGCGGCCGGATCTCCTTCTCGGCCGGGCTGGCCGACCGCCGGCGGGAGCGGTTGCGCCGGGTCTTTATCGAAACCCCACTCGACCGCATCCTCCTTGAAACCGATGCCCCCGACCAGTTGCCGCCGGCCTTGAGAACGGCGGCAACGACGCCACCGGTCAACGAACCGGCGAACATCCTTCCGCTGTACCGGGAGGCGGCCGAACTGCGGCACATAAACCTGCAAGACTTCACTCACCGGATCTGGAACAATGGAACGATTTACGCGGATTCGCTGCTTCCTCGGTGAGGAACGGTTCAGCCGGCTGCAGTCACGCTTCGTCACCGTCGTCGGCCTCGGGGCCGTCGGCGGCCACGTGGTCGAGGCCCTGGCCCGGGCCGGCATCGGCCGTCTCCGCCTGGTCGATTTCGATACCGTGCAGCCGTCCAACCTCAACCGCCAGATCCTGGCCCTGACCTCGACCATCGGCCGCCTCAAGGCCGAGGTGGGGCGGGAGCGGGTCCTCGCCATCAATCCCGACTGTCGAGTCGAGGCCCTGCCGCTCTTTGCCGACAGTCTCACCGCGGAACAGATCCTCACCCCGCCGCCGGACCTGCTGGTCGATGCCATCGACTCCCTCAACCCCAAGGCCCAGCTGCTGACCGCGGCCTACAGCCGCGGCATCCCGTTGATCTCCTCGATGGGGGCGGCCCTGCGTGCCGATCCGCTGCAGATCCGCCAGGCCGATCTGTTCGACACCCGCAAATGTCCGCTGGCCCGGCGTCTGCGCAAGAAGCTGAAGAAAAGCGGGGTCGGTCGCGGCATCCACTGCGTCTTTTCGACCGAGGATATCGATTTCGATTACCAGGAACCGGAGGATGGGGTGTATCCGGAGGCCTCGCCGTTCGACCAGCGCGGCCGCCGCCGCAGGGTGCTGGGCAGCCTGCCGACCCTGACCGGGATCTTCGGCCTGATCATCGCCAACCAGGCCATCCTCCAGCTCGCTGAAGACAATCCCAGCCCGGAGGAGGACCCCCAGTGATACGACTCTTCACCGCCATCGATATCCCGACGGCGATCCAGGACAGCCTGCACCAACTGGGTCGGGAGGTGCGCGGCGCCCGCGCGGTGCCGGCCGACCAGCTCCACCTCACCCTCACCTTCATCGGCGAGGTCGAAGACCAGCGGCTCCAACCGATCCACCAGGCCCTGGCCGCCATCGCCGCGACGCCCTTTGCGATTGTCCTGCAGGGCATCGGCTGCTTTCCGCCACGGGGACCGGCCCGGATCATCTGGGCCGGGGTCCAGGCCCAACCCCTGCTCCACCGCCTCCACTCTCTGATCGAGATCAGCCTTATCCCCTGCGGCATCGCCGGCGAAAAGCGCAGCTATTCGCCCCATATCACCATCGCCCGGATCAAGACGCCCTCCGGCTTCGACAGATCGCTCCTTCAACACCACGCCGCCTTCATGACGGAGGAAATCCCGGTGAAGGAATTCGTGCTCTATTCGAGCCGACTGACACCGCAGGGCGCCATTCATTCAATGGAAAGACGCTATCCGCTCACCGCCTGAGAGCAGGTTACGGCCACGCCGCGGCGGCGTTGTCGCCCCGGCCGGCTTGCAGAGAAACCCGGATGGTCATCGCTCGTTTCGACCATACTGCAGGACCAGCATGGCGGCGATCACGATGACGACCCCCGGCAGGACCAGCGGATCGGGAAGGCCATGGCCGAAGAACAGGTCGAGAATCACCACCATCCCCGGATAGAGATAGGAATAGGCCATGACCCGGGTCGGACCGATAAAGGGGATGGCGTACTGGGTGAGGAAAAAAGAGATGACCGTGGTAAAGAGCGCCAGATAGCAGATTCCAGCCCAGACCATGAGCGGCACCTCGGCCCAGGGAACATGTGGCAGACGGCCGACGGTGAGGAGCAGGAGCCAGAGGCTGCCGGTGACGAGGATCCAGAAGGTCAGCACCACCATCGATTCGCCCCGGTGCAACCGCCGCACCAGTGGCGTATACAGACCCATGGCCAGGCAGCCGCCGAAAAAGATGACATCGCCGCGGTTCCAGGCCATCGCCAGGAGCAACCCCGGATCACCCCTGAAGATGACCCATACCGCCCCGACCATGCCGACGGCGAGGGCGGCGAGCTGCCGTGCCGCCAGCCGCTCCCGTACCAGGAAGACGGCATAGATGCCGGCGATCGAGGGAACGAGGGTGAAGATGACGCTGGTATTGAGGGCGGTGGTGAAGCGGAGGGCGAGGAACATGCACCAGAAGAAGATCACCAGGCAGAGACTGATCAGGGCGGCGCGGCCGCACAGCGACCACGAGAACTGCAGGCCGTGCCGCAGCGCCACATACGGACCGAGCATGGCGGTGGCGACCAGAAACCGGACCAGGGTGAGAACTGCCGGATCGAGGCCGGCGGCGATCGCCGCCCCGACCGTAAACGAGGTCGAAACGAGGGCGGCGCAGATCACCATGAGGAAGTGGATGAAGACGGGAGAATTCCCGTTTCCCCCGGATTCTCCGCTCACGATCGCGTCATCCCGATCATAACGGTGATCTGTCCCCTGTCCCGGCTTCCATCCCTCAGGCCTTTTCGACCCCGACCTCCTGCCGGCCTGGCGGCTGGCCCTGACCGAACTTCAAGGTCGACATCGCCGTGGCGATCATGCCGCTGATATCGGCTAGATTGCCGGGGATGATCATCGTGTTGTTCTCCTTGGCCAGCTTGCCGAACTCGTCCAGATATTTTTTCGCCACCTCGAGACTGGCGGCATCGCGTCCCCCCGCCGAATCGATCGCCTCGGCGACCATCCTGATCCCCTGTGCCGTCGCCTCCGCCACCCGCAATATCTCCTGGGCCCGGCCCTCGGCCTCGTTGATGCGCTTGAGCTTCTCCCCCTCGGACAGGAAGATTTTTTCGGCCTTGTCACCCTCGGCCCGGTTCATGATTGCCTGTTTTTCCCCCTCCGAGCGGGCGATCTCGGCCCGTTTTTCCCTCTCGGCCTTCATCTGCTTTTCCATGGCCTCGAGAACGGTCCGCGGTGGCTGGATGTCCTTGATTTCATAACGCAGGACCTTCACCCCCCAGTTGGTCGCGGCCTCGTCGAGGGCGTCGACGACCCGGGCGTTGAGCGACTCGCGCGCCTCGAAGGTGTTGTCGAGGGTGATCTTGCCGATGGCCGAGCGCAGGCTGGTCTGGGCCAGCTGCGATACGGCGAAGTGGTAATCGTCGATACCGTAGGCCGACATCTTGGCATCGACCACCTGGAGATACAGGATACCGTCGACCTGGAGGGTGACGTTATCGGCGGTGATGCAGGACTGGGCACCGATATCGATCGGTTCCTCTTTCAGCGATCGTTTGTAGATGTCAGTTGCATGGCGATCCTCGGAACAATAGAAGTGGAAGCATGGGGTCGCCTTGCAAGGCATCCCCAGCTCTGGGCAGGGCCACAGCCGCCGTTACCTTCCAACGACGGGGGGAGCATATCAATCGGATCGCCAATCTCCGATCCGGCTGCTCGCGGTTGTATTCACACCCGGAAAAATGTATAGTCAGGTAGTAATAAATTGAAACCTATCGTAATTCAATACATTTTTCCTACCGCCCCCTGCCTCGTCATGGATATCCTCCTCATTGCCGTCATGGCCGCGAACCGGATTATCGGCAAGAACGGCATCATTCCGTGGCATATCCCGGAAGAACTCGGTTTCTTCAAGGCCACGACGATGGGACACCCGATCATCATGGGAAGAAAAACCTTCGAGTCACTGCCGGACGGCCCATTGCCGGGAAGAGAAAATATCGTTATCACCCGGAATCCAGATTTTGCCCCGCCGGGGGCAGTGGTTGTACCGACGCTCGGGCACGCCCTGGAGCACTGTGCGGGGCAATCCAGGGTGTTCATCATCGGCGGCGCCCAGGTCTTCAGGGAGGCCCTGCCGCTGGCGACCGGGATCATCCTCTCGGTCCTCGATCAGGCCGTCGACGGCGACACCTTTTTTCCGGCATTCGATCCCCACACCTTTCAAGAGACAACGCAGGAGCGGTTCACCGGATCGCTGCCGTTCACCGTCACCACCTACCGCCGGGTCCGCCCTGATCTCCACCCGCCACCCCCCTGATGAACCCACCCATCCAGTTCGGCAACTCCAACTGGAGACCAGGATTGATTTTCCCATTGGCGACACTTATCGTTGCAGAGACAGGGAGGACCGTTGCCTGGCCCTCCAGGTCCATTTCCGGACCCGAAACCCATCACGGGACTTGACGCCCAACCACCTGAATGCGTTGGTTCGGCTCTCTACTCGATTTCAATGCAAGGAGGTCCGCCATGCGATCCTTACTCGTTCTGCTGCTCCTTTTGTGCACTGCAACCCTCAGCGCCGCTGCGACCGGCAAAAAGGTCGTCTATTCGGTCAACGGCACCAGCTATGAAGGGTACCTTGCCAGCCCCTCCGCCGCGGCGCCGCTGGTCCTGCTCATCCATGACTGGGATGGTCTGACCGATTACGAGATCAAACGGGCCGAAATGCTCGCCCAACTCGGCTACAACGCCTTCGCCGTCGATCTCTTCGGGGCCGGGATCCGACCGACGGCCATGGATGACCGGAAACGCCTGACCGGCGAGCTCTATCAAAACCGGGAAAAGATGCGCACGCTGCTCGATGCCGGACTCAATGCCGCCAGGGAGAACGGCCTCACCGGCGACAAGGTCGTCGCTGCCGGCTACTGCTTCGGCGGCGCCGCCGTCCTGGAAATGGCCCGCTCCGGGGCCGATCTGCTCGGCTTCGTCACCTTTCACGGCGGCCTGACCACTCCCGAAGGGCAGAACTACGGCAAGACCCGGGGACAGATCCTGGTCCTCCACGGCACCGCCGATGAAAGCGTCTCGATGCAGGACTTCGCCCTTCTGGCCCAGGAACTGGAAAAGAACCGGATTCGCCACGAAATGATCAGCTACAGCGGTGCGCCGCATGCCTTCACGGTCTTCGGCAGCGATCGTTACCGGGAGGATGCCGACCGCAAGTCATGGCGCCGTTTCACCGAATTCCTCGCCGACACCTTCAAATAAGGTCAGCCCGCGTTACCTGTCCGGGTGTTGCGCCGCCCTCCCCAACCCCGGGCAGGTCAATTGCGCCCGAGCCCTGCGCAATGATGGACGGGATCATCCCGCTGTGCTATCCTCTCCATGACGTGCCCCGATGCCGATCCGGCCGCTCCGTCGCCATGGTGTGCGACGGTCGCAATGAACGCCAGCCGATTTTTTTTTCATGCAGATCAAAAACCTCCGTCATCCATCGTTGCAAATTGCCGATTTCCTGACCGCCCCGGACCAATCCTGGTGCATCTATGGGGACAATGGTTCGGGGATAGATGACTTGTTCGCCATTCTCGCCGGTGATATCGTCCCGGCGGCAGAGGTCCTGATTCTGCCGGAGGACGCTGGAATCATCTCCTTCAGCATCCAGCAGGACATCTACGAGCACGAACTCCTGATCGACGACAGCGATTTTCTCGACCACCCTGACCCCGGGACGCCGGCGATCGCCTTTCTGCCGCCCGGCAGCGACCGATCTCCGCTGCTGGCGGCCCTGGCGATGACCGATTCGCTCAGCAAGGGCTACCGGCAACTCAGTTCCGGACAGAGCCGCAAGCTGATCCTCCTCCGCGAAATTCTCAACGGCGCCAGGCACCTCATCATCCAGAATCCCTATGACGGCCTCGATCAGGCCGGCTGCATCGAGCTGGACAAGGCCCTCGCCACCCTCGACCGCCATCGGGTGCAGGTGCTGGTCACGGTCAACAACCGCGAGGATATTCCTGCCTGGTGCAGCCATCTCGCCATCCTCGATCAGGGCAGGATCGTGGTGCAGGGCAGAAGGGACATGGTCATCGACCGATTCGACACGGTTCGATCAGCGGCCCGGGGGACCTTTCAGCCCGCTCTCGACCGGCTTGTCGCGGCGAGGGACCTCCCGGTCGACGCAGCCGAGGAACTGGTCAACCTGAGGGATGGCTTCGCCCGTTACGGCCAACACCTGCTCTTCGAACATCTCGACCTCCGCATCGATAGCGGCTGCCATACCCTGGTCACCGGCCCGAACGGCAGCGGCAAATCGACCCTGTTGCAACTGATCACCGGCGATAATCCCAACTGCTACGCCAACGATCTCCGCATCTTCGGGATACGGCGCGGCAGCGGCGAATCGATCTGGGAACTGAAGCGGGATATGGGCATCGTATCGCCCGACCTCCACCGCAACTACCGCGCCCCCGGTACGACGAGACAGGTCGTGCTGTCCGGCCTCTTCGATTCGATCGGGCTGTACCGAAGGCCGACCGGGGTCCAGGAACGCAGGGCGATGCAGTGGCTGGAATGGATAGGCCTGGCCGGCAAGGCCGCCCAGCCCTTCCGACGGCTCAGCTTCGCCGAGCAGCGCCTGGTCCTGATCGCCCGGGCCCTGATCAAGCTGCCGCGGCTGCTGATCCTCGATGAGCCGACGCAAGGTCTCGATGGTTATAATCGCGCCGGGTTGCTTGATTTTCTGGAGCAGATCGCCGCCAACCGGTTCAGTACGATGTTGTATGTCAGTCACCGCCAGGATGAATACCGGCCGTTTTTCCGCCAGCACCTCCGTCTCGGCTCCGTCACCGCATCAGCCTCGATGCCTTTTCCCGTTATCGGCAATCCGACGGCATGATGACATGGGGTCGATTCATTCCATCATTTCACACGTGGAGGCAATCCATGATCTTCCGCATCACCTTACCTCTTGTAGTCGCCACTCTCCTCCTCGCCGGCTGTTCCGGCGACGAAGGAAAAAAGGAGCAAGGGGCGATCGAAAAGCAGACTGAACAGACCGCCAAGGCCGCAGTGGAGGCGATCAAGACCCCCATCGACAAGGCCCGGACCGCTGCCGGCCAGCAGAACGACCAGACCCGAACGCTCAAGGAGCAGGCCGGGGAACAGTAAGCCGGTGTTCTGAGTCCACCCCCGCCAAACCGGACTGGGAACGGACCCGATACCCCCGAAGCTGGCGGTATGCGACCAAAACTGTACCTGTAATTTATTTCGGCAACTGTATCTGTTGTTTTTCTCCATGGCGGGCTAGGGTGCGTTTTCCGGTCGGACTCTCCGGCCGGCGGGACCCAGCTCGATGACTACCGAATCCGGCAGAGGGGAAACTTCATGGTCAACATCCTTTTTTACGGCACAACCGTTGTAATCTGGGGATCAACCTGGATCGCCATCAAACTGCAACTCGGAGAGGTCGACCCGATGCTCTCGGTCGGCTACCGCTTCAGTCTGGCCGCCGTGCTGTTGCTGCTCTGGTGCCGGGTCCGCCGGATTCCGATGCGGTTCTCCGCGCTCGACCATGGCTACATGGTGCTGCAGGGGATCCTGCTCTTCTCCCTCAACTACCTGCTGTTCTACCTGGCGGAGCTGCGAATCACCAGCGGCCTCGCCGCGGTCATCTTTTCGACGATCCAGCTGATGAACATGGTCAACGGGGCCATTTTCCTCAACGCCCCCCTGGACCGCAAGGTGTTCGCCGGGGGGATATTCGGCCTTGTCGGCATTTTCCTGGTCTTCAGGCCCGAGATTTCGTCGTTTTCTCTGCAGCAGGACGGGGTTATCGGCGTTCTGCTCTGCCTGCTCGCCACCTATTCCGCCTCCCTCGGCAATATCCTCTCGGCCCGCAACCAGAAAAATGGCCTGCCGATCCTCCAGACCAACGCCTTCGGGATGGGCTACGGGGCCCTCCTGATGCTTGCCGCCGCCTGGCTCAGCGGCAAACCATTTATCATTGATACAACCCCCTCGTACATCCTTTCCCTTCTCTATCTCGCCATATTCGGCTCGATAGTGGCCTTCGGCTGCTACCTGTCGCTGATCGGCACGATCGGTGCCGATCGGGCAGCCTATGCCACCCTGCTGTTCCCGCTCGTCGCCCTGGCTATCTCCACCGTCTGGGAAGGCTATCGCTGGACTGCCACGGCGATGACCGGGATACTGTTCATCATCGGCGGCAATTTCCTGCTCCTGCAGAAGCGAACCACCGTTCCAATCCTTGACTTCGCCAAACCCATCCGCTACAGATTGAGGCGATTGTTGCGAACTGCGGCTCGGAGCGAAATTTCGTCCCGGGCGAAATTGCGCTGACCGTATCCAGGGGGTGAGCAGCGTCGGGACAGGGCCGCACACCGGCGCTGTGGAACAGCGACGTAGGGCTCCTGTTTCTCCTCGACGGAGAAAGGCAAGACGTGTTTCGAAATTGAAATTCAACCCATTGAGGAGGACCCATCGATGATCACCGTCATCGCCTCGATCACCGTCAGGCAGCAGCGAAAGGACGAGTTCATTGCCATCTTCAACGCCAATGTCCCGGCGGTGCGCGCCGAGGCCGGCTGCATCGAATATTATCCGGCGATCGACATCGACACCGGGGTGGCCCGTCAGTCGCTGGACCACAATCTGATCACCATTGTTGAAAAATGGCGTGATGTCGAGGCGTGGAAGGACCATCTGGCCACACCCCACTTGCGCGCCTACCATCAGCAGGTCAAGGACCTGGTGGAGGGGGTCACCCTCAAGGTGCTCCAGGCGGTCTGACCTCGGCGCTATCGACAGCGTTTCCCTGGAACGGCTCCACGCCGTCCTCCGTATGCCGCACATGACCGCCCCTGGACGGAGCGGCGGCCGTGAGGCCTGTTCAATTTTCGGGGCGGACGGAGGGCCCCGTTTCCGGCACGGAAAGGATTTCCTGTCATCGTGTGGAGCGACCGTCTCCGACTTCCACCGGCAGCAGCCAGGCCCTCTCCTGTCCGCCGAAAACTGCTCTGGCCCCAAAATAAAAAGGCAGGTTCACGAAGAACCTGCCTTGAACATCCGACACCGAAAACATCTGGTCGGGGTGGAATCATCCCGCCATCTTCAACCCCAGCTCAGGCTTGCGGGCAATAACTTCACACCCGTGATAGATCCGGAAGATGTCGCGTGGGCACTTGGCGACGCAGGCCTCGTTGCAGCTCGGGCCATAGGCGATGCAGGCCTTGTGGTCGATCTTGATGCGGTTGTTCTCGTAGGCCACCGCTCCGGCCGGGCAGGCCTTGACGCAGAGCTTGCAGGCGATGCATCCCACCTGGCACACCGCCTTCACCTTGTTGCCCATGTCCATGGTCGAACAGGGCACAAAGACCCTGGCCTTCAATGTCTGGATCTCGATGATCTTCTTGGGGCAGGTGCGGACACAGGCACCGCAGCTGACGCATTTGTCGGGATTGACGACCGGGAAATTCTCGACCATGGTGATGGCGTCGAAGGGGCAGACCTCGGCGCATTCACCCAGGCCGATACAGGCATACTGGCAGTTGGAAGGCCCGCCGAAGCCGAGATTGGCCGCGGTACAGGAGGCGAATCCGATATACTCGTGCTTGTGACTGACCCTCCCCTCTTCCCGCGAGCAGCGGACGACGGCGATCTGATCCTCGACGGCCGTCAATTTCTTGCCCGTCAGCTCGGCCACGACCGCCGCCACCCGTTCCTTGCCCGGGAAACATAGGTTCGGCGGCACATCGGGGTTGGTGACGACGGCAATGGCGTAGCCCTCGCAACCGGGATAGCCGCAACCGCCGCACTGGGCCAGCGGCAGGGACTCCAGCACCTCTTCGATCAACGGATTGCTTTCAACGGCAAATTTGTGGGCTGCAATCGCCAGACCGATACCGAAAAACAGCCCGATGCACCCCAGAAGAACAACTCCACCAATAGCGATTTTTATCAACGCCGGATCCATATCTTTGTCACTCTGTATTCAATCCGTTAATAGTTCGGGAATCAACGATCAGAACAGCTGCAGACCGGAGAATCCCAGGAAGGCCATGGCGAACTGCCCCGCAACGATGAAGGCGATCGGCAGGCCTTTGAAAGTCGGCGGGATATTGGCCAGATCCAGCCGTTCCCGCACCGAACTCATCAGGTACAGCGCCAGCAGGAAGCCGCCCCCGGCCCCGAGGGAAAGCATGAAGGTTTCAACGATGCTGTAGTTGTTGCTGGCCATGATCAGCGGAACGGCGATGATGACGCAGTTGGCGATGACCAGTACCAGGTAGACCCCGAACGAGTTGAAGAGAATCGGGTTGACCTTGCGGAGGATGGTATCGACCGCCTGCACCGTCAGCGACACCAGGCCGATGAAGACGACAATCTGCAGAAAGTTGAGGTCGTAGGGAATGAGAATGAACTGGTAGAAGAACCAGCTCATCAGCGCCGATACCACCATGACGATGGTAAAGACGACGCCCATGCCCTTGGCGGTTGTCTTGCGCTTGGAAGTCCCGAAAAAGACACAGAGGCCGAGATACTTGGTGAATACGAAGTTGTTGACCAGCAGGGCCGAAATCAGAATCGACAGCAGGTATCCCAGGTAGGATTTCTTCACCTGGATGCTCTCGATCTCCCTGCCGTCATCGCCGCGCACCGATACGACATGGGTCTTGGCGCTGTTGAGCGACTCGCTGAAGATCAGCGACACGGTACGGCCATCCTCGGAGACATCGATTTTCCGTATCTCCAGCCTGATATCCGGATCGGATTCCTCAAAGACCGTGTATCTGGCCGGATTCTGGGCGGTTGCCTTGTCGATCGCGGCGGGATAGGTCAGGATGATTTCGTTTTCGCCGCCGAAGCGCTGCTCGCTGACGAAATCAGCGGCCTGGAGACAGGCCGGCGCCAGGATAAACATGAGGGCGGCAGCCCAGTAGGTGAGTAGTCTGTGCATCATTGTTTCTTCCCTTTCGCCTGTTTGTAGGCAAGCTCGATCCAGTTGAAAAAGGCCATCATCAGCCCGACCACGAAGAAACCGGCGCAGGGCAGGATGAAGAACAGAAGCGGCTTGAAACCGAGGACGTCATAGCCGAGGATCGCCCCTGAACCCAGCAGTTCACGGACAAAGCCGATCACCACCATGCCGACGAGAAAGCCGAGGCCCATCCCGAGACCATCCCAGAAGGAGTCGTTGGGCGATTCCTTGCAGGCGAACATCTCCAGCCGCATCGTAATGATGGCGAAGGCGACGATAAGCTTGACGAAAATTCCCATCTTGGCATAAGCGTCGGGAAGATAGGCGGCCAGGGCCAGATCGATGACCGTCACCCAGGTGGCGATCGTCAGGGTGTACGTCGGGATGCGGATCCGGGGATGAATCCTGTTCTTGAACAGTGATATGGTGACGCTGGAGAACACCTGGACGAAAAGAACCGCCACCCCCAGCATCAGGCCGTTGATCACCGTGGTCGAGATACCCACCGCCGGACACATCGACAGCGCCAGTTTGAAGATCGGGTTCTCGCTCAGGATGCCGCGAGCAATCAACTGCATGCTTGTTTTATCGTTTGCCACGAGTGCTTCCCCTCAATAGATTAAAACGCAACCTCAATCTTCCGTTCCGCAAGGGCGGCATCCAGGATATTGAGACGATAGGCGAATTTCTTGATTATCCCCTTGACCCCGGTATTCACATAACGGCTGGAAATGGTGGCGCCGGTCAGGGCATAGATATCGCGATCACCATATTTCGCCAGTATCTTCGCCGCGTCGGCCGCCTCGACATTGCCTTCCAGGGCCTGGTAATACTCATCGGGAAGCGGTTCCTTGACGACATCGAGGTCTTTCAACATCTCGAAGGTCTTGCCCTTGAACTGGTTTCTGAAATAATCCCGCTCAATTTCAGCCCCCAGCCCAGGGTCTTCTTCATGCTCGAGGATCTCGAGACCGACAATGGTGAATTTCGGATCAACGGCCAGCATCACCCCGATGAAGGTCTTGAAACCGGTGAATTTGCCGTCGAGGAGATACGCCACCCGCTTGCCGTTGTCAGTCACGACAATCGTCTGGTCGGCAAATGTGACACCCTTGCCGGTGCCGGCAATCTCCTGCACGGCCTTATCCCGCAGATCCTTTTCCAGCACGGCGGACTCTTCGATAGGTACCGGTTTGTTGTCGATGACCTTGCCCTCCATGTCGAGGGTGAGGAAGAAAAAACCCTCCTTGCCGGGCAGGAGATAGCCAATCGACTGGCTCTCCTTGTCCGTCACGATATAACGGTACACCTCGTGCAAGGCCATGTTGCCGGGTATCGGCTTGGCGGTGGAATAACCAAGCAGGGAATAACGCACCTTCTGCTCATTGACATGTTCGTTGTGCTTCTTGGCCTTGTTGGTGATGATAAACGCCGATCCCATCACCGTAGCAGCCATGATACAGGTAATGGTCAATCGCAGTACGATAGTCAGGATATCCTTCATCGGCCACCTCCCAGAGGCGGCGCAAACCGCCGCGGCTTGAACCAGCCGTCAAGAACCGGACTCATCGTGTTCATGAGCAGAATGGCATAACATATTCCCTCGGGATACCCGCCCTTGAGCCGGATCATCACCGTCAGGGCCCCGATCCCGACACCGTAGACGAGTTGCGACACCTTGTTGCTGGGACAGGTCACATAGTCGTTGGCCATGAAGAAGGCGCCAAGCAGGACACCACCCGAGAGGACCGCCAGCAGCGGATCACCGCTGAAATAGGTATCGCCGCCAAAAATCCAGGAGAGCACTGCGACCGTCGCTACCACCGAAACCGGAATATGCCAGGTGATGTACCCTCGGTACAGCAGATAGAGCCCGCCGAGGAGAATGAGCAACCCGGAGGTCTCGCCGATGCAGCCGGGGCGCCAACCAAGGAAGAACGAGGAGTAGAGGCTGGAACCGGAACCGAACATCTGGGTGAAGGCCGCCATGCCCTGTTCCTTGATGACCGCCAGCGGCGTCGCGGTCGATACCGCATTGACCCCTTCGCCGAGATAGGAGAAAACGGCCATATCCCTGAGGGGCGGCAGCCAGGCCGAGGTCATCGCCACCGGGAAGGTCGCCAGCAGGAAGGACCGGCCGAGCAGGGCGGGGTTGAAAATGTTGTAGCCGATGCCGCCCAGGACGTGCTTGCCGATGTAGATGGCCATGACGGCGCCGAGGATCGGCAGCGGCGGCGACACCCCCGGCGGGATGACGAAGGCCAGCAGCATGCCGGTAATGACGGCGCTGCCGTCCCTGACGGTGACGCGTCGACCCAGCATCTTCTGGCTGGCGGCCTCGACCGCCACGCAACTGGCGACCGACACGGCGGTGATGAGCAGGACCTGGATGCCGAAAACAAAAACCGAGAGGAGCAGCGGCGGTATCAGGCAGGCCACTACAGTCCACATGATCTTTTCAACCGATTCAGGGCTCTTCACATGCGGAGAGATGGAAACCGTCCATTCTCTCACTGTGGGAGATGACAGGTTTTCTGGTGCTTGCGGTTCGATGGCGAATCTCCTTCAGAAACGTGGTTCAAACTGGGGGTCCCGGAAATCGTGAGCGGCCCGGCGACCTCATGACCCTTTGGCTCCTAGCGCTTGGCCTTCATCTTGGCGAGGCGGACGAACTGCACGATCGGCCGTTTCGCCGGGCAGACATAGGCGCAGCTGCCGCACTCGAAACACTCGAATACGCCGAACTGGGCGGTATCCTGCGCCCGGCCGGCCTCGACGTAGATCGCGATCTCCTTCGGTTCCAGACCCATCGGACAGGCATCGAGGCACCAGCCGCAACGGATGCACTGGGAATGCGGGGTCGTGTCGATCTCGTCGGCGGCGAGAAACAGGACCGCCGAAGTCGTCTTGGTCACCGGGATATCGAGACTCGAGACGGCAAATCCCATCATCGGCCCACCCATCACGATCTTCGCCAACCCGGGTTTGAGGCCCCCGAGGTAGTTGACGATATCGGAGAGCTTCGTCCCCACCTTGACCAGCAGGTTGGCCGGACGGCCGATACCCTTGCCGGCGATGGTCACCACCTTGTCATAGAGGGGCTTGCCGAGGACGACGGCATCACGGATCGCCCGGGCGGTCGAGACGTTCTGGACCACCACACCGACCGCCGAGGGCAGGGCCATGGCCGGAACCTTGCGACCGGTGACGGCCTGGATGAGCTGCTTCTCCGATCCCTGGGGATACTTGACCTGCAAGGCCTTGACGGCCACCGAGAATTCGGCGGTGGAGCCGGCCCGGGCCGCCTCGGTCATGACCTGGATGGCGTCGGGCTTGTTGCTCTCGATCCCGATCAGGCACTGCCTGATCCCGAGGATCTTGAGGATGATCTTCGCCCCCTCGACGATGTCGGCTGCATATTCCAGCATCTGGCGATGGTCGGAGGTGATGTAGGGTTCACATTCCGCCCCGTTGAGCAGCAGGGTGTCGATCGGATTGTCCGACGGCGGACTCAGTTTGACATGGGTCGGAAAGCCGGCCCCGCCGATGCCGATGATGCCGGCATCCTTGACCATGTTCAACAGTTCCTTCGGTTCGTACGACTGCCAGTTCCGCGCCTGGTACTGTCGCGGCGCGGCCTCGTGGTTGACGGTGATGGTGATCGATGGCGCCGTGACCCGCATCGGGTGGGCCGAGGAACCCAGGTCCTTGACCTTCCCGGCCACCGGGGAGTGGAGCGGCACCCCCAGCCCCTTGGTCACCTCACCGATGATATCACCCTCGCCTACCTCGCCGCGCTTGACGACGGTCGGGGTACAGGGGGCGCCGATGTGCTGGCCGAGGATCAATTCCAGTTCGTCGGGAACCGGCATGCCTTCAATGCTGAGTCGGGAGGTCTGGGCCTTTGATTCCGGCGGATGCACACCACCTTTCGGGAATGTCAGTAAGGATGTCATAGTATGGATTAGAACAGCTGGCTAAATGTATGCGGTACAGGATACCACGTGTTTCATCATGGACCGTACCGGGTTGGCTTCCTCTGGCCTGATAAGAAGCGACTAGGCGATCCCACCATAGTACTTCATGAACTGAATGCGTTCGAATGCGGCCGGATTCTCCGCCTGCTCGTAACTCAGCTTACCCCTGAAGTCGGCGATGCAGTTGTACGACCTGGCCTCCATCCACCTGGTCAACCCGTCGAGCATGACGCCGATCTGCGCCGGACCATTTTTGTAGAGGGTTGAAACCACCTGCACCGCCGAGGCACCGACAAGAAGCTGCTTGATCAGCCCGGTGCTGTCATGGATACCGGTCGAGGCCACCAGATCCTTGTCAATCACCCCTGACAGCAGGGCAATCCAGCGCAGGGTGTCGGCACTGTCCTCGGGAGTGGTAAAGATTTCGGCCGACTTGACCCGCAATGTATCAATATCGACATCGGGGTTGAAAAAACGGTTGAACAGCACGAATCCACCGACTTTCTGCTTCCAGCTCAGCCTGGTGATCAGGTTGGCCAGGGAGGAAGAGTACTTGCTGATCTTGAGGGCGATGGGGATCGAGACCTGGGCGGCGATCTTGTCGAAGATACCGGTATAGAGGTCCTCGTGCTCCTGGCTGGTCAGCCGGGGGTTGCTCGGCAGCAGCGAGATGTTCAGCTCGAGGGCATCGGCACCGGCCTGTTCGACCGATCTGGCGAAAGAAACCCATTCATCGCCGCTGACACAGTTGATGCTGGCTATAACCGGGATATCGACTGTATTCTTGACCTCGGAGATGAGCGTGATATACTCCTGCACCGCATTTCCCCGGGTATAGGCGCGAACATAATCCACTGCCTCGGGATAGTCGGTATAATAGCTCTCCAGATTGCTTTTCAGCTCGGCCTGGATCTGTTCTTCGAAAAGTGACTTCAAGACCACGGCGGCGGCATTGTTCTCTGCCAGTTCCCTGATCTTGGCAGACGAGTGCGTCAACCCGCAACTCCCGACAATGATGGGGTTCTTCAACTGCAGCCCGAGGTAATTCACCGAAAGATCTTTCATATTCTCTCACTCGCTGTCAGGATTCCAGCAATTCCCTTTGAATTTACGCAATTTTTTCCGGCAGAACGAACACCTGGAAAGAAGCCGAGGCCAATGTGCATACTGTTCAAACTTATTTGCGTAACAAAATCATCCTTAAAAGGCAAGAATTTTTCGTTGCCGGCCAAATTTCGCCAAAACTGCAGTGTACCCCGGAAAATTATGGCACCGCAACAGGATTTTGCCCCCTTAACCGGCGCCAGCCACCCACCGACAGCTGGCAACCGTTGTGCAAACAGTGCATAACTTCGCCATCGAACACGTTTTACCGTCCTATTTCACTCTTTGTTAAAATAGATTCCGGGATACCGTTGTGCAATGACGCCAAACCATTCATTCCTTCGCCATTCTGAAATTCTCCAGGTCCTCCTCGGGGCCTTTCTCATCAGTTTCTCGGGGGTCTGGGTCAAATTGGCCGACGTCCCGCCGACGGCCTCGGCCTTCTACCGGGTCTTCCTGGGGTTTATTTTCCTTCTTATCGCCTGCCTGTGGCGCCGCGACTTCATGAAACCGACCGCCGGCCGGCTGTCGCTGATCGCGCTGTGCGGACTGTTCTTTGCCCTCGACCTGTTCTGCTGGCACGCCAGCATCCGCTACATCGGTCCGGGACTCGCCACCATCCTCGGCAATTTCCAGGTATTCATCCTGGCGATGACCGGGATCCTGCTCTACGGTGAGCGCATCCGCCCCCGGTTTCTGCTGGCCATCCCCCTCGCCCTGTCCGGCCTCTTTCTGGTGGTCGGCATCAGCTGGAATGCCCTCTCCGCCGATTACCGGACCGGCGTCTATCTGGGTCTGGCGACGGCGGTCTGCTACAGCGGCTTTCTCCTCACCCTGCGCAAGATCCAGGCCGACGGCCGGAGCTATTCCTTTTTCTTCGCCCTGATGCTGATCTCCCTCAGCTGTTCGGTCTTTCTCGGGGCCAGGATGATCATCGCCGGCGACTCGTTCGCCATCCCCGACCTCGGAAGCCTGGTCTCCCTGATCAACCTCGGCCTGTTCAGCCAGACCATCGGCTGGGCCCTGATCGCCAACGCCATGCCGAAGATCCGGGCCTCCTTCACCGGCCTGATCCTCCTGGTCCAGCCTTCGCTGGCCTTTGTCTGGGACGTGCTGTTTTTCCGCCGCCCGACCGATCTGCTCAACTGGACCGGGGTGATCATCACCCTCACCGCCATCTACCTGGGACTGACCGGCAGCCGGGGCAAAGAGTAACCCAAATCCGTTGCCAACCTCGCATCCCACCATTATAGTGCGACGAGATCAAATCAACCGCTGCCCGGGCAGCAATACCAGACTGAGCATGATGGATACGAAAGTACTCGACTACAGGGAAGCGCCCTCACACCAATTCGATTCCGACACGGTCAGGGGGGTTACGGGAAGGGTGGTGATCGGCAAGGACGACCACGCCGACCACTTCTGCATGCGTGTATTCACCGTCGCTCCGGGCGGATTTACCCCCCGTCATTCCCACGCCTGGGAGCACGAGGTCTTCATTCACTCGGGAAAAGGTCAGGTCTTCCGCGA
Source organism: Desulfobulbus sp. Tol-SR (assembly GCA_000769715.1). Taxonomy (GTDB): domain Bacteria; phylum Desulfobacterota; class Desulfobulbia; order Desulfobulbales; family Desulfocapsaceae; genus Desulfoprunum. The sequence goes on from JROS01000028.1 coordinate 120,959, forward strand.
TGGTGAGTGGCAGACCGTCACCAGCGGCACCGTGGTCTTCATCCCCGGCGGCGAGGCCCATCAGTTCATGAACGCCGGCGGCGAGGACTTCGTCTTCATCTGCCTCATTCCCTCCGGCGTTTCGGAGATCTGACAGAAGTTTTCCTCGCTTGATCGGGCTGCTCCCGCGGGAATACGATTTCGCCCGGGAGCAGCCGTTGCCCATTAACCCCGCTGCAGGGCGGCGATCCGCTCCTCGAGCGGCGGATGGCTCCGCAGCAGGCTGGCAAGCCCGCCCTCCTTGGGCCGGATGCCGAAGGCCGCCACCTGATCCGGCAGATGGGACGGTTCGTGGTGCGCCTGCAGGCGGCGCAGGGCGGCGATCATCTTTTCCCGGCCGACCAGGTAGGCGGCGCCGCTGTCAGCCCGGTATTCCCGCTTCCGGGAAAACCACATGACGATGATGCTGGCGAAAAGTCCAAAGACGATCTCGAGTACGATCGTCACCGCCATGTAGCCGAGAAAGCCCAACCCTCCGCCCTCTTCGTCCCGGCTCAGGAACGTGTTGATAACCTGGGCGGCGACCCGGGAGAGAAAGATGACGAAGGTGTTCAGCACCCCCTGGATGAGGGCCATCGTCACCATATCGCCGCCGGCCACGTGGCTCACCTCATGGGCCAGCACCGCCTCCGCCTCGTCCCGCGTCATATTCTGCAGCAGGCCGGTGCTGACGGCGACCAGGGCATCGTCCTTTCTCATCCCGGTGGCAAAGGCGTTGATGTCCGGTGAATCGTAGATGGCGACCTCGGGCATGCCGATTTCCGCCGCCTGGGCCTGACGCCGGACGGTATCGACCAGCCACTGTTCACTGGCGCTCCGCGGCTGTTCGATGACATAGGCCCCGGTCGATTTTTTGGCGATCCATTTGGACATCGCCAGCGAGATGAACGAGCCGCCCATGCCGAACAGCCCGGCCATGACCAGCAGCCCCATGGTGCTGCGCGAGTCGAGACCGAGTATCGACATGATGATACCGAGCAGCACCAGAATTGCCAGGTTTGTCGCCAGATACAGGCCAATCCGCATCATTGCATTCCTCCTTGAAGCCATCGGTTCGAGTTCTGCGAGCGCCAGCCGGAACCGGCAGAACCGCTCTTGATCACATGGAAGTATATAATAAACATCGACTTTGCCAAGACAAGCGAAACTGGAGTAAAATAGCGATAGCCAGGTCGGACGGCACTCCGCCGCCGTGAACCGGAATAGCGGCAACTCCCCTTCCTTTGCCACTCCCTTGTCAAAATGGTCTCTTACTTGCAAAACGTTTGCGCATGAACCGTCTCCCACTGACACACGCCGCAATCTGGGCGCTGATCCTCCTGATCACCCATCTCCTGCCGACCCCGACGATCGGCGGATCTGAAAAAAAGACGGTCCTGTATCTCAATTCCTACCACCACGGCTACCAGTGGTCCGATTCGATCTTCGAGGGCATCCGGTCACGGCTCCACGAAAGTTCGTATACCATCGATCTGCAGGTCGAATATCTCGATGCGAAGAAATACAATACGCCGCCGGTGATCGAAGGGCTGTTCGAGGTCTTCAGGAAAAAATTCACCCATGAACGCTTCGATGTCGTCATCGTCTCGGACGATGACGCCTTCAATTTCGCCCTCCGTTTTCGCGACGCCCTCTTTCCCGGCGTTCCCATCGTCTTCTGCGGCGTCAACGACCTCGATCCGCAGGCCGTCGCCAGGGGAAATCTCACCGGCGTCGTCGAGAGCTTCGACCTGATCGGCACCCTCGCTGTCGCCCTGATGCTCCACCCGGAAAAACGGCGGATGATCGTCATCGGCGATGAATCGACGACCGGCCGGGCCATCAAAAAGCAGATCGAAGGGTTCCTCGCCGGCGTCCCGGCCGAGTCCATCCCGATCGCCGTCGAACCGGCCGGATCGTATCGCTTCGATTATCAGGTCATGCGCCGGCTCAACATCCCCGACAACCTGCTGCCCTCCGGCAGCACCCTGATCAACGCCCCCAAGGCCTTCTACGAACTGCCGAAGGAGTTGTTCTGGACCATCATCACCAGCCTCCTGCTGCTGCTCGTGACCCTGATTTTCCTGGTCCTGACCATGCTCGAACGCCGGCATGTCGAACGGCGGATCAAGGATCAGCTGACCTTCCAGGAGACCCTGATGGATACCAACCCGCAGCTGGTCTCGTGGAAGGATCTGAATTTCCGCTATCTCGGCGCCAACCGGACCTTCGCCGCCTTCTTCGGCCTGAACCCCCAATTCGGACGCCACCCTCGCCGACCCGACCCAGATCTACCAGGTGGCGATGAACCTCTGCACCAACGCCTTCCACGCCCTGCGGGCGACCGGCGGCACCCTGGACATCCGCCTCGAAGACATCCGCCTCGACAAAGAGGAGGCCGGAGGCTTGTACCTCGAGGCCGGCGACTATCCGCAGCTGACCGTGGCCGATGACGGACCGGGTATCGCCCCGTCGATCATCGACAAGATCTTCGACCCCTTCTTCACCACCAAGGACAAAACGGAGGGCACGGGACTCGGTCTGGCCGTGGTCCATGGAGTGGTCAGGGCCCACAAGAGCGGGTTGCGGGTCGACAGCCGCGAGGGGCAGGGCACGACCTTCAGGCTCTATTTCCCGAAGGTCGACTCCAACGTTGAAGGCCGGGAGGCTGCGGTCGCCTTCAGCACCGGCAGGAGCGGAAACATCCTCTTTGTCGAGGATGATGTGGATCAGCTCCACACCACGCCGAGAATTCTCGAAAATGCCGGTTACTCGGTCACCGCCACCGGACAGCCGCAGGAGGCCATCGCGCTGGTAGCCGCAACACCGCGGCGCTTCGAACTCCTGATCACCGATTTCGACATGCCGGGCATGAACGGCATCGAGATGACCAGGCGGTTGCACAGCCTCAATCCGGGCATGGCTACGATCCTCATCTCCGGCCGGGAAGACGCGATCGGTGCGGCCCGAGCGGTCCCGGCGATCGCCCGGGTGCTGATCAAACCCTATGACACCGGTGAGTTGCTGTTCACCATCCACACCATTCTGAGCAAAGACGCGAACCATGGCCAACATACTGATCATTGACGACGACCTGGATATCTGCGAGACATTGACCAGCCTCGCGACCAGGCTGTCGCACCGCTGTCATTCCGTCCACTCCCTGGCCGCCGCCCGTCTCGCCATCCGGCAGACGCCTTTCGACATCGTCTTTCTCGATGTCCGCCTGCCGGACGGAGACCGAGCCCCTCAATACCGGCAAGGTCATCGGTACCGGTCCGCGGATGAAGGCCTGCTTCGAGCTGATGGCCCAGGCCGCCCGCTCCGATTCGACGCTGCTGATAACCGGCGAGACCGGCACCGGCAAGGAACTGTGTGCCCGAACCATCCATGAAAACAGCCGCCGCGCCGGCGGCAGGTTCGTCTTCGTCGACTGCGGCTCCCTCACCGAATCCCTCGTCGAGTCGACCCTCTTCGGCCACCGCAAAGGGGCCTTCACCGGGGCCCAGGACAGCCGCATCGGCCTGATCAAGCTGGCCGACAACGGCACTCTGTTTCTCGACGAGATCGGCGAAATGCCACTGTCGATTCAGAAAGCCTTCCCCCGCGTCCTGCAGGAGAGGACCTTCCGGGCAGTGGGCGACACCCTGGAGCAGACCAGCAATTTTCGGCTGATTACCGCCACCAACCGCAACCTCGACGAGATGGTCGAGAACCACGAGTTCCGCAGCGACCTGCTGTTCCGCATCACCACGATGCGCCTGCCGCTGCCGCCGCTGAAGCAGCGGCCCGAAGATATCCGGGCGCTGGCCCAGTTCAAGGCGACCCAGCTCTGCCTCCAGTACGGCATGCCCGAAAAGACCCTTGACGAGGATTTCCTGCTGACCCTGGAACGCTACGGATGGCCGGGCAACGTCAGGGAACTGTTCAACATCATCGAACGATCGATCATTACCGCCGGCTCCGAGAAAAAGCTCTTCGCGATGCACCTGCCCCGCCAACTGCGCATCCAGGTGGCCAAGGAACAGATCAGGCAGATGACCGGCTCCCAGGTCCTGGCTGAAGGCAGCGAGGGGGAGTCGGACGACGAAGTCCGAATAATCGGACAGGAGATCTTCCAGGACATCTTCGATCGCCCCCTGCCCACGCTCAAGGCCTTCAAGGCCACATCCGAGAAGATCTACCTGGGCGAGCTGATCCGTCAGTGCAACGGTGATATTTCCCGCATCCTCACAATTTCCGGACTGTCCCGCTCTCATTTCTACGCCCTGCTGAAGAAAAACGATCTTTCGATCCAGACCGAGCAGCCTCGGCCAGGGTAACCATATCCCCGCAGCACCACCCTCTCACCCAAAAGTCTGTCCGTTTTTTCAGACAGGGCATATATCTCTTATTACAGCATATTCAATCGCTTCGGCGATCAGCGCCGTACCCATTCCCGACTCGACCGGTCTCATCACCCAACCGTTGTCTTATTTTTCGTACTGCGCCTTTCCTCCGGCCGGCCAAAGAGCGTTAAAACATTTATTATATTGTTATTACATATAGTTAAAAAACTAAGGTGATCTGGCACGGAGGTTGCTCTGTCTGGAAGTGCAGTTATTTCGTTCACGAGTGTTCCGTAAGTATTTCAGGACAGCAATTCTTCACCACGGAGGAAAACATCATGCCTTGGACACAAGTAGTCGATCCACTGGGAAGCATCGGCCTCTCGGCGTTCGTCGCCGCCATCCCCATTCTGTTTCTGTTCTGGGCCCTGGCCCGGAAGCGAATGAAAGGCCACTGGGCCGCCCTCGGCGCCGTCCTGCTGGCGGCAACGGTGGCGGTCGTCGTCTACGGCATGCCGGCCAAACTGGCCTTTCTGGCAACGATGAACGGGGCCGTATTCGGGATCTTCCCGGTCTGCTGGATCATCGTCACCGCCCTGTTCATCTACAATCTTTCGGTCAAGACCGGCCAGTTCGAGATCATCAAGAATTCCCTGGCCTCGATCACCGACGACCGCCGGATGCAGGCCCTGCTGATCGCCTTCTCCTTCGGCGCCTTCCTTGAAGGGGCCGCCGGCTTCGGCACCCCGGTGGCGATCACCGCCGCGATGCTGGCCGGACTCGGCTTCAATCCACTGTACGCCGCCGGGGTCTGCCTCGTCGCCAACACCGCCCCGGTGGCCTTTGGCGCCATCGGTATCCCGATCGTCGTTGCCGGCCAGGTGTCCGGGCTTCCCGACATGGCGATCAGCCAGATGGTCGGCCGCACCCTGCCTTTCCTCAGCCTCCTGATCCCGCTGTACCTGACGATCCTGATTTCCGGTTGGAAGAAAGGGCTCGAGATCTGGCCGGCCTGCCTGGTCTGCGGCGCCTCCTTCGCCCTGGTGCAGTACCTCTCCTCGAACTTCCTCGGACCGCTGCTGCCGGATATCCTGGCATCGATCGCCTCGATCGTCTGCGTCGTCACCTTCCTCCGCTATTGGCATCCCAAACAGAGCTGGCAGTTCCCCGAGGAAAAGGCGAGCCAGGGCCGGGAAAAACTCCGATTCACCGGCGGTCAGGTCCTGCGCGCCTGGGCCCCCTTCATCATCCTGTCGATCTTTGTCGCGGCCCGGGGTATTCCGGCGATCAAGACCACCCTGGACAATATCTTCCTCGGCTGGCTCGGGGTCTTCATGACCGGTTCGGACACCTCGTCGAACGCCTTCTTCTCGAAGCTGCATGTGGTGACCGCCCAGCAGATCGGCGTTGATCCGGTGGTCCTTGTCGCCGCCAACTCGTCGGGCGGCGTCTGCGGCAAGATGATCTCTCCGCAGTCGATCGCCGTGGCCACCTCGGCGACGGAGCTGGTCGGCAAGGAAAGTGACATCTTCCGCTTCACCTTGAAACATTCCCTGCTGATGACCACGATTATCGGTATAATGGTGTATCTGCAGGCCTATGTGTTCACCTGGATGATCCCGGTCTACGACAAGGCCGTCACCGCGGTTCCGGCGGCGGCAACCGCGGCGGCGACGGCTCCACCATCGGGCGGAATGACCTACCTGGTCGGTACCTTCGCCCTGGCGCTGCCGCTCTCCCTGCTGTCCATAGCCACCGGCAAGCGGGTCACGGGCATCGCCGGCACGGATGCCATTCACTTCCATTGATACACTCCGGCCGGACCCTCTGCACGGAGGGTCCGGCCTCTTTCTCCTGAACGCCCCATCGCAAGGACCACGACATGAGTTCACCCCAAGCATCCGCCCTGGACGACGAATTTTCGGCGATTGTCGGCAACGACAATGTAATGACCAGTGAAATCGACCGCTACGCCTACTCCTACGACGCCGCCGTCCTCGATCCGGTGATGCCCGGGATCGTGGTCCGACCGACCACTTCGGAGGTCCTCGGCAGGGTCGTCAAGTTCTGCCACGACAACGGCCTGCCGCTGACCGTGCGCGGCGCCGGCACCAACCTCTCCGGCGGCACCATCCCCCATCCCGGCGGGGTGGTGGTCCTCACCAACGGCCTGAACCGCATCCTCGAAATCAATGAGGAGGATCTCTACGCCGTCGTCGAACCCGGCGTCGTCACCGCCGCCTTCGCCCAGGAGGTGGCCCGGCGCGGCCTGTTCTATCCCCCCGACCCCGGCAGCCAGACGGTTTCGACGCTGGGCGGCAATGTCGCCGAAAATGCCGGCGGCCTGCGCGGCCTCAAATACGGGGTGACCAAGGACTACGTGATGGGCATGGAGTTCTGGGACGTGCACGGCAACCTGATCCGCTCCGGTTCGCGCACCGTCAAGTCGGTGACCGGCTACAACCTGCACGGCCTGATGGTGGCCTCGGAGGGGACGCTGGGGGTCTTCGACAAGATCATCCTCAAGCTGATCCCGCCGCCCCAGGCCGCCCGCTCGATGATGGCGGTCTTCGATTCGATCACTAGCGCCTCGGAGACGGTGGCGGCAATCATCGCCGCCAAGATCGTGCCGGCGACGCTGGAGATGATGGACAACTTCACCATCCGCACCGTCGACAACTTCCGCAAGGCCGGTCTCCCGACCGACGCCGCCGCCCTCCTGCTGATCGAGGTTGACGGCCATCCCGGCCAGGTAGCCGACGAGGCGGCCCGGGTCGAGGAGATCTGCCACCGCCAGGGGGCGAGAGAACTCAAGGTCGCCAATGACACGACCGAACGCAACACCATCTGGCAGGCCCGGCGCGACGCCCTCCCGGCCCTGGCCAAGCTCAAGCCGACCTGCGTCCTGGAAGACGCCACCGTGCCGCGCTCGAAGATCCCGGCGATGATCGCCGCCCTCGGCGAGATCAGCACAAAATTCAACCTGACCATCGGCACCTTCGGCCACGCCGGTGACGGCAATCTCCATCCCACCATCCTCACCGACAAGCGCGACAAGGCGGAATGGCAGCGGGTGGAACATGCCGTCGAGGAGATTTTCGACCGCGCCCTGGCCCTGGGCGGCACCCTCTCCGGCGAGCATGGCATCGGCCTGGCCAAGCGGGGCTTCCTCATCAAGGAGCTCGGCCAGGCAACCCTGGACTACACGGCGAAGCTGAAGAAGGCCGTCGATCCCAAAAATATCCTCAACCCCAAGAAGATGGAAGGGTAGAAGCATATGGCCGATATTCACCAACTCGCCGAGATGTTCAAGAAGCTCGATGACCAGCTGGTCAACTGCATGCGCTGCGGCATGTGCCAGGCGGTCTGCCCGTTGTTCCGCGAGACCGGCCGGGAAACCGACGTCACCCGCGGCAAGCTGGCCCTGCTCGAAGGCCTGGCCGCCGAAATCCTGCACGATTCCCAGGCCATCGACACCACCCTCAACCGCTGCCTGCTGTGCGGCACCTGCCAGGCCAACTGCCCGAGCGGCGTCCAGATCATCGACATCTTCCTTTCGGCCCGGGCGATCATGACCGGCTACTTCGGCCTGTCGCCGGTGAAGAAGGCGATCTTCCGCGGCATGCTGGCCAACCCCCGGCTGTTCAATTCCCTGACCTCGATCAGTTCGAAATTTCAGGGGATTTTTACCAGGAAGGTCGACGATCTGCTCGGTTCCTCCTGCGCCCGCTTCAACGCCCCGGTGGTTGCCGACCGTCATTTCAACGCCCTGGCCACCAGGCCATTCCGTAAAATCGTGCCCCGGCTCGATACCCCGGCCGGCAGCAGCGGCCTGAGGGTCGCCTTCTTCCCCGGCTGCGTCGTCGACAAGATGTTCCCGCAGATCGGCGAGGCAACCATCAAAATTCTGCAGAAAAAAGAGGTCGGGGTCTACCTTCCCGCCGGCCAGGCCTGCTGCGGCATCCCGGTGCTGACCAGCGGCGACCGCCAGACCTTCAACACCCTGGTCGAGATGAATGTCGAACGCTTCCGCGGTGCCGCCTACGATTACCTGGTCACCCCCTGTGCCTCCTGTACCTCGACGATCAAGGAGCTGTGGCCGAAGCTGTACAGCGGCAACATGGATATCGAAGACGACATCGCCGCCATCGGCGACAAGACCAGGGATATAACCGAGTTTCTCGTCGACAGCTGCGGCATCGACGAACCCGGCAAGCCGGCCACCGGTGGTGACGCCATCACCTACCACGACCCCTGCCACCTCAAGAACGCCCTCGGCATCACCCGTCAGCCCCGAACCCTGATCAGGGCCGCCGGCGGCAATTTCGTCGAGATGAACGAGGCCGGCACCTGCTGCGGCTGCGGCGGCAGCTTCAACGTCGCCCATTACGAGCTGTCGAAGAGGATCGGCAACCGCAAGGCCGACAATATCGTCGCCTCCGGGGCAAAGACGGTAGCCACCGGCTGCCCGGCCTGCATGATGCAGATGACCGACATGCTCTCCCGCCGCGACCAGGGTGTCCGGGTCCGCCATGTGGTGGAACTGTATGCCGACAGCCTGCAAGCGAAACCCCAGGGAAACGGCAAGACCGCCGCCCGGAAGAGATAATTGACTACCCAGGAGCCTTGTTGCCATGACTGAGACCGTCACCACCCGGTATGACCATCTCGCCACCCGCTTTGCCGAAAAGGCACGGGCGGTTTCCGCCATCGTCGAACCCGTCGCCGATCTCGATGCGGCCTTTGCCTACTGCGTCGATCTCTGCGGCCGCCAGGGGGCTTGCCGGATCACGGTCTCCGGCTGCGACGAATCGCTGTCGCCGCCGGCCGACAGCCTCTGCGACCACAAGCACGACAAGATCGTCGCCGCACCGGGGCTTGCGCCGGACCAGTTCGCCGCCCTCGCAGCGCGCTGCACCGACCAGGGGATGGCCTGCCTCCGTTCCGGCATGCGCGCCCACCTGGCCGGGGTGGATATCGGCTTCACCCTCGCCGAGATGGGCATTGCCGAGACCGGGACTCTGGTGATCAACTGTCCCGACGAGGACCTGCGGCTGGCCACCATGCTGAGCGAATACCACGTCTGCGTGCTGCGCCGCTCGACCATCGTCGAAGACGCCTTCGCCGCCGAGGGCCAGCTGCTCAAATACATGCGCAAAACCCCCGATTACACCGCCTTCATCACCGGGGCCAGCCGGACCGCCGATATCGAACGGGTCCTCGCCCTCGGCGTCCATGGGCCGCTTGAACTGCACATACTGCTGCTGGAGGACTGATATGCAGGACGCCAAGAACCTGAAAGAATACCGCAAGGAAATGCAGGAATCGCTCGACAACACCTTCCTGCGCCAGACCCTGGACACCTTCGCCGTGGCCTATCGGGCCGGCCGGGCCAAGGCCTTCGCCGAGATCGATGTGGGCGGCCTGGTGGCCGAGATCGCCGCCGCCAAGGACGGCGTGTTGCCCCGCCTGATGGAGTTGTACGACCAGTTCCGCAGAAACGCCGAGGCCGCAGGTGTGAAGGTCCATTTCGCCAGGGATGCCGACGAGGCCAACGCCATCATCGCCGGGATCGCTCAAGAGACCGGCTCGAAAAAAATCGTCAAGTCGAAGTCGATGACCGCCGAGGAGACGCTGCTCAACCATACCCTCGAAGACCATGGGCTCGAAGTGACCGAGACCGATCTCGGCGAGTGGATCATCCAACTCCGCCATGAAGGACCATCGCACATGGTCATGCCGGCGATCCATCTCTCCCGCTATCAGATAGGCGACCTCTTTTCCGACGTCACCGGGGCCCACCAGGAACCGGATATCGAAAAACTGGTCAAGGTCGCAAGGCGGGAACTGCGCAGCAAGTTCGCCGAGGCCGACATGGGCGTCACCGGCGCCAATTTCGCGATTGCCGAGACCGGCACCATCGGCCTGGTCACCAATGAGGGCAACGCCCGGCTGGTCACCACCCTGCCGCGGGTCCATGTCGCCCTGCTGGGCATCGACAAACTGGTGCCGAGCCTCACTGATGCCCTCAGGATCCTCAAGGTCCTGCCGCGCAACGCCACCGGTCAGCATATCACCTCCTACGTCACCTGGATCACCGGCGCCAACGAGTGCGCCGCGGCCAGCGACCGGAAAAAGGAGATCCACTTCGTCATCCTCGACAACGGCCGGCTGGAGATGGCCAGGGACCCGCTCTTTTCCCAGGTCTTCCGCTGCGTCCGCTGCGGCGCCTGCGCCAATGTCTGCCCGGTCTACCGTCTGGTCGGCGGTCATAAGATGGGCCATATCTACATCGGCGCCATCGGCCTGATCCTCACCTATTTCTTCCACGGCCCGGACAAGGCCAAGAACCTGGTGCAGAACTGCATCAACTGCGAGGCCTGCAAGGATATCTGCGCCGGCGGCATCGACCTGCCGCGGCTGATCAAGCAGATCCACGTCCGGATCCAGGACCAGCAGGGCCATCCGCTGCCCAGTCTGCTGCTCGGTCAGGTCATGAAAAACCGCAAGCTGTTCCACACCCTGCTGCGCACCGCCAAATGGGCCCAGCGGCCGGTCGCCGGCGACGACGGCTTCATGCGCCATCTGCCGATGATGTTCTTCAAGGACCACGATTTCAAGGCCCTGCCGGCAGTGGCCGACCAGCCCTTCCGCGACCGCTTCCCGGGTCTGCAGCAGGAGACGGCACAACGGCAGGGACCGGTGCCCCGGGTGAAGGCCGCCCTGTTTTCCGGCTGTGTCCAGGATTTCGTCTATCCCGAACAGATGGAGGCCGCTTACCGGCTGTTTGCCGATCACCGGGTGGCCATGTCCTTCCCGATGGCCCAGTCCTGCTGCGGACTGCCCCTGCAGATGATGGGCGAGGCCAAGACCTCCAGGGAAGTTGCCATCCAGAATATCCGGGCCTTCGAACGCGAGAATGTCGACTACGTCGTCACCCTCTGCGCCTCCTGCGCCTCGCACCTCAAGCACAATTACCCGGTCCTGCTCGGTGACGATCCCGGGATGCAGGCCAAGGCCAGGGCCTTTGCCGCCAAGGTGATCGACTTCTCGTCGTTCGCCCACGATGTCCTCGGCCTCAAGGCCGCGGATTTCGCCGGCGACGGCAAGGCGGCGACCTTCCACGCCCCCTGCCACCTCTGCCGCGGCCTCGGGGTCCACGATGCCCCCCGCGCCCTGCTGCGCGACGCCGGTCTCGATTACCGCGAGGCCGACGAATCGGAGGTCTGCTGCGGCTTCGGCGGCACCTTCTCGGCCAAGTTCCCCGAACTGTCGGCCGAACTGCTGCGCAAGAAGCTCGACCATGTCGAGGCCACCGGGGCCGGACTGCTGCTCACCGACTGCCCCGGCTGCATCATGCAGTTGCGCGGCGGCCTGAAGAAACGCGGCTCGGACATCGTCGTCCAGCACACCGCCGAGGCCCTGGCCGCCAGGAAGAAAACGACTCTCTAAGACCGAATCACTCCCCCGGCCGCATCACGGCGTTGTCGGGGGAGACCCTCCTATCGCGAACAGTCGTGTTCCATTACGTTTCTTTACGTTTTATCTCCTGCGGGCACATCTCTCAGTCCGTCCCATCCCGAGCCCAAAACGTTCCAAGTTGTCCGGAAATCGTTGAGCGTCACTGATCTCTGTGGTACATCTGCCACTACCTGCCTGAGACGCAGGGCCGTGCTCCCGGTTCAATTCCGCCATCGCACCACCGACAGCTCTTGCCATGAGCTCGATCACATTATTCCGGACATCTCGACGAAAGGACACCTCATGACAGCCACATTGCCCCAGGCCTTCGCCCGCAATTTTCTCGGTAACGCCCCGACATGGTACAAACTTGCCATCGTCGTCTTCCTCATCATCAATCCCATTCTCCTCAAAACCGTCGGTCCCTTCATCACCGGCTGGATACTCATCGGCGAATTTATCTTCACCCTGGCCATGGCCCTGAAATGCTACCCGCTGCCGGCGGGCGGTCTCCTGGCCCTGCAGGCCGTGGTTATCGGCATGACCAGTCCTGAGACGGTCTATCATGAGGCCCTGAAAAATTTCGAGGTCATCCTGCTGCTGATCTTCATGGTCGCCGGGATTTACTTCATGAAGGATTTCCTGCAGTTCACCTTCACCCGCGTCCTCGTCCGGGTACGGTCGAAGATTGCCATCTCCCTCATTTTCTCCTTTCTCGGGGCCTTTCTCTCGGCCTTCCTCGACGCCCTGACGGTAACCGCCGTGATCATTGCAGTGGCTTACGCCTTCTACAATGTCTACCATCGCTTTGCTTCGGGGATGGATCTGCTCTGCGCCCATGATCTCTGCTGCGACACCCATTTCAAGGAGATTCAGCGCCAGGAACTGCAACAATTCCGAGGATTTCTCAGAAATCTGATGATGCACGGGGCGGTGGGCACCGCCCTCGGCGGCGTCTGTACGCTGGTCGGAGAGCCCCAGAACCTGCTCATCGCCAGTGAAATGGGCTGGCAGTTCGGCACCTTTTTTGTCAAGGTGGCGCCGGTGTCGATGCCGGTCCTGGCCATCGGCCTGACGACCTGCATCCTCGTTGAGAAATTCAAGCTATTCGGTTATGGGTTCGAAATGCCGGGCAATATCCGCTCTCACCTGCTGGAAACCGAGATCCAGATGGAGGCAAAACGCGGCAAACAGGGGAAGGCCAGGCTGGTCATCCAGGCCCTGGCGGGAATCTGGCTGATCCTCGCCCTGGCCTTTCATCTGGCCGCAGTGGGCATCATCGGCCTGTCGGTCATCGTCCTGCTGACCTCCCTGAACGGCGTCGTCGAAGAGCATAACCTGGGTCAGGCCTTCCATGAAGCGCTGCCGTTCACTGCCCTGCTGGTGGTCTTTTTCGCCATCGTCGCCGTCATTCATGACCAGCACCTGTTCGCCCCGGTGATCAACTATGTCATCAGCCTCAAAGGCAATACCCAACTGGCCGCCTATTATATCGCCAACGGCGTGCTGTCGATGATCTCCGACAATGTCTTTGTCGCCACGGTCTATATCTCGGAAACCAAGACCCATATCACCCAGGTCCTCGGTCACATCCCCGATATCGGTATGACGGGAGCGGAACTGATGGACAAATTGACTGCCTCCGGCACGCTTCGTGCCGACGTTTATGCCTCCCTGCCCCGGGCTGCCGCCGACCAGGCCAGGACCGTGATGGACCAGTTCGACAAACTGGCGGTGGCGATCAACACCGGCACCAATATCCCCAGCGTCGCCACCCCGAATGGTCAGGCGGCCTTTCTCTTCCTGCTGACCTCGGCCCTGGCCCCGGTTATCCGCCTGAGCTACGGGCGGATGGTGGTGCTGGCCCTGCCCTATACCATCACCATGAGCCTGACCGGCCTGCTGGCCACCTATTTCCTGATGTAAGGGAGGATTGCGGCCAGCTTCGGCCTGGCAACTCCCGCAGGAATCACCACACCGTAAACGGTATTGCCGTTCATGCCTGCAGATACCAGAAGAGCAGGCCGCCGCTGGCGGCAAAGAGCAGACAGGGCGCAACCAGCCGCCGCCAGGCGCGGGCCAGGTCAACGCCGAAGTACTCGCAATTGAGGATAAAACAGATGTGGATCGGGGAGACCATCACCCCGGTGAAGCCGGCGAAGGAAGCCAGCACCAGATAGGCGACGGTCTTGTCCTGCAGGCCGAGGCTGGTCAGCAGGCCGAGGAGCAGCGGGAAGGTGGCGCCGACGAAGGCGACGTTGATGCCGGCAATCATCCCCACCAGAAACGGCAGAAAAAAGGCGGCGGCAAAGAGGGCCAGGGCGCCGCTGGACGTGTCGGCCATCGCCTTGACCACCGCCGCCGCCTGCATGATGTCCTTGAACATGAAGATCGCCACCACCACCAGCAGCATGCTCCTGAGACTCTTCTTGCGCAGGACCTCGACCAGAAAGGAGAGAGGCAGCCGGTTCTGCAGGACGATGGCGGCAATGGCCAGGAGCAGGGCGATGATCACTCCCCACTCGAACGATACGTCGGGCATCGTCCTGCCGATCAGGGTTTCGAGGCCCACCGCGCCGATGATCGCCACCATCAGCGGCAGGCCTTCCCACAGGACCGTCCGCACCGGTGCTGCTTGACCCGATGCCGCCGGGCCGCACCCAACGGCGGCGTCGGGAACGGAACGGAGAAAAAAGAACCAGCCCAGGCCGAGCATCGCCAGGATGCCGGGCCAGGTACAGGCGATAAAGGTCGTGATCGGGATTCCAGCCAACGACACGGTAAGGATGACGCCGGGATAGAGGGGCCAGGCCAGCTCCCAGACATGGCGGAACCAGTAGTTGATCACCGCCCGGTCCTCTTCCGACATCGGCATCCCCTCGCTCACGGTCCTGACCATCGGGGCGGAAAAGACGGCGCCGCCGGGCATCGGCAACAGACCGATCAGGGCCGGGAAAAAGATCAGCCGGAGACGGGGCGCCGTGAGATAGCCGGAGACCGCCGCCATCAGGCGGCGGGACTGGCCGGAACGCTCCTGGGCATCGGCGAGGATCAGGATCAGGCCGACGATGGCCGCCAGGAAGAGAAACTGCGGCCGGGTCGCCGCCATTGCGCTGACCTGCAGCACCCGCGCCAGGTCGAGCCCGAACAGCAGCCCCATCACCGTCCCCCCCAGCAGGATCGACAGCGCCAGACCGAGCCGGTTGCGGACACCGACCAGCATCAGGGCGAATGCCCCGAAAACCTTGAAAAACGGCAGAGCCGCGGGTAGCCAGTCCATCTGCAGTATCTCCTCCTGCGCGTCACCGGTGACAGATTCCGCCGGCGGAGCGACCTTTCACCGCATTGATTGCCCGGAGCGTTATTTCCCCGCTGCCAGCAGTTTCGCCCGCAGATCCTTGGTCACCGGCTTGTCGCCGAGCCAGATCAGCAGCATTGCATCGTTGAAGTCCTTGCCGGGGATCGCCCCCTTCTCCGTCCCGGCGATGGTCACCTTCGTCCCCTGGCTTGGGATATAGTCGAGGACGATGACATCACCCTTCCCGGCGTCGGCGAACATCGCGTTGAACTGGTCGATGCGCTGCTGCAGGGCGGCCAGCCGATCCGCCGGGGTGTTGTTCCTGAAGCCGTCGTTCCATGCCTCGACCAGTTTTGCCTTTTCCACCTTGTCGTGGAGAAAGTGCATGACCATCCGCTTGCGGGCATCGGCGGCAAGCACGTCTTTGGTCGTGGCGGCGGCCTTTTCGAGATAGAGCTGGGCGATGTAGACATCGACGAAGAATTTGGAGCGGATGCCGGCGCCGTTCAGCACCATGGCCGTTCCATCGTCGCTGGTGATCGTTTCGGGGATGGCGACCCCGGCAATTTCCAGGGCCTTGGCCGGCAGGGCGAGCATCAGGATACAGCAGGTCATCAGGACAATACGCATTGCTTTTACCTCCTCAATACAGTTGATGGGGAAATCGATTTCCCGGCCTCCACGCTTCCCGGTTCCCTCCTTATACCTATGAAGACAAGGAGATGGCAAACGTTTTACTGAGTCCCGGCAACCTTTGTGACGACGGTTCGGCCCTGCCCGGCCCGCGCTCCTGCCGCCATTTGCCCCTCCGCCTCCGATCCCGTCTGTGCTATAGTGTGATCATGACTGGATACCGGCCGCAACTTCAACCTCCGCCATCAACGACAGCCATGACCGATTATCTGCAACGGGCCATCACCGATTCCGGCCAGTTCTTCGTTTTCGCCTGCGATACCACCCAACTTGTCGCCACGGCCTGCCGCCGCCATGACGTCGGCCCGACCGCCGCCGCCGCCCTTGGCCGGGCCTTGACCGGCGCCGTGCTGCTGGCCGCCCTGCTCAAGGACGAGCAGAGCGTGAGGCTGCGATTCGAGGGCAACGGCCCGCTCGGCAAGATTATCACCGAGGCCGGACGTGCCGGGTGGGTGCGGGGATACGTGACGGCGCCGCAGGCCGAGGTCCCGCTCAGGCAGGGGAGGATCGATGTCGCTGCCGGTCTCGGTCGGGCCGGCTTCCTGACCGTGACCAAGGACATCGGCATGAACCACACATACGAGGGCACGGTCCAGCTCTTTACCAGTGAGATCGCCCAAGATATCGCCTTTTACCTGAGCGAGTCGGAGCAGGTCCCTTCCGCCGTCGGGCTCGGCGTCCACCTCGAACCGGACGGCGGTATCGCCGCTGCCGGCGGCTTCCTCGTCCAGTCGCTGCCGCCGGCCGACGAGCGGCTGATCGCCGCGATGGAGGAGAGGGTGAACGGCATATCGTCAATCACTGAACTGCTCCGCCAGGGAACCGCGCCGGAGGCCTTCGTTGCCCTGCTGTTGGCCGATATCCCCTATCATCTGACGGCCCGCACCCCTCTGATCTACGCCTGCAGCTGCAGTCGGGAAAAGATGGAACAGGCCGTGTTGTCGCTCGGCCGTGAAGAGCTGACTCAGATGGTGGGGACGAAGGAAGAAACGGAGGTGCAGTGTGAATTCTGTCGCGACACCTACCGCTTCAGCCGCCTGGACCTCCAACGGTTGCTGGCGTCTGGGTCGCAGTTGCACTGATCCCGGACCGGCTTCCCAACCTGGACGGTGGTCAGCGGCAGATCCTCTCCACCGCCGTTGCCTTCCGCTGTCGCAGCCCCCGGCGGAAGACGAGCCAGTAGTCGCCGGCCGCCACGGAACCAAGGAGCACGACCAGAACAAGAAAATAGGAGGAGAGTTCAGGCGCGACCGGCACCGCGAGCGCCAGCAGGAACTGGCCGGCGGTGGCCACCTTCCCGGCCGGCCGCGACGGCATCTCCCTGAAGGTCGACCAGTGGCGCCGGGCGGCGAGATAGAGGGCGACCAAGGCGACGACGATCTCCCGCTGGAGCAGCAGCGGCAGCCACCACCACGGGAATCTGGCCGAGAGGGCGAAGGTGGAAAAGACCGTGATGGTGAAAGCCTTGTCGGCGACGGCGTCGAAGATCCCGCCCTGCCAGGTCGTGGTCCGCCAACGCCGGGCGAGCCAGCCGTCGACAAAATCGCTGACCGCCGAGACCAGGATCAGCGGCAGCCACCAGGCCTCGCCGGCGAAGGGAAAGATCAGGGAGAAACCGAAGCGGGCGGCGGTCACCGCATTGGGGATGATGCGCTTCCAGTTCAACATACCGAGACAGACCGTTGAATGTTGTCGCCCATCACCCGCTGCATTCGAGATCCCCCCTCTTCGCCGCTGTTCCTATTCCTTCCAGTCGGGACGGAGATAGAGTTCGGTCAGCTGCTTGCGGCTGACCGGGGCCGGGGCCTCGGTCAACGGGCAGGTGGCCTTCTGGGTCTTGGGGAAGGCGATGACGCTGCGGATCGAGTCGCTGCCGGTGATGATCATCATCAGCCGGTCGAGACCGAAGGCCAGGCCGCCGTGGGGCGGCGCCCCCAGTTCCAGCGCCCGCAGCAGAAAGCCGAATTTGTCCCTGGCCTCCTCCTCGCCGATGCCGAGGACCTGCAGCACCCGGGCCTGCATCTGCCGCTGGTGGATGCGGATCGAGCCGCCGCCGATCTCGGTGCCGTTCAGCACCAGGTCGTAGGCCCGGCTGTAGACCGAGGCCGGATCGGTTTCGAGGCGCTCGACATCGGCCTCGCGCGGGGCGGTGAAGGGATGGTGGAGGGCCTGGAACCGCTTCTCCTTGTCGTCGTACTCGACCAGCGGGAAGTCGGTGACCCAGGTGAAATTGAACACATCCTTCTTCAGCAGGCCGAGGCGGCGCGCCAGCTCCAGCCGCAGCTCGGACAGGACCTGGCAGACCGCGGCCGGCCTGTCGGCGCCGAAGAAGAACAGGTCGCCCTCGACCGCGTCGAGCTCCCGGGCGATCGCCGCCCGTTCTTCGTCGGTGAAAAACTTGGCGATCGGCGACTGCCATTCGCCGCCGGCCTTCACCTTGACCCAGGCCAGGCCCTTGGCCCCGAGCTGGACGGCAAAACTGGTGAGATCGTCGAGGTCCTTGCGGGAGTAGGAGCCGCAGCCCTTGGCGTTGATCGCCCGCACCGTGCCGCCGCCGTCGGCGACCTCGCGGAAGACCTTGAAGCCGCAGGTGGCGGCGATCGCGGTCAGGTCGACGATCTCCATCGCGAAGCGGGTGTCGGGACGGTCGGTGCCGTAGCGGCTCATCGCCTCGTCGAAGGTCATCCGGGCGAAGGGCGGGGTCAGGTCGAGACCGAGGGTCTCCTTGAACAGGGCGGCGATCATCCCCTCGGTCACGGCGATCACCTGCTCCTCGTCGACGAAGGACAGCTCCATATCGATCTGGGTGAATTCCGGCTGGCGGTCGGCGCGCAGGTCCTCGTCGCGGAAGCACTTGACGATCTGGTAATAGCGGTCCATGCCGGCGATCATCAGCAGCTGTTTGAACAGCTGCGGCGACTGCGGCAGGGCATAGAACTTGCCGGCGTTGACCCGGCTCGGCACCAGGTAGTCGCGGGCCCCCTCCGGGGTGGAGCGGGTCAGCATCGGCGTCTCGATATCGAGGAAGCCATGATCGTTGAGGTAGGTGCGGATCGCCTGCACCGCCTTGTGGCGCATCACCATGTTGGCGGTCATCTCCGGTCGCCGCAGGTCGAGGTAGCGGTACTGGAGGCGAAGGTTGTCGGAGATGTCGACATCCTCGTCGAGCGGGAACGGCGGGGTCTCGCTGCTGTTGAGGATGCGCAGCGCGTTGACCATGACCTCGATCTCACCGGTGGCCAGCTTGGGGTTGGCCATATCGTCCGGCCGGGCCTCGACCTTGCCCCGCACCGCCAGGACCCATTCGCTCCGCAGCTGATGGGCCTTGGCATGGGCCTCGGGATCGGTTTCCGGGTTGAAGACGATCTGGGTCAAGCCCCAGCGGTCGCGCAAATCGATGAAGATCACGCCGCCATGATCCCGCCGCCGCAGGACCCAGCCCATGAGGACGACCTCGTCGCCGACATTGGCCTTGCGAAGGTCATTGCAGGAATGCGTCCTGATCATGTTTCCCATTGATTCCATATAGTTTCGTATCCCGTACTGGTGTTTGGCTATTGATTATTGTTTCATCGGTCGATCGAGCGATCGGCGGCGATACCGGATTGCATCGGCAGTCGCATCATGCCCGCCAGCGCCTCGGCCTCCAGCGCCACCTGCCGCTGGTCCTGGGTCTGCATGTTGCGCAGGACCCCCTGGCCGTCGCGCAGTTCGTTGTCACCGACGATCAGCACCCAATTGGCCCCGCTCTTGTCGGCCTGCTTCATCTGGCTTTTCAGGCTTCGCCCTTCCAGGTCCATGGCCACCCGCAGACCACGAGAGCGCAACGCATGGGCCAGCAGGTGGCAGGCCTGCATCGCCTCCTGACCGAGGGCAATGATAAAGAGCTGGGGCGTGTAGACTTCTATGTCTTGCCCCTCTTGCTTCTGCTGCAGCAGCAGGACCAGACGCTCCATCCCCATCGCGAAGCCGATGCCGGGGGTGTCCTTCGGGCCGCCGAGCTGTTCGATCAGGCCGTCATAGCGGCCGCCGGCGCCGACCGCCGCCTGGGCCCCGAGATCGGTGGTGATGAACTCGAACGTCGTCCGGGTGTAATAATCGAGCCCCCGCACCATGAAGCGGTTCAGTGTGTACGGAACCTGCAGCCGCTCCATGCCCTCCCGGACCGCGGCGAAATGGTCGGCACAGTCGGAGCAGAGATGATCGAGGATCGACGGCGCGGTCAGCACCTGGTGGCGACAGCCGGAATTCTTGCAGTCGAGGACGCGCAAAGGATTGGTGGCGCTCCGCCGCTTGCAGTCGTCACAGAGATGCTCCATCCGCTCGGCGAGAAAGTTCAGCAGTTCGGTCCGGAAGCCCGGACGGCACTGCGGGCAGCCGAGGGAGTTGATCTCGAGGCTGACGGTCAACCCCAGTTCCTGCAGCAGCATCGACCCCATCGCCATCAGCTCGGCATCGACCATGGGGCTGTGCGATCCCAGCACCTCGACGTCCATCTGGTGAAACTGGCGGAGACGACCCTTCTGCGGCCGTTCGTGACGGAACATCGGCCCGATCGTGAACAGGCGTTGCACCGGCCGCTGGACGTAGAGACCGTGCTCGATGTAGGCCCGGAGCAACGAGGCCGTGGCCTCGGGCCGCATCGTGATCTTCTTGTCGACAAAGGTGTACATCTCCTTTTCGACGATATCCGTCGTCTCGCCGATCGAACGGGCGAAAAGCTCCGTCGATTCAAGCACCGGCAGCCGAATCTCGGAGAAATCGAATCTGGTGAACACGCCTCGAGCAGTTGTCTCGACATGCTGCCAGAGCTCCACCTCGCCCGGCAAGATATCCTTAAAGCCATTCAAGGCCTTGAGTTTCACTCCAACACCTCCAAAAAATCGCTGCCGACAATGCGTGGCGCAAGACCATAAAAAAGAAGAAAGTTAAACGTACTTTTGCAGATTTGTCAAGCTTCTCCGGGGTTGTCCAGCGGCAAACCAGGCCCGGCGGGCTGCGGTTCCGCCTTCGTTCCGCTACCACCGCAAGACATCCAGCATACTATACTGTGCTTGACAAAAGTCGGGAAGGTGGGCATTATCCGCTTCATTCCGTCCCCCATTACTTTTCCAGGAGTCTTTTCGTACATGAAATTACCCCCCCTTACCATCGGTAAATTCACCGCCAGAATTCCTCTCATCCAAGGCGGCATGTCCGTCCGCGTGTCCACCTCCTCCCTGGCCATCCCCGTTGCCGAATGCGGCGGGATCGGCGTCATCGGCGGTTCCGGCATCCCCACCGAGGAACTGCAGGAAGATATCCGCACCGCCAAAAAGGCGACCGATGGGATCATCGCCGTCAACATCATGTACGCAATGAAAAATTTTTACGATCTGGTGATCGGTTCGATCGAGGCCGGTATCGACATGATCATCACCGGAGCCGGCTTCTCCCGCGACATCTTCAAGATCGGCAAGGCCCACAATACTCCGATCGTCATGATCGTTTCCTCCCCCACCCTGGCCAAGCTTGCTGAAAAACTCGGGGCCGCGGCGGTGATCGTCGAGGCCAAGGAGGCCGGCGGCCATCTCGGCACCGATCGCCCCCTGCGCGAGATCTTTCCTTCCATCCGCGAAGTCGTCAAAAAGATTCCCCTGATCGCCGCCGGCGGCATCACCAACGGCTACGAAATGGCGGAGATGATGGATAAATATAAAGCCGATGGAATCCAGATAGCCTCCCGCTTCGTCCTCAGCAAGGAATGCGACGTCTCGGACGCCTTCAAACAGGCCTATCTCAACGCCAAGCAAGAAGATATCGTCCTCACCAGTTCGCCGGTCGGCATGCCCGGCCGGGCAATCAATACCCCATTTGTCAGGGCGATGAATGCCGGCCAGGATTTCACCACCAAGAAGTGCCCGGAACTCTGTCTCAAACGCTGCGATCACCACTACTGCATCAACGAGCGCTTGATGAAGGCGAAATACGGCAACATTGAAGAGGGGCTCGTCTTTGCCGGTGAAAATACCTACAAGATGAAGAGCATCCTGAGTGTCGCCGAGATATTCCGCCAGTTCACCGAACAGGCGGAGGCGGTTTACAAGGAAGGAAAGGGGTTTTGCCCCGCTGTCTGATCCACTCCAACGCCTATGGCCCCAGTCACTGACAGTCCGACCCAGCCGACCAGCAGGCCCGTGAATCTCGTCCCGCGTATTTTAACGGCGGGGGAGCATCCGATCACGCTCAAGGTGATCGACCGCGATGCCCTCCATGTCCTGAAAAAACTCAACGCATCCGGTTTTTCCGGCTATCTCGTCGGAGGCGGCGTCCGCGACCTCTACCTTGGCAAGCAGCCCAAGGATTTCGACATCAGCACCGATGCCCGACCGGGCCAGATCCGCAAGCTCTTTCCCAACAGTACCGTCATCGGCAGAAGGTTCAGGCTGGTCCAGGTCTATTTTCCGCATGGCAAGATCATCGAGGTCTCGACCCTGCGGTCGCTCGACGAACACGACCTGGAAGGGCCGGAGGCGATTCTGGCCCCCAACAATACGTTCGGGACGGTGGCCGAAGATGCGCAACGCCGTGACCTGACGATCAACGGCCTTTTTTTCGACATCCGTGACCAGACCATCATCGATTACGTCGACGGCGTCCAGGATCTGGACCGGGCGATCATCCGCATGATCGGCGATCCGGAACGTCGCATCCACCGCGATCCCGTCCGGATGATCCGGGCGATCCGCCACTCCGCCCGCAATAATTTCCGCATCGAGGAACGGACCTGGAAGGCGATCTGCGACAATTGCCAGATGCTGCAGTACTGCCCACCGTCGCGGCTCCGGGATGAACTGCTGAAGGACCTCTACAGCGGCTACACGTCGGCCTGGATTGAAACCGCCATCGATTCCGGCATTTTTCTTTCCCTCTTTCCCCTGTACAGAAAGGCCTTCTCCCGCCAACCGGAAGCTGAGTTGCATCCCCAGGTCCAACTGCTCAAACTGACCATAGTGCTCGATCGTCTCAACCAGCAATCGGGGACAAGACGAGGCAGTCGATTGCCCGATTACTTTCTCCTCGCCCTCATCCTCATTCCGTGGGCTGATTGCCGTTACGGCATCTATTCACAACAACATGCAAGCGCCGCCCTCTATCAAATCGCCAAGAAGATCCGCAACGATATCGACCAGGAAATCGGTCAACAGCTGAATCTCCGCCGTTCCCTCCGCCAGGAAGCCTCATCGCTCCTTTCCAATCTCGCCGTCCTCCTCCAATACCAAGACACCAAATTATGGCCTAAGTGGCTAAAGAACAAAAGCTATTTCCCAAAGGCCGCCCTTTTGCACTCCTGCTATATGGAAGCGATGTTCGGCGTCCCTTCGCTTGATGCCCCTTCCCTTGATGAGCGGCAGGAAGTTGCCATTGCCGAGATCCATGAAGAATCCGTCAAGCCATCCCGCCAGCGCGAGGAGTACCGGCGGGGACGACCGGCCTTCTCTTCCAAAACCAAAGGCGGCATTTTCGGATTCAAAAAATAGGCAACCTGTGCAACTTCAACTTTAATGAAATCGGCACAACTCAATCCACTCCAACATCTGCAGCAAACTCGTTCCATATTTAGCTTTAGATCCAGTACGTTACAAGACCTGCCATTATATTCGATTTCATCTTATTTATATATCATTTTTTTTTAACATCTTTTCCCCCATTTCATTTGACATTCGTTGTCAACCCTCTCTATTTTGTTTGACATTTATTACGGATTCCCTCTAGTATGCGCGTTACCCATTTGTATTACTTGGTCTTCCAGGGCAAAAAGGTCATGTTGCATGCCGGCATTTTCCGGATGAAAATGCCTGAGGTAGATTTTGTCCCATTTTTTTCCATACCGACATCTCAGTGCCGGTACACATCGCGCCTGGTGCGCAAAACTGTTGTTACAGCAATAGGAGGTTGATATGGCAGACACGGTAAACAACACTCTGGATCCGCAGCTGAATCGGCGTGGCTTCCTCAAGGGATGCACTATGGCTGCAGCCGCACTGGGATTGTCTGAAACAATGATCCCGAAACTTGTTGATGCAGCCGCCGCCGCAGAACGCCCCAGGGTTATCTGGCTGCACTTCCAGGAATGCACAGGATGCACCGAAAGCCTTCTCCGGGCATCACATCCTGACCTGGCTCATCTGATCCTCGATGTTATTTCTCTTGATTACCATGAAACCATCATGGCGGCGGCAGGCCACCAGGCAGAGGAGATATTGCAGAAGACCGTCACCGAGCATGCCGGCAAATTCATTCTGGTCGTCGAGGGAGGCATTCCGACCAAGGACGGCGGCATCTACTGCAAAGTCGGCGGCAAGACGGCGATGGACACCCTGGCCGAGATCGGCCCCAAGGCTGCCGCCATCATCGCCATCGGCACCTGCGCCACCTTCGGCGGAGTCCAGGCCGCCAGGCCGAACCCGACCGGCTCCGTCGGCGTCATGGACCTCATCAGCGGTGTTCCGGTCGTCAATATCCCGGGCTGCCCGCCGAACCCGATATCCTTCCTCGGCACCGTCCTCCATTACCTGACCTTCAAGAAACTGCCGGCGATGGACAGCCTCAACCGCCCCCTGTTCGCCTACGGTCGCAGGATTCATGATCATTGCGAGAGACGGCCGCACTTTGACGAGGGCCGATTCGTCGAGCAGTTCGGCGATGCATTCCACAAGGCCGGCTACTGCCTGTACAAGGTCGGCTGCAAGGGTCCCGAGACCTTCTCCAATTGCCCGGCCGTCCGCTTCAACGATGTCGATGTATGGCCCGTCAGCGTCGGCCATGGCTGCGTCGGATGTACCGAGCCAAATTTCTGGGATACCATGACCCCCTTCTATGACCGGCTGCCGATGGTCAAGATCCCCGGTACCGGCATCATTGCCGACGCTGATAGCGTGGGCACCAAGGTCCTCGGAGTTACCGCCGCCGCAATCGGCATCCATGCCGCCATCGGAATCGGCAAGCGCTTGATCACGGGAAAGGGAAAGGGAAACGAATGACCGGAACCTCCCGGTAAGAGCCGGGACAGGTGTCGACATTTCATACAATCATACCAGGACCGGTTCTCCACCCTTGACAGCCGGCACGGTAATTCCATACTTCATTGGAGGTTTCACTTATGGCTCAGCGAATTACCATTGATCCTATCACCAGGATCGAGGGTCACTTACGGATAGACGTTGAAGTTGATGGCGGAAAAGTCACCAAGGCCTGGTCTTCCGGCCAGATGTTCCGCGGCCTGGAAACGATCCTGCAAGGTCGTGACCCCCGTGATGCGTGGCTTTTCGTCCAACGAATCTGCGGTGTCTGCACCACCGTCCACGCCCTGGCCTCGGTCCGTTCGGTAGAAAACGCACTCGGCCTCGAGATCCCGCTCAACGCCCAGCTCATCCGCAACCTCGTTCAGTCCATCCATTGCCTGCACGACCATATCGTGCATTTTTACGCCCTTTCGGCGCTGGACTGGGTCGATGTCGTCTCGGCCCTCGATGCCGATCCGGTCAAGACCGCGGCCCTGGCCGACAGTCTGTCGAATTGGCCCGGTAACAGTCCCAAACGGTTTGCCGCCGTCAAGGACAAGGTCAAGGCGCTGGTCGCCAGCGGCCAGCTCGGTCCCTTCGCCAACGCCTACTGGGGTCACGCCGCCATGGCCCTGCCCCCCGAGGCCAACCTGATGGCCGTCTCTCATTATCTCGAGGCCCTCGATTACCAGCGCAAGGCGACCCAGGCCCTCGCCATCATCGGCGGCAAGAACCCGCATGTCCAGAACCTCTCCGTCGGCGGCGTCACCACCGCCATCAATCTGGACAACGATTCGACCCTGAACATGCACCGCCTCTATCAGATCAAGAGGCTGGTCGAAGAGGTCGGCGGTTTCATCAAGAACGTCTACATGGTCGACGTGGCTGCCGTCGGCGCCCTGTACAAGGACTGGCTGCCCTACGGCGCCGGCGTCACCAACTACATGGCGGCACCGGATATGTTCCTCGACGCCAAGGCCACCATATCCGATCTTCCCGGCGGCACCATCATGGGCGGCGATCTCAAGTCGGTCAAGCCGATCGTCGGCCTCAATGACAGCTATTTCAAGGAGAACGTCCAGGAATCGATCGCCCGGGCATGGTATAACGGTGACTGGGCCAAACATCCATGGGAGGAGGACACCGATCCGAAATATACCGACTTCCAGGACGAGGGCCGTTACACCTGGCTCAAGGCGCCACGCTTCCAGGGCAAGCCGATGCAGGTCGGCCCCCTGGCCCAGATGCTCGTCGGCTACGCGCAGGGCCACGAAATGACCGTCAAATCCGTCGATTCCCTGCTGGCACTCGTCAGCACGGTCGCCGGCGTCAACGTCGGCCCCGAGGTCCTCCACTCCACCATCGGCCGTCACGCCGCCCGGGCGGTGCGGGCCGGGATGATGGCGGACCTGGCGCTGAAACACTGGGGACTGCTGGTCGATAACATCGGCAAGGGCGACCTCGAGATCTTCAATCCGCCGGTATTCCCCAAGGGCGAGCAGAAGGGCGTCGGCTACCACGAGGCGCCGCGCGGCATCCTGTCGCACTGGATCGTCATCCAGGACGGCAAGATCAAGAACTACCAGTGCGTCGTCCCCTCGACCTGGAACGCCGGTCCCCGCGATGCCGAAGGTCAGCTCGGACCGTACGAGGCCTCGCTGATGGATAATCCCATCGCCGATCCCGAACGGCCGCTCGAGGTGCTGCGCACCATCCATTCGTTCGATCCATGCATTGCCTGCGCTGTCCACATGCTGGATCCGGAAGGAAAGGAAGTGATGAAGGTCAAGGCTCTGTAATTGACGACTCGGATCCGCAATCTTTCTTCCCGGCAATTGCCGTATGGAGGTATGAACAATGTATGAAAAACACTATTGCTGGAGCATCCTGCATCGCTTGTTCCATTGGATGTTCGCCCTCTCCATCGTCGTCCTGGTGGTGACCGGGTTCTACGTCAACACCCCGTGGACCAATACCATGCTCGAGTACAGCCAGTCCTGGCCGATGGCCTGGATGCGCTACATGCACTTCGTCGCCGGCTATGTCTTCGCCGCGGCGATCATCATCAGGCTTTTCCTCTACATCTTCGGCAACCAGCAGGAACGGATAATGGATGTCCTGCCGGTCACCGGCCGCAATCTCAGAAACTTCTGGAAAACCCTGCTGCATTACAGCTATATCAAGGAAGCGCGTCACCACGATCGCCTCGGCCACAACGTCCTGGCCGGGCTGACCTATATCGTCACCGTGGTGGCCGCCATCGTGCAGATCATCAGCGGCTTCTACATGCTCTTTCCCGAGGCGACCTTCTGGGAGGGCTGGGGGGTGGCGTTTTTCGGCAATCAGCAATCGTCGCGCTATATCCATCACCTGCTGATGTGGTGGTTCATCATCTTCGCCATGATCCACGTTTATATGTGCATCTGGAACGATGTGAAACGTCCGGAAGGGGTTATCTCATCGATCTTCACAGGTGATAAGTTTACACACACCAAGGCATAAGCCGATCGGGGTCGAAATCCTCGTCCGCGGCATCGTCCAGGGCGTAGGATTTCGACCCTTCATCTACAACATCGCCACCCGCTTCGGGATCTCGGGCACGGTCACCAACACCGGTGACGGCGTGGTCATCAGGGCCATGGCTCGAAGCGACAGGCTGGCGTTGTTTCTGGACGCCCTCGAACACCAGCCCCCGCCCCTCGCCCGCATTGTATCAATCGAACAACGACCGTTGACCGACCCCGTGGCCGACGGCTCCTTCACCATCCTCGAGAGTACCGCCGGTGCCCTCACCAACACCGCCATCCCCCCGGATATCGCCATCTGCGATGATTGCCGGCGGGAACTGCTTGACCCTGCGGACCGGCGATACCGCTACCCGTTCATCAACTGCACCAATTGCGGCCCCCGCTTCACCATCGTCGAAACGATCCCGTATGACCGCCCGAAGACCTCGATGAAGGTCTTCCCGATGTGCCCGGACTGCCTGCAGGAGTACCGTAACCCGGCGAACCGCCGCTTTCATGCCCAGCCCAATGCCTGTCCGGTCTGCGGCCCACGCCTGCTCTGGCATGGGCGGAACGGGGACAGGATCGAGTGCGCCGACCCCCTCCGGGAGGCGGCGGCCGCGCTGCATCAGGGAGAAATTGTTGCCCTTCGCGGCCTCGGCGGGTTTCATCTCGCCGTCGACGCCACCTCGCCGCAGGCGGTGGCTGTCCTGCGGCAACGCAAGGGCCGGCCGGACAAACCGCTGGCAGTGATGCTGCCGGATATCGAGATCGCCCAGGATCATTTTCAGATCAATGCCGCAGAGCGGCGGCTCCTGCTCTCATCGGAACACCCGATCGTCCTGCTCCGCCCTCGTCGCCGAAGTTGGCTCGCCGCCAACCTCGCCCCGGGGGTTGATGTCGTCGGGATCATGCTGCCCTATACGCCTCTCCATTTCCTGCTGTTTGCAGAAACACTCTGCCCTCCGGCCCTGGTGATGACCTCCGGCAACATCAGCGGCGCCCCGATCTGTACCGCCAACCACGATGCCATCGACCGGCTGGCGGCGATCGCCGACTATTTCCTGCTGCATGACCGGGAGATCGTCACCCGGGTCGACGATTCGGTCTGTCGCGTCATCGCCGGCAGGACCCGCCTGCTTCGCCGGGCGCGAGGCTATGTCCCCGCCCCCCTGACCGTGCCGTGGCCGCTGCCGCCGATCCTCGGCTGCGGCGGCGGCCTGAAAAGCACCTTCTGCCTGGGACGGGATCGCTCCGTCATTCTCAGCCAGCATATCGGTGATCTGTTCAACCTCGAAGCGCTGACCTTCTACACCGAATCGATCCGGCATCTGCGCCAGGTCTTCGAGATATCGCCGGAGGTCGTCGCCTGCGACCTCCACCCCGACTATCTCAGCAGCCGCTACGCCGAAGAACTGGACCTCCCCCTGTACCGCATCCAGCATCATCACGCCCATGCGGTGGCGGTGATGGCCGAGCACGGGATTGCCGACCCGGTCCTGGCGATCGTCATGGACGGCACCGGCTACGGTCCCGACGGTACGATCTGGGGCGGCGATTTCCTGCTGGCGGATCTGACCACCGCCACCCGCCTGGGCCATTTATCTCCTTTGCCGCTGCCGGGAGGCGACCGGGCTGCTGCCGAACCCTGGCGGATGGCGATCGCTGCCCTGTATCTGCTGTTCGGCGACGACCTGTCTTCCGCATCGGTGCTGCCCCCCGCTCTGGCTCAGATTCCGCACGCGCATCGGGAGGCGATTGGATCGATGGTCAAAAATTCCTTCAATTCGCCGTCGACCTCCTCCTGCGGCAGGCTCTTCGATGCCATCGCTTCGATCCTCGGTGTCAGACAGTATACGAGCTATGAAGGTCAGGCGGCGATGGAGCTCGAGGCCCTGGCCAGGACATCTGCCTCCAGCACCTGGAAGAATGAACTCATTGCGGCCCGATCGACATCACTCCCCCGATCTCTGGTGATGAACCATGAAAAAATGGAGATATGTTCGGAGGAATTTGTTAGAATGGCTGTCCACGCCTTGCATAAGGGCGAAAATCCCGGCAGGATCGCCTTGAATTTTCACTTCCAGCTTATCCGCAGTATTACCGAACTCACCCTGCGTCTTATGGATCAGACCGGCATTCGCCGCATCGTCCTGGCTGGAGGCTGCATGCAGAACAGCCTGTTACTCGAAGGGCTGCTCTATGTTTTCAAGAACAGCAAAGTAGAAGTTTACACGGGGGAGACCGTGCCGATCAACGACGGCGCCATCTCTCTCGGACAGACCATAATAGGAGGGTTACGGCATGTGTCTCGCGATTCCCATGAGAGTGACTGA
The DNA here is from genome assembly GCA_000769715.1 of Desulfobulbus sp. Tol-SR. Classification (GTDB taxonomy): domain Bacteria; phylum Desulfobacterota; class Desulfobulbia; order Desulfobulbales; family Desulfocapsaceae; genus Desulfoprunum. The sequence continues at coordinate 150,644 of JROS01000028.1, forward strand.
GGTTCACGGGTGCCCGGAGGATTTCACCACCAGCCAGATCGCCATAGTCGATGCCGACGGTATCAGCCGGGAGGTCCGGCTTGATGTCGTCGATCACTGGCCGAGCGTCGGCGACTATGTCATCGTCCATGCCGGTTTCGCCATTCACTCGTTGATCGAGGCGGAGGCCCTGAAAAATCTCAGCCTGCTCAGGGAACTGGCGGCGCAGATGCCGGAAGAGCTGCTGTCGTGATCCGGGGTCAGAGATGAAATACTTCGATGAATACCGCGACAGCGCCATCGCCAAGGCCCTCGTCGCCGACCTGCAGAAGGTTGTCACCCGACCGATGCGGATCATGGAAGTCTGCGGCTCCCACACCATGGCGATCTTCCGCAACGGGATCAGGAGCATTCTCCCGGATGGGCTCGAACTGATCTCCGGCCCGGGCTGCCCGGTCTGCGTTACCTCGGCGTCACACATGGATGCCTTCATCGCCATGGCCGACAGGCCCGGGGTGCGGGTGGCGATATTCGGCGATCTGTTCCGGGTCCCCGGCAGCAATGGCTCATTGGCCAATGCCAGTTCGCGAGGGGCCAAGGTCGATATTGTCTATTCTCCGATGGATGCCCTGGACCTGGCCGTAAAAAATCCACAGGATCTGGTGGTATTCCTCGGAGTCGGCTTTGAAACCACGACACCGACGATCGCCGCCACGATTCTGGCCGCCAGGAACCGGAATATCTCGAATTTCGCCGTGTTTTCAACTCAAAAAACCGTTCCTGCAGCGCTTTCCGCCCTGCTCGAAGACCCGGAACTCAAGCTCAACGGTCTGCTCTGTCCCGGCCACGTCTCGGCCATCATCGGCGCCGGGGCCTATGTCCCGTTCGCGGAGAAACATCGGATCGCCTGCGTCATTGCCGGATTCGAAACCACCGATCTCCTCACCAGTCTGATACTGCTGGCGCAACAGATCGGAGCCGGCGAGGCGAAGGTCGAGAATGCCTACGGCCGGGTGGTCTCCTGGGACGGCAATGCCCGGGCGAAGCAGATGGTCGAGGAGATCTTCGAGCCCTGCGACACCCAATGGCGCGGACTCGGCCTCATCCCCGGCAGCGGCTTGAAGATCAGGGAAAAGTATCGGGATTTCGATGCCGAAGCGCGGCTCGATATCACCCTTGCGCCTGCCGGTGAACCAAAAGGCTGCATGTGCGGCAATATCCTCAAGGGCATCAACAATCCACGCCAATGCGCCTTGTTCGGGACCCGCTGCACCCCCGCGTCGCCAGTCGGTCCCTGTATGGTCTCCAGCGAAGGGACCTGTGCCGCCTTCCATAAATACGGGCTGGACATGTAATGGCAACTTTCTGTCTCCGACCGGATGACCGGCAGACATCATCCCTGCACCTCGCCGCTTTCCTGCAGACAACCAGAATGGTAACAATCCCCGATGTCCGATAAATGCATACTTCTTGATCACGGCAGCGGCGGTCTTGCAAGCCAGGAGCTTATCAGCAGCCTCATCGTCAAACACCTGGACAACCCCACCCTCCGCGGTCTGGAGGACAGTGCGGTGCTCGACCGGCCGGCCGGCAGGATCGCCTTCACCACCGACAGCTACGTCGTCGACCCGATATTTTTCCCCGGCGGCGATATCGGCATGCTGGCCGTCCACGGCACCATCAACGACCTGGCGATGCGCGGGGCCCAACCGCTGTGCCTCAGCCTCGGCCTCATCCTCGAGGAGGGAATGGCGCTCGATGATCTCGAGCGGATTGTCATCTCCATCGCCGCCTGCAGCCGCGAGAGCGGTGTCCCGGTGGTGACCGGCGACACCAAGGTCGTGCCGAGAGGCAAGGGCGACAAGATTTTCATCAATACCTCGGGGATCGGGGTCGTCGCCGACGGCATCGACATCTCCTCGAAGAACGCCCGGGAAGGCGATGTGATCCTCCTCTCCGGCACCATGGGCGACCACGGCATTACCATCATGACCCGCCGGGCCGGGATCTCGATACAGGGCCGGCTCGAGAGCGACACCATGCCCCTGCACCGCCTGGTGCAGCGCCTCCTGGACGAGCTGCCGGGCGGCGTGAGAACCCTGCGCGATCCCACTCGCGGCGGCGTCGCCACCACGCTCAACGAGATAGCCGCCAACAGCCGGCTCGGGGTCGAACTGCGGGAGGAGTCCCTGCCGGTCCGCCCCCAGGTGCGAGCCGCCTGCGAACTCCTCGGGCTGGAGCCGCTCTACCTCGCCAACGAAGGCAAACTGCTGGCCGTTGTCAGTGCCGACCAGGCCGAAACCGCCTTGAGGATCATGCGGGAAACCACCGAAGGCGCCGAGGCGGCCATCATCGGCAGGATGGTGGGCGGCAAGGCCGGCCGGGTCGTCATCAACACACCGCTCGGCGGCATGCGAATGGTGACCCCGTTGCACGGCGAGCCACTGCCACGCATCTGCTAGGCCGTAATCACCACTCAACCGTTAACGACCATGAAAACTCGCGTGAAAAAAATCGGCATCTTCGGCATCGGCAACCTGATCCTCCGCGACGAGGGCTTCGGCGTCCATACCGTTCAGTACCTCGAAAACAATTATCACTTCCCGGATACCGTCGAGATCCACGATATCGGTACCGCCGGCATTTACATGTCCCCCTTTCTCGAGGAATGCGACCCGGTCCTGATCATCGACGTGGTCGATATCGCCGGAGAACCCGGTTCATTTCACTACTACACCCTCGCCGATGTCAAGGCCGGCAATTTCCAGACCCGGATGTCGCCCCACCAGCTCGGGCTGCTCGAGATTCTCGAGATCTGCAAACTGCGAGATGCCTCACCGGAGGCGGTGGAGTTCTATACCGTCATCCCCAAGGAACTGACGGAAAGCATAGAGTTATCCGACGTTGTGGCTGGGCGGGTGGTGGAAGTCGCCGACATGATACTGGGGCGCCTGGCCGAGCTGGGTGTCGAGGTGAAGAAAAAACAGGGTCCGGCGACGGCGTATTCAGGGAACGTTACCAAATAACCGCTACATAGAGCCTTTTGCGAAACAACAGGACTGTTTAGCAGCAAATTAGACATTATATCCTGTTATTTCTGGATATTTGTTATCATTTCGAGGGATGGCGAGAAATTTCGTTGTTCCTGGCAGGAGATTTCTCCCACTGGTCGAGATGACAGCGGGGAAAGATCGCGATGACAGCGGGGAAAGATCGAGAAGCCAGCGGGGGAAGATCGAGATGACAGGATGGGCAGACAGCCGTTTTGCACAAGGCTCCATAACCAATGATTTCATTACGACCCCTAATGCCGGTTACGACGCCCCACTTTTACGGTTACATTTACACAACGGCATATGCCCTTGCGTCAGGCTGCGATCCGCTCATCCCGGCCTGATAGAGTCCAACTTTTTGATGAGGATCTACCATGTGTGATTCATGCGGATGTCCCTCTGCGGGAGACCAGATTTACAGCCACAGCCATGACGGCGAGGGCTCGGTCCATACGCACGGCACGGCGGCAGGCCGGACCGTCGACGTCCATGCCAGCCTCTTTGCCGCCAACGATGCCCTGGCCAGGATCAACCGGGACCACTTCGACGACATCGGTGCCGTCGTCCTCAACCTGATCAGCAGTCCGGGGTCCGGCAAGACCACCCTGCTCGAACACACCATCGATGCCCTCAAGGGCGAGATCAACATCGGGGTCATCGAAGGCGACATCGAGACCGAACGCGACGCCGACCGGATCCGCGCCAAGGGGGTTCCGGCCGTCCAGTTGACCACCGGCGGCGCCTGCCACCTCGATGCGGCCATGATCCACCGGGGGTTTCACCTGCTGCAGAAGGAGCAGGGCGGCGACCGGATCGACCTCCTCTTCATCGAGAATGTCGGCAATCTGGTCTGCCCGGCCACCTTCGATCTCGGCGAACATGAGCGGGTCGTGCTGGTATCGGTGCCGGAGGGACCGGACAAGCCGGCCAAGTACCCGAAGGCCTTCACCAGTTCGCATACCTTCCTGATCACCAAGACCGACCTGCTGCCGTATTTCGATTTCCCGGTCGCGGAGGCCTCGGGCGAGGCCCTCCAGCTCAATCCGCGGCTGCGGGTCATTGACCTCTGCGCCACCAAAGGGGGCGAGGGTTTCGACAACTGGCTCGACTACCTGCGTGACCTCCTCTCCCGGATGAAGGCCAGGGCCAGATAATCCTGCCCGTCCTCCCCTGCCTTCCCGCCACTTCGAATCAGTGGAGATGCAAGGCAGGGGCACTATCTCCGGCTACGGCAGGTCCACCTGCTCCGACGACGGGCCGCCCCCCTGTTCCTGCCGGATCCTGGCCAGCAGTTCCCGCCCGTCGTTGTCCAGAATTTCTTTTCCCAGTTCCAGACCGATCATTTCCGCCTCGCCGATTGCGCCCCGCCGCTGCATCATCACGATCTGTCTGCCGTCGAGGCTGACCAGACCGCCGGTGAGGACGATATCCTGCTGGTCGAGTGTCGCCAGGGCGAATACCGGGATGCTGCACCCGCCCTCCAGCGTTTTCAGGAAGGCACGCTCGGCGAGGAGGCAGTTTTCGCTGTCGCCATCGTTGAGACAGGCACGGATGAATTCCCGCTTGTCAGGCGGAAGCAGGGACGATGCCTCGATGGCGATCGACCCCTGGCCGACGGGGGGGAATATCTGGGTGACCGGGAAGATCTTGATGATCATCTTGTCGTAGTCCATCCGCTTGACCCCGGCATAGGCCAGCATCAGGGCATCACAGGCCCCTTCCCGCATCTTGCGGATGCGGGTCTGGAGGTTGCCCCGCATCTCCACCGGTTCGACATGGGGATAATAATACCGCAGCAGGGCCCGCCGTCGCACCGACGAGGTGCCGATGCGGATCTTTTTCGAGCTGTCGTCGATATCGAGCGATTGGTTGTCACTGACCAGGACATCATTGACCTGTTCCCGACGGGTAAAGGCGATCAACGCAAACCCCTCCGGCAGTTGGGACTGCATGTCCTTGGCGCTGTGCACCGCGATATCGGTGGCACCGCTGGCCAACTGCTCCTCCAGTTCCCGGGTGAAGACCCCCTTGCTGCCGATCTTGGCGATGGAGGTATCGAGGACCTTGTCCCCCATGGTCTCCATGGCCTTGATCGTGGTTTCCATCCCCACGGCGTTGAGGGCCTCGGCCACCATCTCGGTCTGCCACATCGCCAGTTTGCTCTTTCGTGATCCAATGACTATCATTCTTTCGTTCTTCCTTTGCAAAATTATCGTTGGTCCGTCGGCCTGCGTTAGGGCGGAGAGCCCGCATGGTCGACTGCATGTGCAGTTGACCACGATATCGCCGATCCGTCGACCGATTCGGCTCCCTGTTTGATTGCCAGAACCACCCCCGATCAGGTAACATGAAGCATGCGATTGCTCCTGTACAACATCCGTTACGCGACCGGCCACAAGAAGGGCTTCCACCTGCCGATCCCCTATGCCGGCTTCTTCAAGAAGACTGCCGCCAACCTGCAACGGATCATCCATTTCATCCGGCTTGTCGATCCCGACATCATCGGCCTGGTCGAGGTCGATTCCGGTTCATACCGCTCGAGCAACGCCTGCCAGGCGGAACAGATTGCCAATGAACTCGGCTACCATTTTGTCGTTGAAACCAAGTACAGCGGCAGTTCCTTTGTCCACCGGGTGCCGATCATCCGGCAACAATCCAACGCCCTCCTGAGCCGGGATCAAATCCTCGACTCCAGCTTTCATTACTTCTCCCAGGGGGTCAAGCGTCTGATCATCAAGGCCGAACTCGAACAGGTCGTGATCTTCGTCGTCCATCTCTCCCTGAAATATCGCCATCGCCAGAACCAGCTGGGACAATTGTACAGCCTCATCCACGAAACCGACAAGGAGGTCATCGTCGCCGGCGATTTCAACACCTTCTGGGGCGACAAGGAACTCAAGCTGTTCCTCGCCGCGACCGGCCTGGAAAATGCCAACGTCGTCAACGCCCCCTCCCACCCGAGCCATGCGCCGCACCGTCAGATCGATTTTGTCCTGCACTCGCACGGCATCAGGATCGACAGCTTTTTCATCCCCGATATCCAGCTGTCCGACCATGCGCCGCTGGTCTGCGACTTCTCCTGCCTGGCGAGCCCCCTTGCCGCCGCCGGTGACGACCGGGGAATCAGGCTGGTGAAACAGCTGCACTGACAGCGGGTGATGACAACCCGTTGCCGGCCGAGCGTCATTCCCCCTTTCCCAGAACCACCACCGAACAGTTCCGCCCCGTCACCCCGTCGCCCTCCCGGCATGCCCGGCGATAGGAAAAATAATCCCGGCTGCAGGATGTGCACACCCCGGCAACCGAAATCGAGGCCGGCCTGAGGCCGGCGGCGATGAGCTGCTCCTGTGATATCCGCCAGAAGTCGAAATGATTCTCACCCGCCCGGTATCTCTGGAAATGCGGCGGCAACTCGTGGCGATGATTGACGAATTCGCTGCAGCAGGGGCCAAGCGAGGGACTGATGACCGCCAGCAGATCCTCTGCCCGTGAATGATAGCGGGAGACGATCAACCCGACGGTCTTGCCCAGGATGTTCTGCACGCTGCCGCGCCAGCCGCTGTGGACCGCGCCGATCACCCGCCGGAGCGGATCGAACAGCAGCACCGCCTGGCAATCGGCATGCTGGACCATGATGCCGACCTCCGGCAGGTCGGTTACCAGGGCGTCGACGCCGTCGACCTCGAGATCGGCGGCCGGATGGCTGTCCAGGCAATGGATCCGATCACCGTGGATCTGGCGGGCGGAAACGAGCCGCGACAGGTCCAGGGCGGCCTTGATCCTGGCCCGGTTGGCCGCCACCGCGATGCTCTCATCACCCACCCCGTAACTGCCGTTGAGCGAGGCAAAGGGGGCGACACCCACCCCTCCATGGCGATCGAACATCGCATAGCGGCAGCCGTCGGCATGTTCCGGGCTGAAACTCCGGCGGTGCCGCCCTGGTGCAAAATGGTGCATCGCTTCTCCGTGAACGAGGAGGGAAAGGATCGCCGGGAACGCATCTGCAGCGGGTCCAAAACTGAAAGTATAGCAGATTGAACGGAACGGCGACAAGAGCGCAGCTGAGACTGGAAAAGAAAAGGGAACACCCCCGACGGAGGCATTCCCTTTGCTGATGGTGCGGCCTTACAATCGCGGCGGTTTAGAAGAAGGCCTCGAAGGTCAGATAGATCTGGTCGGCGTCCTCGACCGGGTCAAGCCCCATCATCCCCAGCTTCATCAGGTCGCCGCCATTGCTCAGGTCATAGGCGGCCATGTTCCAGTCGCCCGAGCCGGAGTAATCATACTCGTAATGCTGGTAGCCCAGACGGATGAAGGTCTTGGCATACCTGGAGATCATCTCGCCCGTCGGCAGGTCGTAGAGACCGTAGATCTCGTAGACCTGACCACGGGTCGCCAGCTTCGACTGGTAGATGTCGTCATGCCCCGGCGACATCGCCAGCCAGAACTCCGAACCGTAGTTGAACTCGGCCCCGAGCTTCAGGCCGATGTTGTCCATGTCGTAGCGGACGCCGGCATAGACGCTGTAGCCGTTTTCCTCGTCGGTATTGGGCCCGGCCAGACCCGCGGCCATGGCGGCGTAGTCGTTGAACATGCCGTCGGCATCGGGGTTGGTGCGCGACCAGCCGCCGGCCAGGAAGTAATTGAAGTTGGCGACCTTGTTCTCGAACACCGCCGAGGTATGGAGGATGTCGCCGAGATTCTCCCTCTCCCCCAGGCCGGACATGTTGCCGAATTGGGAGTTGATGACCGGATCCTGGAAATTCGGGTAGTTGAAGGCGTTGAAGGCGTTGAACACCTGGACATAGGCGAACATGTCGTCCTTCTTCATGACATCCCAGCTGAAGCCGGCGAAGTCCATGTCATCGATCGAGCCGGGGGCCGAATCATCCAGCAGACCGGCCTCGAAACCGCGGCCGTAGCAGAAGCGGAGCCGGCTGTCGCCCATCGTCTCCGGTCCCCAGGTCCAGGCATAGCCAAGGGTCAGACCGTCGAAGGGCCAGTTCATGAAGGCCATCGGGGTGGCGTCGCCGTCGATCCCCGTGCGGAACTGCGTCGGAGGACCGTCGGTGGTCGGCCGGCGGCCGATCGAGAACCACATCGGCTGACCGGCAATGTTGGCCCAGTTGACATAGGCCCGGTCGACATAGAGGGCGCTGTCCTCGGCCGGGGTCCGGGCGACGTTGCCGTCGAACACCGGCCACATCGCCCCGGATTCGTCGGTGAAGGCCGACTGGTTGCCCCAGGTCTTGAACATGGCCAGGCGCCCCTTGAACTCGACGTTCTCGGTGGCGTTGACCCGCATGTTAAGGCGGAAACGGTTGGTCCAGAGCGTGTCGTTATCCAGGTCCCTGCCGAACACCGTATCGGCGGAATAATAGTCGAGGCGGCTGCGGAAATCGCCGAAGAACTTGATCCGGGCGGCGAGGTCCCAATCGGCCGAGCGTTCGTCCAGATCACCGACGGTGTCCGACAGCTTGTTGCTTACCTCTTTCTGGGAATCCAATGCCGCCTTCAGCTCGTCGAGCTGCCTGCTCAATTCTTCGACCTTTTTCTCCAGGTCTGCAGCGTTGGGACCGGCACTGGCCATAGCCATAGCTGGAACCGTGAGAAGTCCCGCCAGTGCCAACACAGAAATTTTTTTCACCATCCTCCGTCCTCCTTTTTCATGTTCTTGATGATCGCAGCATGAAAAACAGCCGAAACACACTGCCTCCCCTTTCTCGTCCGCCGGGATATCCTCGCCGGCGGTATCCGTACGCCTCTTCACGGTACAAATATTTTTACCCTGTTCATATTGTCTATCGTAGATAATTGACGATGTCAATAGCGCCTCCTATTTTAGTAAATAATTTTTTTCTAAACTGCCTTCCCTGGCCTTCGGCGTGTTCATCGATTGCAAGGATGCTCCGCTGCCGCTGGACCTTTTCGGCCATTTCCGGTAAAGAACAGAAAAGCCGACCACTTTCCGTCACTTGACCCGGAGCCGCCTCGCCTCCATTGACCATGCCCCGCTCACGATGAAGATACCGCTCGTTCTCGCCGCCTTCGGCACCGTCTCAGATGAGGCGGCTGCCACTTACGACATGATCGACCGGGAGATACGCCACAGACTGGCGGACACCCCCATCTTCTGGGCCTACACTTCGCGGGTGATCAGGAACAAGGTGGCGGACGCATCCGGACGGATTCGTCATTCTCCCCTGGAACTCTTGACGGAGCTGGCGGGGCACGGGTACGGCAAGGCGGTTGTCCAACCGCTGCACCTCCTGCCCGGTCATGAATATCACCAGTTGCGGCAGCAGTGCCGGCAGTCGCCGATCCCCTGCCATGTCGCCTTTCCCCTCCTCACCGCCCCGCAGGATTATCATGATCTGGCCGATAACCTGGCGCCCCTGATCGACGAGCACACAGGCCAGGCCATCCTCCTCATCGGCCATGGCACCAATCACCCGATCTGGGTGGCCTATCACGCCATCGAAAAGATCTTCCGGCAGCGGTTCGGCCCCCGGATCTTTGTCGGGGTTATCGACAAACATCCCGACTCGACCGCTATCCCTGATGAGATCATCGCCGCAGGGTGGAACAGGGTCTGCCTGATCCCCCTGCTGCTCGTCGCCGGCATGCATTTTGAAAGGGATGTCAACGGCAGAGGCCAACACGCATGGCGCACCCGACTGGAACAGGCTGGTCTCGAAGTGACATGCGTCGCCCGGGGACTCGGTCGCCATCCGGGGATGATCGCCGCGATCGGCGCCCGGATCGGCGAAACCATGAGCCGCGTGCGCGGCGATGATGCTTCAGGTTGTCAGGCCGGCTGACATCATTTGTCGGCGAAGGCCCCGGCCAGGTTTTTGTCGATGACATAGATGCAGATCTCCTTCGCCCCCTGCCGCGAATAGCCGTGTTTGCGGTGCAGGTTGTCCATCAGGAAATGGATGTCGTCCTGGATCTTCCGGTCATAGGTCTTGAACGACTCCTCGTTATAATCCTTGATCGCCCGCCGGAAGTTCTCGTTCTTCAGGAAGGGTTCGAGCACCTTCTCCTTCAGGTTGTGGACGTACCGCTCATGGAGATACTGGTACAGGGTCGTTCCGGTGATCGGGAGGTCGTCGCGCAGCATCTCCTGCGTCAGCGTCACCGTCGCATAGGTTTTCTGGATATTGCTGCGAAAGGCGGCGGCATCCCGGGCACCGATCAACAACCGTGATTCAAAGCGTTGGAAAAAGGCGTCGTTGATCTCGAGCCGCTCCCCGGTATAGGTGCACTTTTCCACCGAACCCGGCTCGAAGTTGACGGCAAACAGGTAATTCTGGATCTCCCGCGCAATCTGCTCCTCGTTGTAGTAATAGAGAGATTCCTTGACCTCCTGCAATACCGCGTAGTTGTACATCCGCTGCAGTGAATCGAGAAAGCCCATCGGCAGGATGTCCCGGTCCTCCTTGCAGTACTTGCGGAAGAACTTGCCCAGCATCGACATGTCGATGAGCTTGTCGTCTTTTCCGTATATCGTATAGAATTCATTAAATAATTTTATGGAATCGCGGCCTGACAGCCCCTTCCAGCCGTCCTTCTCCGATTCGGCGATGATCTTCATCCGCCGCTTGGCGGTGAAGGCCGCCACATCCTCCTCACTCAGCCAGGGAGGGATGAAGCCGGTAAAGATCTCCATCTTCAGCAACTGCAGATGGCTGTCGCAATAGAGTTCGTATTTGCCGGGATCGGGAATCCACTCCAGCATCGCCTCCGACTTGGTCCTGAGCCGGGTGGCGATGATGACCCGGGCAAAATTGTGCAGGACCCGGGGCAGGAAGCTGCCGTCGATGTGCCGGCCGAAGATTTCCCGATAAATCTCAACTTCGGTTTTCAGATCGAGAATATACGGCACATTGATGAACTCGATGCGATCGGTGAAGGCCTGCAGATCGGTGATCACCTTGCGATCCTCGGGGTTCATCAGGGCGAAGAACAGCGAGTTGACCCGCTCCTCGATATCCTCGACCTTGTGCACCCCGTCACTGATGATATTGTGCAGTTCCATCAACCGGGCCATGTTGTGGGACTTGATGTCCATCAGGGCATAGATGCCGTTGTTGGTCTTGGCAAAGCTGGAATAGAGAAACGACACCGGCCGCGAGGGGCAGAACTGGGTGTCGAGGTTGCGCTGGATCACCTCGTTGTGGTGGACGTTCTGGCGCAGCGGCGCATCACCGGGGTTGAACACCGAGATCCCCTCGCCCAGCCGGCGGTTGATGGAAAACGGCCGGGCGTAGACGAACTCCAGGACCTTGAGCGGATCATCGTATTGTTTCAACAGGTTCTGAAATATGGAGGTACAGATCGTGCAGGGCGATTCCTCGAACACCCATTCATATTTCTTCTCGGTGAACAGGTGCCACTTGAACTTGTCATTTTCGAACAGTTCGTCAAAAAAACGGCGGCGGACATCCTTGGGGATGATCAGGAAGGGATTGTCATGACTGGGGCAGGGAACATCGAAATAGGCCCCCGGATCGTTGTCGTCGGCGCATCCTTCCTTGGCGTTCGGGTGGTTTCTGTCGTTGTTGAGCCCCTTGTTTTCAAGCAGCCAGGCCAGCCGTTCCGTCAGGGAGGCCAGCGACTGGGGGGCATTCACCGCCTGATCGCGTTTCAGTCGCCAGACCACTTCATACCGCCTGCCTTCGGGGGTATTGGCATATTCCTCGAACTTGCGCAGCAGATTGTAGAGAAAGGTCGATTTGCCGCTGCCATGGGGTCCTTCGAAGATATAGATCTTGTTCTGCTGTGCCCCGACCGACAGGCCCTCGACATGGCGCATCAGACGGTTGGCGAAGAGACGGTCGGCAAAAAACGGCCGGTCCGAATTCTCGACAAAAAGTTTGCTGCAATCGTAGCTCAGATAGCGGATCGATTCCGGGTCATCGCTGTACTCGTCGACACCCTCGGCAACGAAGGTGCTGATCATGTCGGCATAGACCTGCAGCACGTTGCGGATGATCCGGGTCGGATGGGCAACGACCTCCTGCAGAAATTCGCTGAAGGACAGCATCGATCGCTTCGGCCAGCCGCTCTCGTGTTGTTTCAGGCTGTTCAAGGCCCTGGTGATATCGCGCATCAATCGACTCCTCTGCCGGATACCGTTTCTCCAACCTTCATTCCCGTTGCCCGTGGACCTCGATCGGTTCCCGGACAAGCTTCCTCCCGCTCATGGTATAACGGAAGCGCTTCCAGCTGATCTCCTGCTTCGGCCGTTCGGTCCTGGCCGCCCCCTCCTGCTCGGCCTCGGTCTTCACCGGCACCGGCTCGGAGGTGTACAGGCAGACCTTGCCGCCCCACAGAAACTCCAGCCCCATCAGCGTCGCGTCGATATATTCGCGGACCAGCGGTTTGCCCTCGAACACATGGTTGAGGATCAGGGTCCCGTCGGCATCGACGCTGACCTTGACCAGGGGCGGATGGTAGAGGGAATCGGAGACCATCTGGCGATAATCCTCGGCCCGCCGGCTCTTGACGTAGTACTGCCAGGTCATCCGTTCCTTGTTCAATCGCTTGCCGGCGACGAAGAGCCGGTGCCGGTCGACGAATTCCTGATCGATAAAGCTGTTGATGAACATCGAATCGGCCGAGTTCTCCCGGATGGAAAAGATGAACTCCTTTCCCCGACCCGTCTTCCGGTCATAGTGACGACGCCTGTACTTATCCTCTATTCTGTTATAATCAAAAGATATCTTCCCTTTCTCGGCCTTCTCTTCGAGATAGTCGAAGAGGCGCATGCCGAGGGCGTAGGGATTGAGGCCGACCCGCGGCATCGACGTGACCTTGGCGTTGACGAGCGCATATTCGACTTCATGGCCGCCGATCCGGTCGTCGCCGAGGAACAGCTTCTCGTGCCAGTAGCTGGCCCAGCCCTCGTTCATGATCTTGGTCCGGATCTGCGGCTGGAAATAGAGCGAGGTCGAGCGGATCACCTCCAGGACGGTCAGCATCCAGCGGTTGTCCTCGCGGTTGAGAAAAGGCGAGTATTCCATCAGGAACCGGAGGACATCGATCCCCTCCCGCGGCTTCTTTTCCTTCCGGCTCTTGTCGTACAGCGATTCGAATTCCGGGTGCCGGCTCTTGACCGAATCGAGAAACCGCCGTTCGGCCTCGACCGGATCATCGTGCACCATTTTGTTATACAACTCGATTTCCCGGACATAGCGGGTGATCGCCTTTTTGTTCTTCTGGAGAAAGACATCGAAATAGTAGTCGATCATCGCCTCGACCCCTGACGATGCCGTCTTTTCCAGACCGGCCAGGACATCGAAATAGCCCACCAGGTTGTCGACGGCCCGCGAGAATTCGATGATATAGTCCACCCAGCGCCCCTTCTCCGACCGCAGTTTGGCGAACAGCCGTTTGTCGGAGAGGGCGCGGCCGGTAAAGTCGTACTCCCGGGTATGGCGGAAAAAGATATTGTTCTGGAAAAAATCGATATGGCCGATAACATGATAGAATATCATCACATTCAGCCAATCCGGGTTGTTGTCGTTGTAATAGGAGATCGGCGGCCGGGTATTGATGACGGTCTCGTAGGGGTTGTTGGGATAGAGCTCGTAGCGGCCCTGTTCCTTCAGCACCTCGACGTCCTGGACCCAGTAATCGTAGAGGGTCGGGATCATCATCTTCGGTGAGAGCTGCAGCAGATCGCGATTGGTGACGATGTACTCGAGACTCTCGTCCTGAAAGCTGAGTCCGGCATCGCGAGCCCGCTCCTTGCACCCTTCCATGATCTTCTTGGCATGCTGGCTGATCAGTTCCATATCGTCGCCATTCCAGGTGCCGCCCGACCCATGCAGTCGGTCGGCGGCTATGAGATGAGGTGTTTGATCCCCTCGATCACCCGCCCCTCGTTGCTGTCCTTCGACATCACATCCAGTCGGAGCAGGTCGTTGCGCTCGTCGAGGAGACCCGACTTGCGGACATAGCGCTCGACCTCGCTCTTGCCGGAGACCCCGTAGCCGTTCTCGGCAATGGTGATGCCGACCCGGGCGGCATAGCGCAGCATCTTCCGCAACTCCGGCAGGGTTTCCTCCCCCTTGGTGTCCCAGTCATCACCGTCGGTACCGTGGAAGACATAGATGTTGTAATCCTGCTGCAGGTTTTCCCGCTCGACCAGCTTATTGACCAACCGGTAGGCGGAGGCGACCTGGGTGCCGCCGGCCACCCGCAGATTGGCGTAGGTGTGGAAGCTGACGACCTCCCTGGCCTCGGTGTCGTGGAGGATGAACCGCGTCATCACCTGATTCTGATACTGGTAGGCCAGCCAGGAATAAATCAGCACGTGCTGGCTGACGATCAGCTCGGTCGGCTTGCCGCTCATCGACCCGGAGTAGTCGCGGACGAAGAACACCACCGCCTGCGACTCGTAATCCTTTTCCCGTGACAGGATCCGGTAGACCCGGTCGCGGGGGGCGATCATCAGGTCGAGGGGATCGACCCGCTCCTGGCCGCTGATCCGCCCCAGGCCGATATTGGTCTGGAGGATGCGCCTGAGCGTCGCCTTCTTGTCGAGGATCTGGCCGAAACCCCGGTTCTTGTCGGTGAGATCGTAGGTGTAGCGGGTGAGCGACCGTTTCTTCCCCTTGTCCTTGAGGTTCGGGAGCTTGAACTGCTCGGTCAGGATCCGGCCGAGGTCGTAGGCGTTGGACTCGAGTTCGTGGGCCCCGCCCTCGCCCTGGCCGGCACCGCTGTCGCCGGGGCCCTGTTCCTGCCGTACCGGCTGCTCGCCGATGATTTCGCCCTCTTCGCCCTCGCCGGTCCCGCCCTCGTCCTCTCCTTCCCCCTCGCCATCCTCCTGGGCCTTGACCTGGTCGTGAATCAGCTTCTCCTCCACCGTCGACGGCACCACCACCACCTTGTCGCTGCCGTCCCGGCCCGGCTTCATCATCCGGCCGACCCGGATCTTGCGGGGGAAGCCGTCCTCCTCCCGCTGCTTGTCGCGCTCGAGCAGGGCGTCGAGGGTGTTGAGCGCCGACAGCGGAATCAGGCTCGACGGCGAGCCGTCATCCATCAGCGCCAGATCGTTCCAGCCGGCGAGGCCCGGGCCGCGCGGCGCCTCGATCGGGGCATGGGCCGCAAATCCGTCGCCATTCTGCTCGGCCAGCCGCAGTTCGAACTCGATCACCCGCTGCTGCTCGGGGGTCAGTCCCCTCTGCTTCAGGTTGTCATACAGGGCTCGCAAGGGATTCATCGTTGCACCGCTCCCGTCCGCTGTTGATCGTTGGCGCCAGACCATCGGCTCACGTCTCATCGACCTGGGTACAGAAGTACTCGATGGTCTTCTGGGCGCAGGTGGTGCAGTAGCCGAGTTTCTTGAACATCGTGTCGATCATCCGGTCATAGAGTTTCTGGTTCTCCTCGTTGGTCCGGTTGGCGAGGGCGCCGATCAGGCTGCCGGCCCCGGCGATGTCCGATTTGAGGCGGACGTCGGTGACCGCCTTGACCAGCTCGAGGTTGTCCATGAAATCGTAATCGGGCCTCACCGAGATCTTCTGGCCATAGATCTTGCGGATCGAGGTCCTAAACGAGTCCTTCTGCTCGCGGGTCTTCAGGCCCAGACAGTCCTCGACCGAATCGATGTAGCGCTCGTCGATCTTCAGGGCCTGCAGTTCGCCGGTCTGGGGGTTCTTGTACTTCCACATCCGGTCGGCGCCGAGATTCTCGGCGTCGATGCCGATGATCATGTTGACGTAGTTGATCACGTCCTTGCGAATGGCCAGCGGCTCGTCCATGTAGGCGTTGAACATCTCGGTCATGATCCGCTCCCGGTACAGCCCCTTGGCGATCTTGAGGTCGTCGAGGAACTTGGCCCGGTCGCCGGCGTCGGAGACATAGTCGAGGATCACCCGCTCCAGGGCGAGGAAGATGTCGTAGGCATACATGCACTTGCCTTCGTTGGTGCCGGAGCTCTCGAGCATCAGCTGCACCGCCCGGCCGAGGTTGCGCTGGCCCAGGCCCTTCTGGCCGAAGCGCCTGGTGATGTCGTGATCCTGGTTCAACGTGTCGATGACCTCCGACAGCGTCTTCAGGCTCTTCTCCCCCGCCACCTCGCCGGCGGCGAGCTTCATCGTCTCGATCGCGGTCAGCTTCTCCGAACGCGGCAGGCGGGTCAGGACGGTCGCCACCGAGGCGGCGTAGTTGAGGTTCGGGTCCTGGTGCATGACGCTGCCGGTCAGGGTGGTCTTGGACTCGTTGCCGATGGCGTAGGCGGTCAGCTCGCTCTGCAGCTTGTAGTTGGTATTGTGCGAGACGTAGCAGATGCGGCAGCGGTCGACGATCGGCGCCTCCTCCTTCTCGGCCAGGAAGCGGTTGAATTCGGAGTTGTTGCTGGTGGCGATGATCAGGGTGTCGATCGGCCACTTGTAGCCGTCGATCTCGATCGTCCGGTTCTGGATGATGCCGAGGTAGACCTGGACCAGGTCCTTCTTGTTCTTGTAGATCTCGTCGCTGAAGTGGATGCCGCCGCCCGCCACCCGGGCCAGGGCGCCGCGCCGCAGATCGAAGCGGTAGGGGTTGTTGGTGTCGCTGATGTGGAGCAGCCGCTGGATCGACTCCTCGCCGAGGAGATCGACGGCGGACGAGGTGATCTTGTCCTTGGCCGGGTACTTGCCGGTCACCGTCCCCAGGCTCTCGATCAGCGGCACCGGGACGATGTCGATGAAATCGAGCATATCGTCGATCCTGCCGTCGGTATGCAGCCGGATCTCGTTCCAGATATAGGCGGAGCAGGCCCCCAGCGGCCGGTAGTTGTCATACCAGGTGCGCAGCTGGCGATCCTCGACCCGGTAGCGCCGGGCCAGGTACTGCTCCGATTCGGCCCGGGTCTCGTGGGTGTTCATCGCCAGGATCATCGGGTCCTCGTAGGTCTGCGACTCGATGACCTTGATATTGCCGTAGCCGCCCAGCTGATCGAGATTGTTGAAACGGAAGGTATATTTCCGGTTCTGCGGCAGCGACAGGAAATTGCGGTACATCGCGCAGAGATACTCGACCAGGAAGGTCTTGCCGTTGCCCGGCTCGCCGACCAGGACAAAGGCCATCTCCTTCGACGACCCGCCCTCCGAGGCGTCCTTGACAAAGGAGACGAAGGAGTTGATCTCGTCGTACATGCCGACGATGTGCTTCCTGCCTTCTCGGAATATGCGAAAATCGAAGGTCGACTTGCCGTTGACCACGACCTTGTCGATCTCCCGGCCGAGGATCATCCGGCTGACACCCTGGAAGGCGTTCTCGAAGACCCGCTCGCCCTTCTTGACCGCCGTGATGTGATTGGTCAGCGTGTTGTTCTTTGGCGTTGCCATCATGCTCCTCCCTGGAAGCGGTTGATGTGAATGAGGATCGATGCCTTTCCTTTATTATCAGCATTCCCCCGGGCGAATTCAAGGAAATGTTCATTTGATTACTATTTCGTAAGGTTATGCGATCATGTTTCCCGGAGAGGATGCTGAAGACTGCGATTGCCCGGTTGATACTTCTTGACCGAGATGGAATAAACAACTAATACGGTGAATTAGTGCACTCAAAGCGCTCCTGATGATTGGCAGGAGGGGTCGATCTCGGGGGCAAAACGACATACAACCACTACTGGGGCAGGAACAAATCAGAAGAATTTGGTAATCATTCCAGATAACATCACAAAGAGTGTGTTAACTGGAAATCCACATTCACTTGTTAGCGATTAAAAGGAATATCAATGTCTCCAAAACAAAATGGCACATACTACTTAGGCCGAGTTATTAAACTTGGGGTTTTGGACCATGAGAAAGTAATGGCAGCCATTGAGATGCCGAGGCCAATTACAGCTTGGGGCTTTGATTGGACGTTTATTAAAACAAAAAGAAAAACGTTGAATAATACAGAGTATATCTATTCTAAACTGTGCAAATATTCACCAAATGCTGAGGTTACTGTTATTGATCCAGATAAAAGTGAAGAGATCAAAAAGGATGAACCAAACCTACATATGAAAGAATATCTCGAAATGAGATCAACAGATAAAATGAAAATAGAAGAGGAAAGTGGTGGAGACAGTAGTATTTCAACAAATCTCCCAGAATTAGTAAAAAGAGCATCTGAGCAAACCAAAGAAAAGCCATTCAAGCCACCAAATCGTGTCGATATCGGTGATGCCGCAATCTTAATGGCCGCGGATGGTTATGGTACCGGTTTTGTAAAGGGTCGACAAAAAGGTGAGATAGTAGTAATCAAGACATCAGAAACAATCAAGAATTTCACTTTTGCAAAAGACGCTGAACCCGATGATTTGTTCCGTAAGGCGTATGAAATTTTAAGTAAAATAAAAGATGATCGTCATATGGAACATGGTAAGAAATGAAATTTCTTGAAATCGGCAGAGTTATATTCATATCTCCAGAGTGTTTATTGCTTTTACTCGCTACAGCAATTTATTTTTATTATCCGGAATCATTTATAGACATTGGCAATCAATTTAAAAGCAACTACGAAGTTTGGAAATTCATACCAACGACCGGCTTCACCCGGACCCGGTAAACAGTTCCGGTCCAGTGAACTCCACGTTCGAGCACAAAGACATCGATGACTGATATCCTCACCAAAAAGCAACGATCTAAACTGATGTCAAAGGTTCGTAGCCGAGACACTAAGCCGGAATGGATTCTCCGATGTGGACTGCATAGACTTGGATTTAGATACCGTCTCAAGAACAGCAACTTACCAGGTAGCCCGGATCTCGTCTTTCCCAAGTTCCATGCTGCCGTGTTTGTGCACGGGTGTTATTGGCACAGGCATCCCGGCTGTAAAGCAGCTAGCACTCCGAAAAGCAATATCGATTTCTGGGATAAGAAATTCACTGAAAATGTTGAAAGAGACCGTCGAATTATAAGACAGCTCGAAAACCTTGGCTGGCGGATTTTGGTGGTATGGGAGTGCGAATTGACCAAAAAAGCGGTTGAAACCATTCAACGGGTCACTTTTTGGCTTGGCCAAGGCAATCTATGTTATAATGGTGAAGTTACACAACATGAGTTGCTATCAGTGGCTGAGAAAAAAATACGTTATCGCATATCCTCATATGATAACGATCCTGATTTTGATGAATCAAAATAGATGGGTAAGTCATTATGCAAACGGAACCATTTGCCGTTATTGATCTTTTTTCCGGAGCTGGAGGAATGAGCTACGGGTTCCATAAGCATCCCGCTTTCAAGGTAATAGCCGCAGCCGATGCTGAACTGGGAAAGCCAAGCACTGGGCAGGGAAAGCTACAGTGCAATAGCACCTATTTTAAGAATATTGGTTTGGAGCCAGCCCGATTGGATTTGACGACAGTTGTTCCTGACAAATTGCGTTCAAAACTTTCTTTGTCTGACCAACAGCATATCACTGTTCTTGCAACGTGCCCGCCATGCACCGGGTTCAGTCGAGCCAACCCTGAAAATCACCTCCGTGATGACAAGCGAAACAGTTTAGTGCGTCGATCTGCTCAGTTCGCTGTTGCCCTATCAGTGGATATTGTTGTCATGGAAAATGCTCGTGAGCTGATGCGAGGCAACTTCAAACACCACTATGAGTGGTTCCGGGAGCATCTTGAGACTCACGGATACAACGTCTTTGGCAGAACCTACATGCTATCCAGATTCGGCTTACCACAGATTCGTGAGCGGGCAATTGTGATCGCCGCCAAACAATACCTTCCGCTGCATACGTTGGATAGTCTCTGGGATGGCTGGGGTGCTGCAGATGAAGCTATGACGGTCAAAAGAACTTTTGAAATGATAACAGCGAATGCCGATGGCTTCGATCTTTACCCGGATTTCTCATCCGACATAGTGCGGCGCAGAATAGCAGCTATTCCAAAGAACGGCGGCTCATGGATGGATCTCTTGCAGCGTAGTGATGCCGACGAATTGTTAACTGATGCGATGAAGCGAATCGTCGCCCGTAAGCGTTTCGGTTCCTACCCTGACGTTTACGGTCGCATGGCCTGGGGCAAACCCGCCCCCACAATCAAACGCGAGTGCTCCCATGTTGGAAACGGACGATATGTTCACCCCGAAAATGACCGCCTATGTTCTGTGCGAGAGATGGCTGCGTTACAAGGGTTTCCAAACGATTTCGTACTCAACGGGGCTGCCGTATCGAACATGTATCGTCACATAGGCGATGCTGTCCCCCCCTTGATTTCCTACCAGCTAGCACACCTTGCCTACTGGATTCTGACCGGGAAGCAATCCGAGATCAAAGATATACTCCTACCTGGGACTAACCTAAAACCATCGGACATAATGAAAAAAGGCCAGCAGGAGCTTTTCTATGATTGATTTTGTCATCTCGGTAACTGCAGCTGAGGAGCGAAGGCTCAAAGAGTTCATCGGTGCTTTAAGAACGAGCTGTAAAGTGGAGATGAATCCGGTATCTCCTTTTAGTAACGATACATTTGAGAGCGAATTCCGGTCAAAACTCCTTACTCATCACTGTTTTATGGGTTCGCCCTTATTTCAGGAAAGCTTCGATTCCGCCTTCATCGCGGCCTGTTCGCATGCTGGTCACAAGGTTGAAGAATCGGCCGATGGACAACGGTTCTGGGATGTAATAATTGATGGAAGAAGAATCAGCTTGAAGTCGTCGAAAGCCAAAAGTCTTCGCCAAGATACGCTCCATATCAGCAAGCTTACTGAAGCTGCGTGGATTCAGGATTGCAGGACTGCGTCTAAGCGCCGTGAGCACACGCGTCGCCTCTTTAAAGAGTACTGCGAAGAAGTCGATGCCATTGTGCAGTTGCGGTATTTTGATTCCTTGCATCGCTATGAACTTGTCGAAATTCCCGTTCCCCTTTTTTCTCAAATAATGGATATCGGTCGAGAGCATTTCGCAGCTGATGGCCCAACGATTAATATTCCTATCGGGAAAAACCCGCCCGACTTCACATTGAAGCTGGATAGGTCTGACGCAAAGGTCACAATTGCAAAAATAAACAAGCAATTGTGTTTGGTGCATGGGATATGGCAACTTTAGGAGACAAGATTATGTCGAAAGTACTGGTTGTGTATTGCAGCATGTCAGGAAACACCAAAGCCGCAGCGGAGGCGATTGCGGCTGGTGCCAGGAAGGCCGGGGCTCAGGTCACGATCAAAACCGGCGCTGAGGCGCAGCCGATGGACCTGGTGGAATATGATGCCGTCGCTTTGGGTTCCTACGATGCCTTCAGCTACATGGGGGGTGAACTGAAGGGCTTTTTTGATCGGGCATACTACCCGACGCAAGGCCAGGTGACGGACAAGCCGTATGCCGCCTTTGTTACGCACGGCGGCGGCGGAAGGGCCATTCAGAGCATCGAGTCGATCGCCAAGTCCTTCAAACTCAGCAAGATCGTCGAACCTTCATCGATCAAGGGCAAGCCTGAAGGGCAGGCAATCACCGATCTGGAGAACCTCGGCGCCAAGTTAGCCGCTGCAGCCGGAAAGTAGCCAAAACAGTCAACCGCAACTGCAACACCCTTCACCCAAGGTACTCCACTATGAAAACTGCGATCACCACCAGCCATGCCCCCGCCGCCATCGGCCCGTATTCCCAGGCCATCGCCTGTTGCGGTCTGGTCTTCATCTCCGGCCAGCTGCCGATCGATCCGGCCACCGGCAAGCTGATCGAAGCCCCGATCGCCGACCGGACCCGGCAGGTGCTGCGCAACATCGAGGCCATCGCCAGGGCCGCCGGTGGGGAGCTGGCGGGGATCGCCAAGACTACCATCTTCCTCACCGATCTCGCCGACTTCCAGGCCGTCAACCGCGCCTACGGCGAGTTTTTCCCGACCGCCCCGCCGGCCCGCTCGACCGTCCAGGTGGTTGCCCTGCCGCTGGGCTCGAATATCGAGATCGAGGCTGTTTTGCAGCTTCCGAGTTGATCGGGATGGGGGAAAAACCTTGTCGCTGGGGCATCTTGCAAGATGAACTGCTGCGGGTTCGGTCACTTTGGCCAAGGATGAGAGCTCCTGCCAGGAAGGACGAGATTTCTCGCTTCGCTTCGAAATGACAGGAGGGGGCGAGATCCTGGCCTTTGCCCTATCGGGAAGGCGAGATTTCTCGCTTCGCTTCGAAATGACAGGAGGGGAAGGTCGAAATGCCTTTATAAGGCGGCGGGGGTGGCATCTCGGCCTTCGCCCTACCGGGATTCACGAGGTTTCTCGCTTCGCCCGAATGCATTGTGACAGGCTGATCCACCCCGTCGAGCGGATCAGCCTTGATGGACGCCCTCCCGGTCAGGGCCGGCGGATGGTCAGCCCGCGTTCACACACCAGTCATAGGCGTTGCGGAACAGCTGCATCCACGGCGTCACCTGCAGGTGGCGCAGCTCCTCCGGCAGCCAGTGGGCCTGCCAGGGCAGGAAGACCCGTTCCGGATGCGGCATCAGCGCCAGGTGGCGGCCGTCGGCGGAACAGAGGCCGGCGATGCCGTCCGGCGAGCCGTTGGGGTTGAAGGGGTAGGTCTCGGTCGGCCGGCCGGTGTCGTCGACGTAGTAGAGCGGCGCCAGGCCCTGGGCCAGGATCTGCTGCCGCACCGTGTCGTCCGGGAACAGCAGCCGGCCTTCGCCGTGGTCGACGTGGATGCCGAAGATCAGCCCGTCCATGCCCTTGAGCATCATCGCCGGGCTCTTGGCCACCCGCACCGTCGACCAGCGCGACTCGAACCGGCCGGAGCGGTTGTGGACGAAGCGCGGCTGGCGCTCGTCGGCCAGCCCCGGTCCCGGCACCCAGCCGAGCAGACCGAAGAGCTGGCAGCCGTTGCAGATCCCGAGGGTGAAGGTGTCGGGGCGGTGATAGAAGGCCTGGAACATCTGCTGCAGCCGCTCGTTGAAGCGAATCGTCGCCGCCCAGCCCTTGGCCGACTCCGGCACATCGGCGTAGGAGAAGCCGCCGACGGCGGCCAGCCCCCGGAAGCCGTCGAGGGTCACCGTCCCCGCCAGCAGATCCTGCATGCAGATATCCCACGGTTCGAACCCGGCGAGGTGGAAGGCCGAGGTCATCTCGCGATCGGAATTGGAGCCCTCGTCGCGGAGGATCGCCACCTTCGGCTTGTCGCTCCGGGCCAGGATCGCCGCCGGCGCCGGTTCCGGGGTGAACGGCAGCTGGTAGCTCGGCCCCAGGCGGCCGTAGATCACCCGGTTTTCCTCGTCGGCGCAGGCCGGATCGATCTGCAGCCGCTCCAGGCGGTAGCTGGTCTCCTCCCACCACGAGCGCAGCTCCACCATCGCCTCGTCGAGGACGGTCGCGCCGTTACAGTCGATTTTGATCCGTCCGGCACTGGTCGAGGTGCCGATGATCGTCACCGCCACCCCGGTCGCCTCCAGCACCGCCCGCAACTCCTGCAGCCGCCCCGGCCGGACCTCGACCACCAGCCCCAGTTCCTCGGCGAACAGCTGCTCGAAGGTCCCGGCCGCGCCCGCCAGCGCCACCTCGAGGCCGCAGTTGCCGCTGAAGGCCATCTCCAGCAGGCAGGTGATCAGGCCGCCGTCGCTGCGGTCGTGGCCGGCAGTGATGCATTTGGTGTCGATCAGCTCCTGGACGACGGCGAAGGCGGTCCGCAGCAGCGCCGGCTCGTCGAGATCGGGGCAGTCGGCGCCGAGCTGGCGATAAACCTGGGCCAGCGCCGAGCCGCCGAGGCGGTGACGGCCGCCGCTGAGATCGATGAAGGCGATAAAGGAACCGGGATGCTTGATGTCGGGGGTGATCACCCGGGTGATGTCGGGAACGGCGGCATAGGCCGAGATCACCAGTTCGCGCGGCGACTTGACCGTGGTGCTGCCGACCCGGGTGGCCATCGACAGGCTGTCCTTGCCGCCGTCGACCGCCATCCCGACCGCGATCATCGCGTCGCGCATCGCTTTGGCGGCATCGTGGAGCGCCGCCCCCTCGCCCTCCAGTTTCGGCGCCCACATCCAGTTGGCCGAGCACTTGATCTGATCGCCATCGGCGATCCGGGCCCACACCAGGTTGGTCAGGGCCTCGCCGACCGCCATCCGCGCCCCGGCGGCCGGATCGACCAGCATCTTGATCGACTGTTCGCCGATGGCGGTGGCGATGCCGGTCAGGCCGAGGTGGCTCTGGGCCACCACCGCCACATCGGCCACCGTCAGCTGCAGCGGGCCGCAGCACTGCTGCCGGGCGATCAGCCCGGTCACCGCCCGGTCGACCTTGCTGGTCAGAAAGCGTTTCGAGCCGACCGCCAGCAGCCGCAGGACCCGGTGCAGGGCCTCGACCACCGTCAGCTCCTCAGGCAGCGCCAGCGGCTGGAGGCCGGGGTTGCGGCGCTCGTCGCGGAAGGTCTTGCGCGGGATATTGCCGAGCAGGACATCGAGTTCGATATCGACCGGGGTCGTGTCGTCCTGGGCATCATGGACGACGAAGCGCAGGTCGCCGGTCACCTCGCCCAGGACCTCGCAGGCCACCTTCTCACGACGGCAGATCGCCTGGAAGCGCTCGATGTTCTCCGGCCGGATCAGGAAGCCGGTGCGTTCCTGGTACTCGGCGACATAGATCTCGAGCACCGACATCGTCGGGTCGCCGACCCGGATGTTGCGGATCTCGACCCGGCCGCCGGACTTTTCCACCAGCTCCTTCAGGACGTTGGCCGGGCCGCCGGCCCCCTGGTCGTGGATGACGTCGACCAGGGTCCTGTCGCCCATCTCGTTGCAGGCCCGGATCACCCGGTTCATCTTCTGCTCCATCTCGGCATCGCCGCGCTGGACCGCATCGAAGTCGAGCTCGGAGGCGTTCTCGCCCTGCAGCATGCTCGAGGCGGCGCCGCCGCCGAAGCCGACCCGGTAGGCCGGGCCGCCGACCTGGACAATCAGCATGCCTTTTTCGGCCTCGTTCTTCTCGGTCAGCCGGGCATCGATCTGGCCGACCCCGGCGGTGAACATGATCGGCTTGAGAAAGCCCCAGCGCTCGCCGCCGTCGAGCTGGAGATCGAAGGAGCGGGTGAAGCCCTGGATCAGCGGCTCGCCGAACTTGTTGCCGTAGTCGGAGGCGCCGTTCGAGGCCTCGATCTCGATCTCGAGGGCGGGGGCGAGATTGGCCGGACAGGGGTAGCGCTCCTCCCACTCCAGCGGGTAGCCGGGGATGTGGAGGTTGCCGACACAGTAGCCGGCGGTGCCGGCGACGACGAAGCCGCCCCGGCCGGTCCCCTGGACATCGCGGATCCGGCCGCCGGTGCCGGTCTCGGCGCCGGGGAAGGGAGCGACGCCGGTCGGGAAGTTGTGGGTCTCGGCGGTCAGCAGCGGGTGGTAGTGGACCGTCGACGCGGTGAAGAAGCACGGTTGGCCGGGCTGCGCCGGTAGCAGGGTGGTGATCTCGTAGCCCTCGATGACGCTGGAGTTGTCCTTGAAGGCGACCACCGAGCCCTTGGGGTTGGCGGTCAGGGTGGCGGTGACCAGATCGAACAGCGAGTCGGCCATCTCCTCGCCGTCGATGACCTGCAGCCCCTTGAAAAAACCATGGCGGGAGTGTTCCGAGTTGGCGTTGTTGAGATCCATGATCTCGACGATGGTCGGATTGCGGCCCTGTTTCTTGACGAAATACTCGTAATACAGATTGCGGTCCCACTCGTCCATCGAGATCCCCGGGATCCCCAGCAGCCCGTCCGGACCCTGGGAGGTCAAATCGACCGCGTAGACCGCCTCCGGCACGATCCCGGTCTCGAAGGTGTGCAGCGGCTCGAGGTAGCGGCACTCGGTCATCCGGTCGTGATTGGCGGCGATGAAGGCCTGGATGTCGACCTCGGTCGGCACCAGCAGCCGCCGGGAGCGCTCGACCCGGGTCACCGCGTCCAGGCCGGTGGAGCGGCAGATCGACACCATGTTCGACGACCAGGCGGTGGCGAAGTTGAGGCGGGGGCCGATCTCGACCACCCGCTCGCCGACCATGACCGGCCGCAGCGTCACGGTGGCGGCGACGAAGCCGTCGGCCAGGATCTGGCGGAGGCGGAGCAGCTCCTCCTCGGTCAGCGGTCGGGCAGCCTCGACGTTGAAGCAGTATTCCAGTTGGTCATTTACCGATTTATAGAGTTGCGTGACAATCGCGGACATTTCGCCATCCTTTTGTGTAGGGATACGGGTAATATTCGTGGCAGGTGCGGCAGAGAACCACTCACCGGGCACAGCCGTGGCCGGGCCTGTTACCAGGTCCGGCTCAGGCACATATGTTCGAGCTGGGGACCGACCTTCTTCCAGTCGACGCAGGGACGGGCAAACCCTTTGGGCATGATCAGCGGACAACCGAAGGCCGAATCGTCGACATAGACATGGCCGTACGCCTTGGGGCTGACCGTCCAGGTCTTCTGGTCGGGATTGGAGTTGACCCCGAACAGCTTGACGCCGTTGGTCTCCAGGTAAAGCACCGCGTCGGTCAGCAGGTTGCCGAAGCGCGGATCGTTGGAGCGCATCGTGAACAGGATGAGCCTGGCGCCGCAGCTCTGGAGGCGGAGCAGCCACTTGACCGCCATCGGCACCGGCTCGCCGATCTCGGGATAGCGATGATCGACGATGGTGCCGTCAAAATCGACACAGATATACATGCATGCTCCCATTCGTCTCTCCGGGCGGACTGAATCTTTTCCCCAGATATACCATGGGATCGCTCATCCGTCCACCACCGACCCGGCCCGCAGCAGCTGATCCAGGGCCGTCTGGCGCTTGAGCGGGTCCTGCTGGCGGATGGCCATCGCCAGCGCCTTGCGGCTGCCGACGAAGACCGCGAGGCGGCGGGCGCGGGTCAGGCCGGTGTAGATCAAATTGCGGTACAGCATCTTGAAATGCTGATTCAGCACCGGGATGATCACCGCGCTGAACTCGCTGCCCTGGGATTTATGGATGGTAATGGCGTAGGCCAGATCCAGCTCGACGATATCGTCGCGCTGATAGCCGACCTCCCGGCCGTCGGGCAGGAAGCGGACGGTGCAGGTCGGATCCTCGTTGTCGATGGCGACGATCTCGCCGATATCGCCGTTGAACACCGCCAGGTCATAGTTGTTGCGGCGGTGGATCACCCGGTCGCCGACCCGGAAGATCCTTTCCCCGACCTGCAGCTCCGGCCGACCCTCGCGCGGCGGGTTGACCGCCCGCTGAATCACCGCGTTGACGTTGGCGGTCCCGAGGGTGCCGCGGACCATCGGGCAGAGGATCTGGATCTCGCCGTCGGCCCCCTGGTATTTGGGAATCCATTCGAGGTAGAGGCGGACCACGGCGTCGAGGGCGGTCAGGCCGTAATGGAGGGTCGACCAGGGGTGGACCCTGGCCAGCACCGCCTTCAGTTCGGCGACCGGCCCGGCCGCCTGCCGCACCTGGTCGAGGTCGACGTGACGGAACTTGGCCGGGATGACGAAATCCTGCTCGGCCGAGGAGGTGACGGCCTCGGCGGTGCGGAACTCGAAGGGGTTGGTGCCGGTGCTCAGACCCTCGAGCTGTGGCAGCTGCCAGTTGAAGGTGCGCTTGACCCGGTTGATGAACTCGAGCTGTTCCCGGGTGGCCTCGTCGGAATCGACAAAAAGGCAGTCGCTGCCGTCCCGCCACGCCTCCGGCCGCTTGAACGGCGAGATGATGGCCGGGATCTCGCCGCGGTTGATCTGGTGGGCGGCGCGGATGATCAGCGACTCGCCGGCCTGGCGGAAGACCTCCGTCAGGCGGAAGACGGGGATGGCCCCGGAGGCGATGACATCCCTCAGCACATTGCCGGCCCCGACCGAGGGGAGCTGGTCGGCATCGCCGATCAAGAGCAGCTGGGAACCGGCCGGCACCGCCTGCAGCAGCGCGGCGGTGAGGCTGATGTCGAGCATCGAGCACTCGTCGACGATCAGCACATCGGCTTGGAGGGGGTTGTCCTCATTGCGCTGGAAGCCGCCGTTCTGCCACTCGAGCAGGCGGTGGATGGTCCGGGCCTCGCGGCCGATGACCTCGCTCATCCGCTGCGCCGCCCGGCCGGTGGGGGCCGCCAGCAGCACCGCCAGGCGCATCGCCTCGAGCAGGCGGACGATGACCAGCGTGGTGGTGGTCTTGCCGCAGCCGGGCCCGCCGGTCAGCACCGCACAGCGCTGGCCGGCTATCTGCCGCACCGCCTGGGCCTGTTCGTCGCTCAGCGTCACTTCCTGGGTCAGGCAGTACCGGTCGACCCAGTCCTCGACCCGCTGGCGGTCGACGCCGCTGCCGCCCACCAGGGCGAGCAGCCGCGCCGCCACCGCCGCCTCGTCGTAGTAGAGCGACTTCGAATAATAGCACGCCAGCGGCTGCCCGTCGCCGGCCGCCAGGGACCGGACCCGGAGATGGTTGTCCGCCTCCATCCGCACCAGCACCGCGGCGAGGCGGTCGTCGCAGTCCATCGCCAGCAGCTGCCGGACCTCGACCGCGATCTGGCCGGCGGTGAGATAGCAGTGGCCCTGCTCCCGGGCCGCGGCCAGGACATGCTTGACCGCCGCGATCAGGCGCGGCTCGCTGTCGCGGGCCAGGCCGATGCTGAGCGCCACCTTGTCGGCCGAGAAGAAGCCGATGCCGTAGAAATCGTTGGCCAGGCGGTACGGGTCTTCCAGGACCATTTCGATCGCCCGGTCGCCGTACTTTTTGTAGATCCGTACCGAAAACAGGGTGGAAATGCCGTGCCCCTGGAGAAAGGTCATGACCTCCCGCACCATCCGGTGTTCCTGCCAGGCCGCCGCGATCATCGCCAGTTTTTTCGTGGCGATGCCATGCACCTCCCGCAGCCGGGCGATCTTGTTTTCAAAGACCTCCAGGGTCTGGTCGCCGAAATGGCGGACGATTTTTCTGGCCGTCGACGGGCCGACCCCCTTGATCAGGCCGGAACCGAGATATTTCTCCAGCGCCGCCGCCGTCGCCGGTTTCTTCTCGATCGCCTCGTCGGCCTTGAACTGCCGACCGAACTGGGGATGGACGGTCCAGGCGCCGTGGAACTCCATCGTCGCCCCGGCGAAGACCTTGGTCTGATGGACAGTGACGGTGACCTGCTCCTGCATGTGGTCGAAGGCCTGGACCCGGAGCACGGACCAGCCGTTGTCCGGGTTGTGGTAGGTGATGCGGCTGACGATGCCGCGGAGGGTTTCGGTGATCTGGGTCATGGCGGTGGATGGTTGTCGGCGGTCGGCGTGTTGTCGGCGATTCCAGCTTTACCAGATGCGGCGGTATCCCGCATCCCTCATCTCTCCCGATTGGCCATGGAGGCGGCATGGGGGCCGGCCATCGCGACCGAAAATCACCCCGCCGGCGGTCATTATGCCGATGATGGTGAAAATCGCTTTTGCTTCCCGGAACATTACGCTAGATTTCCGGCTGGTCATCCATCCCGCCGCAGCTGAATTTCGATCAAGGAAGGCGCCATGCAGCCACAGCCAGGACAAGTAAACCCCGCCCTCGAACGGTCGGCCCTGATCGTCGCCACGCTGACCTCGTTCATCGGCCCGTTCATGATCTCGTCGGTCAATGTCGCCCTGCCGGCCATCCAGGCCGATCTGGGGATGGACGCGGTCCAGCTCGGCTGGATCGCCACCGCCTATCTGCTGGCCATGGCCGTCGTCCTCGTCCCGGCCGGCAAGTTCGCCGACATCCATGGTCGCAAGAAGGTGTTTGCTACCGGACTCGCGGTCTATACCTTCGGTGCGGTGGCGGCGGCCTTCGTCGACTCCGCCGCCCTCCTCATCTTCACCCGGGTCGTGCAGGGGATCGGGGCGGCCATGTTCGTCACCACCGGCATGGCCATCCTCACCTCGATTTACCCGCCCAGCCGCCGCGGCCGTGTCCTCGGCATCTACGTCGCCGCCGTCTATGTCGGGCTGTCGGTCGGTCCGTTCGTCGGCGGAATGCTGACCCAGTATCTCGGCTGGCGCAGCATCTTCCTGATCATGCTGCCGCTGGGGCTGTTCTCGCTGGCTTTGACCTTGTTCTTCCTCAAAGGGGAGTGGCTGGGCGAGCCGGGGCAGAAGCTCGACCTCGGCGGCTGTCTGCTCTACGCCGTCGCCATCCTCGCCCTGGTCTACGGCGCCTCCCGGCTGCCGTCAATCATCGGCATCGCCCTGGCGCTCTCCGGCCTGGCGCTGCTCGTGATCTTCGTCCGCCACCAGATGGCCGCCCGCTTCCCGGTCTTCGACATGCAGCTCTTCGCCGGCAACCGGACCTTCGCCTTCTCGAGCCTGGCCGCCCTGCTCAACTATTCCACCACCTTCGCCGTCACCTTCCTGCTCAGCCTCTACCTCCAGTATATCAAGGGCATGCCGCCGCAGACGGCGGGCACCGTGCTGATGGCCCAGCCGATCATGATGGCGCTGCTGTCGCCGGTCGCCGGCCGGCTGTCGGACCGGATCGAACCGCGCCTGCTGGCCACCGCCGGCATGGTCACCACCGTCATCGGCGTGGCGCTGCTCACGACCCTCGACGGCGAGCGCAGCGTGGCGCTGATCGTCGCCAACCTGATCCTGCTCGGCATCGGCTTCGCCCTGTTCAGTTCCCCCAACATGAGCGCGATCATGGGGGCGGTGGAAAAACGCCACTACGGCCTGGCCGCCGGGGCGGTGGCGACGATGCGCCTGCTCGGCCAGATGTTCAGCATGGCGGTGGCCACCGTCGTCCTGGCCCTGATCATCGGCCGCCAGGCGATCACCCCGGCCACCTACGACCTGTTCCTGCGCAGCATCCACACCGTCTTCTCCATCTCGGCCGCCCTCTGTTTCTGCGGCGTCTACTTTTCCTGGTTCCGGGGCACCGTGCATGCAGCGGATGCATCGAACACAACTCCGGCGCCGTGAGTCGAGGCGGCGGGTGCCGGCGACCGGCCGTGGTTCATGATCAGCAGATCGAGGATCTCCGCCGGGTCGGCAGAGATGATGATCGTCTCGCGATACGGCTGTTTCATGAACCCTTCCCGCTCGGCTGTGTCGAGCATCTGCCGCAGGGGCGCATAGAAACCGTTCACGTCCAGCAGGCCGCAGGGTTTGGCATGGAACCCCAGCTGTCTGAGGGTGCAGACCTCGAAAAACTCGTCACAGGTCCCGATGCCCCCCGGCAGAACGACAAAGGCGTCGGCCAGCTCGATCATCAAGGTCTTGCGTTCGTGCATGGTCGGCACGACATGCAGCCGGGTCAGCCCCGTGTGGAACTGTTCCTTGTCTTTCAAGGTCTGGACGGTGACGCCGACGATCTCTCCTCCCGCCGCAAGGACGCTGTCGGCCAGCTGGTTCATCAGCCCGGTGCAGGAACCGCCATAGATGCAGGTAAGGCCGCGTCCGGCCAACTCGCGGCCGAGGGCGGCGGCCGCTTCCATGTAGGCCGGGTGGCGGCCGGGGCTCGATCCCAGGAACACGCAGATTGCTTTCATTGAATCTTCCGTTGGTTTGTGTTGGCGAATCATCCCGGGCAATGTACCATCCATGCAGTGCCCATACAATCAGGAGGTAGAGATGCTCAAGGAACTCGTACAGTACAGTCGAAGCTATCGCCGCTTCGATCACAGCGCCCCGGTGTCGATGCGCACCCTCGAAGAACTGGTGGAACTTGCCCGGCTGTGCCCTTCGGCGGCCAACCGCCAGCCCCTGCGGTTCATCCTGAGCACCGCCCCGGCCGACAACGAGGCGATCTTTGCCTGTCTGAAATGGGCCGCCTATCTCACCGACTGGGACGGCCCGGCGCCGGCGGAGCGGCCCACCGCCTACATCGTCATGATCAATACCGCCAGGGAGTGGGAGTTCGCCCGCTTCGACCTGGGTATCATGGCCCAGACGATGCTGCTGGGCACGGTGGAAAAGGGGCTGGGCGGGTGCATGATCGGGGCCCTGAACCGGGACAGATTGCGGGCCCATTTTTCGCTGCCGTCGGAAATGGAGGTCAGCCTTGTGCTGGCCCTGGGCAAACCGGCGGAGGAGGTGCGGATCGTGGAGGTGCCGGCAGATGGATCGATCCGATATTACCGGGATGATGCCGGGGTTCACTACGTGCCGAAGCGGAGCCTGGCCGAGCTCATTCTGGAGAAGCGTTCGTAGCTGCCGAAGGAGTGACGTTTTGAACTTGTGATGGAATCAGCGCCTGCCATCATCAACACCGATCCTTCCGAGAATGAATGTCTGCCGCCCCCGTCGACTCGAGCACCTTGCTGTCGAGTAGACCGACTTCTCCACAAGGAACAACGCTTTCACCAATTGGCTTTTCAGAACGCCTCGCCGCACGCGGCTACTACGTGCCATCGATGACAAGCAGCATTCTCTATGTTGAAGCAAGCCCCTCACAGAACCGTGCTTGCGCTATTCACGCACACGGCTCCTCATCATCGCTTTCACCTCGATTCGAACAGATTCACCAGGATCAGCGGTCTCGGCAATGGAAACTTGTTCAGAAATTGCCTGAACTTTTCCAGCGTCATGCTGCCACGCTTCCCGCGACGGTCCAAGCCACTTGAAGAGCAATAGGCGAACTGCGTGAACATATCGACCAATCCCGTGCGAATTGTCTGTGACCCCATAGTACGCAATATGTCCGCGGACCTTGGCCACAACAGTTTTCATCAGCTCGGGAACCGGACTCGTTCGGTTCGCCTTCAACCATTCTTTCAACGCCAACAACTTGGCCTTGAATTTCTTCCGAGAGGTCAGGCGTTTCATCCGGAATCGCCGGCCATTTCGCGTTCGGCTACAGTAGTGCGTCAATCCCAAAAAATCGAAGGTCTGAGCTTTCTCACCCCTCCTCCGAGCCTTGGACTCGGCCAAAGGGCCAAACTCCAAAACCCTGGTCTTCTCCGCCGCTACTT
>JROS01000128.1 GCA_000769715.1 Desulfobulbus sp. Tol-SR
CATGGCCATGCCCATGCCGCCGCCGATGCACATGCTGATCAGGCCGGTGGCGTGGTTGCCGCGCTGCATCTGGTTGAGGGTGGCGACCATCTGCCGGGCGCCGGTGCAGCCGACCGGGTGGCCCATCGAGATGGCGCTGCCGTAACGGTTGGGTTTGTCGACGTCGATCCCCAGTTCGAGCATGCAGCCGATCGCCTGGGAGGCGAAGGCCTCGTTCAGCTCGATCAGGTCGATATCGGCGATCGTCATCTTCGCCTGTTTCAGGGCGCGGCGGATCGCCGGCACCGGACCGAGGCCCATGTAGGCCGGGTCGACCCCGCCCGAGGCGAAGCTCTCGATGGTCAGCAGCGGCTTGAGCCCCAGGGCCCTGGCCCGGCTCTCGCTCATCAAGAGCACCGCCGCCGCCCCGTCGTTGATCCCGGAGGCGTTGCCGGCGGTGACCGAGCCATCCTTGGTGAAGACCGGCCGCAGCTTGGCCAGTTTCTCCATGCTGGTGACCATCGGCCGCTCGTCGCGGTCGACGATGATCTCCTGCTTGCGCGAGGGGACCTTGACCGGCACGATCTCGCTGGCGAAGATCCCGGTTTCGATTGCCTCCATGGCCCGGGCATGGCTCTGGCGGGCCAGGCGGTCCTGGTCCTCGCGGCTGATGGCGTACAGCCTGGCGATGTTCTCGGCGGTGACGCCCATGTGGTAGCCGTAGAATTTCTCGTACAGGGCGTCATAGACCATCAGGTCGTGGATCTCGCCGACCCCGGTGATCTCCATGCGGTAGCCCCAGCGCCCCTTCATCAGGGCCATCGGCACCTGGCTCATGTTCTCCTGGCCGCCGGCGAGCACCACCTCGGCCTGGCCGGTCATGATCGACTGGGCGGCCAGGGCGATCGCCTTGAGGCCGGAGCCGCAGACCTTGTTGATGGTGAAGGCCGGGGTCTCCTTGGCGATCCCGGCCCGGATCGTCGCCTGGCGGGCCGGGTTCTGCCCCTGGCCGGCCTGGAGGACGTTGCCCATGATGACCTCGTCGACGGCGATCTCGCGCAGGCCGGCGTCCCAGCCGGCATATTTCTCTTCCA
>JROS01000129.1 GCA_000769715.1 Desulfobulbus sp. Tol-SR
AGAGCTTTTCGCCGGGGCGCAGGCCGGAGTAGCGGATCTTTATATCGACATCCGGTTCCTTGCCCGCCAGGCGGATCATGTCCCGGGCCATCTGGTCGATTCTGACCGGCTCGCCCATCTTGAGGAGGAAGATCTCGCCGTCGCCGCCCATCGACCCGGCCTGGAGGATGAGCTGGGCCGCCTCCTCGATCGACATGAAATAGCGGGTGATCTCCGGGTGGGTGACGGTGACCGGGCCGCCGAGCTCGATCTGGCGCTTGAACAGCGGCAGCACCGAGCCGGACGAGCCGAGGACGTTGCCGAAGCGCACCGCCATGAACCTGGTGTCGTGGTGCGGCGCCTCGGCCCGGTAGGTTGCCGGTTCCGCCGTCTCCGGCACCCGCCGCCAGGCCGGGCTGAAGCCGCCGTCCCAGCTGTTGCGGGCATAGGCCAGCATCAGCAGTTCGGTCAGCCGTTTCGAGGCCCCCATGACGTTGGTCGGCCGCACCGCCTTGTCGGTGGAGACCAGGACGAAGCGCTCGACCCGGTGGCGGATGACCGCCTCGATCAGCAGCTGGCTGGCGAAGATATTGTTGTACACCGCCTCCCAGGGGTTGTTCTCGACCAGGGGCACATGCTTGTAGGCGGCGGCATGGAAGACGACCTGCGGCCGGTGGCGGCTGAAGACCATGTCGAGCAGGCGCACGTCCTGGACCTTGCCGAGCACCGGCACGGCATCGGCGACCTGGTATTCATGGAGCAGTTCCATCTGGATGGCGTAGAGGTTTTCCTCGCTGCTGTCGAACAGGATCAGCCGGGACGGGGCGAAGCGGATGATCTGGCGGCACAGTTCGGAGCCGATCGAGCCGCCGGCCCCGGTGACGAGGATCGTCTTGCCCCGCAGGGTGTCGCCGATTCGGGCCTGGTCGAGGGTCACCTCCTCCCGGCCGAGCAGATCCTTGTACGAGATATCGCGGATCGACGACACCGACACCCGGCCGTTGATCAGCTCGCCGAGGCCGGGCAGCACCTTGTACGGCAGGCCGGTCTGCTGGCACAGCTCGACGATCCGCTGCATCTGGGGCCCGGTGAGGGTGACGATGGCGATCAGCAGTTCGTCGGCCCGCGTCTGGGCGGCGAATTCCGGCAGGTCGTCGACCCCGCCGAGCACCGGGATGCGGTGGATCCGCAGCCCGGCCTTGGCCGGATCGTCATCGACGAAGCCGACCACCTCGTAGGCCAGGGTGGGGTTGTCGTCGATCTCCCGCGTCGCCTTCTCGGCCGCGTCGCCGGCGCCGATCACCAGCAGCCGCTTGAGGCGGACGACCCGGTCCTCCCGCCGCAGGGCGCTGTGGTGCAGGGCCATGCGGATCGAGGCCCGGCTGCCGCTGATGAACAGGATGGTGAACACCGCGTCCATGATGAACACCCCGCGCGAATAGCCATGGAAGCGATCGACCAGGGTCATGATCGTGATGATGACCGACGACGACACCAGGGCGGCGCCGACGATCCGCTGCAGGTCGCGGAAGCCGGTATAGCGCCACATGCCGTTATAGAGGCCGAACAGGTAGAAGATCGGCAGCTTGACTGCGAGGATGACGAGCAGGACGGCGATGTAGTGGTTGGTGCCCTGGGTGAGATGCAGGGCGTCGAAGCGGAGGTAGCGGGAGAGGAAATAGGCGGTTATGAGCAGGGCGACGTCGGTTGTCAGGACCAGCCAGAAGTTGAGGCTGAGGCAGCGGCGCCGTAAACGGCGGAGGTGCTCGTTGAGCTGGGATAGCAAGAGCGGTTTGAAATTCAGGGAGTTCCTGGCAGTCATGAGATTGTATCCTGTTTGGGTTGGGGGGAGGATAATTGAATCTCTTGCTGGGGGATTGTTTGGGGCATAATTTTCGGGGAGAAGGGTCGCTTGGGGAAACGAGATTTCTCGCTTCGCTTCGAAATGACAAAGGAAAAACTCGAAATGACAGCGGGGGGTGGTTGCACGGTTTTCGCCCTATCGGGAATAACGAGCATTGTCATCTCGACCTTTCTCTGTTGCCGTCGCGACCTTCCTCTGTTGTCGCCTCGACCTTCACCACAGTCGTCGCGACTTTCACCACTGCCGCCTCGACCTTCCCCCGCTGTCATCTCGACCGTAGGGAGAGATCTTCTCGCCGTAAGAGAGGCATCCTCGGCAACACAAGATTTCTCGCTTCGCTTCGAAATGACAGCGGGGGGTGGATTTACGGTTTTTGCCCTTGCGGGGATAAGGAGATTTCTCGCTTCGCTTCGAAATGACATGGGGGGCAGGATCTCGGCCTT
>JROS01000029.1 GCA_000769715.1 Desulfobulbus sp. Tol-SR
ACCACCTCGTACAACTCGGGCAGGCTGCGCTCCCTGCCCCGCAGGTCGGCAAAGAGCTGGTTGAGGCGGTCGAGGCCCTGCCGCCAGCTCTTGCCGGCCGGGTGCCCGGCCAGGGCCTGGAACGGGTCGCCGGCGGTCATCACGGTCTCGGTGATCTTCTGCGCCGTCTTCGGCCCGACCTTGTCGAGCTGGAGCAGGATCCGGTTCCAGCTCAGGGAATCGCGGGGATTGGCGACGACCCGCAGGAAGGAGAGAAAATCCTTCATGTGGGCCGATTCGGTCAGCTTCAGGCCGCCCCGTTTCTCGAAATCAACGCCCGCTCCTCCCAGTTCGAGTTCGAGCCTGTACGAGTGAAAACCGGAGCGGAACAGCACCGCGATCTCCTCGATCGGGGTGCCCTGGGCCAGCAGCTCCCGCACCCGGCGGATGACGAACAGCGCCTCTTCCCGCTCATCGCGGCCGGCGAAGACACAGGGGCGGACCCCGCCTTCGGTTCGGGAAAACAGGGTCTTGGTGTATTTTTCGGCGGCGTTGCGGATAATGTCGTTGGTCAGCGACAGGATCGGCTGGGTCGAACGGTAATTCTCCTCCAGCTTGATGATCCGGGTATTGGCGAAGACCTTGGGGAACCGCATGATGTTGTAGAAATCGGCCCCCCGGAACGAGTAGATCGACTGGGCGTCGTCGCCGACCGCCATCACGTTGTCATGGGTAGAGGCGGCCAGCCGGACGATATCGGCCTGGATCAGGTTGGTGTCCTGGTACTCGTCGACCATGATGTGGGAGAAGCGCTCGGAGATGGAGCGCCGCACCTCCGCCGATTCCTGCAGCATCCGCTTCCAGTTGACGAGCAGGTCGTCGTAATCCATCAGGCCGTTGTCGCGCTTGAACTCCTGATAGTGCCGCTGCAGGCTGAGGATGTCGTCGAGGTGTTCGCTGAGATGGGTGTACTGCTCGAAAACCAGGTCTTCCAGATCCATCGATTTGTTGACGGCGCCGCTGATTATCGAGATCAGGACCCGTTTGGAGGGAAACTGCTTCGATGCCCCGCCGAGGCCGAGCGATGACTTGAGGAGGTTGATGATCCCCTCGGCGTCGGCCCGGTCGATGATGGTGAAGTTCGAGGCGAAACCGAGACAGGAGCCGTAGCGGCGCAGCAGCATGTTGGCGGTGCCGTGGAAGGTGCCGCCGACCACCCGGCTGCAGGTGTCGTTGAGGAGGCGGCCGGAGCGCCACAGCATCTCCTGGGCGGCCTTGCGGGTGAAGGTCAGCAGCAGGATCTTCTCCGGCGGCACGCCGTGCTGCATCAGGTAGGCCACGCGGTAGACCAGGGTCCTGGTCTTGCCGCTGCCGGCCCCGGCTATGACCAGGACCGGGCCGTCGACCGTCGTCACCGCCTCGTACTGGGCATCGTTGAGTTCGGTCAGATCGACGGCGGCGGCGCCCCTTGCCCCTGAAAATGGTCCCTCGTTGTTCATGGGCGCTACTCTAACACAGGCCCCGCGGCCCCGCAACGTCGGTTGACAAAATGCAGTTTGCCGCTATAGTTAGCTGTTGAAGCCGGTACCGCCGGCCGGTGTCCCTGAAATCCCCAATTCCCTCACGACCCGAACCGCCATGGATGCAACCACCCTGCCGACCCTGTTCACCCCCGAAACCCTGCTCCGGCTTTTTCCCCGGGAACGTTCGAACGAGTTTTTCGAGGCCCTGTTCGGTGACGCCGGCGAGGGCGCCTACGATATCGAGCTGGGATACCGCAGCCTCCAGGGCAACGAGCTGGTCATGGAACTCCGGCTGCACGAGCGACCGGGCCGCTGTCTCGCCTGCAATCTGACCCAGGGCCTGCCCCAGGTCTTCTCCCGCCATCCGATCATCAACCTCAACCGGCTGGTCGAGAACATCGGCGGATTGCTCGAAGGCCAGGCCAGATGCACCGGATGGTCGCTGGGCTCCACCGAGCAGCAGAGCCGGTCGCTCCATGTCGTTCCGCTGAAGATCCGGATCGAAAGGATCTGATTCGAGCCGGGCCTTGGCAACCAGCGGCAGGCCGCGCCGGCAGACCTGCATAATTTCTCCGCCCTGACAGGACCGCCACCGCCCCATGGACCTTCCCCAGCAGATCGCCCAACTCCTGATCGTCGGTTTCAAGGGCGACCGGCTTCTCCCGGAC
>JROS01000130.1 GCA_000769715.1 Desulfobulbus sp. Tol-SR
GGGCCAAAGCGGGAATGGCTGGTAGTATGGGCATGCGAGGCTCCTCTGGTTTTTTGTTCTTGGAAACTTCAACTTACCATGAGTGGGCCTCGCATTCACTATTATGTTCCTGTTATTACTCAAACTTTCCCATTTCCTGTGAAAAATCGCTCTTGATTTGCCGTGTAATATCAAGCAGTTAGCTTTCGCCAATTTTTCACTGCATCATTTTGAAATTATTAAAATAAATATTTCTCCGAACTCGGTTCGGATTCGAATCACGGGCCTCGCTTGCCAGGATCTCGGATCAGCCGGGTTTAAAAACGGGAAACTTCAGGTCAGATGAACCTATAGTGTTAAAAATTTGAGTCATTTTCAAGCAACTCGGCCTAGTAAAAATCGATATGCCAGGCGCAGTGTTGTCCTGTAACAAGGAAGGATTGGGGGTTGTTGCCGCGAGGGGCTCATTCTAGTCCCACTCCATGTTTGCCACCGCTTTGCTGTCCTGCGTATTCAGTGTCGATACCGTTTAAATAGCACAATAGACGAAAAGTTTTGTGGGAAGATCAAAATTATCCATTGACACCGAATTGAAATCATGCTTGAATTACACTCAGTAGAAGACTTAATAAATGTGTCACTATAAATTGTAGCATCTATGTAATCAATAAATAAATTCATTAAATGCCCTATTTTCAATATCATGTTGAATTTATCAATAACAGATAGAAATAGATTTCTAATCAGTAAAAGGATCGTTGTCTAATAATTATCAAAACCAACCTTGAAAGGAGTGTCCCATGGCCGACGCCAAACCCAAAAAAGAGAAGAAACCCGATATCACCTTTTTCCATCCCGACCTGCTGGAGGTTCCGGAAGACGGGTCGCCCCCCTATCTAAAAGGGTATCGTTGCAAGAAATGCGGCCAGCTCGACTTTCCCAAACTCGATCTCTGCCCCACCTGCTGGGGTAAGGAATTCAACATGGTTCCGTTGTCGCGCCGGGGTACGCTCTACAGTTATGCGGACTGCTACATCGGCCAACCCGGCATGGAGACCCCTTACATCGTCGGCTACGTGGATCTTCCCGAGGATCTACGCATCTTTGCCATGCTCGACGGCAAGGTCGAATCCTTTCGCTGCGACGAAACGGTCGAACTGGCCGTCGGCCCCATCCGCCTGAACCAGGATGGCGTGCCCATCACCAGCTACAAATTTAAAAAAATCGATAAATAAGCGCGTGCCCGTGTGGGAAGCGATTCTTTTAAACGACGCCAATTGGAGGAGTATCAAGGATGAAGCTGAATCGTGAAGTGTTTATCATCGGGGTCGGCGAGACGCCGTTCCGCAGGCATGAACTGGATTACGACGCCCTAGGTCGATGGGCAGTGACCCAGGCCCTGGCGGACGCCAACATCACCGGACCCGATGTCGTGCAAAGCGCGTATGTGGGTAACGCCACCAACGGCATCGTCACCGGCCAGACGATCTTCAAGGACCTGGGGATGCTTTCGAAAATGCCCATCATTAATGTGGAGAGCGCCTGTTCCGCCGGCGCCATGGCCGTGCACTTGGCCATCAAGGATGTGGCCTGCGGCCTGACCGAGGTCTCCATGGGCGTCGGCGCTGAAAACCACACCCTGCACCGGTCATCCGGCGCGGCCTTCACCCCGGCGATGAACGATATCGAAACCGTGCATGGCGGCGTCATGACCGCCAAGTACGCCATGCGGGCCACCCGCTACATGCACGAGCGTGGCGCCACGATCGAGGATTTCGCCATGATCACGGTCAAGAACCGCAAGCATGCCACCCACAACCCGCAAGCCTGGTTCAAAGGTGAAATCTCCGTCGAGGAGGTGGTCAACTCGCGGATGGTCGCCTACCCCATGACCCTGCACCAGTGCTGCGGCATCGCCGACGGCGCCGGCGCCGTGGTGGTCTGTTCCAAGGAGATGGTCAAGAAATTGGGCATCGAAAAGCCGGTGCGCGTGGCCGGCACGGTGGTCACCTCCGGTCCCTACCACAACCGTCCCAGGGACATCACCGGCGATGACATCACCGAGGCGACCAGCCACCAGCTTTACGAGGAGTCGGGCATCGGTCCCGAGGAGGTCGACATTCTCGAACTGCACGACGCATTCACCATCGCCGAACTGCTCTACTACGAATGCATGGGACTGTGCAAGGTCGGCGACGGCCTCCAGTTCCTGCGCGACGGCCAGTCCACCTACGGGGGCCAGTGCGTGGTCAGCCCCCGGGGCGGCATGCTTTCCTATGGCCACCCAATCGGCGCATCAGGTGCAGCTCAGATTGCGGCCAACGTGAAACAGATGCGGGGCCAGTGCAAGGGCTACCAAGTGGACCCAATTCCGCGCGTGGCCATGACACATGTCACTGGTGGCGGTCTGTCGGGAACCGAACACGCAGCCTGCACCATGCATATGCTTGTGAGCGGCTGGTAGAATGGCTTGGCAGTAGAGCGAGCTATTGTGGCTAGACCTTTTGGTGCGTGCAACGTACGGATAAGGAGGATTCAAGTGGAAAAGGTAAAAAACAGAGTGGCTGTTATCACCGGTGCCACGGATGAAATTGGTTCGGCGGTCTGTCGCAGACTGGCTGGCAAAGGTGCTATCGTCGTCGCGGTCGACACCGATCGTGAGAAGATAGATGCATTGGTTGCGGAAATCACTGCCGGAGACGGCAGGGCCATGGCGGCGGTCATCGACCCGACCAATGGAGAACAGATTAAGAAGATGATTGCCGACGTGATCGACAAGGCCGGCCCGATCGATATTTTAGTAAATAATTTTGACTACCTGGATGAAAAACTAGTTGACGTTGTATCCGACGAACAATGGCATCGTGCCTTCGAACAGAATGCCGACCCGATTTTTTTCCTGACCCGTGCAATCTTGCCCGACATGAAAACCCGCAAATACGGCCGAGTGATCAACATCAGCAGCCTGTCATACCTTGGCTTCCAGGGTCTGTCCAGCTACGCGGCAGCCAAGTCCGCACTTTTCGGGTTAACGCGGTCTCTGGCCCTCGAATCAGCCAGAAACGGCGTCACGGTCAACTGCGTTGCCAAAGGCGACATGGCCACCGCGGGCATGGATGAGGCAACAATAGAAAAATGTATCAAAGCTATACCTGTGCGAAGAATGGGAAAACCCGAAGATGTTGCCAAAGCGGTTGGTTTCTTTGCTTCGGATCGATCGCCTTATGTCACCGGGCAAACATTTTTTGTCTGCGGCGGGAAAAGTATCCACTTTTCCATGTCCATCTAAGCGTCGGACATCTTTATATTTGGAGGTCTTACATGGGTATTGAAAACAGAGTCGCCTTGATCACCGGATCGGCCAGCGGTATGGGCAAGCAAACAGCCCGTCTGATGGCGGAGAACGGGGCTAAGGTAGTGATCAACGATATTCAGGCCGACAAGGTCGCCGAAACGGTCGAGGCTTTTAAAAAGGATGGCTTCGACGTCATCGGTCAGGTTGCCAATATCGCCGACAAAGCCGCCGTCGAAGCAATGGTCGAGAACTGCGTCAAAGCTTTCGGCAGACTCGACATCTTGGTCAACAACGCCGGTATGGAACGGGCCGGTGCATTGCGCAAATTGAGTGAAGCGGATTGGGACCTCACGATTGACGTTAACTTGAAGGGGGCCTTTCTGTGCAGCCAAGCCGCTCACAACCATATGGTTCCGAACAACCACGGACGGATTATCAACATTGTTTCGCGAGCTTGGCTTGGTGGAGCCGGACAAGCTCCCTATTCTTCTGCCAAAGCAGGTCTTATTGGACTGTCGCGGGTCTTGGCCCTGGAATTGGGTGGCAAAGGTATCACCTCTAACTGTATCGCCCCCGGCTTGATTCATACCCCCTTGTGGGATCAACTGGAGGAGAAGTCAAAAAAATTCCTACTATCTAAACAGCCCACCGGAAGCTTGGGGACTATCGATGACATTGCCGAAGCAGCAATGTTCCTTGCGGATGACGAAAGTAGTTATTTCACGGGTCAGGTCTTATATGTATGTGGAGGTCGCAGCCTCTTTTCCGGTTGATTGACGGACGGTCGCCTGAGCTTCGGATGTATTCCGGCTCAGGCTTTTTCTTTTTGCAGAAGGTTCCAGTTGTACTGAATCCATGCAAATCTGCCGTTTCTCACCCTACCCAGGATTTGGGTGAACCCCCAAAGATTGTCAAGGAGGATACTGATGGATGCTAATTCTTTAGCGGGTGTGAGAGTGCTGGACTTTACCGGTACGCTCGGACCCTACGCTGCGAAACTTTACGCCAACCTGGGTGCCGATGTAATCCACCTCGAGCCTATTTCCCAGGATCCAATGCGGGACATAGGTCCCTTTTACAAGAACGAGCCGGGGAAAGACCGCAGTCTTCAATTTCTTTACTACAACACGGGAAAGAGAGGTCTAGCCCTCGATCTGTCCCGTAAATCTGGCCAGGACCTGTTTGTGCGACTCTGTGCAACCGCGGATATCCTCTTTGAAAGTTTTGCGCCCGGATATCTCGAAAGCCTCGGGCTCTCCTACGACCGGCTCAGCGGCCTTAATCCCAAATTGGTTCAGACCTCCATAACCCATTTCGGCCATTTCGGGCCCTACCGCGATCTGCCGGGATCCGATCTGGTCAACGCGGCCTTGGGCGGATGGCTCTTCCTTGCGGGCGTCGATAATGACAAACCCGTCCGTTCCTGCGACAACCAATCTTACCGTATGGCCGAGGCGTATGCCGCCGTGGGCAGCGCCATCGCACTGTTTTTCGCCCAGCGGACCGGCATCGGCCAGTTCGTGGATGTCTCCTGTATGGAGTCGGTGGGTATGGCTCTCGAGAATGCAGCCCAGTATTGGGATCTGGAAGGGACCAACCGCCGCGGCCGTGGCACCGAGGCCGGGTCGGCCACCGTGCACCCCTGCAAAGACGGTTTTATCGCCATCGTGGCCATCATGGGCAAGAACAAGGGCATGTGGGAGTACTTCGCCCAGTGGATGAAGGAGGAAAACATTGCGGAGTGGGAGGTCTTCGAAGAGGATCGCTGGATCGAACCCGCCTACCGTAAATCCAAGGAAGGCTACGAGACATTTTGCCGAATATTCGAGCGCTTCACCATGCAGCACAGCAAGAAAACATTGTACGAGAAAGGCCAGGCCCACCGCGTGGCCCTGACACCAGTGAGCAATGGCCAGGATCTGCTGGAAAACCCACAACTGATCTATAGAAAATTTTGGCAGACTCTTCATCATGAAAATCTGGGTGGGGATGTGGTCTACCCTGGTGCCCCATATGAATTCGGCGAGCTTGAATGGCGGCTGGGCCAAC
Organism: Desulfobulbus sp. Tol-SR; assembly: GCA_000769715.1. Taxonomy (GTDB): domain Bacteria; phylum Desulfobacterota; class Desulfobulbia; order Desulfobulbales; family Desulfocapsaceae; genus Desulfoprunum. Next base: position 5,324 of record JROS01000130.1, read on the forward strand.
CTGCACCAAGATTCGGACAGCACACCGCTGATATCATGCTCGAGATCGGCTACGATCAAAATCAGATCGAAACCTTGAGCAAGGAGGGAATCATCCATGTCGGTTAATTTGAAAGGCGCCCTCAGCGGCATCGTCGTCTGTGATTTTTCCTGGGTCGGGGCTGGTCCAATCGCCACTAACATCCTTGGGCAGTGCGGTGCCGAAATCATCAAGATCGAAAGCAAGAAGCGTCCCGACATCCTGCGCAAGGGCGGTCCCTTCAAGGACGGCATCGGCGAGGGGCTGGAGCGCAGCGGCTATTTCGCCAACCGCAACCCCAACAAGAAATGCATCGCCCTGAACATGAGCAATCCCGAAGCAAGGGAGGTGGCCGTCCGACTGATTAAGAAAAGTGATATCATCATCAACAACTTCCGTGTTGGTCAGATGGAAAAGTGGAATCTGGGATGGGAGCATGTAAAAGAGATTAATCCCAGGATCATATATGTCACCATGAGCTTGCAGGGCGTTACTGGACCCCACAAATCCTACATGGGCTTTGGGGTCAATCTCAATGCATTGTGCGGGCTCACCGCCAGGGCCGCCTTTCCTGGGAAACGGCCGTATGGCACCGGTACCAACTACACCGATCACGTGATGGTTCCCGGCCACACACTTTTCGGGCTCCTGGCGGCGCTGATCATGAGAGAGAAAACCGGCAGGGGGCAGACCGTGGAAGTGTCCCAGCTGGATTCGGCCATCGCCATGAAACCGTCCGACGCTATGGCCTATGCGGCCAATGGGGATATTCTTGGGCCCCTGGGGTATGGCGATCCCGATGCCGCCCCCCATGGTTTGTATACCACTCTGGGATACCGCAAATGGATCGCCATTGCTGTCTTCGCGGAATCGGAGTGGCAAGCGTTTAAGCAGGCCCTGGGGCATCCGGCCTGGACGGCGGACCCCAGGTTCGCGACCCTCGAAGGGAGAAAGGCCAACGAAGAAGAGCTCAATCGCCTCATCGAAGCTTACACGCAGACGCGCTATGCCGAGGACTTGATGAAGAAGTTGACCCATTTTGGGGTGTCAGCCGGCGTGGTGAACGATGCCCGGGGCGCCATTGAAAATGAACACCTCCGCCAGCGGCGATTTTGGGCCTACCTGGATCATCCGGAAGTGGGCTCGACTCTCTATAATCGCCAGCCCGTAGTTTTTTCCAAAACACCGGCCCAGATGGAATCTGCTGCGCCCCTGTTGGGACAACACACCCGAGGGGTATTAAACGAGATGTTGGGATATTCGGAAACGGAAATCGACAAGATGATCGAGCAGGACATCTTAATTTAACTCAATTATTCGCGGAAAAGGAGACGGCAATGGATTTCGCTATTTCAGAAGAATTTATGATGCTAAAAGATTCCATGCGAGAGTTCGTCAAGCGCGAACTGTTGCCGCTGGAAAGAGATTTTCTCGAACGTGACATGAGCCTTTGGACGGTGCCGGGGCCGCTTCTGCCCAAGGAGCAGAGCGAACGGCTCAAGAAGATTACCAAGGAGCTTGGCTTCTGGGGGATCGAGGTCGGCGAGGAGTTCGGCGGCCAGGGGCTGGGCATGTTGGCCAAGACCCTTGTCATGGAAGAGCTGTGCCGCTCGTTCATCGGCTTTTCGCCCCATGGCTTCACGCTCCCGCCGGACGCGCCCAACCTCTACTACCTGCACAGCTGCTGCGTGGGCAACCAGCGCGAAAAATACTTCCAGCCCTATGTGGATAACCGTTTGGATTCGGCCATGGCCGTCACCGAACCGGGCGCCGGATCCGATGTCAGTGGCCTCAAGACCACGGCCGTGCGCAAGGGCGACAAGTGGGTGATCAACGGCACCAAGACCTTTATCAGCAAGTGCGACAAGGACAACGTCTTCTACATCCTCATCGCTGTGACCGACAAGGAAGCCCCCACCAAGAACCGCTTCACCGCCTTTCTGATCGACAGGGACACGCCCGGCGTGCGCGTGGGCCGCGAGATCCCCGTGATCGGCGCCATGCCCACCTGGGACCTGATCCTGGAGGATGTGGAAGTGGGCGACGACGCGATCCTCGGCGAGTTGGGGAAGGCCTTCATTCCGCTTCAAAATCGCTTCGGCGTGCGCCGCATCGAACTGGCCTCGCGCTGCACCGGCATGGCCGAGCGCATCATCCAGATGATGATCGACCAGGCCAACACGCGGATGACCTTCGGCAAACTGTTGGCCGACCGCCAGACCATCCAGAACTGGATCGCCGACGCCACCATGCGTCTGGAGAGCGTGCGCTGGATGCTCTACTACACCTCATGGAAGAGCGACCAGGGCATTACTGACCTGCGCATCGAGGGTTCGAGCCTCAAGGTCATGGCCACGGAGATGCTCTGGGACATCGCCGACAAGGCCATCCAGATGCACGGCGGCGTGGGCCTCTCGAAAGAATTGGGCATCGAGTATGTGGCCCGCATGGTCCGCATCTGGCGCATCCTCGAGGGTCCCTCGGAGATCCACCGCTGGACCGTGGCCCGCGCCATCCTGAAGAACAAGAAACCCTACGATCCCTTCATTGTGGCTACCGAGGAGTGAAGGACCGCGTAAAACGCCGCTGGAGATGCTTGTCAGAGATTTACCGGCTCGCGCCGGAATGACAAAAAAAGGATCTCCATTCCGCCAATCCAGAACGTTTACAGATAAGGAGTGTACAATGGGTGTTGATTTTTTAAAAGAAAACCATGTGGCCTATATCACCCTGAACCGGCCGGAGGCCATGAACTCACTGGATCCCGAGTCGGTGACACGGCTGGCCGAACTCTGGGCCGAGGTGCGCGGTGACGACGACATCCGCGTGGCGGTACTCACCGGCACTGGCGAGAAGTCCTTCTGCACGGGTACGGACATGAAGAAGACCCCGCCGCCGGCGGAGTGCATGGCCTCCATCTGGCTGAGAGAGGGGCAACCGATCATTCCGCACATGAAGACATGGAAACCGATCATCTGCGCCATCAACGGCTACGCCGTGGGCGGCGGCCTGGAGATGGCCCTGGCCTGCGACCTGCGCATCGCCAGCAGCAAGGCCAAGTTCGGCCTCACCGAGGTCAAGGTCGCCAGCCTGGCGGGCCTCAACGGCACCCAGTGTCTGCCTCGAGCGATTCCCCAGGCAGTGGCTATGAAGATGCTGCTTACTGGAGAAATGATCGATGCTCAGGAGGCCTTGCGGGTCGGTCTGGTCTCGGATGTGGTGGAACCCGCAGAATTGTTGGAACTGGCCAAACGATATGCTACCAAAATTGCTGGCAACGCGCCATTGAGCGTCAAGGCCGCCAAACAGGCCGCGGTGATGGGACTGGACATGCCCCTTGAGCATGGTATCGCCTTCTCCCACCTGCTCTGGGGTGCCCTCAGGGATACTGAAGATCGCAAAGAGGGCTTTCAGGCATTCAGCGAAAAGCGTGCTCCCGAGTGGAAGGGGCGCTAAAAAGGAGGGATTCAGATGCATATCACAGTACTTGCCAAAGTGGTACCCGATTATGAGGTGCCGACAGCTGATTTCGAATTGACTGATGGACGAGCTCACAGCCGCTACACGAGAATGATTGGCCTGTATGATGAGAACGCCATCGAAACCGGCGTTCAGCTGAAGGAAGCCTATGGCGCAACGCTAACCATCATTTCTTACGGCAAGACTCAAGATGTCACCGTATTGAGAAAGGCTATCGCCATGGGAGGCGACGCACTCCATCTGGTGCTGGGGGATGCAGACGATCCCTTCGTGATCGCAGCGAATCTGAAAATGGCCATTGAGCAACTGGGAAATGTAGACCTGGTGCTTGCCGGCCAGCAGTCGGCGGATATGGATCGAGGTGTGGTGCACAGCATTTTGGCCGGCATGCTTGATTATCCGTTTTTGCCCCAGATCAGCACAATTAAATCTGAGGATGGCCGCTGGATGGTTGCGCAGGCTCATGAAAACGGAATTCGTCGGCTGGAATTCAGTGGCAAAGGGGTGCTCTCGATCACTAGCAGCCCCAAGAATGTTCCGAGAATACCAGCGGTGCGCTCTATTCTTGCAGCCAAGAAAAAACCTGTGGAGAAAATCGACGGAATTCCGGGAACACCTATGCCGGTGGCTGAACTTTCCGTCGAGATCCCGAAAATGGAATCGGTTTGCGAATTCCTGCCCCTGGACGATATGGCCCAGACCTGCAAAATCCTTTTGAGCAAACTAAGGGAGGAGCGATACTTATGAAAGCCCTGATCGTAGAGGTTATCGATGCCAAACGGATCGGAGAACTGGTCACCGTAGGCCGTATTTTCGGCGATACGCCTGATGTTGTCGCCTTGGGAACCGGCGATATTCCGGGCAATTACAACAAAGCTTATTGCAGTGATGCCGCCGTTGGCTCGAACCTGATCGATGGCTTGGTCGAGCTGATCCAGAAGGAGGGGTACGAAGTGGTACTGCTCTCGGCGACCACTGTGGGTGCCGAGATCGCCGGACCTTTGAGCGTCCGGCTGGGCGCGCCGGTACTGACCGAGATCATCGGCGCTAAGTCTGATATGACGGTCACCCGTCCAATTTATGGCGGTAAGGCTATGACGACCTTTAAAATTAATCAGACTCCAGCCATTCTGACCGTCCGCCGAAAATACTTCGAATCGGCAATTGCCGAAGGCACGACCACGCCCGTACCTCTGGCCGGCGCAGCCGGGGCGATCCGACTGGTTTCCGAAGAGGCAGTCGTGACTGAAGGGATTCCGCTGGACGATGCAGAGGTGATCGTTTCCGGTGGCCGAGGCGTGGGTAGTGGAGAGAAGTTTACCATTTTGCGTGATCTCGCCGGCATTCTCAACGCCGCCGTTGGCGCCTCGCGAGGGGCTGTGGATGAAGGCTGGGCCGAGCCGACCATGCAGATCGGACAGACTGGTAATATTGTGGCCCCATCGGTCTATTTCGCCGTGGGCATCTCCGGAGCCAGCCAGCATCTGGCCGGCATTGCCAATGCCAAGTGCGTGGTGGCGATCAACAAGGACGAAGATGCCAATATCTTTAAACGGGCCCGCTTTGGTATTGTGGAAGACTACGCGAAAGTAGTTCCGGCACTCATTCAGGCGCTGCAAGAGGAGCAGTAAAAAATGCGTATCCCTTATTGGAATATCAGTTATGGCATTCTGATTGATACCGTCGCCCTGGTGGCCGTGATTGTTTTTGTCTTCGGCCTCCATGGGCACTGGAAACGTATCCGCCTGGGCAAGGTGCGGATACGCTCGGCAAACGTCGATCATCCAGGTAAGATCGGTCCGGTGTTTGTCTATTCGCTGCTGAAAAACGGAATTTTGGGTGCCAAGCTCTATAAAAAAATCTTTACCGGCATCGCCCATGGCTTTTTATTCTGGGGCATGCTGGTTCTGGCCTTGGGTACAAGCCTGGTGGTGCTCAACCTGCTCTTTGGCCTGCCGGTGTTCGAAGGTATATTCAATCGCTGGTTCATGTCCTTTTTTCTCGATTTGGCTGGCCTTCTTGCCCTTTTTGGGCTGCTCTTTTTTCTTGTGCGAAGATGGTTCCCTCCCGAGCGGTTGATCACGCCCAGGGAACGAACCGGGTTTGGCGTCCAGATCGGCCTCTTGGCGGCTGTCATCGTCACTGGTTTTCTGGTGGAGGCCATCCGTATCGCCTCCACCGGGCCGGATCCCTTCTCCTTTGTTGGCAATTTCATGGCTGGCTGGCTGCCCGCCGACGCCCTTTCAGTTCATCGCATTTTTTGGTGGAGCCATGGCCTGTTGTGTATGGCCTTCATAGCATATATCCCTTACTCGCCCATGATGCATATGGTGCTGGTACCGACCAATACGGCCCTGGCCGATCCAAGACCCGGCAGCAAAATGGGTGTGATCGACTTCTCTTCATTCGATAATGACGATGACGAGGAGGGGGCGGCGGAGGAGATGCCGACCCTGGGGTGCTCGAGTTTGGCTGATTTCACTCGCAAACGTCTCCTGGACTTTGCCGCCTGTCTGTGGTGTGGACGTTGTCATGAAGTCTGTCCGGCCGCCATCACTAAAAAGCCACTCTCACCTAAAGGGGTAATGGTCACGCTGGCGGAAAGGCTTGCTGCCGGAGAAGTTGAGGACGCCACCCTGATCGATGATATCACTGAGGATGCCATTTTTGCCTGTACCACTTGCACAGCCTGCCTGGAGGCTTGCCCGGCTTGCATCAACCAGCCCAAAACCATCCTCAAGTTCAGACAGAACCTGGTGATGGAGCAGTCCCGTATTCCCGAACTCATGGCTAAGGCAATCAATAGCCTTGAGCAGCGGGCCCACCCGTTCTTTGGTACAGGTTCGGGGCCAAAGGATTGGTGCAAGGATCTGGAGGTACCATTGTTTGCGACAGGGGAAACAGAATACCTGCTCTGGATCGGTTGTTCGGTGACTTATGAAGAACGTGCCCAAAAGATCGCCCGGGCCATGGTGCGGATCCTGGAGTCGGCCGGCGTCTCCTATGGCATACTGGAAGAGTCTCGCTGCACCGGAGATCCGGCTAAACAGATGGGCAACGAATTCATGTTCACAGAACTGGCTCAGACGAACATCGATGAGTTCAATGAGTTGGGGGTGAAAAAAATCATTACATTATGCCCGCATTGTTACAACAGTTTTGACCGTCACTATCCGCTCCTGGGGGGAAATTATGAGGTAATTCCTCATTCTGTTTTTATTAACAGACTGATTTCCAATGATAAATTAGTTCTTAAGAACAGCCTGGAGCGAATCTGTTACCACGATCCATGTTATTTAGGTCGACGAAACCTGTTCTTTGATGAACCGCGGGAGGTGATCCGTAAAGTGGGCCAGCTGGTGGAGATGCCTCGAAGCGGTGCGGAGAGTTTTTGCTGCGGTGGTGGTGGCGGCAACTACTGGGCAGAAGAGGTTGGCGATCGTATCAACCAGGTTCGCAGCAAAGAGGCGCTGGACACTGGGGCTGATCGCATAGCCACGGCTTGCCCTTTCTGCCTGTTGATGCTTACCGACGGGGCCAAAAAGTTTACCGAGGAGCAGAAGACATTTGATATTGCCGAACTTGTGGCCGAACGACTGACATAGTTGAGTAACCAAGGGGTGCTAAAAAATGGAGCAAAAAAAAGTTGGTGTGTTGTTGTCGGGGTGCGGGGTGTTTGATGGGGCCGAGATCCATGAGGCTGTGCTGACCCTGCTTTACCTGGACCAGCAGGGTGCCAAAGCAGTCTGCATGGCTCCGGACATTGATCAGGCTCACGTGGTCAATCACCTGACCAATGCAGAAATGGCAGAAACCCGTAATGTGCTGGTTGAATCGGCGCGCATCTGCAGAGGCGAGATCAGGAATCTGGCCGAGGTGACGGCGGATGATATCGACGCGCTGATTGTTCCTGGTGGGTTCGGTGCGGCCAAGAACTTGAGTGAATTTGCCTCCAAGGGTCCTGCCGGTGCGGTTAACAGCCAGGTGCAGCGCATCTTGGAGGAGCTAATCGAAGCCGGCAAGCCTATCGGCGCCCTGTGCATCGCGCCGGCCACGGTGGGCATGGCACTCAAGGAGAAGGGGCCATTGATGACCGTGGGCAAAGATGAGAATGTGATAGGCGCGCTGACCACCATCGGTGTGAAGCATCGGCTCTGCGCGGTGGATGACATCACCGTGGACGAGGCTCATAAAATTGTCACCACACCGGCTTACATGATCGGACCCGGAATCAGAGACGTATCTATGGGTATTGAAAAGCTGGTCAAAAAAGTGCTCGCTCTGGCGTGAGCAGAAAGATAGGCAGGAACCTTCTGTGTATCATTGGCCAACGGAACGCTGAGCGGTGCATTGGAAATAAAATAGGAATACGTCGGTTCAGGCTCAAGCGTCCTGCGAATCAACAGCCAGACTGTCTTCCACGGCATCCCATGCCGAGAGATGGTCACCCGTCGCTTGGTGAACTCATACTCGATCGGTCCCTTGGTGCCCTCGGAGACTTTTCGCCGGTACCAGAAGAAATCGTTGATCCGCGCGGCAAAGGATTTAACGGAAATCGATGCTTTGACCTGGTCGGAAACCAGCTCTTTCGTATGCCGTTGCCCGCCGTATTGATAGGTCTTTCGAATTACGACCGGGTGCTTGAGCCAGCATAACGTGTCTTCCGGTATTTGCAGGAGATATGTGACCCCGGTCAGAGCCTCGATGGCGTCTATGAACTCGCTGCTGTTGGCATAGACGGAATCGGCAAGGACATAACGGAACGGCAGTATGCCTTGGTCGGAGATCTCCGAGAGCATATCGACAGCAAGCTGTGGCTTGGTGCGAAAGAAATTCTTTCCTCAAACCAGAAAAGAATTTCTGAGGTACTCAAAAGAGGTGCTCAATGGAACGGCATACCAACGAAAATGAGGATC
>JROS01000131.1 GCA_000769715.1 Desulfobulbus sp. Tol-SR
AAAGGGAGTAGAAGGAGATATAGACGCCGTTGGCGATGGCCTTGTTGTCCCGCGCCAGTTTGTTGACGAAGCCGGAAAGCAGCGAATGGGCAAGGAAGGAGCCGGTGCAGAAGACGAACATGGCGAGGAACATCACGCTGTAGCTCTCAATCATGAAGATCATCGTGCCGATGAAAAAGATGACGATGCCGGCGCTGATGGCGGTGGTCTCGCTGCCGAACAGGCGGATGATCCTGCGGCTGTTGAAGGAGACGAAGACGCCCATGGAGTAGCCGAGATAGAGCAGGCCGACCCCGGCCTCGCCGAACAGGGTCCCGACCTTGCGCAGTTCGAAGGGGAGGATGTTCATCAGGGCGGAAAAGACGAAGAACAGGCAGAAGATGGCGAGATAGAGCCACAGGAACTCGCCCTGCCTGAGCAGGCCGGTAATCTCGGCCAACCGGGGGCGGGCGTAGGTCATCTTGACATCGCGCTCGAGGCAGGACAGGAGATAGCTGGCGACCAGCAGCAGCAGGCCGAGAACGAAGAAGAAGACCCGCCAGCCGAACAGCTCGGTTAACAGGCCGGAGAAAAAACGGCCGAGGAAACCGCCCATGATGGTCGCCCCGACATACATGGCGATGGAGTGCTGCACCTCCTCCCGGGCCGAGGAATAGGAGATATAGCTCATCAGCGAGGTGAGGATGGCCGGGATGATCAGGCCCTGGACCGCCCGCAGGAACAGGAGGGTGAAGTAGTCGTTGGTTGCGGCGAACAGAAATTCCAGGATGCCGAGCAGGGCCAGGGCCCAGCGCACCAGCAGCTTGGCCGAGAAGGCCTCGAGGAGATAGCCGTAAAACAGCGGGGCGCAGCCCAGCGGGGCCATCATCAGGGTGGTGAACAGGATCGCCTGGAGGCTGCTGAGCTGGAATTCCCTCTGGAACACCGGTTGAATGGGCTGGGCGGCGTAGAGAGAACAGATCGTGACGATGGTGGCGAAATATATCAGGCGGATCGGTGTAACGGACAAGAGCGTTCTCCCCCGGGTTGGAAAATGGAATCGCACAACGGAGGCTCACCATACCAGACTTTTGCCGAATTGCCACCCATGCTCACGCCTGAAGCACCCGCCCCGGGGAAGGTTCAGCGTCGTTGCCGGCAGGGGCGACAACCGGCTCTGGTGAGGAAATCGCCGGCCGATTGCCGGCGGGAGATCAGAGGACAGCCTCGATGGCTGCCTTGAGGGACGCCAGATCGAACGGTTTTTCGATATGACCGCAGAACCCATACCTGCTGAAGTTGACCATGCCGGGATCGTTGGAATAGCCGCTGGAGACCAGGACCCTGGCCTGCGGATCAAGGGCGAGGAGTTCGAGCACGGCCTCCTTGCCGCCCATACCCTTCGGGATCGTCAAGTCCATGATGACCGCGGCGAAAGGGTCGCCCGCTTCAAGATGCTGCCTGTAGAGCGAGATCGCCTCCTCCCCGTCGAGCACATGCCGGGCCTCGTAGCCAAGAAAGGTGAGCATCTGACAGGCAATCTCGCCGATCATCTCCTCGTCATCCATGATCAGGATCTTCTTTTTTCGTGCTGCTGAAGCCACTCAAACCTCCTCGTTGATCTCAACCGCCCCCGGCCCCATCTCATTTGAAATGATGCCAGAATGGATCAGTCGCCGTCAAGCCAATTGCCCTGAAAAATCGCTGTTTTTTTGACAGGATAGTCAATTCGGGTATAATGGCGGAAGCACGATCCACTTTCAATTTTCAGGAGAATCCGTCCCATGGACACGATAAGCGGCGAACTCCTCCACCGGGAAGAATGGAATGGCGATCTGGTCGAAATCGTCGTCAACGACGGCCTCCGCTCCCTGTTCTTCGCCTCCCGCTTCCTCCAGAGCAGCATGTCCCCCGATCACCCGGAACGGCTGGAGTTGTCCTATACCCGGTACATGCTGCTCGGCCTGCCTGCCCTGGATTCGATCGAACGCATCCTGATCGTCGGCATCGGCGCCGGATCACTGGTCCGCTATTGCCACCATCATTTCCCGGAGAGCATCATCGATGCGGTCGACAATTCCCCCCTCGTCATCGCCCTCGCCCGCCGTTATTTCCTGCTGCCGGAAAATGATCGCGTCCGTATCCACTGCGAGGATGGTCTCGCCTTCCTCGCAGCGACCGCCGCCGACCGGCGCTACGACCTGATTCTGGTGGATGCCTTCGATCACCGGGGCATGGCGGCAAACATCTATTCAACCCCCTTTTTCATGCAGTGCGCGACAGTGCTGGCGGACGAGGGCATGCTGAGCTGCAACCTCTTCAGCGGCGACGCCGGCCGGCTCGACGCGATCAGGGAAAGCATCGCCTCCTGCCTCGACGGCCAGATCTTCGTGCCGGTGCCGGATCGCGGCAATGCCGTCATCCTCGCCTTCCGGCATCCGGTGCCGTGGGGCCGCTTCGATCGCAGCAGGGAGGAGTGGCTGGCAGTGGAGGAGCGGTTCAACCTGGAATTCCGCGCGATGCTCAAGGTAGTGAGGAGGCAGAGCCGCAGTCTGCTGCAGCGCCTGTTCCCGATCTTCTCCTGAGCCGTGCGGGTCGACTCCGGCTCAGAGCAGGTTGCCCCCTGCGGACGGGACGCGCCGGATCTCTTCCAACTGGTCCTGCAGGTCCTTGATCTCCCGCTGCCAGTACTCCGCCGAGCCGAAGTCATCGATGGCCCGGGTGTCGCCGTCGTCGCAGACCTGGTGCGCGCACCAGGCCATGTAATGGATGTAGCGCATGGCCCGCAGCGGTTCGATGAGCCTGAGGCTGCGGCGGTCGAAGGGACGGAAGGTCTCGTACCCTTCAAGGAAGAGGTCGACCTCGGCCATGGAATCCATCAGCCGGCCGGGCAACAGCATCCACAGGTCCTGGACCGGCGGGCCCATCGCCATGTCGTCGAAATCGATCAGGTACAGCGGTTCCCCGGGCCGTTGCAGCAGATTGGCGAAGTGGCAGTCGCCGTGGATCCGGATCCGCTCGCTGCCGACGAAGATCGGGCGGATCTCGTCGAGAATCGCCGCGCAGACCTCCTGCAGACGTCCCTTCAGCTCGCCGGGCACGATATCGCCGTCGAGCAGGGTGCGGAGATGGCGGGCGGTGGAGTGATCAGGGGCCATGACCAGCCGGTGGCGGGCGCTCCGCACCGCCCCGACGCTGTGAATGCGCCCGAGCAGACGGCCGATTTCGAGCCACTGGTCGTCGTTGTATTCGTCGTGGCTTCGCCCGCCGCGTTTGGGGAAGATGGCATAGCGCAGCCCTTTGGCGGTGCCCAGCGTCGCCCCCGATTTGAGTTTCAACGGCGGGACCACCGGGATTTCGCGCTCGACAAGTTCCAGTACGAAGGCATGCTCGTCGAGCAACGCCTTGTCGGTCCACCGTCCGGGACGGTAGAATTTGATGATCAGGCCGCCGCCCCGGCGCCGCTCGAGCTCATAGACCTTGTTGATATAACTGGTCATCGGCCGGAAAAGGTTGGTCAGTCGCAGACCAAGTTCTTCTTCTGCCAGGCCGAGCACCAGTTCAGGTTCCAGCTGGTGAAACAGGTGCGATTTCTTTCTGGTCGATGTGTTCATGGATCGGGGATATCCTCGCCTCTTGCCGGTTGGGTGCGGTCACGTCGTTCTTCCTTCTTTGTAGCCGATCGGGTAAAAAACTGCTCATGATTATCCGTCATCCAGACTGCACCGGCGAAAATGACCCGCCCGGACAGGGAACAAATTTGCCACGGGACACCTGCCGACCCGACGCCCGGCCGGTGGCCTGCCGCGGTTTCTGCCGGGCCTGCGGTCGGGACCATCAGCTCCATGAAAACGGCGCCCGCCGCCACGGTCTCGAGCTGATGGAGCTCCTCCGCACCCGCCGCTCCCTCGATCTCGGCGCCGCCGCCACGGACTCCGCCCCCCGCCTCTCCACCGACTGGCTCTACGGCGAGGCCCGGGGCAAGATGTTCGGCGTCCTGGAATGCCTGGCCCCGGACGGCTCGACCCGGATCCTGCGAGCCTTTTCCGGCCAGTACAACGGCCTGTGGGAGATCGACGGCTGGGCCCCGCCGCTGTTCGACAGCCGGCAATTAGCGGCGATCACCGCCGCCACCGAGGCGGAAATCAAGGAGTTGGGGGCGGCGCTGGCGTACGCCGGCGATCCGGAGGACCGGAGGACGCTGCGGCGTCGCCGCCGCCAGCTGTCGCAGGACCTGATGCGGCGGATCCATGGCCTCTATCGCCTGACCAACTTCCACGGCCGCGAGGCCTCGCTCTTTGCCGCCGCAACGAACGGCAGCGGTATTCCCACCGGTACCGGCGACTGCTGCGCCCCGAAGCTGCTCAACCTCGCCGCCCGCTCCAACCTGGTGCCACTCGGCCTGGCCGAATTCTTCTGGGGCCGGAGCAACCGTTCCGGGACCAGGGAGGAGGGCCGGTTCTACCCCTCCTGCGCCGAAAAATGCGCAGCGATCCTCGGCTTCATGCTCTGCGGCGTGGAGGGCAGCCATGCCGGCCCCGCTGCCTGACCCCGTCGTCATTTATCGGGATGCGGCGCTGCTGGTGGTCGACAAGCCCGCCGGGCTGCTCGCCGTCCCCGGCCGCGGTCCCGACAAGCAGGACTGCGTGGTGGCCCGGCTCCGGCGGCTGGTGCCGGCGATGATCGCCCAGCCGGCGGTGCATCGGCTCGACATGGCCACCTCCGGCCTGATGCTCCTCGCCGTCACCGCCGAGGCCCACCGTCGCCTCAGCCGGCAGTTCGAGGCCCGCCAGGTAGAAAAACGCTACACCGCCCTGCTCGACGGCATCGTCGCGGAGCGGGAAGGCGGGATCCGCCTGCCCTTCCGGCTCGACCCCGACAACCGCCCCTGTCAGATCCATGACCCGGTCCGCGGCAAGCTGGGCATCACCTCCTGGCGCCGCCTCGCCATCGAGGGCAACCGGACCCGGATCGAATTCACCCCGTTGACCGGCCGCACCCACCAGCTCCGGGTCCATGCCGCCCACCGGCTCGGCCTCGGCATCCCCATCGTCGGCGACCGGCTCTATGGCCACGGCGGCGAGGGGGAGCGAATGATGCTCCACGCCTCCTTCCTCGCCCTCGCCCATCCCGCAAGCGGCGCCGCGCTGGCCTTCGCATCGCCGGCGCCGTTCTGAAGACCTGCCACATCGGGCTTGCGCCGCCTCCGCCGATGGAGTATATTACTTCTTTTTTCGCCGCAACCACGCCATGATCCACCTCACCAACATCAGCAAACAGCACGGGACCCGGGTCCTGTTCCGGGACGCCAGCCTCCAGATCCTGCCGGGCAGCCGCACCGGCCTGGTCGGCCCCAACGGCGCCGGCAAGACCACCATCTTCCGTCTGATCGTAGGCGAGGAGGAGGCCGACCGCGGCGAAATCAGCTGCGCCAAGAAGACCGTGATCGGTTATTTTTCCCAGGATGTCGGTGAGATGGCCTGCCGTTCGGTGTTGGCCGAAGTCATGTCGGCCGCCGGCGAGATCGTCGCGATGGGTCAACAGATGCGGGCGATGGAGGCGCAAATGGCCGAGCCGTTGAGCGACGACGAGATGGCCGAGCTGCTCGAACGCTACGGCGACATCGTCGAGGTCTTCGAACACCGCGGCGGCTACGATCTCGACGCCCGGGCCAAGGCGGTGCTGTCCGGCCTCGGTTTCGCCCCGGAGGATTTCGACCGGCCGGTGGAGCACTTCTCCGGCGGCTGGAAGATGCGGATCGCCCTGGCCAGGATCCTGACGATCAACCCCGACGTCCTGCTGCTCGACGAGCCGACCAACCACCTCGACCTCGAGTCGATCGTCTGGCTCGAGGAATGGCTGGCAAGCGACTTCAACGGCGCCCTGCTGATGACCTGCCACGACCGCGACTTCATGAACCGCATCGTCACCCGGATCATCGAGGTCGCCAACCGCGGGATCACCACCTACAGCGGCAACTACGATTTCTATCTGCAGGAGCGGGAGATCCGCCGCGACCAGCTGCTGGCCAGCTACCGGCGGCAGCAGGAGATGCTGGCCAAGGAGGAGGAGTTCATCGCCCGCTTCGCCGCCCGCGCCTCCCATGCCGCTCAGGTCCAGTCGCGGGTCAAGAAGCTGGAGAAGATCGAGCGGATCGAGGTGCCGCCGGAACAACGGAGCATCCGCTTCGCGTTCCCGACCCCGCCCCGCAGCGGCGACGACGTATTGCACCTGCACGAGCTCGGCAAGGCCTGGCGGCTGCCCGACGGCGGCGAGAGACCGGTGTTCAGCGGCCTGACCGGCACGATCCGGCGGCAGCAGAAGATCGCCGTGGTCGGGGTCAACGGCGCCGGCAAGTCGACCCTGCTCAAGATCATCAGCGGCAGCACCGAACCGACCGGCGGCAGCCTGAGCCTCGGCGCGAATGTCACCTGCGGCTATTTCAGCCAGCACGCGATGGACGGCCTCCAGCCCCGGCAGACGGTATTCGAGGCGATCCAGGAAGCGGCGCCGCTCGAGAACATCGGCGTGCTGCGCAACCTCTGCGCCGCCTTCCTGTTCCGCGGCGACGCCATCGACAAGCGGGTCGGCCGGCTGTCCGGCGGCGAGAAGAGCCGGGTGGCCCTGGCCCGCCTGCTGATCCAGCCGCTCAACCTGCTGGTCCTCGACGAGCCGACCAACCACCTCGACATCCAGTCGCGCGAGGTCCTGCTCGAGGCCCTGCGCAAGTACGACGGCACGGTGATCCTGGTCAGCCACGACCGCCACTTCCTCCGCCATCTGGTCGACCGGGTGTTCGAGATCGACCATGGCGCACTGCGGATCTACGACGGCCACTACGACGATTACCAGCGCACGTCCCGGCAGACCGCAGCCACCCATTGAGACCGGCCGGCGGCCGGTAAAACCCCACTCCGCCCTCCCCGCTTCGGGCCGGCGGAACTACCCCATGGAAACCCAATGATCCACGCCTCCAACATCGCCCTGTCCTACGGCAAACGCGTCATCTTCAAGGACGTCAACATCAAGTTCACCCCCGGCAACTGCTACGGCCTGATCGGGGCCAACGGCGCCGGCAAATCGACCTTTCTCAAGATCCTCGCCGGCCAGCGCGATGCCGACCGCGGCGAGATCTTCGTCGGCTCGGGCCTGCGCATCGCCTATCTCAACCAGGACCAGTTCGCCTTCGACGACCAGACCGTCGCCCGCACCGTGCTGATGGGCCATCCCCGCCTGTGCGAGCTTATGGCCGAGCGCGAGGCCCTCTACGCCAAGAGCGAGTTCACCGAGGCCGACGGTATCAGGAGCGGCGAACTGGAGGCCGAATTCGCCGAGATGAACGGCTACGAGGCCGAGTCCGAGGCGGCGGTGCTGCTCAGCGGCCTCGGCATCCCGGAGGAGTTGCGGGAGCGGAAGATGAAGGAACTCGACGGCGGCGACAAGGTCCGGGTCCTGCTGGCCCAGGCCCTGTTCGGCAATCCCGACATCCTGCTGCTCGACGAGCCGACCAACAACCTCGATATCCGCTCGATCGCCTGGCTCGAGGGCTTTCTCGAACGCTTCGCCAACACCGTCATCATCGTCTCCCATGACCGCCACTTCCTCAACCAGGTGTGCACCCACATGGCCGACATCGACTTCGGCCGGATCCAGATCTACGTCGGCAACTACGACTTCTGGTACCAGGCCAGCCAGCTGGCCCAGCAGCAGCGCCAGGACGCCAACAAGAAGGCCGAGGCCAAGGCCAAGGACCTCAAGGAGTTCATCCAGCGCTTCTCCTCCAACGCCTCCAAGGCCCGCCAGGCCACGGCCCGCAAGAAGCTGCTCGACAAACTCGAAATCGACGACCTGCCGACCTCGTCGCGCAAGTACCCCTTCATCCTGTTCAAACCCGGCCGGCCCTGCGGCGACGTGATCCTCGAGGTCGACGGGATCGGCAAGAGCATCGAGGGGGTGCAGCTGCTGAAGAACTTCACCCTGACCGTCAACCGCGGCGAGAAGATCGCCTTCGTCGGCACGGGCGCCCCGGCGATCACCGCCCTGTTCCAGATCCTGGCCGGCGAAGAGGCACCCGATTCCGGCACCTTCCGCTGGGGTCAGACGATGAGCACCGCCTACTTCCCGAAGGAGAACAGCGCCTTTTTTCAGAGCGAGATGACCCTGGTCGACTGGCTGCGCCAGTACACCCCGGTGACCGAGGGCGAGAGCTTCGCCCGGGGTTTCCTCGGCAAGATGCTGTTCTCCGGCGACGAGGCGCTGAAGAAGACTTCGGTGCTGTCCGGCGGCGAACGGGTCCGCTGCCTGCTGGCGAAGATGATGCTGAGCGACGCCAACGCCCTGATTCTCGACGAGCCGACCAACCACCTCGACCTCGAATCGATCACCGCCCTCAACAACGGCCTGCAGGCCTTCAGCGAGATCATCCTGTTCTCCTCCCACGACCACACCCTGGTCCAGACCGTGGCCAACCGGATCATCGAGATCCTGCCCGGCGGGGTGGTCGACAAGATGATCCCCTACGACGACTACCTCGCCGATCCGGAGATCCAGGCCTTACGCGAAGGCCTCGGGGCGCCGCGGCGGGTATGAGCTGGTGCGCCGGTAAACCACCATCCCGCGGGAGCCATCGGGCGTTTCGATTCCCAGCGGGATCGGGATGCCCGTCGCATTCCAGTTTGACATCCACCGCCCGCATCACATAGCATTGAAGCATGTCGACCGAGGCGAGGCCTCGGTCGACCATCTTCACATCTCGACCATCATTCATTACCTGGAGGATCCTTCCCGCCCGCGGGGCCGCCGGAACAACCCATACCGCGCCTTCCCCGCATCTGTCCCCTTCCCACCCTGAACCACAGGAGGTCTTCATGAAGACCTCGATACCACCCGGTTTTTCGGACATGCTCTCCTTCCCGCTGATCGAGGCCCTGCTGGGGCGGCGTTCGCGGCGCTTCTTCGCCGGGGCCGAGATTCCCGACGGGGTATTCGCCTATACCTCGACCAGGGAGCCGGTACCGCTCACCGAGGCCCACAACACCCGAGTGTTCAACAAGCCCTCCACCCTGGTTGTGATCCCGGTCGGCGACCTGTCCCAGCACGTCCTGCTCGCCCTCTGCTACATGCTGCAGAACGGCCTGGTACTGTACGACGACATCAACCGCCGGAGCATCCCGGGCCTCGGCCGATTCGCCGACATCGTCGATGTCGCCAATGTCTGGCCGATCACCTTTGTCGAGCAGTGGTCGCTGGCCGAGCTCACCGTCGAGCTGGCGGCCGGCTGCTATGCCGGGACCCTGATGCTGCAGGCAATGGGACTGGGGGGCTGGATGTTCAACGGCGTCGATCCCTTCGCAATGCTCGGCTGCAGCGGCGACCCGGCGATTCCGGGCCTGGGGTTCAGGTTCGAGACCGACGACCGGTGGCCGTATCCCGACCCCACCGGGCTGGAAGGGGTGATGGAGGGCTTCTGTCCACCCCATCACCCGGATATGCGAGCCGCCGTCGAAGCGCTGTGCGAGCGCAAGTTCGGTCCGGGCGGACCGTTCCATCCCGACACCCCCGGCCCGTGGAAGGACAGCCGCAAGGTGCGCTCCGCCGCCACGGTGCACGATGACCGGTTCCGGCAATGCGTCGCCCTCCAGGCCCAGTACCTGGTCGACACGTTCGGCAAGTTCCCGGCGACGATGCCGTCGATGTTCCTGATCATGTATCTGCAGGCACACCACCTCGATCCGGATTTCTACGACGAGTTTTTCAAGCCGGGTTCCTACCTGCGGATCCATGCCGCCCACATGGACCGCTGGCACCGACCCGATGTCGAGTAGCCGGCCGCCGGCTCCCCCATCCATGCCGCAGGCGCATCGGCCAGGAGGGATGGGGCCCAGGTGAGGCGGCCGGTATCCGACGCGACACCGGCCCGGGATTCGGCGGATCGGCCGGCAGCGCCTATAGCAGCGCCGCCTTCGGGAAGAGGATGTTGTTTTCGAGGTGGACGTGGAGATGGAGATCTTCCTCGAACTCCTGGAGCTGGCGATAGGTGAGCAGGAAGGTGTTGCAGGCGTCGGCCGGCAGGGCATAGTCCCCGGCAAGACGACGGACGGTGTGGACCGCGTCGCCGATTTCCTCATGCTCGCGGCCCAGCCTGGCCAGCGAGGCCTCGACCACGGCGCGATCGGCGGCCGATGACGCCACCCCGGATTTTCGCGCCGCGGCCAGCCGTTTGACCGCCGGGAAGAACACCCCTTCCTCCTCCCGCAGATGGGCCTCCATGGCAACCGCGATCCTGTCGAAGATCCGGGCGATTTCAATCACCTCCGGGTGGTTGAGGCCATGGACGGCGGCGACCTTGGCGGCATGGGCGGCGATCGTTCCGTCATTCTCCCATAGGTAGGCATGATGGGTGTTGACGATATAGTCGGCCAGAAACGGCAGCTCCCAGGCGGCGAAATTGCGGTTGCGATCGACCGGCCCTCGCTGCACCGCCTCGATCTCCCGCAGCAGGGCGGCCGGATCAAGCCCTCGGTCCCGACAGACCGTGGCGAGGGGAACCTTGCCGCCGCAGCAGAAATCGATCCCATGGCGGTCGAACACCGCGGCGGTCCGGTAATCGCCGGCCACGATCTCGCCGATGGTCTTCCTCAAAATCGGGTCTTCGTTCCGCATGACTGCCTCCTGTACCAGTCCGATCGGTCCCTCCCCCCGGCCATGTGGTGGCCGGGGAGCGGCCAGCCGGGACACGACGCACCGCCTTCATTCGACCGTGATGCAGCTCACCGGGCATGAATCCACCGCCTCGTCGATGCACCCCTCGGTGCCGGTCATCGTCGCGCGGACCTCGGCCTTTTCGGTCGCGTCATTGAAGCTGAACACCTCCGGGCAGAGTTCGACGCAGGTCTGGCAGCCGATGCACTCTTCTTCGTCGATCGTCACTTTTTTCGCCATATCGTTCCTCCCTGTGCTGTTGTTCGGCCTTTCCGGCCGCCCCGGTCTTCACCCGGCCACCGGACATCCGTTCCTGGGGAGACCCGGTGGTCGGTCCAAGGGCGGGCCTAGTACATCATAAACATTCGCATGTAATGCAATATGTGTTATTGTCGTTCATATATCCCATACAAGGAGGACGACATGGCACCACGATACAGGGTAACCTTGACCAAAGAAGAGCGGCATGAGTTAGAGGCCATATCAACTAAGGGCAAAAGAGCTGCTCGCACAGTATTATATTCTCGGGCATTACTGTTACTTGACGCAGGAGAATACGGTCCCAAGTGGTTAGTCGAAAGGGTTGCAGAAGCTCTGGGGATTACCTCTCGGAGCCTCGAACATTTAAAAAAACGGTTCGTCGAACAAGGTCTTTCTGCTGCCATTGAGCGTAAAGAACGGCAGACTCCTCCACGCGAGATCCAATTTGGCGGTGATTTTGAAGCAAAACTTTTGGCCTTGGCCTGTTCACAGGCACCTGAAGGTAGAAGTCGGTGGACAGTTCGGCTTTTGGCTGAAAAGATGGTCGAGCTAAATATTGTACCGAGTGTTTCTCCGATGACCGTATGTAACACTTTAAAAAAAATGAACTTAAACCTCACCAAAGCAAGTATTGGAAAATCCCGCCGGACCAAAACGCAAGCTTTATAGCAGCGATGGAAGATGTTCTTGAAGTTTATGCGCGCTCGTATGATCCCAGATTTCCGGTGGTGTGTATGGACGAATCGAGCATGCAACTGATCGGGGAAGTGCAGCAACCGATTCCTGCAGCGCCAGGTCATCCTGTTCTTATGGACGACGAATATGTTCGCAATGGAGTTGCCAACATATTTATGGAGGTTGAACCGCTCGGAGGGAAGCGAAATGTAAAAATTACCGAGCGTCGGACCCAAGTTGACTGGGCATACTTCATCAGGGAAATGCTTGAAGAGCGGTATCGGGACGCTGAAAAGGTGGTCCTCATCATGGACAATCTCAATACTCATGCAATATCCTCATTGTACTGCGCTTTTCCTCCTGAAGAGGCCAGGGATTTAGCGAATCGATTGGAAATACATTACACACCGAAGCATGGAAGCTGGCTCAATATCGCTGAGATTGAACTCAGTGTGTTAAAGCGACAGTGTCTTGCAGTTCGAATCGATTGTATTGAAAAAATGCGAGCAAAGGTGACGGCCTGGAATAATGACCGAAACAACCGGCAAACAAAGGTGGACTGGCATTTCAAAACTGTTGACGCTCGCATCAAACTGAAACGGTTATATCCGAAACTTTAAACTGTACTATATACTAG
>JROS01000132.1 GCA_000769715.1 Desulfobulbus sp. Tol-SR
CTAGCGGCCGGCCATCATCGCCGCGATATCCTCCTCGGCGGTGCCGATCGGTTTGATATCGAATCTGTCGACCAGCACCTTCGCCACCCCCGGCGACAGGAAGCCGGGCAGCGTCGGGCCGAGGCGCATGCCCTTGACCCCGAGGTACAGCAGGGCCAGCAGCACCGCCACCGCCTTCTGCTCGTACCAGGCGATGTCGAACGACAGCGGCAGCTGGTTGAGATCGTCGAGGCCGAACACTTCCTTGAGTTTCAGGGCGATGACGGCGAGGGAATAGGAATCGTTGCACTGGCCGGCATCGAGCACCCGCGGGATGCCGCCGATATCGCCGAGCTGGAGCTTGTTGTAGCGGAACTTGGCGCAACCGGCGGTGAGGATGATCGTATCCGGCGGCAGGTTGGCGGCCACATCGGTGAAATACTGCCGCGAGTTGTGACGGCCGTCGCAGCCGCCCATGACCACGAAGCGTTTGATCGCCCCGGACTTGACCGCCGCGACCACCTTGTCGGCCAGGGCCAGGACCTGGTGGTGGGCGAAGCCGCCGACGATGGTGCCGGTCTCGAGTTCGGCCGGAGGCGGGCAGGATCTGGCCCGGGCGATCAGCGCCGAAAAATCCTTGGCCCCGCCGGCCGGGCGGTCTTGGATATGGGTCGCGCCGTCGTAGCCGACCACCCCGGTGGTGTAGAGGCGGTCGAGGTAGGTGCTGCTCTTGCGCAGCGGTACCAGGCAGTTGGTGGTCAGCAGCACCGGGCCGTTGAACGACTCGAACTCGTCCGGCTGATGCCACCACGACCCGCCGTAATTGCCGACGAAATGGGAATATTTCTTGAACGCCGGGTAGGAGTTGGCCGGCAGCATCTCGCCGTGGGTATAGACATCGACCCCGGTGCCCTCGGTCTGGTGCAGCAGTTCCTCCAGGTCCTTGAGGTCATGGCCGCTGATCAGGATGCCGGGGTTGGTCCGCACCCCGATATTGACCTCGGTGATCTCGGGATGGCCGTAGGTCGTCGTATTGGCCTCGTCGAGCAGGGCCATGGTGGTCACCGAGGTCCGCCCGGCCTTCATCACCAGGGCGAGCATCTCGTCGATCGGCAGTTCCTGCGTCGCCGAGGCCAGGGCCTCGAACATGAAGTCGCCGATCTCATCCTTGCGGTAACCGAGGACCATGGCGTGCTCGGCATAGGCGGCGATCCCCTTGAGACCGATGATCAGCATCTCCTTCAGCGAGCGCACATCCTCGTTGGCGGTGCGCAGCACCCCGACTGTCCCGGCCTTGGCGGCGAAGTCGGCGGCGGTGCCGCTCCAGGTCGCCTCGTCGGGCAAAGAATCGCCGAAATCCTGGCCGTTTTTCGCCTTGTAGGCAGCGAGAAAGGCCGTCCACAGGCTGTCGCGTCGCCTGAGCCCGTCCTCGATCATCGCCACGAAGCGGCTGTCGGCCCAGTTGGCGTTGGTGATGGTGGCGAACAGCCCCTTGAGGACGAACTCGTCGTGGCTGCGGTCGGGTTGGCCGAGCTGTCGCAGCCCGTCGCCGTAGATCGCCATGCCGCGCAGGACGAAGAGCAGCATGTCCTGCAGGTTGGCGGTCGCCTCCGGCTTGCCGCAGACCCCCTTGATCGTACAGCCGCTGTTCTTGGCCGTTTCCTGGCATTGAAAGCAAAACATCGTAGACCTCCCTTGGTGAATTTCCGTATTTGACTGTCTTCATTCCCCGCCCATCCCGCCGCCTGGGATTGATCACGGCAGGATCGATGGATCGGTTGGCCGGGGTTTACCACTCCGGTCGGACAGACTCCCTTCCCCCGGCAATCCCGCGGGCGAGATAGTCGAGGAGGCCGTACATCAGGCCGTTGATCCGGGCAAAGCGCCGGGAATCGGCGGTCATGGCCGCAGCGCTCTGGATGAACGGTCCCGGCACGATCTCCCCGGCGCACATCGCGATCAACTGCCGGGCGCTGTCGCCGGTGGTCTCGAGGTGAAACTGCAGGCCGACGGTCCGCTCCCGGTAGACGAAGGCCTGATGGGCGCAGGCGGCGCTGCGGGCGATATGGTCGGCCCCCGGGGGCAGGTCGAAGGTGTCGCCATGCCAGTGGAAGACCTCGACCTCGGCGGGAAAGCCGGCAAAGAGCGGGCTGTCGGCGGCGGCGGGCAGCAGCTGCAGCGGCCACCAGCCGATTTCCCGTTCCGGGTTGGGATACACCTGCGCCCCGAGCGCCGCGGCGATGATCTGGGCCCCGAGGCAGATGCCGAGGACCGCCAGGCCGCGATCGATGCAATCGCCGACAAAGCGTTTCTCGGCAACCAGCCATGGACAGCTCTCCTCGTCATGAACCCCCATCGGCCCGCCGAGGACGATCACCAGATCGATCCCGGCGACCGCCGGCAGCACCGGCGAGTCGAAGAACCGGGTAAACGAGACCTCGTCCCGGCGATCGGCCAGCCACCGTTCGATACTGCCGAGCCCTTCAAAAGGGACATGCTGCAATACGTGGACCTTCATAGCACTCCTTGCCTGGCCACCGCGACACCGGCCGACAGGCCCGGGCGGGACAACCGCCATCGCGGCGCCCCGCCTGGCAAAAACCGGCGGACAGCGTGTCCCCTCGCTGTCCGCTTCCTGGAATCATGGTTGATACTGCTGCACCGGAGTCCCGCCCATGCAGGACTCCGACAGTGAACTGGCGGCGACTGCCGTCAGTTGGTCGTCGCCGCCGGCACCAGGCGCCGGTTCTCTTCCCACACCTTTTCGGCCTTCGGCGTCAACGGCAGGTACTTGAGCCAGACGTGGCTGGCCAGATGCTCCGGATCCATCTGCAGTTCGCGGCTGTGCTTCATGATCGGCGGCACGATCTTCTTGATGTCGCCGGCCAGGTCCTTGGCGGTGGTGAAGGCCGCCGCCTCGACGGCGATGTCGACCGCCTGCTGGCTGTAGCGTTGCGACTGAGCCAGGGTGTTGAGGGCCTTGGTCGGGTTGTGGAAGCCGACCGAGTTCTCGGCCGAGACCAGATCCCAGAAGAACTGGCCCTTGCGGCACATCTCCCGGGCATCGATCATCAGCTGGTCGTAGTTGGCCGGCTTGTCGCCGGTGTATTCGGCGGCCAGCCGGATCGCCTCGTGGGCCTTGACCGAGATCTCCTGGGCGATCAGCAGCTGTTCCCACACCTTGTTTTGGGTGAAAAGCACCCGCTCCCGCAGGTAATCCGGCGACTTGTCGGTATGGCACTGCCGGCAGGCCTTCAGATCCGGGTCCTTCAACGGCGAGGTCCAGTGATGGTTGGACATCTTCTTCTTGCCGTCCATCCGGACATAACTCATGTGACAATCGGCGCAGGTGACGCCGGCGGCGCCGTGGATGCCGTTCTGCCAGGTCTCGTATTCGGGATGCTGGGCCTTGAGCATCGGCGTCTTCGATACCGGGTGGACCCAGTCGACGAAGTTGCCCTCGAAGCCGGGGATAGTCGTATCGCCCTTGGTCTTGTAGTAGGTGTACATCTGCTCCGGGTCCATGCCATTCGCCCACGGGAAGACCGGCTTCTTGGCCGGGCCGAAGCTCTTGTCCTGGAAATAGTACTCGACATGGCACTGACCGCAGACCAGGGCCCGCTGGTCGTTGCGCGGCAGGGTCTTGAAGTCCTTGCCGCTCGCCTTCAGGTGGTCCTGCAGCGGCACCGAGTAGAGCCGCAGTTCCATGGTCGCCGGATCATGGCAGTTGGCGCAGCCGATGGTATCCTCGACCAGGTCGACCTGGTCGCGGTACTGGTTGAAGTCCTTGGCCCAGAAGCCATCGCCCTCAGCCTTGAGCCAGACGTTCATCTTCGCCGTCTTGCAGTTCATGCAGGTCGCCGGCAGACCGGCCTTCTCACCGTAGCGGTTGATCCGGTCGATGTTGAGGATGTCCTTCATCGCGTAGGTGTGACCGCGCGCCGCCCGATACTCGTAACTGAACGGGTAGCCGAGCCAGAGGTTCTTCAGGTAGGGCTGGGCATGATTGTAGCCTTCGGGCAGCGGGTTGACGTTATCATGCTTGTTGTAGGCCACGGAGCCGTTGTACTCGGTCATGATCTTCGATTCGTTGTTGCGCTCGTAGGTCTCGTAGTGCAACGGGAACTCGGCCTTGAAGGCGGAGTTGCGGATCTCGTCGGTGGCCAGTCCGGTCTTGAATTGCGGGGTCCGCGGCTCGGCCGGCTCGCTGGAACAGCCGGCCAGGATCAGGACCACAGTCATCGTCACAATCGCGGTTACGGTTCGCAGGTTACGCATCGGCGGCACTCCTCATGGCTACTGGCAGTTTGGAAGAATGGGGGACATGACGGTGGCAATCGGTGCAGTACTGCTTGCTCTGCATCACCACGCCGGCGGTGGTGGCGCTATGGCAGCGCCGGCAGTTGCCCTGGATCACCTGCCTGGTCTCTTCACCCGGATGGATGAGATCGGGGACGGAACTGGTCAGGGTGGCAACGACATCCCTCGTCCCCTCTTTCGCCTTGAACGGGATCTTGGCCAG
Source organism: Desulfobulbus sp. Tol-SR (assembly GCA_000769715.1). Taxonomy (GTDB): domain Bacteria; phylum Desulfobacterota; class Desulfobulbia; order Desulfobulbales; family Desulfocapsaceae; genus Desulfoprunum. Next base: position 4,502 of record JROS01000132.1, read on the forward strand.
CAGATTGTGCGGGGCGTGGCAGTCGTTGCAGGCCAGGGCGGCGTGGACCGACCGGCTGTGCGTCAGCTCGGCCGCATCCATCGAGTGGCAGCTGCCGCAGAACATCGCCTGATCGGTCGCGGTCATGGCGATCGCCACCCCGACGGTCAGCACGACCCCGGCGATAAGCGGCAGGAACAGCGATCGCGATCTTCGTCTTCCGGATTCATCGTTTCCCAGACGCATCCCTCCCTCCCTTGAGAAATGATTCCGCACTCATTCCGCCCGACGGCGGCAAGCCCCTTCCTGCTTTGATTTCCGATGAGTGCCTGACATGGCTGTTGTTCATGTGCCACCTTCAGTGTATAAAAAAGTGACGATCCAAGTCAAACCATAAAACCCGCCGATCCGCTTTCGGCTTGCATGGTTATGCCGCACAATGCCGCGCCGGAAGAGGACAGGCGCGCCGCCACGCGGAAGGCTGGACGGTGGCTCGGGGTCGTGGCGGCGGTGGGGAGGTCGAGGGGGATTTCCGCTATCAGTGAAGGAGCGTACCTGCCGTTCCGGGATCGTCCGTCCCACTGCCCGCGGCGGCGACGACGGACCGGCCGAAGGCCGCCGATTGGCGGTAGATACCGAGCCGATCATGGCGGTCGACGAGATCGAAGAAGCCATCGGCCCAACTCTGAAGGTGATGAACGAAGAAGCGGCAGTCCGCCGCCGCCGAGGCATCATCGCCGACGAAGCGGTGCAGCAGGGCGAGGAATTCGCACTCGACGGCGATATGATCGGCCGCCTCCTCGCAGACCAGGCCGTACCTGCGATAGCGGGCGGCGAGCTCGACCGTCGTCCGGCCCATCACCGAGCCCTCGAGGTGGACCGAGCCGTAGGGCGGGCACGGCAGGGTCGGCATGGCGTCGATGAACAGCCGGACATATTCGCCCTGCAGGACGACGGCGTCGACGGCGCGCATTCGGGCCAGCAGCGCCGCGGCCTGGGCGCCGCTTTCAGCCGGCGCCGGCAGCGAGGCCCAGGCGGCGTCGGGGTAGCTGAACAACAGCGACAGGCAGCGGAGATCGGCCGCGATCGCTGCGGCTCGGGGGCTCATGACCGCTCCCGGGAGAGAATCGGCAGCCGGGCGACCGCCAGCACGACCAGGAACACCGCATAGGCGCCGATGCCGAGGAGGATGACGATCTCGACCAGCGAGGGGAAGTAGCCATACTGGTCGAGGAAGGTGCTCATCCCCGGGAGCAACCGGCCCGAGGCGATCGGCAGGGACCAGTGGCTGTCCGGCAGGCCGAACGGGGCCATGGTCATCGGGATGGTGTTGTAGGCCGCCGGCATGATCAGGAAGCGGTGAACGAACACCCCGGCGATGAGCAGACCCGAGTTCAGCAGCAGCCGCGGCAGCGAACCGAGGATCTGCGGCCGCATCAGCAGCCAGGCGCCGAGCAGGGGCGCGGCGACCTCGAAG
>JROS01000133.1 GCA_000769715.1 Desulfobulbus sp. Tol-SR
TATCAAATTTTTCGAAACCGTTGTAGCCTTGAGACATCGAAGACGAGGCGTCCAGGACGAGTACCAGGTTGTCGGCCTTCGGCGTCCACATCTCCTTGACCAGAGGTTGAACCTCGAAGGTCGACGGTAACGGCACGGGTTGCTGCATGGCGCAACCGCCGATTGTCAACATCATCGCCAGAACGACTGAACGCCCTCTCGCTCGCAGTGTGCTCATAATTTCCTTTTTTCTGATTTGATCATTGGTTGATCAAGGTTGTTGTCGACAGATAGGTGCGAATAAGAAAGCATACGCAACACCCAGCCTGATCAGTTATCGCTTATCTGCATATAACCATGAACTTGTTCGGAATGATGATTGACGCCACCAACATATTCAGCGCATTGTACGAAGATTCCGATTTTTCGTCTCGCGAAATCAACCTGCGCTACCGGTTAAACCAGGAGTGGGCCGGAGAGAAGACATTGAACTTCTCTCCGGGTCTAGAGGAAGGGAGGTTTCAGGCATCACTCGCCATCGAGGTTTCCAGATCGATCAATTCCCTGGCCCTTTCCAGCGTACGCTCGATGTTGTCCCCACCCATCGGAAAATGATGGGAATTACCAAAGGGGTCGGTGACGTCAAAGCTGCAGAAACTCCCGGGATTCCTGTCGCAATCGACATCGATATTCCAACCGTTGTATGAGTCACTCAGTCTATTGCTCATATAGCACCTCCTTCTACTGCACCTACCGAGACTATCCCGGTAGGTAGAGAATATAAGGCGTCTTCCCGGGATTTCCTCCCGGTTTTTGATGCGACTGGTTCAGACCGAGGTTGGCCTGCTGACCGCTTGCAGCGACCCCCTGCGATCTGCCCCCTCTGTGCCGGTACAACAATGGCAGAGTTCGATTCCTGCCAGATCGACAGTCGATCCGGGGCAAGGTCCGGTGGGGGAGTATGAAATGGAGAGGATGTCGGGGATCATTGCTACCAAATGGTAACATGCTCATTTTCCTGCGTTACCTTCTAGTAACACAATGTGCCATCTGCTCCTTCTTCATATTGAAATCAAAGCAAATATTTTCAGGAACGATAATTGCTAAAGTTACAGAAACCAAGGTGTCTCTCATGTGGTTTCACTCAATCAGAGGAGGAGAAAATGAAAAAATCGTGGATGCTGCTGCACTGCAGCCTGGCGACCATCGCTGCGCTGGCCCTGTTGACCTCGCCGTATCCGGCCGGCGCCGCCGAGCCGAAGGGGGAGGAAAAAAGACCGGTGATCAAGGAAGACGGGGTTGAATCGAAGAATGAAGTGTGGGGCAAACATTACCCCCGGCAGTATGCTTCGTGGAAAGAGACCGGCAAGAGTGAAAAAATCGACGACATGCTGAAGAAAAAGCCGCAGCTGCCGATTCTCTGGGCCGGATATCCCTTTTCCAAGGACTATAATGCCCCGCGCGGCCACTTCTATGCCGTCCAGGATGTGGTCAACACCCTGCGGACTGGCGCCCCGGTCAGCCCCATCACCGGGCCGCTGCCGACCGCCTGCTGGAGCTGCAAATCACCCGATGTGCCCCGGTTGATCAAGGAGGTCGGAGAGAAGGAATATTTCACCGGCAAATGGGCCAAATACGGCAGCGAGGTGGTGAACCCCATCGGTTGCGCCGACTGCCACGACAGCAAGACCGGCGACCTCGCTCTTTCCCGCGAGTATCTCAAACGCGGTCTTGCCGCCTCGGGCGTCGATGTCGCCAAGGTCAGCAAGAGTGATATGCGCTCGCTGGTCTGTGCCCAGTGCCATGTCGAGTACTACTTCAAGAAGACCGAGGAGACCGACGCCAAGGGCGGGAAGAAGGCCACGATGACCGTCACCTTCCCCTGGGACAAGGGCTTCAAGGGCGAGGATGTCGAGGCGTACTATGACGCGATGAACTTCTCCGAC
>JROS01000134.1 GCA_000769715.1 Desulfobulbus sp. Tol-SR
ATCGTAGCTGGCCAGGACCGGGAGGGGCAGCACGGGGGCGGGGGCGTTGGCGAACACCGCAAGCACCTTCGTGACGGACTTGAACGGAGGTCGAATACGACAATCAATGATTTTCATGTGTCAGCTCCATAAGTAGAAGGTTCATGCCCACAACGATCACTCCGCGGCGACGTCAAGCCAGCACGCGCCAGGCGTGCCGCGGACCGTGAAGGGTTAATCGGAAAGCCAGGACTTTGGTTTGTTGTAGGCATTCATGGCGATGATCGGCCCCGGCTCGTAGCAGGTCACCTTCGGCACGCCGTAGAGTGAGGGCACGGTCTTCTGCCAGAACTCGGAGGCGAGGTACTCTTCACGCTCCTGTACGGTGTTGAAGATATAGTAGGCGCCCCACTCGTTGTCCTTCTTGTTCACCCACCAGTTCTTAAACAAGATTCCCTTCACCTTGCGAAGGAGTTCATAGGTCGAGTCGAAATTTTCACGCAGTTCCTGCACGGAACGATCACCAACGATCTTGAACTGCACGAGCATGCTTGCCTTGTCAGCCATCACATCCTCCAATGTTTGCCAAAAGCCGTTGAACGGTTCGGCGGTTTGATGGTTGCTTACACTCTGTTGCCTTGAAGACATGGACCTGCCGCCAATTTCACATTTTCTGACACATCGCCGTTAGACGAGGCAGAGCGCAGGGAAAAATATGGTAAGACCCCAAGCGACAAGCAGGGCAGCGATGTACCAGATGGTTGGTTTGACAATCTGGGCGTAAGAGACGCCACACACGGCACTGGCGACGAACAGGTTGAGCCCAAACGGCGGAGTGACGAAGCCGATAGCCATACCGACAAGCACGATTGTGGCGTAGTGCACGGGATCAACGCCAGCGGCATGCGCAATCGGGGCCAGAATGGGCACGACGATCGTAATGGCGGGGATGGACTCCATCAGCATGCCGACGATGAAAATGATGATGACCGAAGCGATCATTATGCCGGTATAGCCGTAACCGCTGAGACGCTCGAACAGCCACTTGTCCGCTTCGAGAGCGGACAGGCACTGTTGCATCACCATGGATACGCCCACCAGAGGAATGATCATCCCCACGATCCTGCCGGACTTGAAAAACAGATCCGGAAGCGCCCGGAGCTTGATTTGCCGGGTGATGCCGGTGCCTGCGATCAAACAGAAGCCCACGCACACGGCGGCGGATTCGGTCGGGGAGAACTGGCCGGTGTAGATCCCGTACAGGATCAGGCCGATGGCGAAGAAGCCCAGGTAGGCGTGTAAGGCGGTAGAGCCGATTCTCTTGACGCTGAGGGGTTTTACGGTGCCCCACTTGTTCTTCCAGGACAGAAAGAAGGCTACGAGGCCCATGCAGACGCACATCAGAATGCCGGGGAAAAGGCCGGCCAGAAAGAGGTCGGACACGCAGAGGTTCATCAGGAAACCGTAGGTGATGAACACGATGCTGGGCGGGATGATGATGCCCACCGTGCCGCCGGCGGCGACCGTTGCGGCGGCAAATTTCTTGTCGTACCCGTCCTTTGTCATTTCGGGATGCATGATGGAGCCAATGGTGGCGGCCGTCGCCGAGTTGGAACCGGAGATGGCCGCGAAGAATCCGCAGGCCATGATGCTTGCCATGGCCAACCCCCCCCGGAACCAACACATGCAGGCGTAGGCGAAGTCGGTCAGGCGCTTGGCAATGCCTGATGCGCCGATCAAGTCGCCTGTGGCCACAAAGAGAGGCATGGCCAGCAGGCTGTAGCTGTTGAGACCTTCAAAAAGGGTGGTGCCGAGGTTGGCGAGACTCAAACCAGCGAAGACGCACCCGCCAACGCACCACAGGCCGATGATCACCAGAATGGGCACGCCGAGGACGAAGAGTACGCCGGCGCCAAGACTGATCAGGGTGATAGGATCCATCGTTATTCTCCCGCGGCGGCGAAATCGGGGGTTTCAATCAGCGGCCTGCCGTTACGGTAATTGCTGATGTCCTTGAAAAGATTCTGGGTCACGCGATAGATGGTCAGGGCCCAACCAAGCGGGGTGGACATGTAAAAGTACCAAACGTAAATATCGGTGCCGGTAATCATTGCGTAGTTATTGCGGCTGATTGCGACCTGTTCCACAGTGTAATAGATGACGATGACCGCGAGGGACACCCAACAGATGTAGTCAAGAAGCAAACAAAAAAACTGCCAAAATCGAGGAAGACGGGAACGCAAGTCGCTAAAGGTGAGGTGCGTACGGACTTTCGCGTTATATGCACACCCGATCCATGCCAGCATGAGGAAAAGGTAGATCGGTATTTCTGTGCTCCAAGGAGATTGCGTCCCAAAACAGAACCGTTTGATGACTTCAACAAAGACAATCATGCTCATGATGAAGTACGATATGATAATGATGGCCTTCTCGACATTGGCGTCGAGCCACTTCAAGATGGTAAAGAGCATGTTCAAGGTGACACTCCTGTTCGGGGAAGGCCGTCGGGCGGCCCGACGGCCTTCCCTTCTTCGTCTAACCGCGCCACCAGCGGCGGGGTTCAACATTCTCAGCCAAGGTTCCAGCCGGGACTTCATTGGCAATTGCGCTGATTTCATCAAATACGTTCGGCACACCCGCCCACTCGGAGAGGCGTTCCATCCAGCTCTTCCATTCGTCGGGATGTTCCTTGGGAGAGACGCGCTTGACGATCTCTTGATGCGTGGCGGCATCGTACGTGACGAACTTGATCTTGTTGTCTCCCAAGGTGGTGCCGGCCGGCGGATTGGGCATCGCCCCGATGGTGTTGAGCAGTGCGGCTTCGTTGCCGAGTTGGATTATGACCTGAGTGAGGTACGCGGACTCCCAGAACGCGTCCTGCAGGCGACCGGTCAGTTTCTCCAGGGCCTTGGTGCCAATGCACGTGTGCATGCAGGCCGGGGACGTGCCAATTTCCAGAAGCTGCGTGGTCACCGGGTACATCTTGCCAAACTGGATGGAGGACGCGTTCGTTTCCTGGCCGTCCACAAGACCCTGGCGCAGAGCGTCAAGCGTCTCTTCCCAGGCCAGCGGGACCGGGCTCATGCCGAGCAGGTTCAGGGTGATGACGCTGAGCTGGGAGCCAGCGGTACGAATCTTCATGCCCTTGAGGTCGTCGATATTTGTGATGGCGGGCTTGTCGCGGAATTTTTCACCAAGGGCGATGGCGCGAAATTCAAAGTCGGAAAAAAGGAATTCCACGTTGTGCTGACGGCGGATGGGCTCGCGCAGCAGCTTTTCGCTTTTCGGATGATAGAAGAAGTAATACCCGGAAGCGCGGCTTGGGAACATGGTGGCAATATCCAAAACATTGTAGTAAGGGCCACCCTTCGCGGCATTCTGCGTAGAGTTGCCGCACATGTCGATGATACCCTGCTGCACCTTGGCTACGCCGTTGCCCTGGTTGTTGATGGAGTTGTTCATGTACACTTCGAAGCGGATTTCGCCGTCGGTGCGTTCCTCAAGGTCGCGCACGAAATCTGGGTAACCGACGCGGCACTCAAAACACTTCACCAGGTCAAAGTCGCTCCAACCATATTTCAGGACAACAAAGGGCGTCTTCTTGTGGCGCTTTTCATAGGTGCTGTTGGCGGCTTGCGCCAGGCGAGGGGCGGTAATCACGCCAGTCAGCGCGGCCGCGGCCAACGCGGTACTGGTCACGCCGTATACACCGGCGATCTTCATGAAGTCGCGGCGAGACAGTCTGAATTCCTTCTGTGACATCGAGCCAACCTCCATGTTAAGGTGATCATGGTCCCGCGATACCTTTCTCCAGGAAATGGCCGGAAACCTCATCGCAAAAGCCCGCGGCAGTCGCCGCGCGGACGAAGCGGGACGGGATTTTTACGTTGTTGATAGAGGCTTCTGTCCAGACATTCACAGTTTTCTCCGCTTTCTCAGCTCTCTGGTTGCTGAACAGTGTAAAGCAGCTTTTGTGCCACGGGGCGGGCGTCGGCCATAGCAAAATAATGCTTTAATTTTGATGGATTAGCTTGAGAAACAAAAAAAGGCCGCCCGGTTGAAAAGCGGTTGGAGTCGGCTGTTGCGTTATCTTAACGAATTTGTTAAGGTCATGAACCAAGAAAGGCAAATGAATTCAGGTGGGTTTCAATGGTGCGGTTTTTTGGTTCAATTTTGTAACAAGAATTTTCCCTTCCTCGCCTGGAGGCGGTACATGCCCTGTGCTTGCAAATTCCTCTCCCTTGAAACCCTGTGTACTGTTTTGGACAGGGCCAGCGATGGAATTTTCATCTATAATAATGAACTAAGGACAGTATATTGCAACTATGCCGCGCTGAGCTTCTTTGGCATGGATAACTCGGAGATCGCCTTGTGCCGGACCTGGGATGAACTGAAAAGCGCCGGTTTTTTCTTTGGCGAGGCGGCTCCCACCGCCTTACGCCAGAAGAAGCGTTGCGCCTCGGAGTTCGTGAACAGGATCGGGCGCCATCTGCTTTGCATTGCGACGCCTGTTCTGGATGAACAGCGCGAGGTCATTTTTGTGGTTTCCAACGTCCGCGACATCACGGATTTCATTAAGACTCGGCAGGAGTTGAGTGAGCACAAGCAGCAACTGCGCAAGATCAAAAAAACGCTCAATCTCCAACAACATCAACAAAATAATGATTTTGTGTATTGCAGTCCGCAGATGAACAAAATCATGGAGACCATCGAGCGGGCAGCCCGCACGGATGTTTCCGTGTTTTTGCTTGGCGAGTCAGGCGTGGGCAAAAGCGAGCTGGCCAAACATATCCATAGGCTCAGCGCCCGTTCAAAAGGCAGGCTGGTCGTGACAAACTGCGGCGCTATTCCGCCCACACTCTGCGAGGCCGAGTTTTTCGGCTATGAAAAGGGGGCCTTTACCGGGGCGGACAAGGCCACCCCCGGACTCTTCGAGAGCGCCGAGGGCGGTACGCTCGTACTCGACGAGATCGGCGAACTCGATCCGGTCATGCAGGTGAAGTTGCTGCGTGTCCTTCAAGAGAACCGGGTCAAGCGCCTGGGAAGCCAGCAGGAGATCCCGATCAACGTCCGTATCGTCGCAGCGACCAACCAGAACATCAAACAAATGATCTACACAAAACAATTCCGCGACGACCTGTATCATCGGCTGAACGTCGTTCAGATCTCCATTCCGCCGTTGCGAGAGCGGCCTACAGATATCAGATTTTTACTCTATTATTTTCTTTCCCATTATAATGCGAAATACGACATGAGCAAAACCATGTCTCCAAAACTAGTTGCCGCTTTAGAAAGGTATTCCTGGCCGGGAAATTCCCGAGAAATGGCGCATCTCATCGAGCGGCTGGTCGTTCTGAGCACGAGTGATGAAATGGGTTGCGAATATCTTCCTGAAGAAATACAGGAAGATACATGCGATAAGTACGGTGTTCGCCTTACCTCGCTGGAAAACGCAACGCAGGAAGCGGAACGGGAACTGCTTCAGGCCGCGCGTGAGCGACTGGGAGATACGCGGAGTATGGCGCGAGTGCTCAAGGTGAGCCATGTAACCGTGGCACGCAAACTGAAACAGTACGGGATTTCATGACCAGCCTCTGGAATATATTACTCAGGGCATAAAATTCTTAACACCATGTTTTCTGAAAAGGGCGGTACGCCAGGACTTTCGCTGTACAGGCCGTGCGAAGTGTTAGATATTAAGTGCTCTGAGTAATATCGGAACAAAAAAGGCGAGAGTATCTTCACCGAGTTATGGTTTTTCTGTTCCGCATAGAGAAGCTTTCTGTTTTTATGCTGGAGTGGATGTATTCCTTGCCAGGCCTCTTCATCTTCGACCCAAGCGCCGTGAAGTGGATCGACCCGCGAGCATTGCGGGCCCAAAGCGCCCGTAGCCGCATCGGGGCCAGCCGTGTCCAGAAAGGCAAACCTTTTTCATCACCGCCCCGGTATGCCGGAACCCGCGCCCGGCGTGTCCGAAAAGGTCTGCGACATCATTTTTTGACATGATCCGGAAAAGCCTTTAGCCTATTTGGACACACGCGCGGAGGCCGGTCCATGCAAACCCATATCGGCTACGTCCGGGTCTCCAGCCTGGATCAACGCCCCGACCGCCAGCTCCACGGCCTTTCCCTGCACAAGGTCTTTACCGACACGGCCACTGGCCGGGACATCGCCCGTCCCCAGCTTGCCGCCTGCCTGGACTATCTGCGCCAGGGCGACGTGTTGCACGTGCATTCCATCGACCGCCTGGCCCGCAACCTCCAGGACCTGCTTGGCGTGGTCACCTCCCTGACCCAAAAAGGCGTGGCCGTGGTCTTTCACGCGGAAAACCTGACCTTCACCGGCGACCCCGACCCCTTCCAGCGGCTGCAGCTTCAGATCATCGGCGCCGTGGCCGAGTTCGAGCGGTCCCTGATCCGGGAACGGCAACGCGAGGGGATCGCCCGGGCCAGGGCCCGGGGCGCGCACCTCGGACGTCGGCCTGTCCTTACCCCCGCCCAGGTGGAGGAACTCGCGGCCCGCGCCGCCGCTGGGGCCACCAAGGCCGAACTGGCCCGGGAATTCGGCGTCTCCCGGCAGACCGTGTACGCCCGCCTCGCGGACAAGGGACGTCCGGCGTAGGACAAAACGCGCCGGGGATATCCCCCCGGACGCCCGAAAAGCCCGGGTGCGCGGCGGGAAGGAAGACTTCAGGGGCGAGGGATGCGCCAGGCATATCGAGAACTTTCGAAGGCCTCCTTGTCTTCCTTCTCCAGCCGCCCGCAAACGCAACGGGGCCGCCCCAGCCCTCATGGGACGGCCCCGTTGCGTTTGCGGGCCTTGCACCCGCCGGGAGCCTGGCGATGCAACGCTCATCGCCTTTGCCGGAAGACAAGCATGCTTCGTGCCGAAAAAAAAGACGCGTCTCGACGCGGCCTTGACCAGTCTTCCAAGGCCCGGGGGAGAAAACAACGCCGACATGTCGTCAAAACGCCCAAATATCCCGGCCGCTCCAGGGCCAGTCCGGACAAAACCCCTTGCGGCCCCAACCACGAGCCGATACGAGGGGTTCGAGCCCGGAGCCGGAAATGGCCCCAGGACGCGCGAGGATGCCCTTGGACGATAAAATTTTCGACATGTTCGTGGAAAGCTGCCTGGAGCAGCTCGCGGGCATAGAAAGCGCCGTCCTGGATCTGGAGAGGGCCGCCCCGGACACGAGACAGGCCGAGGTGGAGGCCATCTTCCGGGCCGCCCACACCATCAAGGGCGATGCCGCGGCCATGGGCGCGGCCCCCCTGGCCGAGCTGTGCCACGCCGTGGAAACCGTCCTGGCCCAGGCCCGCGAGGGCCTTCGTCCCGTGACCGGGGAACTGGCCGGGGAGCTTTTGCGGGCCTTTGACCTGGTGCGCGCCCTGGTCCGCCGGGTGCGCGAGGTCCTGGCCGAGCCGGCCCGGGCCGGGGACGAGGTCCGGGAGGCCCTGGACCGGCTGCGACGCCTGGCCGAGACGCCTCCCCGGGACGACACCCCGGACCCTGACGGCCCCCCCCTCGGACAGGCCCCGCGACGCGTCCGGGACGACCCCCGGGAGCGCATAGAAAGCGTGACCATCCCGGCCACCGAACTGGACGTCCTGGTGGACCGGGTGGGCGAACTGAGCATCGTCCAGGCCAGGCTGGAATCCCTGGCCCGCCACCTGGGGGACCGGGAGATCCTGGCCGCCGCCGAGGAGACCGGCCGGCTGGCCGGGTTGTTGCGGGACCAGGCCCTGGGGCTGCGCCTTTTGCCCCTTCGGGTCAGCTTTCCCAAATATCGCCGCCTGGTGCGCGACGCCTGCGCCCATCTGGGCAAGGATGTCGAGCTGGTCCTTTCCGGGGAGAACACCGAGCTGGACAAGACCCTGATCGAGCGCCTGAACACCCCCCTCGTGCACCTGCTGCGCAACGCCGTGGATCATGGCATCGAGCCGCCGCGCGTGCGGCGGGCCCGGGGCAAACCCGGACGCGGCCGCATCGTTCTGGCCGCCCGCCAGGAGGGCAACGAGGCGGTCATCGAGGTCAACGACGACGGCGCGGGCGTGGATGACGAGGCCCTGTGGCGCGCGGCCTGCGCGCGCGGGATGGTCGATCCCGGGCTGGCCATGTCCCGGGAGGAACGCGTGCGGCTGGTGTTCGTGCCGGGCCTGTCCACGGCCAGGGGCGTGGACGAGCTGTCCGGACGGGGCGTGGGCATGGACGCCGCGCGCGAGGGCATCGAAAGCCTGCGCGGGACCATCGACATCCGTAGCGACCCCGGACGCGGAACCACCTTCGTCATTCGCCTGCCCGTGTCCCTGGCCATCATCGACTGCCTGGAGGTGCGCGCCGCCGGGGAGCCGTATCTGTTCCACCTGGATTACGTGGAGGAGTGTTTGGAGATGGATCGCCGCGTGGCCGCCGACCCGGCGCGGCGCATCCTGGGGCTGCGCGGCGAGCCCCTGCCGGTGGTCTGCCTGGCGGAATTTTTCGGCCTCGGCGGCCTGGACCCCGCTGAGGCCGGGCCGGCCCACGCGGTGGTGGTCCGGACCGGCGGGCAGCGCTTTTGCATCGTGGTGGATCAGGTGCTGGGACAAAAACAGGCCGTGCTCAAGCACCTGGGACCGCCCCTGGGCCGGGTCGCGGGGATTTTGGGCGGCACCGTGACCGAGCAGGGGCGCATGGCCCTGGTTTTGGACGTGCGGGGGCTGGCTCAGGCCGCCCTGTCTCCCTCCGCGGGGAACACACGCCGCCGGGAACCGTAAATCCCGGCCGCTGGAGAACGGACATGCTGCGCATTCTCATCGTCGACGACAGCCGCTACCAGCGCCAGCTCGTGCAATCGTGCCTGGAGGGTCTGGGCCGCTGCCGCCTGGCCGCCGACGGCCTGGCGGGCGTGACCCTGTTCCGGGAGGCCCTGGAGCGGGGGGAACCTTTCGACCTGGTGGTCATGGACATCCTCATGCCCCACCTGGACGGCCACGCGGCCTTGTCCCGGATCCGGACCCTGGACGAACGGGCCGGAAGGCCGGAAAAGACCAAGACCATCATGCTCTCGAGCCTTGACGATCCGGAAAACATGCTCAGGGCCCAGTTTGAGGCCGGGGCCGGGGTCTACCTGACCAAGCCCTTTGAACCGGCCGACATGTTTGAGGCCCTGCGCGCCCTGGGCCTGGCCGAAAACCCCCTTGACGGCGGATCATGCGAAACATCCTAGAACGCCATCCCGGGGCGGACCAGGTCTATCTTCTGGTGGCCCAAGGAGGCCTGTACGAACGGCCCACCCTGGTGCAGACGGTGCTCGGATCCTGCGTCTCCGTGGCCTTTTTCAACCGACGCCGCCGGATTGGCGGCATCTTTCACGCCCTTTTGCCCAGGGCCGCGGACTACGAGGCCTTTTTGCCGCCGCAAAACCCCTACCGCTACGTGGACGCGGCCGTGGACGCCCTGGCCGCCAAGCTGGCCAGGCTCGGGGTGTCCGCGACCGGAATGGAGTGCAAGGTGTTCGGCGGAGCCTCGGCGCTTTTTCAGGGAGAGGCCGGGGTGGGAGAGAAAAACGTGCTGATGGCCTTCGAGGCCCTGGCCAGGCACCGCCTCCGGGTCACGGCCACCCATGTGGGTGGCGACCGGGGCCGCAAGCTGGTGTTTTTGAGCCACACGGGCGAGGTCTTCGTCAAATTTTTGGGGCCGAAAGGAACGGCCGGAGCCTGACGAGACACCGGGAGCGGCGTCCTCTCTCCCCTTACGCAGAAACCCGTTGAAAGAGACGCCTCGCGGCTCCGTTCGGAAACCTCGGCCGAAAGGCCGGGGAGAAGTTCAAAGGTAGCCGAGGCAGCGCAGGGCGGCCATGGCCGCCTCTTTTTCCATTGCCCGCCCGGCCCGCTCCGGGGTGTGCTCGAGGTCCTGTTCCCAGGCCGGGACGTCCGCGGCCTTTCCCGTGCCCGAACGCGTTCCCAGGGAACGGTAGCCCAGGCGGTAGAGCTCGCAAAAGGGCAGGCCCCTGGAAAACGTGGCCTCCCAGACGTCGCGCTCCCGGAAATGCAACACGGGGTGCACCCGCAGGTGCGGCGGCGCGATCCGGGGACTGAAAAAGTCCTCGGAAAGCCGGGCCTCGTGTTCGTCCCAGCGAATGGCCGTAAAAAGGGCCGATATCTTCCACTGCTCGAGAAAGGCGTTCAGGGGCACGGTCTTGCACAGGTGGTTGCCCACCGGCGACTCCGGATCAAAGACGAAGCCCTCGCCGCAAAACGACAGCCGCGACAGTTCCAGGCGGTTTTTTTCCGACAGCCCGGAAACGGGAATCCATTCCCCGACCGTACGCCCCGCGCCCAGAAGGTCCGCGTTTCTGGCCACCACCAGGGGCACGTTCCAGTCCCGGCAAAGGCGGTCCAGAAAGGCCGTGATCTCCGGAAAGGGATCGCCCTCGTCGAGATGCACGACCACGGGCGGCGTGCGCCCGGCGGCCAAGGAGGCGTCCAGTACCAGGCGCAACAAAAGCGTGCTGTCCTTTCCGCCGGTGACGGCCACGGCCAGGCGCCGCGGCGCAAAACGCGAGAAGGCCTCGTCGATGACCGACAGGGCCTTTTCCACCTTGGTCGCAAGATCCGTGAACAAAATTTCCTGGGTACGCGCCGCGTCCATGGCCACCACCTCGCCCGATAAGCCCGGTCCATGCGCCGGGGCGGATCGGCGCGTTACGTCCTCGGGGGTTCCTGATCGTCCCCCCCGGCCGCGTCCGACTTCGGAGGCTTTGCCGGCGCACCGGCCGCGTCCGACTTTGGAGGCTTTGCCGGCGCACCGGCCCCGGGTTTGATCTCGATTTCCTCGGGCTCGCTCCCCGCCCCGCGAAAGTTGCGGATGGCCTTGCCAAGCCCGGCCCCGATCTCCGGAAGCCGCCTTCCCCCGTAAAAGACCAGCACGATGGCCAGGATGATCAAAAGCTCCGAGGCCCCTATGCCGAACATGTCGTCCCCCCCCTTGCGGGATCGGCCCGCGTCCGGCCGTCATCCCTTTTTTCAACATAGCGCCGGGGCGGCTTTTGCACAAACGCGCATTCCTGAATGCCCGGCCGGGAAAGAAACGGATCGCGCCCCTGCCCCGGAACCCGGCCGGCATGTTTTCCGGGCCGGACACGAACCGGACGGCGCGCGTCCCTGGATTCTCCCATGGTGGTCAGGGAAGGCTCTTGACGAACAGACTCAAGGATCCTTCCTCGTCCTGGTAGACGTCGCCCATGAAGGTGACCCGCGTCCCCCTGTTTTTGGAGTGGAAGGCCTCTTCCTCCTCCAGGGTGACCTCCTCGGGGGTGATCACCAGATAGACCGTCCCATCGTCGGCGGCCAAAAGCAGGCCCTCGGTGTAGTCGTCCTGGACCACGCCGGAGACGCTCACCCCGGTGCGAATGGGCCGGATGTCGTCCCCTGACGCCCAGGCCGGCCGGCCGCCGGGACACAGGGCGCAAAGCGCCGCCAGAAAAAAGAGACCGGTCAGGACGGTGCGGCGGATATGAGACATGGCATCCTCCCAAGATGCGGCGGTGACCCTCGCGCAAGTTTTCGCTTCATATCCGGAGCCAAAGGACCCCGGCAATATCTTTTTCGCGGCCGCAAACCCCAAAAGACCGACAACCGCCTCTTGAGATTTGACAAATTTGATGGAAGATGAAATCTCACGAAAAAGAGAAATATGCAGGAGGCCTTCCATGGCCAAACCCGTGATCATCACCATTGGCAACAACAAGGGCGGGGTGGGGAAATCGACGACATGCGTCAATCTTTCCGCTGGAATAGCCTCTCAGGGATATCAGGTCCTGGTCATCGACGGGGACCCGCAATCCAACACGACATCCACGCTTTTGCCGGATTTTGGGTTGAGGGAAAATTACAGTCTGGTCAAGGCCCTCGAGGACCCCGAAGGGGCCTTCAGCCCCAACGCCTGCCCCACCCGAACCGAACACCTGGAGATCCTGCCCAACTCCATCCGGTGCATGGAATGGGAGGTCCGTTCCTATTCGAGCATCGACAGCGTGCTCGGCTTCTCAAGGCTCCTGCAAAACGACAAGGACATCTCAAAATACGATTTCGTGATCATCGACACGCCCCCGAATATCGGGCCCATGCTGCGAAACGCCCTGCTCATCTCGGACTTTGTCCTGGTTCCCTGTCCCGTGGGCGACCAGTACGCCCTGGACGGATTTTCCACCTTTGTCCAGGTGCTTTCCCAGGCCAAACAACAAAACAAATCGCTTCTTCTGCTCGGCGTGGTCATGACCAAACTGGACGGGCGGGCCGTGACCCACAAAAAAAACAAGAACCGCATCCGGGCCTTCTTCGACGCCAAAGGCATCCCGGTCTTCGCAACGGAGATACGGGTCAACATCGACATTGATCGGGCCCACTCCCACAGAAAAACCATCTTCGAATTCGATGCCGCCAAATCCGGGGCCCAGGACTATCTGGCCCTGGCCAAAGAGGTTATCGGCCGTGTCCAGCAAAAAGACTAAACCCGAGCCCGACGACCTGTTCCGAAGCATCCCTCCCCAGGAACAGTTCCATGCCTTTCCCGCCCTGGACGCCTTTCCGCGGGAGGCCATCGCCTTTTTGACCGGGCAACTTCCCGCCCCGGAAAGGCCGGATCCCAAACCGCGACCGCCCCAAAAAAACGACGCCACAACCCCAAAAAAAGAAAAAAAGGCCGCGAAATCTTCCGTAAAACCCGGCCCAAAACCGGCCGCCAAACCCCAAACTAGACCACACTCTAAGCCAGTCTCTAGACCACACTCTCAGCCACACTCTAAGCCACTCAGCCACACTCTAGACCAGTCTCTAGACCACACTCTCAGCCACACTCTAGACCAGTCTCTAGACCACACTCTAAGCCAGACTCTAGACCAGCCTCTAGACCACACTCTAAGCCAGACTCTAGACCAGTCTCTAGACCACACTCCCCTCGGAAAACCTCAAAAAATCCCCGGGAACACCCCGGCCGACCGACTCAACGACAACCAGCGCAACGTCCTTTCCTACCTGCTTGCCGTCAAACCCGAAATCATTCGCTTCGCACACATCGCGTATGCCGTAAGCCTTCGTGAAAACACAATAAGAACCATCATGCGCCGGCTTGCGGCCCTGGATTTTTTGACCTTCAAAAAGGCCCGGGACGGCAATATCCAAGGCATCCGGGTGGCCTTCAATCACCCCCGCTGCGAGGCCTTTCAGACAAGCGCGAAAAGCGATCACAAACAAGGCCAGACACTAGACCACACTCTAAGCCAGACACTAGACCACACTCTAAGCCAGTCTCTAGACCACACTCTAGGCCAGCCAGACACTAGACCACACTCTAAGCCAGACTCTTTTTCGCCTATTAAGATAGATAGAGAAGAATCTATCTATCTTCTTAAAGAGCAAAAACCATGCCTGAAAGGGTGGACGGACGCATTCGTGGACGCCATGTGGCCCCGGGTTTTCGCGGCCGGGTTCCGGATGGAGCATCTGCGCAGCGTGCTTGCCGCGCGCGCGAAAATAGGCAAAGGCTTGGATCGGGACATGCTCGCCGTGAGTCTGGACCGCGCCGACTGGGAACTGGAACGGTTCGGGAGTTTGACGGATCTTGGATCTGGGGAAAAAGTCAAGAATACACAGGGATACCTCTTTACGGCCCTGGCCAGATGGGGGGTCTTGCGGCCGCACCCCGAGTACGTGTCCCGGGAGGAACTCGAGGCCGAAAACGCGGCCAAGGAGATCGAACGGCGCAAGCAGGCCGCAAAATTGGCCGAGCAGGCCCTTTTCGTCTCCTGGCGGGAGGCCCTTGATCCGGCCGAACTGGAGACCCTGCTTTTGACCTGTCCCGGGGGACCCAAGGAGGTTTGGCTCAAGAATCATTGGCGAAAAAACGTGCGGTCGGGAAAGGATTCGGGTGCCGGGGAGTGACGTCCGGCGCGGCGAAAGCCGCACCGGTATTCGAGAAAGAAACGGGCCGCGGCCGTATGGGGCCAGGCCTGGCGAAAAGGAGACGACATGAAGACGATCAAGGGAGTGGGGGCGGCCATCGTCTGCGCGGTCCTTTTGTGCGGGGCGGGATGCGCCGGCAAGGGCGGGCTTCCCAAGGGCGCGTCGGCCCTGGACAGCGACAAGGACGGCAAGATCAGCCGCGCCGAATTCATTGCCCGCTACAAGGACGGGAGCCTGGCCCAGACCCGCTTTCAGCGTCTGGACCAAAGCGGCGACGGATTTTTGGACAACAACGAGGCCGGAAACTATCCCGACGATTACTGGGACAAGACGGAAAGCAACGACGAGCCCTGAGGGTTCGTCCGGAAAGACATGACCATGCGTTTTCCGGCCGGAACAGGTGGAGGCTTTTTTGTCGGCCTAGCCGGCGGTCAAGCCCATGGGGACGGGCGGTTGGGGCGATCGCCAGGGTGGTGGGGACGCGACGCGCATCCGGGGAATCCCCTCCAGCGCCTCCATGCGAACGACCATCTCCCGGGGACGCGCTGCGCGCCCGGAAAATTCCTTGCCGCGGGCCATGGAATGCGACGCGACGCCAAACGTCACGAGGTCGGACATCGCGTGCGCAAAGTGGGGAAAATGGCATGAACCTCCTGCGGCTGGCCCTGTGTCAGATCAACCCCACTGTGGGTGATATTCCCGGCAACCTGGCCCGTATGACGGCCTTCGCCCGGGAGGCCGAAAAGGCCGGGGCCATGCTGGCCGTTTTTCCGGAAATGGCCGTGACCGGCTATCCACCCGAGGATCTGCTTTTGTCCCCGGAATTCATGGAGCAGGCCGGCCGGGCCTGTCAGGCCCTGGCCCGGGCCGCCAGGGACATCACCCTGATATTCGGAGCGCCCCTATGCCAAGGCGAGGCCGGAAACGCCGCCGTGGTGGCCCATGGCGGACGCATCGTACGCGCCTACCACAAGCGTTTCTTGCCCAATTACGGGGTATTCGACGAGTACCGCTACTTTCGGGCCGGAGAACGCAATCTGATCCTTTCCAGGGCCAATTTCCTGGTGGGGATAAGCATCTGCGAGGACATCTGGTATCCGGATGGCCCGGCCGCACGGGAAGCGGCCGCCGGGGCCACGCTTCTGGTGAACATCTCGGCCTCGCCCTATCACCTGGGCAAGGGCGCGGCCCGGGAACGCATGCTCTCGGTGCGGGCCTCGGATTCCCGGGCCTTCGTGGCCTACTGCAATCTCGTCGGCGGACAGGACGAACTGGTTTTTGACGGCCGCAGCCTGGTCTTTTCCCCCTGCGGGGAGCTTGTGGCCCGGGGGGCCTCGTTTTGCCAGGATCTGGTCATGGCCGATCTGGATCCGACCGAGGTGACCCGGGCCCGGCTGGCCGATCCCCGCGGCCGGATGGCCATGTCCCGGGAGGTCCCGCGGGAGACGGATTTCGTGGATCTTGAGGCCGGGACCGTCGACGACCAGCGGGCCACGCAACCGGCCGAAGAAGATCGGGAATCCGGGGCCGGCCTTATTTTGTGCGCGGCCTCGCTCCGGACCCGGGACGTCCCGGCCGGGCCGGGAGACGCCGGATACGAGGGCAAGGACATCGTTCCCCGCGCGGTTTTGGCCGTGCCCCTGTCCCGGCCGGCCGAGGTCTATGCGGCCCTGGTCCTGGGACTTCGCGACTACGTGCGAAAAAGCGGCTTTTCCAAGGTCATTGTGGGGTTGTCCGGGGGGATCGATTCGAGCCTGACCGCTGTTTTGGCCGCCGACGCCCTTTCGTCCGGGCAGGTCCTTGGGGTGGCCATGCCTACCCGGTATTCCTCGGGCCACAGCCTTGAGGACGCCCGGCAATTGGCCGAAAATCTGGGCGCGCCGTTCCAGGTCATTCCCGTCGACGGTGTTTTTCAAGCCTTCCTGGACGCCCTGGCCGGGCCGTTTGCCGGTCGGGATCCGGACGTGACCGAGGAAAACCTGCAGTCCCGGGCTCGGGGCACGGTGCTTATGGCCCTGTCCAACAAGTTCGCAAGCCTGGTGGTCACCACGGGCAACAAGAGCGAGACGGCGGTCGGATATTCCACGCTCTACGGCGATACGGCCGGAGGGTATGCGGTGATCAAGGACGTGCCAAAGACCCTGGTCTACGAGCTTTCACGCTGGAGAAACGCCGTTTCCGCCGGGGAGGCCGCGACGCTTGGACTTCTGGGCCCGGTGGGCCCGGTGATTCCGGACCGGGTTCTGGCCAAGCCGCCATCGGCGGAGCTGCGGCCGGGACAACTCGACGCCGATTCCCTGCCCCCCTACGAGGTGCTTGACGCCATCCTGGCCGATTACGTGGAGCGCGGCCTTGGCCTGGAGGAACTGGTTGAAAAGGGACGGGATCCGGAGATCGTGAGGCGGGTCGTCGAATTGATCGATAAAAGCGAATACAAGCGCCGTCAAAGCCCGCCAGGGGTCAAAATCACCCCCAGGGCCTTCGGCAAGGATTGGCGGCTGCCCCTGGCCGGAAGATTCCGCAGGCTTCCGTAGACGTCCGCCCGCCCGCCCCGGACACGGGATGTTGTCTCGGTGTTGAGGGAGTGGACAAAAATGTTTCGAATCGGTCGGAAATATACTCTTTCGTGTTGTACGCGCCGTGGGAGGCACAGACCGCCTTGCCGCGGGGAGGGTTTCATGAAAAAGCGGACCCTTCCCGGGCGGCCACCCCGCAAGATTTTTGATCACCTCGCGGCCAGGGGGCGGCGGTCGCTTCCGGCGGCGCACAAGGACGGATGATGCAACGACACGCCCGCGTTTTTTTTGCCCTGCTCGCCCTGGCCATGTTTCACGCCGCCCCGGCTCGGGCCCAGGAGGCCTTTACGGTGGTGGGAAAGGCCTATTGCGCCCAAAAGGTCGGCGTCTCCGTGCGGGATGTCCTTGGCGACGGCCCGCGCCTCAAAATCGCCTCGGTGATGATGCGCATCGGCGACAAGGTCACCGCCAAAACCCGGCTCATCGGCTACGAAGCCATGCTCGAACAGGTCATCCAGGAAAAAATGAAGCTCTCAAGGCACACGGTGGCCTCGAACGAGTCCTTGCTGCAGACCGCCCTTGTGGAGCTCAAAAAAATCAAGGACGCCAACCGGGAGGTGAAATTGATGCGGGAACGCGGCGCGGCCTCACCGCTGGACGTGCAGTTGAGCAACGACCAGGTGAGCCTTATGGAAAAACGCATCGAATACCTGCGGACCGTGGTGCAAAGCGAACAGGCCAAGGTGGAACAGCGCCAGGAAAAGGCTGTTTCCGACTTTGGAGCGGACGTCGAAAACAAGAAATTCCCGAAGAATTTTTTTGAAGAGGCCGGAATCGACGGCTATATCCTGTACGTCAATCCGAAGCTGCTCCCGGGGGCCGTGTTCACCCGCGCGGACACGGACATGCTCTACGAGATAGGGACCCTGGAAAACATCGTGGTGCGTTGCGCCGTGCACGAGATCCAGGCCCTCAGACTCAAACCCGGCGAGCCCGTGGACATCGTCTTTCGGGCCTTCCCGGAGAAAACCTTTCAAAGCGAGATACGCGCCATTTCCATTGTGAGCATCCCGTCCTACCTGCAACAGCCGTCGTTTTACGAGGTGGAAATCCCCTTGGACAATCCCGACCTGCGCATCAAGGACGGCATGCGCTGCGACGTGACCTTTCATCCCGCCTCATGACGGTTCATCGGACCGTTGCGTTTAGAAATTCCCCTGGCCGCACACATTCCGGGCAAGCAGAAATTCCGCCAAGGCCTCGGCCGCGACACGGTGCCCTGTCGCGTTCCAGTGGGCGTCGTACTGGAAGGTGAATGTGGACGGGGAAAGGCCCTGGCGTCGCGCAAAGTCGTTTTGTTCCGCATAGGGGATGCCGCGCTGGTCTAAAAGGGCCGTGAACCGGTCCCGGGCCGGTCCGGCCAGGCAATGGGTCAGAAAGGCCACCAGCCTGAACCCATCCCGCCGGGAGAGGGAAACCCACTGGTCCAGGGCGAAGGCCGTGGCCGCCGTGCCCTCGTCGAAAAAGGGGGCCGTTTCGGGCTTGAGATAGTCCATGTCCAGGCGTTCGGAGGTCAGCTCCGGAGGCGTCTCCCCCCGGTCGAAAAACGCCGCGAACTCCGGGCGATCCCGCAATTGTCGGGCGTATTCCGGGGTCTGGTCAAAGGCGGGATGGTCCTCGCCGGAAAACACATGCCGGGGACGGCCGAAGGTCTTGGCCAGGTGCGGGGTGAGCCAGCGGTACAGCCGGCTTGTCCGGTACAGGGCCGCGAGGGTTCGGTTTCCCGGCGCGACCGGCGGCGGCGTCAGCCTGTGGGACTCCCAGTCCGGGCAGACCCGGGTCAGGGTGCGCGTGTCCCGGGAGGCGTCGGCAAGGACCAGGGGCCGCGGGCCGCGGACCGGATCCCAGCCGTTGCGCAGGGCCGTGAGCAGGGCGGAGTTGTCCGCGAAGTCGTTGATGACCAAAAAGAGGACCACCACGTCCGGCCTTTTTTCCCGCAGAAAAGCCTCGTAAAAGCCGAGCTGGGCCGCCTGGCCCGTGCCGCTGAACCCGTAGGCGCGCACCCGCGCCGAAAGCCCGGACGCGCGCAAAAGGTCCTCCAGACGCACCTGGACCTTGTCGGCCAGCGCCACCTGGGAGGCCTCGAGAAACGAATCCCCCACCAGGGCGATACGGCAGGCCGGTCCCGGGGCCGTGAAGGCCTCGGGCTCGCGGTCGAGAAAACCCTCCCGGTTGACGTCCTGGCTGACCCAGAAGTCCACGTGGTTGGTCCAGGACACTCGCGTGCCCGGCGCGTAGGTCATCCCGGCCACAGGGTGCAGCCGGGTTTCCCAACCCGGGTCGATGCCCCGCGCCCGCCACCGGAAAAAGGCCTCGCCCGCCAGGACGAAAACCAGAAGGGTAACCGTGGCCACGGCCAGGCAGGACAGGAGGGTGTTTTTTTTTGTCCGGAGGGGGGCTTGGCTGGTCATTTTGCGTCGTTTTCGCGCGGCCGGGAACGACGCGCCGCCAGACGCGAAAACCAAAAAGCCTCGCATTCCGACACGGCATCGGCCACAGGGGGGTTGCCGTATGATACGCGAAACGAGGTCGCCGTGACAAGCCCAAAGCGCCCAGGGTGCAGGGCCGGAAACGTGAGCCGCGAGGAGATGCGTGGCCCGAGTGCATCGGTCAGCCCTTGATGAACAAGACCGTTACCAGGATGAAGGAAGGCACGAGGATGCCAATCGACCAGGCCATGTAGCTGAAGAAGCTGGGCATCTTCACACCGCTGGACTCGGCTATGGAGCGCACCATGAAGTTGGGCGCGTTGCCGATGTACGTGTTGGCGCCCATGAACACGGCGCCAGCCGAAATGGCCACGAGGGTGTGCACGTGCCGCATGAGGAACTGGGCGTCGCCGCCCGCGATGTTGAAGAACACCAGATAGGTGGGGGCGTTGTCCAGGAAGCTGGACAGGCCGCCGGCCAGCCAGAAATACATCTCGTTCACCGGCTCGCCGTGTGTGGTCACCAGGGCGATGACGCCGGCCAGGGCTCCGTGCTCGCCGGCGCGCAGGATAGCGATGGCCGGGATCATGGACACGAAGATACCGGCGAAAAGCTTCCCCACCTCGATGATGGGGAACCAGTCGAACTCGTTCTTCTTCCGGGTCTCCGGCCGGGTGATCTTGATGGACACGAAGGCCAACGCGAGGAGCAGCACGTCGCGGGCCAGGTCCTGCAACTCCACGCGCACATGGTACACGCTGAAACCCTTGCCCGGTTCCCATATACCGCTCATGAGCACGCTGCCCACCACCCCGGCCAGCAGCACCAGGTTGAGGCCGCCCTCCAGGCGGAGCGTGTCGCCCCCCGTGTCGGGCGGGACGGGCATGCCCTCCCTGGCGAAGAGCACGCTGTCCAGGCCGAGGTACAAGGCGAGCAGGAGCACGGCCATAAAGGACATGGGCGCGAGGAGGTGCTGCGTGGTCCAGAAGAAGGATACGCCCTTGAGGAAGCCCAGGAAGAGCGGCGGGTCGCCCAGCGGGGTGAGCGCGCCGCCGATGTTGGCCACCAGGAAGATGAAGAACACCACGGTGTGCGCCTTGTACTTCCGGTGGGCGTTGGCCCGTAGCAGGGGGCGGATCATGAGCATGGCCGCGCCGGTTGTGCCCATCCAACTGGCCAGGGCGGTGCCGATGGCCAGGAGCACCACGTTGACCAGGGGCCGGCCCACCAGGGAGCCGGTCAGGCATACCCCCCCGGCGATGGTGAACAGGGCGAAGATCAGGATGAGGAAGGGGATGTACTCCAGCAACATGGTGTGGAGCACCACGTAGGCGGACAGCGAGATCCCGTACTTGATGGTGAACGGCACCAGGAAGGCCAGGCACCAGAAGGCCGCCACCTTGCCAAAATGGTGGTGCCAGAACTCGGGAAAGACCAGGGGGAAGATCGCTATGGACAGGAGCATGCACACAAAGGGCAGCGTCCACAGCCCGCCCAGCTCCCTGCCGAACGCATCGGCCCGCTGGTGCGGATCGTCCGCCCCGCCGTGCGAGGCCGTCTCCCCTCCGGCCAAGGCCGAAGTCGCCACAGTCGCTGGCTCGCCGGAGTGCTCCGCGGCATGCGCCGCTGGCGCCAGACAGGCCCCCAGGATCACGATTCCGGCCGCCAGGGCCAGGGTCCCAAGCAGGTGACGTCCCATCCGTGTCCTCCCCGGTGCGCCTCGGTTGGCGCCTCTTCCAGCGCCGACTCCGGACGCGGGAAGGACTGGCTGGCCCCGCCCTTCACCGACACCAGCCTAACCGGGGCGGATGTGGTGGGCGTCTACGGAAAGCGCTGGGACATCGATGTTTTCTTCCGCACGATCAAGCGGTTCCTCAGTCTGGAAAATGGCTGCCAAGCCAGGGCCTTCGACACCCTCATGCGCCACGGTCTTTCGTTGTAAAAAACGGATAGTGTTTGATTGTATCTTTTCCAATGCCTTTCCACAGAATCCTGCTGGCGCCGCCTCCGCGCAACACAACGGGACGGCGCCAGCGGATACCTATGCCTAAAGCTTGAAGCCAAACAGGTTTTGGGCGTTCTTGTACATGATCTTTTCCATCACATCGTCCTTGAAGGGCAACTCGAGGAACTGCTTCTTCGCCGCCTCCAGGGAACGCACCGGATAGCCGGAACCCCAGACCAGGCGCTCGTCAACAAGGTGGCCGTTGGCGGCGTCAATCCATTCGCGCGCGCCGGGGAAGCCGGGGATGGACTGGAAGAAGTCCAACAGGGCCCAGATGTTGCCATAGGGGGCGTTGTTCATCATGATGCCGATCAACTGCGCGGAGAAGGGATGGGCATTGTGTACGATGACGATCTGCAGGGTCGGGAAGTCGGTGGCCACGCGATGGATTGCGCAAGGATCCGTGTAGGACAGATCGCCAGGGGTCTGCATGAGGCTCATGGTCGAGTACATGATGCAGCCCAGCTCGGCGCAGGTCGCATAGATGGGGTAGAGGCGCCGATCGTCAACCTTGATCGGGGGAAGGCACCAGCCCGGATCCATGACGATACCGGTGAAGCCCTGTTCCTTCACCAGATGGCGGATGTAGTCGCAGGTGGCCATGATGTTGGAGCAGGCCTTGGCGGCGTCAATGCCGGCGAGGGCGCGGGGGAAACGCTTCTTTTGCTGCTTCCACAGGGCGTGCAGGTCGTCGTTGTCAATGACGTTCTGGGCGGCCTGACGGCCGACAAGGATGGAGGCGTCAAAGCCGGCGTCGTCATATTCCTCCCAGAACAGATCCATGCTGGGCTCCTTCTGGGAGGGGGCGGGATCGTAGCTGGCCAGGACCGGGAGGG
>JROS01000135.1 GCA_000769715.1 Desulfobulbus sp. Tol-SR
AGCTAACCGACTACCCCCTTAAACATATTTTAAGGAGTGATTATTCATTAGGGACAGGTGCATAGGTCACAAACTGCAACAGTTGAGGGTAAAAGGCTTCGATAAAGTCGGTTGCCCTTTTTTTTGTCTCCTCGTAGCTGGCGGAACCGGCAAATGGCACCGACACTCGGATAAAGCCATGGTGGGGGTCGTTGTGGAAAAGCTTGTTGTACCCCATGTCGATCTTGTTTCGGTACACCTGGGTGTTGGCCCGCTCGCGTGCCTGTAACCAGTAAAGGACCAGGTCCCGTTCCTCGCCGAAGGATGTCACGATCTCTTCATAAGTGATCGTGTGGGCGCCGATTTTCAGCTTGTGGATCGTTGGCTCCTTGTTCACCTGCCAGCCTTGGCTCGGATAGCAGACGAGCGGGGAGTGGGCCGCATAGGCCTTGCTCGCTGAATAGTAATATCCCACGTACAGGGTGACCTGTCCGTCCTTGCCTGCATAGCTGGTGAACAGATAATCATCCAGCTTGAGCATGTTGTAGGCGTTGTCTTCCAGTCTGTTGGCGCGGATGGCGGTATAGCCGGGTATATTGCCGAGAAACTGCTTCAGCGGCGGTTTCTTGCCAATCGGTTCTGTCTGGCTTTGGCTGTAGACCAGAATGCCTGTGCAGACAAAGATGGCGATGAGGGCCAGCAGCCTTATTTCTATTTTTGCTCCCATCGTTCCAATATCCTTTGCAGCATGAAAAGAGTGGCGAGGGCGATCAGGAAAATGAGCAGGCCGGTAACTGTGTGGAGGGTGCCCTCGTAGAGATCGAGCCCGAAGAAGTGAAAGAGGAGGACGATGGCCACCACCCGGATCAGGTTGACAAAAATCGCGATCGGGATGCTTGCCGCCACCAGCAGCAGCTTGGATGATACCCTGGTGAGCAGGAAATAGCCCATGACCACGCTCAGGGTCAGCAGGGTGATCACCGAGCGTAACCCGCTGCAGGCTTCAACCACCTCGAAGCTCTTTGCCGGAATGGAGATAACGTTGCCGGCACGGAAAACAGGGATGTCGAACAGGGTGATAATGGTTGCGCTCACTTCGGAAACCTTGAGTTGCAGGGGAAAGGTGAGCTGGATGTAGAGTTGGTCCGGAAACGGGATCAACATGAGCAAGAGCAGGAGTGGTGTAAACAGCAGACGCAGAGCCTGCACTCCGAAAAGAAAGACTATGGCGCCAATAACCGTCAGATACATCGCCAAAGCGATTACGGTATGCACCTCGGTGAGCAGGCTGAAATAGTAGAGGGCGGAAGAAAGTATGACGGTGATCAGCCCCAGGGCCGAAAACTGAAGGGGGAACTCAAAAATCCTGCCCCTGTGCTGATAGATCATGTACAGGATGATGGGCAGGGTCAGGAAGGCATGGGAGTATTCCTCGGAGTCCGCCCATTTTGCCGCCAGTATTTTGAATACCGGATAGTAGGCGGCAACGAATACGGCCAGTGCGCCAAGCGCCAGGACAACCGTGGTACGATTTTTTGCAGGGGAACCAGCGAAATGTATCATGTCAGGAAATATTGGATGACGCTTTCTCTGCCTGGAGGGTTTGGTGATACGCTCGATGTGACAATTTGCCTCAGTAATGTCCGGTTAAGG
>JROS01000136.1 GCA_000769715.1 Desulfobulbus sp. Tol-SR
CACCAGACCGCGCAGTTTGAGCTCGCGCATGACCAGCCCGGCCTCGATGGTCTTGCCGAGACCGACCTCGTCGGCCAGCAGGTAGCGCACGCGGTCGCCGGAGATGGCCCGGGACAAGGCGTGAATCTGGTGCGGCAGCGGGATGACGTTGGACTCCATGGGAGCCAGCAGCACATGGCCGTCAGTGGCGCTGGTGGAGCCTTCGAGCACCTCGGCCACCTTGGCTGCGGCGGCCACATAGGCAATGCGCCCGGCCTCGATCTCCGGCTGCAGGTCGGCACTCAGCGGCCGCAAGGCGGAGCGGGGAACGCGCACCACCGCGTCCTGGTTCGGCAACCAGACACGGCACACCGTCTGCCCCCACAAGGTCTGTTCTTCAATAATCTTGCAGGCGCTGTTATGAACGGTGCTGTATTGCCAAAGCGACTCCATCCGCTAATTACCCTCTACCTTGATCTGTTGCCTGCTGAATCTGAATCGCAGGTGCAATGCGAGTTCTGATTTCGTTGTAAACAGCGATATCGAGGCCCTCGGCTACCTCCAACGACACGGCCAATCCATACGCGACAGGGTTATGAATTTTCCCGGCGTCTTCCCGGCAGTTCACCTTGATTTCGATAACTTCCCCGTCGATGAACGGCTCCGCTCTCTGGCCTTCGAACACTTCGTGTTGGACTGTTCCGCGCCGCACTGCTCGCCAATCGGCATCACTCCGAGTTGGAGCTAAGCCGTTGTTGTTCATTTCAAACCAAAGGCTTGCAGTGCGATATTTTTGAGTGCTTGCCGAGATTGGGGACAACCAAGCCAAGGTGACGGTCAGGCGTCGCCACTCAGGGCGCGATCCCAGCGATGGAGGTAGAGGCAGGCTGAAAACGTGAGCTTCGCCATCGGAAAGCTGCCCGAAGCCCAAGACTGTTGCCCGCTGTTCTGTGCAATCCAGAACACGGTCCACCACCGGTATGCCATAACCGATCCACCGGCTAATCAGCCCACTGAGCTGACGGCCGTTTTCAGGGGTACGAAGCACCTCGGAAATTCGTGAACCTATATCGCCCCACGAGCAACCATGGACCAACATCGCCTTCAATAGGGGAACTTCATAATTCGATGGATCGACTTCAGCCGCTTGCTCATTGAAGATCTGCTGCAGAGAGTCGTAACAAATGCCAGCGGCTCTGCTGATCAAAGCAGTCGCATTGCTCGTTCCACAACTGTAGGAGGTGGCGTTTAATTCACCAGCAAGGCTTCCGGGTGAGGCGACTTTGTTTCCAGGGGTTGTGCGAAAAATCGCGGGCTCAATGGTTACGGGGTTGGTTGGCTGTAAAGGCAGCCGGTACCACTGTCTCCCGCCGTAGAAGATAACGTCAGGTTTTATTGCACGTCGATAACCGCTGCCAAATGCTGATACGGGACTGGGTAATGGACGTCCAAATGGGTCTATCCTATTTCCCTGGTAGGCAACCTGTGCCTCGTCAAGATGTACTGCCCCAACGCTGATGCCGTTAATCGTTTCGGCTGGCGAAAGAAGTTTCCTGTGCCGGGCGTCCCTGTACAGGGCTTTGATCGTTGCCGCTTCAAATTCGTCAGTCTGAAATGAGTC
This sequence comes from Desulfobulbus sp. Tol-SR, assembly GCA_000769715.1. Lineage (GTDB taxonomy): Bacteria > Desulfobacterota > Desulfobulbia > Desulfobulbales > Desulfocapsaceae > Desulfoprunum. The sequence goes on from JROS01000136.1 coordinate 1,601, forward strand.
GAATTCTTCCCGAGATACGCCCAAGGAAATTGTTGTTGGGTGATTCCCGGCACTGACGACAAACAGCACGCCATACTTCACGCTCAACCAGTCCAGCAATCTGGCAATCGGGCTCATAGACTGTGTGAATTGGCGGGCTCGGTCACCGATTGACAAGTTGATTACTTTAATTTGAGGAGCTGCTGGTCCTTCCCCCTGATCACCCTCGAATAATCGCTTAACCGCTCTGTGGATAAGATCGACCGCAAGGCAATTTTCAGGAATCCCCTCTGGTCGAGGCGTGTCGAGCCAGTTCAGCGGCTTCATGATAGGCCGAACGTAAACTGGCCTGGATAGAGATGGCTGTGGCTGATTCAGGTCGCCATGGACAATGAGCGATGCCATTGAGCTGCCATGGACCCGCTCCGAGGCCGCGTAATCAGCTTCCCAGTTATCTGGATCGTCAACAATCAAACGGCCAGCCAACAAACGGTGATTGGCCAGCGGAACCCCATCAAAAAGAGCCACGACTGGATCGCCAGTAGGGATTGGCATCTCTTCAATCTGGGCGATTTCCATATCACCCTCTGGAGATTTGTCTCCGACCACCATTTGCCCAACAGGTCTGAAGAACATGACGTTCTCACATTTAACCAGTTCAGTTGTTGGGTTCTCCACGATATCTCGGATGGCGTGAGCCGGTAGTTCGGCCAAGAGCCCATGGTAGGCGATGCCCTCAATCACTGACTGGTTCAGTATTCGACCGCCCGCTTGCTGAACGAGGTTCGTGACTTGGCTCGCGCTAACTGCGCGAAGCTCGTTGCTTCCACGAAACCAAAGCTCAGCCTCAAACGGAATGACCCGATCACCGTCGTATTCAAGATCCTCCTGCCAGATATCAATCACGCCGGTTTCAAGAAGTCTGTCCTGAACATCCCACCGACGGATGCTTTTCAAGTGTAGGAACACGTCGCGGAACTTTGTAAGGCCGCGCTCGAACTGCATGTTTGGATCAGCCTGGTAGCGTCGCCACAGGGACAGCATCTCGTCGAGGGCTCGCTGATTGGTCATTACCAGATACAGACGCCCATTCAGTTCCTTTTCAGGATTATTCTCATCATAAAAATCTTGGTCGGGTGCAATCTCGTCGCTCTCGAGTTCACCCATCCACTCGAGCCCCTCGATGCGTTTCACGGCATTGGCAAAATTGTCCACGCTGCCAATGGTCTCAATGACTAAAACCTGCTCGGGGTCTATACCCGCAGTGTTCTGCTGAATCTCAACTCTGCGGGCTTCAAAAGCTGCCTGCAGTTGGTTGAACATCGGTGAAAGACGTTGACCTTGTCGCGTTACATTGGGCTTGTGAACGCGTCCGAACTGGGGTTTCTGTTTTGTCCTATCAGCCGGTTGTGGCGTCGGGAAAAGGAGTAGTGGGCGTTCAGGCATCCTTCACCTCCGGTCCGTCCTGTTGAGCTACTGTGACTGATCTGGCGGACCAGTGCTGGAGGGTTTTGGACACGATTTCCTTCATGTCGGCGTTCGGTTGTTCGAGCACATACTGCCGGAACACGGTCGTGCCAAACTCTTCGACTTCCGCGAAATTCGATTCCTGGAGACGTTTGGCCAAAGTGCCAGGCGCGTATCCCAAAGGGATATTGATCCGGCGCTCGAATTTTTCGAACCACTCTGTCAGGCGAGCACGGGTCGGGCCGGGCAGTGTCATGCGGACCTGGAAGCGCCGCCATACTGCACGGTCCAGCAGTTCCGCATGATTGGTTGCCCCTATGACCATCACATGGCTCGGCAGGTTGTCGATCTGCATGAGCAGCGAACTCACCACGCGTTTGATCTCACCGGTTTCGTGCAGATCACCGCGTTCCTTGCCGAGGGTTTCAAACTCGTCGAAAAAGAGGACGCATTTCCGAGTGGATGCATACTCAAACAGTTTTTTCAGGCGGACAGCGGTCTCACCCAGGTATGTACCTACGACGCTCTCATAACGAACCACAAGCAGTGGAACCACCAGTGCTTCTGCAATGGCCTCGGCCAACGACGTCTTGCCATTGCCCGGCGGTCCGATGAGGAGCAGGCGGTTGCGGGGCTCCAGGTTGTATGACCTGAGCAGGTCTGTCCGGTGCTGTTCCTGAATCAGGCCCTGGCAAATCTGCTGCACCTCATCCGGCAGGATGAGATCCGAGAGTTTTCGTTGAGGCATGACCTCATGGAACAGATTGCCCATGCGCTGATCCAACATAGGGCCACCGCCATTGGTAACGGGACGCTCAATCGGTGCGGTATTGAGCATCTCTTCGAGCTTCTCGGCCAGCACCTTGTGCTGCTTGGTCCGCTCTTCGGCGATGATCGCCTCGACGACCTTTCTAAATGTGGCCTTGTCGCCCCGTATGCCGGATTGGACAAGGCGAATTAGTAAATCCGCTCTTGCCATTATTCGCCTCCCATTCGTGTTACTGCCTGGTCGTACCACATGAGCAGCTTGGGATCTTCTTCCAGGACGTTGTTGGGGATCTTGTCGGCCACGGCGACGATGACAGCGTAGTCGCGCTCCTGCCAGGCCTTCTTGAATCCGGCGCGGACAGCTTCCAGGCGGAAAACCTTGAGTTTCTTTTTGACCTCTTTGTATTCCTCGAACTCCTTGAGCAGAGCCTTCTCGCGAAGCTTCTCGAGGTCGCCTGCCTTATTGGGATCGGGCACATACCAACGGTCACGGGCTTTGGTCACCAGCGCCGGGTCATCCTTGGGCAGGTTGCGCAGCTCTTTCCAGTTGGTGGAAAGGTAGGCGTGGATCTGCTCGGGCACCGGGCCTTTGCCGTCGTAGCAGAGGAAGTTCTGGTTCAGCAGTTCGCGCAGGTCGAGCTGGGCTTCGTTCTTGCTCCAGCCGCCGAGCTGCTGCATGAACTGTGGATTGATGTCGGAGAAGGTCTGCGGTTTTTCTCTGATGAGCTGGCGGAGCCACTGGATCGACGAGGCCTCGTCGGAGACGAACATCGAAAGCTGCTGTGGGGCACCGGAGGTCATCTTTTTGCGGTCGTATTCGGCCACCTGATCCGGCAGGAAATACATGCCGTCACGCTCTATGAAGCGTTGTGCCAGCCCGATCTGGAATTCCTGGCTGGAGATCGGCACGGGGTAGCCCTTGCGGACGTAGTAGGCCACCATCTGGTCGAACAGGATGCGCGGATCGCGCTCGGGAACGAAAAGCATCAATGGACCCTGACGCTTGGTGACCGGCAGATACTTCAAATGGGTGCGGACAAAATCCCATACGCCTTCTTCGGTTTGCGCCTCTTTCTGGAAGCGCTCTTCAAAACCGCCATTAGGTTTGTATGCAGAAATGACCAAATCTTGCTTAACAGCAGTCGGTCCAAGCATTGCGTGCAATCCGCCACGAGTCTTATCTAGGGCTGCAACTGATGCAACAATAAACCCTGCATCAGAAAGTGCATTCTGGATGCTGTTCCAAACACTTGCTTTAGTGTTTGAAAACTCGACAGTCATCCAGTGCCCTGGCTTTAAATATTTGAATGCCTTTTCAAAGCAATTGGTCATGAGGTCGCGATATTCATCAATTCCTTTTTTTTGAGTCTTGTTCTCAATGGCTTCAGGCTTGTTATTAGTTATAACACGTAACCATGATTCTCTTATGTAGCTCAGTTCAGAATACATAATGTTCGATCCAAATGGTGGATCAAGAAATATGTAATCTATACTCGAATCTTGAATGTCAACTGATTGGGCAGCTTGTGTTGTTATTACCGAGCCGGAAAGCGAGGTTAGTGCCTGTATGATTTTCTTAAACTGGAAAACAAGTTGGTCTATTACATTATTTTCGACACTGACAGGAGGCACATAAAGCGTGTTGGCCATTGGACCAACCAGTGCTCTTCCTCCATGCTGAGGCATATATCGATTCATGATCGTAAGTTTTGGTAACATACTGCCGACTAAAAACTCCAATTGTGGATGCCCTTTGGTAAGGTCGGCCAATATTGATAGCGACGCCAAAATACGCTTTGTATAGAATTGATGAACATGACGAACACCGCATCCGAATGGATCGGCAGATTTATCACCTTCTATAATTTCAGAGAAAGGGATATTTTTGATTAGATCATCACTGACATCTATTGATGTGGCCTTCAACAGGTCATCACTGTCGATCAGTTTTTCGTGTCTTCTGGTTCCTATGCTGTAATTAATAAGGACAGGCACCTGTTTCTGCTTTTCCGTTACGGCTCTCGTGATAGGGTCATAGGCGGATTCAAAGATGCGAGCGGGCTTCTGTGCTTGCGAGTTTTTCGGTGGGTTTTTTGAAATCGAACAATTGCAATGGGGGCAATTGAACTCCGGATTGAACTCAACAGCGCCACCATTTTTAATAAATGCTTCTTTATAATAAATTATCTCTCCCGAGCATTCGGGGCAGCTATACACGTCGCTCCAAACAATGTAATTAACTTTTCCAAGCGTTTTTCTATCGGTGTGTAATGTTTCCCACATCCACTTTGTTTTTTTCTCAAAATCACTGATGATTTTTTTTGCCGTTCTTTTAAATGATAAAATGTTAACCGGTGTATTGTAGTTATAAGCGATAAATGTGGCTGCAGGTGACAAGTCGTTTAGCACAGCCTTGCGAGCACCAAGTTTTGAAAATGGTCGCCACGCTTTTTTGCCGTTCTCTTCTTCTACCTCTTCCTGCAAAATAGTCCCGTCAGGCTTTACCTGGTATCCAAGGGACAGCACCACGTCACGGTCACCGCACATCTGCGCGGCCACTCCTGTCATGCCCGTTCCTGCGAAAGCATCAAATACGATGTCCCCCGGCTGTGTGTAATGGAGGATGAAACGCATTATGGCCTTGTGTGGCACTTTGGTGTGATATGAGTGTGCATTGTAGATTGGGTCGTTCTTGCCTTCACTTACATCTGTAGCGAAAGGCTCACGATGATGGTCTTCTATATTGTCTTTTTGCGATTCCCACTCAGCAATAAACTCTTGAACCCATGGGTTTGGGCAAGCCGTATAATAGGGCGGATCGCTAAGATTCAGAATGTCCTCGTCGTCACCGATGGGAAAACCTTCGATCTTGCGGAACTCCGGGTCCCTCAGCTTCTTGCGCAGCTCTTCGGTGAAGTGGGCTCGGCGAGCTTTTTCACTTGGAAAGCGAATTCCAAAGCAAATTTCTTCTTTTTCGTATCCTTCAGACGCATTGATGCTATCCGTAAAAAGCAGATCTTGCTTTGGCTCTTCAAAGTTAGGCATTATTTTCTCCTTCAGCAAAACCACACAGTGTATCTAGTGCATTTTTCCCTTGCGTCGACAAAATCAGAAAGCTTTGAGGCGGGGCAAAGCCATATTTTTCTTTCAGCTCGGGAAAAGTAACCTCGGTGGAAGCTGACTGAAACTTCCCGACAGTAAACACAAAAAGTGAGCTATATTCACCTGCGTACTCAGCCAGTTCACTTCTCTCAAGCGCCCCTTCATTTGCCAAAGCAAGAGACTCTTTGATTGTCAATTGCCGCAAATGAATCACTGGTAGCCGACCAATGACAGCCTTAATAGGTGTTCCTGCATAAACATACACCCAACTCGGAGACGTACTTTTCGGCCCTCGTTTTCTAAAGACCTGTGAAACAGAGCCATCATTAAGTGGCTTCACCCACTTTGCATCAAATGAAACGAGAATGGCGTCAGATGCATCATTGTTATCTTGTGACTTAAGTGTCATTGGTGACCTCATTCCATGACGATCCGCACCTTGGCCGGGTCCTTGCCCTTGGTGAGCTGATCGATGTACTCCTCAAAGCGTTTCTTCATCTCCGTTGGGGTGGCCGGGCCGTCGGTAACCTGCAGGGCCTGTTGCAGCTCCTGCGCATTGACGGTGACCTTGACCAGGCCGGAGAGTACTTCCTTCAATGCATGGACAAAGTTGCTGTCCAGCGGCACCGGCAGTTCCTTCGATTTGATGAAGGCTTCCAGCGGTTCACGGTCGTCGATCTTCAAAAGATCCATATTGGCCTGGGTGATCGGGTCCTCCAGGTTACTGAGGATGGTGGAGGTCCAGGCTGTCACCATGGCGTCGAGCTGGGCGTCCATCTGGTCGATCATCTGCGAGCCTGCCGCCGCACCAGTTTCCACCGAAGGCCGGAACCCGCAATGCGGGCAGATGGGCGAGGCGTCGAGGTTTTGCTCGGTCAGGGCAAAGCAGCTCTTCAGTCCGGCCAGGCGGTTCTGGTAATCGGTGAGCTGCTGCCGAGGCATCAGGTCGATACCGGCCAACTTGAGCAGGGTTTGCAGCCGCTGGTCGTTGAGCAGTCCTGCCTTGCGCTTGTCGTCGTTCACGCCCAGCCGGGCCTTGGTGTGAAGGCCGATGTAGGCGACGGTGTAATCCTTCTTCAGCTTTTGCAGCTTGGCCCCGATGGACTGGGACTGGCTGGCCAGCTCGGTCAGGTCGGCTTGCTTGAGGGCATCCAGCACATCCTGCCGGGTGGTCTTCATGCGATCCACCCAGTCATGCTCGGCGGGCAGCACCGCCTCGGCGGTAGAGAGCCAGGACGCCGTCGGACTGTGGTCCATGATGAACTCACGCAGGGCGTCCAGCTCATCGAGCGCCTTCACCGCCTTTTCGTGGGCCAGCACCTCGGGAGCGCTGTAGCGGAAGTTTTTCAACTTGCCCGGCGAGGAGTAGGCCTGGAGCGATTCAAAGAAGCCCTTGGCCTCGTCCAGCCCACTGGCCTGGCTGGCCAGATCGGTGCCCGCGAGCAGGTCCAGGCCCCAGAAGGAGAGCCCTTCGCGCAGGGTCTGCTGGGTCATGACGATGCGCTTGACGATCTTGCCCACCGCTTGTTGCAGGTTCTGCACCGGCTCGTCCTTGCCCTGGGTGACGAGCTGGGCCATGCCCGGCGTCATGCCGAGCAGTTCGAACAGCGCTTTGAGCGCGGGCAGGTTCCATTCCTTGGGCTGCTCCAGGTGCTTGAAGCGGACCAGCTCGTCCATGCCGGTCGCGGCAAGCTGCTGCAGGCCGGTGGCGTCAAACTTTTTGCCCGGAATGGCGAGCACGATGTCGCCGGAATAGACCAGCGAAGCCAGGATGACCGCCACCCATTCCGGCTCAAGCCGACCACCGCCGGGGTTCATGTATTCCAGACCGTGGTCGTCCTGGATGATCTCGTTGCGGTTGACTACCTGGCCGTGGCCCTTGGCCTTGACGGTATCGAGAATGAACTTGGTGTACTTCGACTTGTAGGGGTCGATCTTCTCACCGTCGAGCAGCTCCAGGGCGTCCAGCACGGCGGTGGCCTGCTTGGTGCGGTTCTGCCCGGCGATGGCTCGCAGGGCGTCTTGCGCGGCCTGGGCACGGTTGTTGCCGGTGATCAGGACCGAGAAGAACGGGTAGTCCGGGGCCTGGTTCTCGAAGTTCGGTGCCAGGCAGACACCGGCGATGGTGTTCACCAAGTCGCGAAAGTTGATAGTCTCGTGAGGCGACAGGCCCGACAGGTCGCGGATGGATTTGCCCTTGGCCCATTCGGTCATGGACTTGGCGCGGCCCTGATAGGTGACCTCGAAGGCATCGCTCATGTGCTTCTGCAGCCACTGGACCAGCTTCTTCAGGAAACCGTTGGCCTTCGATTCATAGGTGGCCTTGGCATGGCCCGATGAGGTGGCTGCAAGATCCAGGGCGGCCGCATAGCTCTTCAGCGCAGTCTGGAATTCCTCGTCGGTGCTTCCTCCTTTAAGTCGGAAGAAGACCTCGTCGTTGACCTTGTCATCCTTGAAGCGTGGCGGATCGTTGGGCTGGATAAAATACAGGTAGAAGTCCCGCTGCGGCACGGCGGTGGAGCGCTCGTTGGGAGCGCCGAAAAAGAGGTAGCCGGAGCGGGCGGCTTTGTGCTCCTGCCAGACCAGTTCATGCTGCCAGATCTTGTAGCCGGTCACGTAGGTGGCGTCCTGACATTCCATGACCCGCTTAAGCGCCTCGTAGTAGAAGCGGTCGAGCTGAGTC
>JROS01000137.1 GCA_000769715.1 Desulfobulbus sp. Tol-SR
TTGAGGAGTTGATCGATACCGTCCTTGTTCTCTATGGCGACTACTCGATTTATGAAGTGATGGACCTAGACAGGCCCGGCCGCCATCGAACGGATGGTGGCGATGTATACGGCCCGCCAGATCTGAAAAGGATTGAACGGTACGTTGCTATCCTCGACCGGATCGGGGAATGGAGAGAACCGGCACCGTCTTGGCTTACTGAAACATGGAAGGGATCGGTCCTGCAGCGATCGCCTTTTTTGGCAGTATTACGGCATCTTGCAATGTGGCACTTGGGAGACAGTGGACGCCATCCTGGCAAAAAATGCAGCGCATGCTGGGTCAGCCGGCCAGAAGAAAAAAACCGAGCATCGTGCCGCTCGTCGACATTCGACGGCAACCATACACTGTAAGGATTCTCTTTCGGAAGGGGAAAACAGACAGGGTTGCTACAGCTTCTTCTTTATTAAACGTTATCTATATTGCTTGCGAGATACTATCCCGCGAATCGGCTTATCTTGGATGAAATTACGAACATTCAAAGCCGCCAATTCGACGGCTCTTCTAATTACGCCCGGAACCATCGCCGAATTGTGCGGCGAGCCAATGAAATTAGAAAGTTCGCAGAAAGGATGATCCATCTTAAATGTGCCGGCGCTGAAAGGTTCGACCCACCAGGCGTCGATGCCTGCCTTGAAATGAGGGTTATTCACAAGGTGTTCGAAAAGAGCGGTTTCGTCTATAAGTGCTGCTCGCGCTACGTTTACTAAGATGGCGTCCTGTTTCATCAACTCAAGCTCGTGACGACCTATGAGGTTTTGCGTTCGATTGTTTAGTGCAATGGAAAGGACGACAATGTCGGATTCCTTCAAAACGTAGTCAAGATCCTTCAACGTCCCGATGAAGTCCACCGCTTCCTGCGTCCTGCCGCTTGAGTTTATAGCATATATTCTACATCCCGGACATCGCAAAAGTTTCGCCGCCGCCTTTCCTATGCCACCGAAACCAATAATGCCGACCGTTGAACCGGACACCATCTTATTGATTTCAAACTGGTTGAATTCACCGCGTGCCAGCTTGTCGTGATTTTTCAGCAGCTGCTTTGCCAGGGCAAGCACCATAGCCAGTACGTGCTCCGCCATCGGTTCGGCGTAGGCGCCGACGTTGCTTGCGATCTTCACTCCTTCGGGGATATCGTCGAAGGGAACGTGATCGGCACCGGCCGAGAGAAGCTGCATGAAGCGCAACCGCGTAAGCAGCGGGTATTCATCCTTGGATAGTTCTTTTGGAGGGTTCCAGGAAAAAAGCACATCTGCCGCTTGCAGCGCTTTCTTTCTGTCTTCTTCGCTCAGATCACTCAGGAAAGAAAAGAATGTTCCTTCCGGAATTGTTTTGACCAACAACTCTTTTTCTTTTTCGTCAATATTAAAAGTTACGACAATGTGGTAATGTTCCGTTTTGGAATTCATAGATTTGCCTCCCTTTCTTGTTGTAAATTGCCTAAGCGTCCTAAGCGCATGTAAATGATAGAAAACCTGGCCTTAAAGGATTCCGTTTTCGCAGACCCGGGAGGGATGATCTAGGGCTCCGAAAAAGCTTTGACTGATCTTTAGCAGTTAAGACTTTCGGCCCAACGGCCAGCGGGTGAATCGTACCGGCGATCCCCACCGCGGCCCGGGTGCTGAACAGGTTGAAGCCCAAGATATTGTCGAGTGCGATATCGTGTTCGCCGTTCCTGGCTGCAATGATTGACGAAGCCAGTTCCGGCAGCGAAGTGCCCACGGCGATGATGGTCTGGCCGATAATCGGGTCGCTGACCCCGAACCCATGAGCGATCTCCACCGCGCCCCAGACAAGGATGAGGGAGCTGACAATCAAATTGACACCCTGCTCCCGAACTTCCCAGAACATGAATGTATTGATCGGATAGTCGCGCATGATCGAGTCGAACAGGACGCATATCTGCAAACTGCTCCAGGTGAATTTTCTCTGAATGGTAGGCAGCAAGTAGCTCCGGTTGACGATTTGATGGATCGCCTTCTCAATTGTTATCGGTTTCTCGTACTCGCCAGCCATCTATTCCTCACATACCGTTCGCATATTATTTCGTTCTTCTGTCCTGCGCTCTCATCAAACCTTCAATTTCAACAGCTCATCGTCCAGTCCATAGCGAACCACGTCGATCCGGTCGCTGCGCTGGGATACAAAGTCTCCGGTCATCACGGGGAGCTGGAATGGGAAGAAAGCCGGATTGTTCAGGAGCAGCCCCAATGCGCCCTTGGCCTCCGGGGTGGCCAGGAGTGCGGATTCGAACATCAGGATGGCCAGGTTTGGCTCGGCAATGCTCACCGGAGCGGCTTTCTCATAGCAGCCTTTGGCCTCGGAATCCTTCAGGGCTCCCCAGGCGACAAAGGAGCGGATGACGAACCGGGCATAGCGGCTCACGGTCTGCCGGTCGCCATACTGTTCCTTCAGGCGATTGATGATCTGCGTCTGGGTCACCTGGTCCTGCAAGGCCAGCAGACGGCCGGTCTGCCGGGCCACATTGAACCAGAAGGGATAGACCGCCGAGATCATCCCCCAGTGGACCGCCAGGGCCATGGACGGGTTTTCCCGCAGAAACGAAAGCTGGGCATCCCGGAATGGAATCAACTCGGGGTCAGGAGAGACCCAGATCTTCATCAGATTGTTGACGACGAAGGTCCGGGTCTGATCGCTTCGTTCGCCTTCGGAGCCGTTGCCTTTTCTTTCGCTAAGGAACTCATGCAGCTCCTGGCGGATGGTTTTGGCGTCGAGCCCCGCCAGCAGCAGATTGGCTGCTTTTTGCATCCACTCGAAACGAATCGCCTGCTTGATGCCAATGGCTTCGTGTCTTTTGCCCATCACCGTGTCCTCCTTTCAAACTTCACAAGGGGCACGATGACTTCTTCGATGGCTACACCGCCGTGACCTACGATGGCATCTCCCGGGTTCACGAATGCGTCGCGGCCACCGGCCACCAGGGGAAAATAATCTGCTGGCAATCCGACCGGCTGCCACTCGTGGGCAAACGGGAAGGCCCCAGCCACCTGAGCGCGGAGTTCCGGCGTGGGATAGACACGAACACGCTCGCCGCGAGTTTCGGCAATCACACCTTCAGACGGGCGGCCTTTGCCGTCGCATTGGATGTTGCCGTGATCGGCCGTCAGCCAGACCTCATAGCCGTAATCCAGCAGTTGGCCGACCAGAGTGGCCAGGAATCCACCCCGGCACCACTGCTTGATCTGGTTGTGCATCCCTCTTGATCCGAGTTGCATGCCGTGCATGATCTTGTCGACCTTGTCCACGACCAGCCCCACCACCCTGGTCTTGCCGGGATGGATTGCGGAGTCGAGGACGCCCGCAGCATCGCCGTCGCCGAGGCCACGCTGGTAAACGACATCCAACCGGGACAGGCCATGGCCTTCCCAGAACTGCTTCCAGAGTTTCTCTTCGCTGTTGGTCGAGTTGATGGATGACGGAAAATAGAGCGGCGGCTTGCCCGAAAAGATCGATTGCCGCGATACCGAGGTCAGCGTCGGAATCCAGGCGAAGGTCGCGGATTCGCGCATGACCAGATTGGCATCCTGCTTTTGCAGAAGCTGGCGGATGGTCACCCACTGATCCAGGGCCAGGCCGTCAACCACGATCAACGCGGCACGGCTGCTACCGGAGTCCTCGATATCCCGAGCCAGGCGGCGCGGCACATGGTGGAGCATGGCCGGATTGGTCGGCGGCAAGTTGATCAGGCTGGAGTAGTGGTCGGCCAGCCAAGCGGCAAAGGTCGTGTTCAGTGCATCGCCGATTTCCCTGAGCCGGTTCTGCTGCTCGGCGCTGTTGCCGCAATGGACCAGCGCAGACGGTTCGGCCCATTTCAATGCAAAGGCGGTCCAGTCCGAGTAACGCGCTTCCGCAGTGGGCAGCTCCTTCTCGACAAGGCCAAACAAGCGAGAGATCCGCAGCTCGTCATCGTCCACGCCGGACGTGGCGATACCGCTTCGGACCCAGGACCCGGCATCCACTTCAATGCCTTTGGCCTCGACAGGGGTGAGTTTCCCCTCCAGGAACAGGTTGTCGATGTAGACCTTGATGTCCTGATGGTCGAACGGCAGGCGGTGGGGGCCGGGATACTTGAGGCCGTATTGATGCTCACCCTCCATGGTTCGCACCGCATGGGCATCGCTGCGCGATGTCCCAATGGGCTGTCCTGCCCATTGGTCCGGCGAATCTTCCCGTACCTGATTGGCGCTGCCGAGCCTGGAAAGAAATAGCGGCCAGCGTTCCTGCAAAAAGGCGAAAAAGGCCTCATCGTCCGGAACGATCTCGGAGAGCGGCCAAGCCTTGAATCCATCATGCCCTTTGAGAACCTGGATAAGCCGCTCGGCCAGCATCAGTGGAATCTGGAGCTTTCCGTAGTGCAGGCGCAGCAATGCGCGTAGCAGCTCCACCTCGCCCCCAATCAGTTCCGCCGCAATGCCGAACACATGGCGGAGAATGAAATCCTTGGTGGCGTTATCGCCCATGCGATCCGGCGGCGACTTGCGCTGGGCCTCAAAAAGCGAATCCAGCAAGCTCCTGTCGAGCTTCTCGATGACCGGATAGCTCAGGTTGGGGAAGAGATCCCCCAGGTTGAATGAGAGCTTGCGGCCCGCCTGGAGCAGGTCGTATGGCAGGGATTCCAGCTCCGCATCCTGCAAGCGGAGGACTACCACCAGATCGATGTGCTCACCCCGGTCCCAGATCGAGCGGTATTTGGACTCATAGGCGTATCTGAATTCGACCGGATCACTGAACTCGATCAGGTCGAACCCGCGCCCGCGAAGCTCCAATGCCAGCTTCTCCTCGGTCAGCAGACAATCCGGGTCCGCGACCAGGGTCAGCTTGCTGACGTTGGGCACAAAGTCGTTCAGGATGGCGTCTCGCCAACTACTCATTGAGCGCCTCCCTTGATGATCCGCAGCATCAGCAGCGACCGGATTTCCGGTACGATCTGCCGCGCTGATTGCAGTTCATGCCGCCACTCATTTTCCTCGGTAGCGCAGCGGGCCAGACGGTACTGGCGCACTTCGGGCAGCCCCACCCGTTCGATGGCCTTGCGCCGAGAGGTGAAGGCGACCATGCCGCGTTCCTCTTCCCTGTTCACCGAGGCGAGGTGCGCCTGCTGCAGGGCGTCGAACAGCTCCTGTCCGGCCTGTTCGGCAGCAATCTGCAAACGCTCATGGGCGGTGATGGAGTCATCCTGCCCGAGGGTGGCTTGCACCTCGGCTTCCGCTGTCTGCAGCGCATCCCAGATATGCCGGGCCGTGGGCAGAAACAGTTTGCCTTCCTCGCTCAAAAACACGCTGACATAGCCACGCCGCACCATGGGGATGTGCAGGAGTTGTGTCTTCTGGTGCATTCCGGCCTGAAGGCGGATCTCAAAGAGCCCCCAGAGTCCGGAGATGCTGGCCGGCAGCCCGCTTACGGTTACGCACGGCAATGGCTGACCTGCCGCGACCTGGGGCAGGTTCAGGGCAAGACCACGGACACGGCTGTTTTCAAGATTGAGCAGGGTTGCGTCGGTTAGACGATCCGCTTCCCGGGCGCTAAATACGGCTTTGCGGTGTTCCTGGCCATCCGGCCAATTCAGATCCCACCATGAGCGCTTGCGACTGGCTGCGCCGCCGTGTGAATTGAGGTAGCCCACCGTCATCCGTTCCACCCAGTGGGGCAGCGGATGCGAGCGCAGACGCTCAGCGGTTTGCACATCCGGCTCTTCGGAGATGCCGTAGATGGCGGAGGACTCGCGCACCAGCTGAATCTCATCGCGAATCCTGGCCACCGTGTGATCGACGGATGTTTCGATGCCGTCAGGATTAAGGATGGCCGAGGCGAACACATCCTCGAACCGGCTGCGGTTGTATTCGGCGACTCTTTCCGCCGTCCAGCCGCGCCGCTTGTCCATGGGTTTGACCGAATCCAGGGAGACGATGACCTGATCGAACATCGACCAGGCTGAGCTCCGCTGGTCCGCCCCTGGAGCCAGGCGTTGCAAGGTGCCGATGTCGTCGCCCAGCACGAGCTGGAACTGCTCGTTGAAGTGGGTCTGCATTTCCGCCACCCACTGAGTGGCAATACCTTTGGGAGAGACAACCAGGGTTCGGCGCACCAGTCCGCGCAGCTTGAGTTCGCGCATGACCAGCCCGGCCTCGATGGTCTTGCCGAGACCCACCTCGTCGGCCAGCAGGTAGCGCACGCGGTCGCCGGAGATGGCCCGGGACAAGGCGTGGATCTGGTGCGGCAGCGGAATGACGTTGGACTCCATGGGAGCCAGCAGCACATGGCCCTCGGTGGCGCTGGTGGAGCCTTCGAGCACCTCGGCCACCTTGGCTGCGGCGGCCACATAGGCAATATGATCAGTGGTTAGTGACGAGGGGCGAGAGGCGAGTGGAATCAGACCGGAAGCCGGGATTCGGACAACAGAATCAGAATTCGGCAACCAGACACGGCAAACCGTCTGCCCCCACAAAGTCTGTTCTTCGATGACCTTGCAAGCGCTGTTGTGAATGGTGCTGTATTGCCATGGTGAGTCCATTCGTAAAATCAATCCTCGCCATGGGGTGGTTGCGCGGCAAAAATCGTCAGCATCAGCTCAGAATCGTCAAGAAGCCTGTACACCGGCTTCCTGCCAGACAGCTTCTCGCTTTCGGTGATGATGATCGGTACCCCCTCACCGCGCTTATCCATGATGAAGTTCCGCTGACTGCCGATGGCGTCTACATTCATAGGGCAACGAGCCAGCAAGGAGCTGATTAATTCGTTCCGTGCCGATTGTCGTTCCGAAATACTCTCAATGGTCATGGTGTTGGGAATCGCGCCGGGTGAGAAGATTTCCAGCCGATCAGAAAACAGGTGCAGGCGAATCTTGGAACCGTAAATGGAGTAATCCCGATGGGCGACAGCGTTGACCACCGCCTCGAACACCGCATTCATGGAAAACTGGGGCGTTTCGATCCGATTGGGTGCTTTGATGGCAAAGACCCGCATGTTTCTCTCCACAAACTTGCAGGCGTCCCGAACCTGAACATCAAGCGGGCCAGTGATGTCCTTAGCGTCCAGTTGATAGGCAGCGTTGCGCTCAGTGCCTCGGTAACAAACGGCCTGAATAAAAGCGCTGGACATAAAAGCCTCTGGTGCGTCCGAGGCCATCAGAATACCGCTGACTGTCGCCCGCATGGCGCCGTCTTCGTCTTTGGCAATCAGCTTCATCTTTTCGAGAAATTCCTGATCGGCCTTGGAGGAGATAACGGTCCGGAATTGGTTCCATAACTTGGGATTCAGATCATTGACAGATGTGCCCGGAACAGTCTGTTCATCGAAGCGAATGAGTCGCGCCTGACTGCGTTGCTGGAATAACCGCGCTAAAACATCCGGTTTCATCTCGCGCTTGGAACTACCGAGGCGGCGGAAATAGCCATTGGGGCTTTTATGAACAAAGAGACTGCGGGGCACATCGATTCGTAGGATAGTTTTCTCACCACCCTGTTGATCGGGCACAATGAGTTTGCGTATGACGCAATCCAAGGGAGGATCAATCGAGTCGTTGCAAATGGAACGAAGCCAACCCTCAACTATGTCAAGTTTCGCAGGCGGTATCCCTCGAATCTCTTTGGTCTTGTCATCAACCCCCAGAACAATGATGCCGGAGGCCGTATTCGCCATGGCCGCCAGTTCGTCCGCCATGCCATCCTTGTGCGGGCCGATAACTTTGTTACCGCTGAATTCCACCGCCTTGAGCTCAAGAACCGAGTCTTCGCCCAAGGCGATTTGTTTGAGCAGATCGGAAATGTTTTCGTACATCATTGACCTCCGTTAGCCCTGTTTTCGATCTCAGTAAACCAGCCCTTGATCTCGTCGTAGCCGTTTCGCTGTTTTAGGCGATCCAATGTCATACGACTTGCGGCGTCTTCGTTTAGCCAATGCTTAATCGAACGCCTCTGGATTTTTCCTTGACCGTTTAACAGTGTTTTTATTTCGGTTTCGACATCACAGTCGTCTGAAAGCGCAAAGGTGAAGTTGAAACCAACGACAGGCTGCAATGCTTCACTTATTGCATCGATATGAAGGTAATTCTCCATTTCCCGCTTTGCAGTCAGGAATCCAATGGAACCGTCTCCTCTTGCGTTTACAGCATCTCTATCGTCCTGGTATTTGTATTTTCCGTTCTTCAGTTCGTCACGGTCGTAAATATGGACTTCTGGAAGACCTACATTTTTCAGGTAATGCTGATTCACCCATTCCTTCAAAGTGCTTCCACCCAAGACGGCCAACGCGACTCTTGGATCTGCAAACATATCAATGACGGAGTCGTCCTCCGCCCGGAGCAAGCTACTGATCCGTCTTAAAAATTGAAGGTCATGCGGACCTTCTACACACACCAAAACCTTTGCCCGTTTGTCGGGGATGATTCCCAGATCAGCGACAACCGTCTTGATTACATCATCATCTGCGATACAGACATCTCTGCCATTTAGGTCGTGAGAACAGACATATCGAATTGAATTGATTGGTAGTAGTGACGCCAATGCAGGGACGTGCGTGGTAAGCATAACTTGGCAGCCATCGGCTTCGGCGATAGCCTGCAATGCTTCAATGACCTTTCGCTGGTTGTCTGGATGCTGTGCAGTCTCCGGCTCTTCCACTGCGTAAATAATATTCCCTTTCTTATGCTCTTCCCGAAGCCGTTCAGCTTCGGCGCGGAAGAAGCTGAATAGAACCAATCTCCGAACACCGCTGCCCCTCTTGTTGATGGGGATTTCATCGTCTCCAGTTAGAGAGAGTTTGAAAAGGCCGTCCCATTTTGGGTCTGATTTGAAATTCGGGTTGAGTTGCGATGAAAGCGCACTATCGAAATCAGCAAGCTTCGTAATGGTACGATTGGCTACATCAAGCGTGCGTGCTTTGACCTTTTCCTTCACTGCGTCCAGTTCAGCTTGCACTTCTTCGATTGCCTGTTTTATGGCGACCTTAAGAGGGTCCTGGACTTCTGAGTCTTCGTCTGTTGACGGGCGGTCTGCTCGGAAAAGGGCGTATTCGGGCAGGTATTTGGAGAGCTGCTCCCAGATGGCTTTGGCATCTTCCTTATCCAGTTGGATTTCGGAATGGCCCAATTTCAAATCGTCTGCACTTCCCCAAATGGCCTTTCTAAGGGCTGCATTAGATCGTTTATCGACTCCGGCATCGATATTCGCGGCCTCACCCGCTTTTTTCAATTCAACGTTCTTTTTTGATAACAGGCCATCGAAGCCATTTGCCGTTGGATGGTTGGCAATCGCAAATACTTTTGGCCTCTTTAGCGCTCCGTCGGAAAATTCGTAAACCTTATGGATTTCAAGCAAACCATCGACATTCAGGAGATGCTCTTCTGCAAGCGTTGTGACAGAAGACGCGTCAATGGTGATCGAATCAGGGAAATCCGAAAAAACGCAGCCGATTCTTAATTCGCCGTTGGCCCCGGCGTGAACACAGATATCTGAAGCGTCGATTTTTCCCAATGAATGGTCAAAAAAGACGGCCAAAGCATCAAAGATGGAAGACTTCCCAGCATCATTTTTCCCGATAAACGCTGTTAGCTGGTCGATGGGGATTCGGTGTTCGTTTTTGTATCCTCGAAAATTTTTTAGAATGACTTCCCTGAGAAACATTATTCCCCTCCCATTCTTGTGACAGCCTGGTCGTACCACATGAGCAGCTTGGGGTCTTCTTCCAGGACGTTGTTGGGGATCTTGTCGGCCACGGCGACGATGACGGCGTAGTCGCGCTCCTGCCAGGCTTTCTTGAATCCGGCGCGGACAGCCTCCAGGCGGAAGACCTTGAGTTTCTTTTTGACCTCTTTATATTCCTCGAACTCAGGCTGCAGGTCGGCATTCAGCGGTCGCAAGGTGGAGCGGGGCACGCGCACCACCGCGTCCTGGTTCGGCAGCCAGACACGGCACACCGTCTGCCCCCACAAGGTCTGTTCCTCGATGACCTTGCAGGCGTTGTTATGAACGGTGCTGTATTGCCAAAAATCATTCATCTACCGAACGTCCAATGGTAACTCTAAAAAAATTCCCATCTCGGTCATCTTCAAACTGGATGTTCGGATAAGCTTTTAATGCACGAGTAATACCGCTGCCTAATCCTCGATATGGAAGTATTTTGGTAGCGAAAGACGCCAAAATCGGGTTGCGGATATTCGAATTGCCACTTTTTATGTTTTCTACCGTCAAGTTATTGGGCAAATGTCCTGGGCTAATAATTTCAACCCGATTATCGAACACGAAAATCCTTACTGGTGACGAAACGAAGTAATCACGGTGAATGAGAGCATTAGCCAGGAGTTCTTCCAAAGCGATGGGCGGTATCTCCGGTTGGCCTGGAGCATTAACGTCTTGATCGCCCTGTACATGATGAATGTTTCCAAGTACAAAACTCATACTCTGATGGAACACATCCACCAATTTCCCTGAAATATCGCGGCTATCAAGATAGTTGGCTTCATGAATCTCATTCCCCGGGAAAGCAATTGCTTTGACAATGAAAACAGGCAGCCTGTAACTTGGATTTTTTGCAAAAAGCAGGGCTCCGCTGATATTAAGAAGACCATCCTTCATCAGATTCATATTGTGCAAAATCTGAGGAAGCGCCGCTTCTTGCTGTTCCAGTGGCTCTCCAAAATTCTTCTCAAAGAAACCCCTGAAATAGTCCAGATCAAGATCTGACACCGTCATCCCTGAAACAGGTATCTCATCGCCGTGTATCAAACCGGCGCTTTGATACAGCCGCTGAACTTCCTCTCGGGATGTGGCTTTACGCTTATCAGAACCACTCTTGATCCAGATCACACCGTTTTTGTCCATGTACGGCTTGCTCATCCCATCAGGCACAACGATCCGCATTACAAGCCCATTTGGAGCCGCGATGTTTTCCGTCTGTGGATTTATGGGTGGTCTGACTTGCTGGGATGCTGCGTTTGAAACCAACTGATTCAGCCGGCCCATGTCTCCCCTTTTTAGACCAGCAAACGTCCCATCATTGCTCACACCAATAAAAATTGCGCCACCTCCGGAATTACTGAACGCAACCATCTCCTGACCCAATGAAATTTCATTGGTTACATCGGCTTTAAACTGATGCCTGCTGTCTTCGTCCCTGCTGATTATCTCTAGGAGTTCTGCGGTTTCCATATCTCGTATCTCCTTTTACGCTGCATAAAAGCTTCTTCCCCACCTTCCATGATATCGACGATTTCCTGCTGTAGCTTCGGACAGTCGATACTGCCACTTACCGTTTGGACTTTGTCATCAGAGAAGGCGCACGAAATAATCTGCTCTGCGTCCCCAAGAACTGGAAAATTGGCATTATGGGTAGCAAATATAAACTGCGTTTTCGGCTTCAAACGTCGAATGAGTTTGATAACATCTTCGTATATTGTCTGGTTGTCCAGATCATCCTCAGGTTGATCGATAAGATAGACGTCATTTTCTTGCTGACTTAAGACGAACAAAATCAGAGCTGAAGCTCTTTGCCCCAAAGAGTGGTGTTTGAGTTCTTTACCGCGGTATTTGATGATAAAGCGAGTGGGAACCTGCCATGTCAATAAAGCTTCGAGGTTATCGTTGTAGTATTGAGTAAATATCTGCGAGGAGTTGCCAACCTCACGAAGAACTTCCTCCCATTCCTTGAACATTGCCCCGAAATCAACAAACCGGCCGATAAGATTTTGAAAGGTAGCATCCCGGAGACGGCTCCCCCGGAAGATATCTTTCATGAACGTAATAAAGGCAACTTTGTCTCCTTTAAACTCAGCTTCGATCATGAGAGATGAATTGCTCTGGTTCACTTTATCCAGCTCACTCTTTACCGCCTTGAACTCCTCGTGCCAAAGGTCATTCAACAGAGCGAGCTCTTTTAACAATTCGGTATTCAGGGTGGAGCGGCTTGACTCTTCTTTTTCCAGTGCCTGAAGCATTTGAGTGGTCTGATCCACTGTTGTTCTGAGTTTACGAAATTCCTCCGGGCGAATTGCCTGGGCTCCCGACTCTTTCAGTTGCTCGGCAAGCTTTCTTTCAATTTCAGCGAACTCCTCCTTCAACCCATCCTTAATCTTGGAAAATTCGTGGGCTTTCTGCTGAAGTTCCACCGAAATCTGACGCCCCAGGGCGAAGGCTTCCTTGACACGTTCAAAAGAGGCAACCAGCTTTTCATAACAGGCGAAAAAGTCGACAAAGAACGTTTCGTTCTGTTTTGAAGTATATATTCTTTGGTTTCGCAAATCGTCTTCATGTTGATTTATGAACGATTCCAATTCACTGAGGTAGGTTTGAACGAAAGCGACAACCTGTGCACATTTTCTGGAGTCAGCGTCAAAATCCACTTGCTTTTGCAGCCTTTCCTCCACTCCGTGATCTTTGTAGAACTGCAGCCTAAATTCCGCATCTTGCTTTTTTGCTTCAAATTCCTTTTTTCGCTCCCCCGTGCTGGAGAGTTTCTTCAAACGGCTAACAAGTTCGACTACCTTTGGACCTTGGTCGGAGATTCTACGCCGAATTCCTGCCAATTTGCCACCCACGAGTTTTTCTACTAAATCTTTTTCAAATCCATCTCCGGTCGAGGAAAGATCTTTTTGCCCAAAGTAAATTGGCTTATGCAACACGGTTTCTCTTATAGATATGCCTGGCTTAAGTATGCCATTAACATACACATCCGGTCTTTCCCTGCTGATACGATGTATTTCGTACTCTTGGCCTCGCTGATCAACAGCCTGGAGAGTTATCTTACCCCCACTCCCCAAAACATGATCGACGAGATCCTTTTTGTAGTCAGTATCAAGCGCCTTTTCGCCAAATGGTATCTCTAAGGCGTAACGAATCACTTCAAGGACAGAGGATTTCCCACTGCCGCGAATGCCGATCAACGTGTTTAGCTCCGGAGAAAAGTTAAGCGTCTTTCCATCCAATACACCTCCATCGAAAGACACGCTACGAATATGCGAATGCCCAAATTTTTGAGGTTTGGGAGCCATTCGGTGTTCATGATCCAGCAAAGCGTACTTTATCGCCTCGAAGGTAAAATCCCCTATTTTCAGGTAACATTTTCCCCCCTTCCCAATCTGATCGATTGACTTGGGATCGGAACCTTCAACTTCA
The DNA here is from genome assembly GCA_000769715.1 of Desulfobulbus sp. Tol-SR. GTDB lineage: Bacteria > Desulfobacterota > Desulfobulbia > Desulfobulbales > Desulfocapsaceae > Desulfoprunum. The sequence continues at coordinate 13,167 of JROS01000137.1, forward strand.
GCAGGGTAGGCATCGCATAGCCAGCTCTGGACTTTTACACGGCATTTTCGATCGGCCACATCGTGGGTGCGTACCTTTTGAAATGCCAATGCGCGCCTGCAAAAATTTTCTGATTTTCCCAATTCTTGAAGTCGTCCTCCATCCAATTCATTCCATAAACCGCTTCTATCCTCGACGTGCGCAAACACCAGAAAAAAATCTCTGTGATACCCTTCAAGTCTCTTGATTGTTTCCAACATCCCCAACGAACTCCGGCCATTTTCATTCTCGTATTGATCCGGAGTTTTGCCTTCAAAGGCAACGTTGAGAAACTGATTGATGTAATCATTCCCATTCTCCAGCCATTCACAACTGAACACAATCAGCGTATGGATACCATTACTGCCATCATTGACAGAGAGCTCGACACCGGGCAATACAAAGACACCTTGCTTCTTGGCGGTTTTCTGCAATGCCCTGAATTCCACGGCATCGAATTTATTGTGATTTGTTATCACTCCGACCTGGATATCAGCTTCTTTTAATGCCTGGATGTAATGAGAGAAATAATAGTCAGCATCACCAGTAAAGGAGAATTCCTTATCCGCCTTTGTGTGAAGATGAAAATCTGCGCGCAGCCAACGGCTGCCCTGAGGAAATTTGTCATTGCATACTGTCATTATTCTCCTCCCATTCTTGTGACCGCCTGGTCGTACCACATGAGTAGTTTGGGATCTTCTTCCAGGACGTTGTTGGGGATCTTGTCGGCCACGGCGACGATGACGGCGTAGTCGCGCTCCTGCCAGGCTTTCTTGAATCCGGCGCGGACAGCTTCCAGGCGGAAGACCTTGAGCTTCTTCTTGACCTCTTTGTATTCCTCGAACTCCCTGAGTAGCGCCTTCTCGCGCAGCTTCTCGAGGTCGCCAGCCTTGTTGGGGTCGGGCACGTACCAGCGGTCGCGGGCCTTGGCGACTAGGGTTGGGTCATCCTTGGGCAGGTTGCGCAGTTCCTTCCAGTTGGTGGAAAGGTAGGCGTGGATCTGTTCTGGCACCGGGCTTTTGCCGTCGTATTTGATAAAGTTTTGCTCAAGCAACTCATCCAATTCGAGAAGCGTTTCTGTTTTCAGCCACCCTCCAATTTTTTGCATAAACTGGGGCTTGAGCTCCCCTGATGTCTGCGTTTTCTTAAGAAGCTGCTGTCGCAACCATTGGATAGCAGTGTTCTCGTCAGTAATGAACAATTGTAACTGCAATACCTCTCGAACGGTCATTCTCTTCCTGTCATATTCAGCAATTTGATCCGGAAGAAAATACATGCCATCTCGTTCGGAAAACCGCTGACTAAGGCCTTGATAGAATTCGGCTGCAGATAAAGGAACAGCAACGCCCCTTTGAACGTGAAACGCTACCATTCGGTCGAACAAAAGGAAGTTCTGTCGCTCTGCAATTATCTCCATCTTCCCTTCTTTAGAAACGAAAACAGGAAGTTGATTGAGGTGGGTTCTAATAAAGTCCCAGACGATATCTTCTGTGCCAGCCCCAATTTCAAATTTCTTTTCCAGTCCGGCGGTTGGCTTGTAGGCTGAAATAACCAGGTCCTGTAATCTTGTCTCTCAGCTTGGTCACTTTGCGGGTGACCAAGCTCGGCGAAGTTGGTCACTCGCTTAGTCACTTGTTTTCTCCAGGAAATCACCCTAAAAGACCAATCAAAAATCCAGGTCTTCAGAGTTGAACTCCTATCTTCTCGGCTATTTTCCCTGCCAGCAGCCTAAAATCCTTTTTTGCATCTTGTACGGCATTCGCATGGCTACCAATTGCGCCATCGGCGGAAGTGAGGTTGAAAATCGGTTTGCGATACTCCTGCGCCATCGGGATCAGACTGCGGTAGTGCTTTATGGTTGCCAAACAATAGGGGTCATCCTCCTGACGGAGCTTTTTTTGGGGCGTTTCGTTCAAAACATATTCCCGATACACGTCAGGAATACGTTGCACCCATTTATCGTAAGCTTTGACCGGACGATCCAGGCGCACGCCATGCTGCTGGCACAGGTAACCAATGGTCAACATCTTCCCCTGTGGGAGCCTAAAATCCGGGAAACTGCTTTTCTCGGTACTTGTATTCCAGTTGTCCAACCTTTTTTGCCAGAGGTTTTTCCAGCCCCTCAGGGTTGGACCTAAGTTTTTCAAACCCTGCAAAGAGAAAAGGTCAGCGCCTAGTGGGATTGTTACATAATCCGTCGCCACCAACACCGACCGATTGATTGCGCCCAGATTCGGGCCTATATCTACCAGAATGATGTCTGCTTGGACCTTTTGGGCAGCCATCTGCATTACCTGCCAGAAGGAGCTGAGAATACGCATTGGGCGATAAAGATTATTGTCCCCCATGCTGTTGGGCCATTCTGCAGACAATGCGTCTTCGTAGCCGGAGAGGTTTACGTCACCGGGCAGTAGAAACAAGTCGGTAGCAATATTCTGAAGAACCGGTTCTGCAATATCGCCCACACCTGTCAGCGGTTTCACGCACTGGTAGATGGTCGATCCCAGGTCCTGCTGATTCCAAATTGCTTCTATTTTGTCTTCATCAAGAAAGGCGGCGGTCAGGTTAGCCTGCGGATCCAGATCGATGATCACGACACGTTTGCGCAGGCTGGCAAACATCCAAGCCAGATGGTAAATGAGGGAGGTTTTGCCGACTCCCCCCTTGTTGTTAAAAAAGGTCAGCACAGGTGAAGTCATGGTTTCCCCCTTAAAGTGCATACGACAGCGCTCTGATTGGTCTCGAATTCCGGAGGAGGATTCCCATTTTTTTCCATCTCTCTTCGCGCAGTGGCGATACCTCTTCCGAAGGCTTGTATGAAACCGAAGGTTTTCAACACATCTCCGATATTCGGATTGCGATAGTCGGTGATTCCGGGTTTGCCAAAATTTTCAGAGGTCACGTTGCCATAAGGACCACCCGGGCTGTTGATTTCGATCCTGTCATTAAACCAGTACACCCGGACAGGCGCATTGGTGCTTTCATAGGTTCGATGAAGTACGGCGTTATATAGAATCTGCTGGATCGCCGCAGGTGGATAGGGCATTTCGATTTGGTGCGTTGGGGTTGAAGTGATATCGACGGCTACGCGGTTGTGAGCCTTGAGTTTTTCCTCGGTACGACGAAGCATTTCTACAATCGCTCCGCTGATGTTTTCCTCGTCTATCACGGGATCGGCTAGGTCAGTCCCGTCAATTCGCAAGAACTGAATATACGCTCCAGGTAAAAAATCCTGCGGGGTCTTCCCGATTGCCAGCAGACCCAGCATTGTCGGCGTGGTGTTTTCTGGAGAGACGATCATTTTGCAGGTCGCCAATCGCTCCTCATAGGTGCGGCCGTTGAATTCCAGCACATCGGCGGCAAATGCTGCGGGGAGAAATTCGTTTTCAAAAACCGATTTCGATAGATCAGTGATTTTTGCAGACGGTACGGGATAAATATCAAAGGGCAGATTTTTATATCTTCTTTTCTCATTAAGGACTCGCTCTTCCTGCTCGTTTGCAATAGAGCGGCGAGGTCCAGTGCGAATCCAAATTCTGCCATCATATTTTACCGGCGGCATATCGGAAGGCATGACGGTAACGATCGCCATTTCCGCCCCTTTCAACATCCGTTTTTCAACTGAAAACACGGGCAGTGGTAGGATATTGCCCCGTCCGTTTTCATGTCCGCAAGTGAAAGCAAAAGCTGATCTGTCACCTGCAATCCTGATGGCTCTCCATTGTCTTTCGCGCCAATAAACAGAACGCCTGGCTCATTGTAGTTTGGCAAATCATTGGCAAACGCACAGACGGCTTGCCGTGCTTTTTTAGGTACATCGCCTTTGAACGATTCTTTACGTTCGACCCGATCAGATTCCAGGGAATCCAATAACGCCAAAAGCTCTTGATCTGAATACCTTTTCATCGCATCACCTTTATTCGAGCACTATGCGCACTTTTTGTGGATCTTTCCCCCTGATGAGCTGGTCAATATACTCATCAAAGCGTTTTTTTATCTCCGCCGGGGTGGCCGGGCCGTCGGTGACCTGCAGAGCCTGTTGCATCTCCTGCGCCTTGACGGTGACCTTGACCAGACCCGAGAGCACTTCCTTCAGGGCGTGAACGAAGTTGCTGTCCAGCGGCACCGGCAGTTCCTTCGACTTGATGAAGGCTTCCAGCGGTTCGCGGTCGTCGATCTTCAGCAGGTCCATGTTGGCCTGGGTGATCGGGTCCTCCAGGTTGGCGAGCAACGTCTTGGTCCAGCTGTCGAGCATCCGGTCGAGTTCTTCGTCCAGTGCGTTGAGGATGGCGGAGGCGTTGTTCAGTGCTGAGGACTGAGGACTGAGGACTGAGTTATTCTCATCGCTCAGTCCTTTTACCTCAGTCCTGATTTCGGTCGCAGGCCGAAATTGGCAATGCGGGCAGATCGGCGAGGCGTCGAGATTTTGCTCGGTCAGGGCGAAGCAGCTCTTCAGTCCGGCCAGGCGGTTCTGGTAATCGGTGAGCTGCTGTCGGGGCATCAGGTCGATACCGGCCAGTTTGAGCAGGGTTTGCAGCCGCTGGTCGCCCAGCAGGCCGGCCTTGCGCTTGTCGTCGTTCACGCCCAGCCTGGCCTTGGTGTGCAGGCCGATATAGGCGACGGTGTAATCCTTCTTCAGCTTTTGCAGCTTGGCCCCGATGCTCTGGGACTGACTGGCCAGCTCGGTCAGGTCGGCCTGCTTGAGGGCATCCAGCACGTCCTGGCGGGTGGTCTTCATGCGATCCACCCAGTCATGCTCGGCGGGCAGCACCGCCTCGGCGGTGGAGAGCCAGGACGCCGTCGGGCTGTGGTCCACGATGAACTCGCGCAGGGCGTCCAGCTCATCCAGGGCCTTCACGGCCGGCTCAAAGGCCAGTACTTCGGGAGCGCTGTAGCGGAAGTTTTTCAGCTTGCCCGGCGAGGAGTAGGCTTGCAGGCTTTCAAAGAAAGCCTTCGCGTCCTCCAGTTGCTGGTTACTGGTTACTGGTTTCTGGTTGTCAGAACTAGTAACCAGCAACTGTGAACCAGTAACCAGATTTAATCCCCAGAAGGAGAGCCCATCGCGCAGGGTCTGCTGGGTCATGACGATGCGCTTGACGATCTTGCCCACCGCCTGCTGCAGGTTCTGCACCGGCTCGTCCTTGCCCTGGGTGACGAGCTGGGCCATGCCCGGCGTCATACCGAGCAGTTCGAACAGGGCTTTGAGCGCGGGCAGGTTCCATTCCTTGGGCTGCTCCAGGTGCTTGAAGCGGACCAGCTCGTCCATGCCGGTCGCGGCCAGTTGCTGCAAGCCGGTGGCGTCGAATTTCTTGCCCGGGATAGCGAGCACGATGTCGCCGGAATAGACCAGCGCCGCCACCAGCACGCTCACCCATTCGGGTTCCAGACGCGAACCGCCCGGGTTCATGTATTCAAGCCCGTGGTCGTCCTGGATGATCTCGCTGCGGTTGACCACCTGGCCGTGGCCCTTGGCCTTGACGGCATCGAGGATGAACTTGGTGTACTTCGACTTGTAGGGGTCGATCTTCTCGCCGTCGAGCAACTCCAGGGCGTCCAGCACGGCGGTGGCCTGCTTGGTGCGGTTCTGCCCGGCGATGGCCCGCAGGGCGTCCTGCGCGGCCTGGGCGCGGTTGTTGCCGGTGATCAGGACCGAGAAGAACGGGTAGTCCGGGGCCTGGTTCTCGAAGTTCGGAGCCAGGCAGACACCGGCAATGGTGTTGACCAGATCGCGGAAGTTGATGGTCTCGTGGGGCGACAGACCGGACAGGTCGCGGATGGATTTGCCCTTGGCCCATTCGGTCATGGACTTGGCGCGGCCCTGATAGGTGACCTCGAAGGCATCGCTCATGTGCTTCTGCAGCCACTGGACCAGCTTCTTCAGGAAGCCGTTGGCTTTCGATTCATAGGTGGCCTTGGCGTGGCCCGATGAGGTAGCGGCAAGGTCCAGGGCGGCCGCATAGCTCTTCAGCGCGGTCTGGAATTCCTCGTCGGTGCCTTTCAGGCGGAAGAAGACCTCGTCGCTCGCCTTGTCGTCCTTGAAGCGCGGCGGATCGTTGGGCTGGATGAAGTAGAGGTAAAAGTCCCGCGGCGGCACGGCGGTGGAGCGCTCGTTCGGTGCCCCGAAAAAGAGATAGCCGGAGCGGGCGGCCTTGTGCTCCTGCCACACCAGCTCGTGCTGCCAGATCTTGTAGCCGGTCACATAGGTGGCGTCCTGACACTCCATGACTCGCTTTAGAGCCTCGTAATAGAAGCGGTCGAGTTGAGCCTGGCCCAGGCTTTCGGCCCG
>JROS01000138.1 GCA_000769715.1 Desulfobulbus sp. Tol-SR
GTTGGGATCGGGCACATACCAGCGGTCGCGGGCTTTGGTCACCAGAGTCGGGTCATCCTTGGGCAGATTGCGCAGCTCTTTCCAGTTGGTGGAGAGGTAGGCGTGGATTTGCTCTGGCACTGGGCCTTTGCCGTCATAGCGAAGAAAATTTTGTTCAAGCAAAATTGAGAGTTCTAGCGACGACTCATTTTTGCTCCAAGACCTTTGGGTCTCTTTAGTGAAGAGAGGATGGATTTCCTGATATGTATGCGGTTTATTCTTAAGCGTCTTTCTTAGCCACTGAATAGCCGAGGCTTCATCACATACAAACAGTGATATTTGCATTAATTCTTTGCATGAAATTCGCCCTTTATCATATTCTGCGACTTGCTCTGCCAGAAAGTACATGTCATCCCTTTCTGAGAATCTCTGAGACAAACCAGCATAGAAGTCAGACGAGGAAATGGGCACAGAAACACCGCGCTGAACATGATAAGCGACCATTCGATCAAAAAGTAGATAGTTCTGGCGTTCAACGATTGTTTCTGCCACTCCACCCTTACTAACGAACACAGGTAAGTGTTTTAGATGATTTCGAACGAATTCCCAAACACCTTCTTCCGTGCCTGCTTTTGTGGAAAAATTAATCTCTAGATCAATATCAGGAGCGTATGCAGAGATAACCAAATCCTGCTTTACGGTATTTGCGTTGGTATACTGCTTAAAGGTACCTTGCATTTTATCGAGTGTTCTCACATCAGCAATAACGAAACCAGATCGCTGCAGAGCCTCTTGAATGGAATTCCATATAGCGTTTTTTGAGTTGTGAAATTCGACCGTCATCCACCTTCCTGGCTTGAGAACACGCTTAAACTCAGAAAAACAGCGCACCATCATGTCCGTGTAAAACAGGACATCTTTTCCTTCTGTTTTATTGCATATTGCTTCCGGTTTGTTGTGGGTAAGCACTCTCAGCCACGGCTCAAAGACCAAATTAAGCTCCGAGTACATGATATTCCCCCCGAATGGTGGATCAACGAAGATATAATCGATGCTATCACTCGGAACAAAGTTAAGATCACTAGAAGATCCAGTAGACAATATTGTTGTTGCTTCAGATATGGGTAGAGAGCGGCTAAAATTGATAGCTTTCTTTGTACGTTCTCTGAATGAGGTTAGGATGTTACGCTCCCCAGATATTGATGGAACATATAAAATGCCAGATGTACTTGGCTTGAACGCACCTGTTCCACCTTGTTTCCATGCTTTAGTCAGGAAAATAGAACGCTTAGACCATACCCGGAAGCCTCCTAATATTTCGAACATCCAAAATAGTGATTTACTCGAGCGTGCAGCATCCCAAAGCTTACTTATCGTTATCAAATTTCTTTTTGTAAAAAACATGTGGCTATAAGCTATGCCGTGCGATTTTATCGGCTGGCTTGTATTGTCTCCATCTCTCAGTGCTTGCACTGGAACCCATGAATCCAATTTCATGGAATTGATTTTTTCAATCAACTCTAGGTCATCGCCATCTGGTCTTTTTTCGTGCTGGCTTCTGCCAACGTAGTAAACAACCAACACTGGCACTTGCTTTAGCACCGCTAGAGGCTTGTTTACAACATTGTCAAATATTGTTATTCGCTTAGGGGCCAGTGATCTTTTTGTTATGACAGAGCCACAGGAATCGCAGTTTGCCTCATCGGTGACTTCACCTGATACTTGATCCACAAAATTATCAAAAAATACAACTTCTTCTCCGCAATCTGGGCACATAAACACGTCGGACCAGACTAAATAATTAATTGTCCTTTCTTTACCGTGTTCATCTTTCGTTTGATACATCCACGACATATCTTTCTCAATCTTCTCTATTTCCTGCAAGAAGCTAAGATCGCATTTATGGTTCGAGTAGTTGTAGCCGATAAACGATGCGTATGTTGAGAGGTCTGATAATACGACATGCCTCCCTCCCTTTTTCTGAAAGTTTGTGGATGAATAATGATCAAGAGTTTTTCCCGCGAGCCCTGTCATGCCACTGCCAGAAAAGCCATCAAAAACGATGTCGCCTGGAGCAGTAAAATGTTCAATGTATCTTGCTATGGCAAGGTGAGGAACTTTTGTGTGATATGAGTAATGTTCATACAAAGGGTCTCTTTTCCCCTCACTCACGTCAGCCGCAAAGGGTTCGCGGTGATAGTGGTTGCCCTTGGCCTGCTCTGGCTTATGCGCCTCCCACTCGTCGATAAAGTCGGCGATCCATGGGTTCGGGCAGGCGGTGTAGTACGGCGGATCGCTCAGGTTCAGGATGTCCTCGTCGCTACCGATAGGAAAGCCTTCGATTTTGCGGAACTCCGGTTCCTGCAACTTCTTGCGCAGCACCTCGGTAAAGTGGGCGCGACGGGCCTCGTCATTCTCGAAGGTCATGCCGAGACAAGTCACAGGGCCGGATTGTTCCTTCAGCTGTTCTTCGTATGATTTTTCATATAGGTTTCCTTGTTTATTCGGAAAAAGATTCCCGCTCATATTAAAATCCTTGTTTGTTTCATGATTTTCAACTCGGTCATCTACTCAGTCCCTTTTATTCCATCACGATCCGCACCTTGGCCGGGTCTTTACCCTTGGTGAGCAGATCGATGTACTCCTCAAAGCGTTTCTTCATCTCTGTTGGGCTGGCAGGGCCGCCCTCGACCTGCAGGGCCTGTTGCAGCTCCTGCACCCTGACGATGACCTTGACCAGGCCGGAGAGCACTTCCTTCAGGGCGTGGACAAAGTTGCTGTCGAGCGGCGCCGGCAGTTCCTTCGACTTGATGAAGGCCTGCAGCGGTTCGCGGTCGTCTATCTTCAATAGGTCCATGTTGGCCTGAGTGATCGGGTCCTCCAGGTTGCTGAGGATGGTGGAGGTCCAAGCCGCCACGATAGTGTCGAGCTGGGTGTCCATTTGGTCGATCATCTGCGAGCCAGCCGCGGCAACGGTTTCCACCGAAGGCCGGTATCCACAATGCGGGCAGATGGGCGAGGCGTCGAGGTTTTGCTCGGTCAGGGCAAAACAGCTCCTCAAACCCGCCAACCGATTCTTGAATTCGATCAGCTGTTGTTTGGGCATCAATTCAACAACGGCCAATTTGTCCAGGATGTGGAGCCTTTCGGCATTCATTAACTTGGCCTTACGCTTGTCGTCGTTCACCCCCAGCCGGGCCTTGGTGTGGAGGCCGATGTAGGCGACGGTGTAATCCTTCATTAGCTTATGCAGCTTAGCCCCGATGGACTGGGACTGGCTGGCCAGTTCAGTCAGATCGGCCTGCTTGAGGGCATCCAGAACATCCTGCCGGGTGGTCTTCATACGATCCACCCAGTCATGATCGGCGGGCAGCACTGCCTCAGCGGTGGAGAGCCAAGACGCAGTCGGGCCGTGATCCATAATGAACTCGCGCATGGCGTCCAGCTCATCCAGAACCCCCATGGCCTTTTCGTGGGCCTGCACCTCGGGGGCGCTATAGCGGAAGTTCTTCAGTTTGCCCGGCGAGGAATAGGCCTGGAGCGATTCAAAGAAGGTTTTGGCTTCGTCCAGTCCGCCTGTCTGGCCGGGGAGATCGGTGCCGGTGAGCAGGTCCATCCCCCAGAAGGAGAGTCCTTCCCGCAGAGTCTGCTGAGTCATGACAATTCGTTTGACGATCTTGCCCACAGCCTGCTGCAGGTTCTGAACTGGCTCGTCTTTTCCTTGGGTGACAAGCTGGGCCATGCCCGGCGTCATGCCGAGCAGCTCGAATAGCGCCTCTAATGCTTGAATGTTCCAATCCTTGGGCGCCTTGATGTGCTTGAACCTCACAAGATCATCAATTCCAGTCGACGCCATTTGCGGAAGCCCCATGGCATCAAAGTCTTTTCCAGGGATAGAAAGAACTACTAACCCTCGATAAACCAGCGCCGCTACTAGGACTGTGACCCATTCCGGCTCAAGGCGCGAACCGCCCGGGTTCATATACTCGAGGCCGTGGTCGTCCTGGATAATCTCGCTGCGGTTGACCACCTGGCCAGGGCCCTTGGCCTTGACGGCATCGAGGATGAACTTGGTGTACTTCGACTTGTAGGGATCGATCTTCTCGCCATCGAGGAGTTCCAGGGCGTCCAGCACGGCCGTGGCCTGCTTGGTGCGGTTCTGCCCGGCGATGGCCCTCAGGGCGTCCTGCGCGGCCTGGGTGCGGTTGTTGCCGGTGATCAGGACCGTGAAGAACGGATAGTCCGGCGCCTGATTCTTGAAATTCGGAGCCAGGCAGACTCCGGCGATGGTGTTGACCAGATCGCGGAAGTTGATGGTTTCATGGGAGGAGATTCCGGAGAGTGTTCTTATGTTGCTTCCTTTATCTTTCGCCCAGGCACTCATCGATTTGGCACGTCCTTGATAGGTAACCTCGAAGGCGTCGATCATGTGCTTCTGTAGCCACTGGACCAACTTTTTCAGGAACCCATTCGCCTTCGACTCATAGGTGGCCTTCGCATGGCCCGATGAGGTTGCCGCAAGGTCCAGCGCCGCGGCATAGCTCTTTAGCGCGGTCTGGAATTCCTTGTCGGTGCCTTTCAGGCGGAAGAAGACCTCGTCGCTCACCTTGTCGTCCTTGAACCGGGGCGGGTCGTTCGGCTGGATGAAATAGAGGTAGAAGTCCCGTTGCGGCACAGCGGTGGAACGTTCGTTGGGCGCCCCGAAAAAGAGGTAACCGATGCGGGCGGCCTTGTGCTCCTGCCACACCAACTCGTGCTGCCAGATCTTGTAGCCGGTCACATAGGTGGCGTCCTGACACTCCATGACTCGCTTTAGAGCCTCGTAATAGAAGCGGTCGAGCTGAGTC
>JROS01000139.1 GCA_000769715.1 Desulfobulbus sp. Tol-SR
ATCAGATTTCTCCAGCGCCGATCTGCGTGAGTATCTCAGCCTTCTCTTCCTGCGTCATGGTCTGCTTGATGAGTTTCGAGGCCTTGGTCCGTTGCTCCGGAGTGAGGGCCTGAGCTGCTGCCTGCGCTGGATCAGTGCCTCCACTCTCCTGCGGCACGACCTTGCGAAATCCTCCTGGGGCGTTCGGATCTTCAATGGTGCCGACAATCCGAGACCCCTTCATGTCCGGCATCTCCTCGGTGGTCCAGTACGGTGCTGGTGATTTCTCCTGCCTCCCGGTCAGCAGGTTGATTCGGTCCTTGATCCGAGCGCGGGCAGCGTCGTCCGGCGCAGCGTCGTACTGATCGATCAGACCTTGCACCTCTTCGGCCTGAGCAAGCTCACGCTCTGCTGCCTGGGTCTGCACGCGGTCCAGTCCAATGCCGGACGCTGCTTTATCTGAGAGTATCCGGTTCTGTTCGTCAGCGGTGCGCTGGCGCATCCCGGCCGACATAAGCTCGGCATCCTGCCCCCTGGCCGTGAGGTCCTGGGTAGCTTGGACCTGGGCACGTTTTTGCCGTACTCCGGCGACCACCATCTCGCCGATGTTCATATCCTCGAGCTTCTTACCTTCTTCCGCCGGCGGGGTAGCCCCGAACCACCTGCCTCGGGGAGTGTTGACATAGTCCTGGTATCGCTGAATCTGCCCATCCGGCCGCACCGGGTCGGCGAGGAACGCTGCCCTGGCTGCTGGGGAGGTAGACGGGTCGAACGACACATCCATGTTGCCGACGCGGCGGATGCCGGTCTGCTGGGGAGCTGACTGGAACGTCGGTTCGGCTATCGGATTACCTGCCCGGTCAGTCCAGCGCATCCCCCCACCGGCGTCCATCGACAGTGCTGCCCCGGTCGCTGAGTCACGAATGAAATTGTGCTGCGGTGGGCTGGGGGCCGCCGTGTCTACAGCGGTATGGGACGGGGCCAGCTCTTGCCGGCGGAGACCGGCGACTACGTCGGCCGGTTTGACTTTAGCCGAAGCCCCGGGTGCCGGCGTTTCGACCGGGGTAACTACCTGCGGCGGAGGCGGAGCCGGGGGGGCGTTAAACCCCTGCTGCGGAGTGCCGGCCCGCGCCGTGCTGAATTTTTCCTGCAAACCTCGCCACCCTCTCCCGGCGGCGGCTGATATTCTTTCTTCCGGTGTCAAATATGCCATCTGCCATCTCCTTCAGGTTAGGGTGTGGCTTAACTATAGAGTACTCCCTCGCATAAATCAAGCAAACGCATTGACAGACGTGCTGGCAACGCTATTAAGCGAGGCCGCAAAGGCTGCTGCGGTGCGAGCGAGGGTGTCGGCCGCCGCTGTCAGGGCCTGGACCTCGACTTGGCTGTTCTGTGTTGCGTTGGTTCGCCGGTGGATGTAGATGCCGTCACGCGACTCCAGCTCGGCCAGCTTGCTGTTGAGGATGATTCGGTCGCGCTCAAGCCGGACATTGTAGAGATTGGCATACGCCGAGACCATTTTAGCCTGGGCATCCGAGTTGATGTTGGTGACATCGACCGCCGAGGCCGGGGCGGTTGCCATCGCCCGGATGTAATCGACCGCGGCCCGCATCGCCTCAAACCGGGACTTGAGCGCCTGCTCAACGGCAAACCTGACCGTCTCGATCTCGATCCGCAACTGCTCAACTGCTTTTGCCGTTGACGCCTTGCCGGTCTCCCCCAGCCCGACGAACCTAGCCTCGTCGACCTTGGCCAGCATCGCCCCGGCCGGCATCATGATTCCTTTGGCGGCGAAGCCGGTGTAAATCTGTTTCTCCACCCGCCTGCCGTCGGCAATGATCCGGTCCCGGTCCCGCTGCCATGCCTGGTTCTCGATATCAGCATTGATCCCGGTGCCCCCGTTGGTGATCGTGTCTACCAGCCAGGCGGTCGCCTCGTCGAAAGCGTCGGAGGCGAGGGGGTAGTAGAGCGTGAAGAAGTCGCCCAACTGGTCTGCCAGCATGGCGATGATCTCCGCCAGGCGCACGTCGTACTCGGTCTTTGAGTCGTTGACCGTGGGGATGGCAGGCTCGACCGCCTCGACCGCGAAACCGGAGAGACTATCAGGCGGCGTGATGTACACCCCAGCGTTGGTCGAGATAAGGTCATTGGCCGCGTCGACCGCAGCGTTAGTGTTGCTTGTAGCAACCTCCAGAGCGGAGGTGATGATCGCATTGATCTGGTCGGCGGCGTCGGACATGTCATATTCTCCTGGTAAGGTTTGCCGGGACGAACTCC
>JROS01000003.1:0-38157 GCA_000769715.1 Desulfobulbus sp. Tol-SR
GTTTACCTTGCAAAAATCGCCGCACTCGCCAAATACTATATCCTGCCATCCAAGCAAAATCAGCAACGGAAGTCGTTAATTTTCCATAGTTTTTTAAAAAATATCTTCTTCTTGATTCAAACCAGTAACTTGGTCTCCTAGGAGATTTTTTTCGAGTGTCGGAGAAACCACTTGCTGCCCCTACTAGATGTACAACCTGACTTTCCGGCACATACCAGCATTGCCATCCCGCAGCGACGGCTTTTTTGCAGAAATCTTCCTCCTCAAAGTACAGAAAATACTGCTCATCCAACAATCCTACTTGAATAAAAACCTCGCTACGAATCATCATTGATGCTCCAGCAACCCAATCAGTTTGTTGAGGCGTATCAGAAATCGGTTTTTGAGCCACAACATATTTTGCAAATAATTTATCCAAATAACCAAGACGAATACCTGCAAGAAATTCACTTACAATCGAATGGTGCCGAAATGCTGAAACTTGAGTGGTGCCATCAATATCTTCAAGACGGCTACCGACAATCCCTACTTTCGAGTGCCTATCCAAAAAGTCTGTAAGATACTTGCATGCGTTTTTTCGCACTAAGGTGTCGGGATTGAGTAGCCAGACAAATTCGTTTGGATAATTGTTTGAAAAAATACACTGTAATGCTGCATTGTTTCCTGCGGCAAAACCAATATTACGCTTCTGTGGTAGCACGGACACCCATTCTTGCCATCCCTGCTCCTCAATGGTAGCTGTAAGGCGCTCGACCGAGCCATCTCCTGAGTCGTTGTCAACAACAATCACCCTGCCCAAGGAAGCCTGGACATCGGCCCTAAGACTTTTTAGACAATCTTGAACCAGATCCGGGGTACGAAAGTTTATTATGATAATGACTAATCGGTTAAGAGATGTTCGCTGCATATGTCTTGGGTGCTGTTCCATTTTACTGATCCCCACTGAAACCTGTTACTGACTTCACCTTGACTTTATTGACGTACCATCCAAGAATTGCCCCGGAAATAAGAACGTACACGGGGTTGATCATGCCGTTCATTAGACAATCAATCATAAACATGATGACTATGAGGCCAAGCAATACCGGCCCAATCTGATCAATATTAGTGTCAGTTTTTTGTTTCTTGATAAATCGCAAGATCAGCCACGGCCCTACCAACATCATTGCAATCAAGGAGAAAAGGCCAATAAATCCACGTGTGCTAAAGGTGATGAGCCATAAGGCATCGATCATTCCTATAGCATTTATTCCGGATTCTTCAACCTTCGGCCAAGCACGACCAATCATTCCCCAACCTAGGAGGGGGCGTTGCAAGGTCTTTTCAACGAACAGATCCTCCTGGGCTAATCTGATGCTCATTGATTCCATACGCTCCGCATCCAAGACACCACTTGCTAAGTTTTCAATTTCTCCTCCGCTGATACCTCCGCTGATTCGAAGCAGGATGTAGAATAGCACCAACAGGTGGAGGAGGCGAAATGGTATGGGCGACAAGAACAAACGAAATATAAAATAGCCACCACAACCAAGGGCTAAGGCCACCCACCCGTTCACAGATTTGCAAAAGATAGTAGTCACAATCAGGGCAAGAGTGAAAAATGACATGGGCACTCCCTTGATATATCTCAACTCTTTGCTACGCCAGAGCCAAAATGTCGCTGTGGTGGTCGCCGCCATCCACAAAGCCACCATTAAGCCATGCTGCATGAAGACAATAGGGCGGAACCCACCATACCGTTTATGCTCGAGAAATGTATGAGGAAAGAAATCGTAGATCATGTTGCTCAATTGTGGGCTCATCCGGATCTCATACAAGCAAAGCGGTAAGTAGAGTATACCACCGATTACGATGGCTATGCACAGGTCGCGGAGTTTATCGGTACTGTCAATATAGACCCTGCCCGCCATATAGGTTATGCCCCATGATGAGATATTCCCCCAAATACCGGACAAACCATCGTACCAGCCCAGATTGTTAGATAATGAAGAAGCTAGCGGACAAAGGCACCAGATTAGCATAGGCACATCGTAACGGCACCAGCGGAAGTCAGCTGCACGCCTATGTCCGGAAATACGGCCTCCCAAAATCAGACCAAGGGCTATAACGGTGTTTTTGCTGAAGGGCGGAAGGCCGGGGAGGTTATAGCCGGCCATAGGGAGGAAAAGGGTGCCACCAATCACTGAAATGATGGCGGCGTGATGAGGCTTGAGATTCAGAAAGAAAAGAATGGTTAGTGGGATCCAACCAAAAAGAGCAAGAGGAACGAGCAAACTCATAGGGTATTCCGTTCCTGGCTAGAAAAAATTATGTAGTACACCTGATTTTCTGGATACAATATAAAAATCATGCGGCCGCCTTGAAAAATTTATTATTAAAATCGACCCTCGCATGTTTGGAACTACTGAATCTCAACATTTAGATCAGCAAGTGCTGGTTGTAGAAATCATATGATTTTCAGATAGCATATATTTCGTTTTTTTATTATAGTCCACTTACAGATTAACTGGAAGAGCCAAGGATACACTCCACGGATTAAACGATGCGCCAAAAGCTAGCGCGCCTTTTTTACTAGGAGCAAAAGTAAATTACGCCAAGTATTTTGATCGAATGAATTGTTTTTCACAAGTTGTAAACTTATCTTAAGCGCGTCTCTTTTTCTTCCTTCTTTATGCATTCTCCAGGCCTCGCCAGTCATGAACTCTTGGATTTGCTGACGGGCACTGTTCGCTTTTGCATGTTGGTTATCAGGAGGCGTTGGAGGAGATCCTGTCTGGAGGTCATCGTACCCCCGTTCCTTTCGCTGCTGCTGGAATCGGTGGGCAGTTGCTTCGTAAAACTGTCTGAGAGGAGATGGTTGTGTGTGGGTAATGGAAGCATCATGTATCCTGTAAAAATATGTAAAATCAGGACGGTAAAAAACACGATTAATATCACCGAAACGAAGTTGAAAATCAATATCCCCACTTGTCGGGAAATACTCTCGCAATCCATGGACCTTTTTCATGGCATGTGCCCGCATAGCAAAGGTGCATAGAGAGGTTCTAGTGATTCCATTACGCAACTCATCACTTATTTCACTTTCCTTTTCATACAACGCCAGACGCGAAACAATTTTTCCATTTTGATCCATGGAGTAGTAAGCCCCGCAAACTGCGTCAAAGTCTGGATTAATCGCCAGCCAAGCAACTTGCTTTGCCACTCTGTCTTCAGGATATCGATCGTCGGCATCACATTGCATGACAATATCTCCGACAGCATTGAACAAACCTGTGTTCAACGATGCTGAAAACCCTTTTCCTGGTCCATCGATTATTCTAATTCGATTGTCAGAAAACTTTTGTGCAATTCCTCTGGTAGCGTCGGAAGATTGATCATCAATTACAATAATGTCTAAATTCTTATACTTTTGATTTATCAAAGAAGAAAGACATTCGTATATATAGCTTTGTTGATTTTTCGCTGGTACAACGATGCTTACAATTGGCATATTTTTATCTGATTACTAAGATTTACAGAGTGAGCATGTTATGAAAAGGGAAACAGGCTCACTCTGATGATCAAATTGCGGGCTTTGCTAAACCGTCAATCTGTAATTAGGCCTAAATTTTTTACGAGTTCTGTTTCGGTGGATGGTTAGTCATGGGTTGTACAAGCGATGCCAACAATAATTTCCAACCAGCTATTTTTACGGGTAGAATTCGAATTGCCTTCAAGCCGTAAATTATCGCTGTTCTTCTCTGTCCACTGTTAAAGGCCCACCAGCCATATTTCAACATAAATGCGTGTTGTGAGGAAGGGGTCGGATCAGGTCGCCAGTGTTCAGTCGCTCCAAAACATTCTGTTATGCCTCTCCGTTGCCAAGCTCTTTGAGAGGCATTCAGTATATCGCGTCGCTGCTCTTCCCCTTTCCGTTCACTGACTGAATCGCTGTTTAATCGATATTTCAACAAATAATCCGGCATGTTTGCCAACCTTCCTGATTCTCCTAGACGCAACCATAAATCAAGATCTTCCGCGCAGGGTACAGTTAAATCGTACCCACCAACTCTACGCACAATAGAGGTTCTCATCATTGCACAGGGATGACAGATTGCTGTATGTCCCTTCAACATTAATTGCTGGATCTCAGGATCGCGTTCCGGCGGATGTAATCGGGTTAGAAATCGCCCTTTTTCGTCGATAAGCTCAAACATTCCGCCGACACAAACGACATCCTGATTTTTTTTTATAAATTCCAATTGCTTGGCAAATCGCTCCGGATATGAGACATCGTCGGCATCCATTCGTGCAAGCAAGGGCGCCCGGGCCAGATCGATCATTTCGTTAAGTGTGGCAACCAGCCCTCTGTTTTCCCGACAGATCAGGCGAATACGCGAATCCTGCTCGGCGTAGCGTTGCAGGATCTGGCGCGACCGATCCGTCGATCCGTCGTTGATGATGAGAAACTCAAAGTCGGTGAACGTCTGCTTCAGAATGCTTTCCACCGCCTCGGCGACATAGCGCTCGGCATTGTAGACGGGCATGAGGACCGAGATGGCGGGGACCTGCTCCATGGGTATCACCTACCCACCATCGTCTGTTTCAGTTTTTCCCAAGCCTGTCGGCTGGCCTGGACCTGCGCTTCGGCCTGAGCCAAAAGCATATCCCTGGTTACGGGGGCTGCCTGCCAAGCCTCCTCCATGGCACTCTCCAGCAGTTCGGGGAAGTTCTGCTCGTGCATTGCCACCACTTGGCAACCGCCTTTGAACTGGTTGGCAAGCCCGGCGAACTTGTCCTGGTAGTAGGGCGATTTAGCCAGCCCAACAACCGGTATCCCCTGGGAGAGGCCAAAAACGCCGGCATGGTAGCTTCCGGTAACGACGATGCGGCACTTCCCGACATTGAGTATGACTTTTTCCGGTGTGTCCAGTGAGGCAATGTTCTCATCACCGGGTCCGACCAGGAACTCCAAGGTGGCGATATCCGAGTCCTCGACATGATGGGAGATGGGGATCGGTACGAGTTGCACCTCGTGCTTGGCACGCACCCTATGCAGCACATCGCGCACCCGACCCAACAAATCTTCCCCCACCTGTGAATAGCTGGCCACACGCAGGTTAACGCCTATGTTGTTGCCGAGGCTCTGGGGCACACGGGACCGAGCCAGTTCGATGGCGTCATCCCCGGTCACCGCTACCCGATCACTGGCTGCTCCCAATGAAAGCGCGAGTGGCAAACTCGCCTTACCCTCCCGCAAGCCAAGAACTGTGAGTTCAGGAAAAACCTGCCGGCACAGTCCCAGGAGCAAGGGCGACTGCAGCGGCCCCAACCCCTGCCCGAAAAGAAAGGTGGGCAGGCCAGCATGCTGGGCCAGTCCGAGCAGGGAGAGTACCCGGGCGGCGTGCGACTCAAAAACATCGGTGAGGTATCCGCCGCCGGTGGCCACCACACAATCGGCCGAATCAACCAGCGCCAAATACTGGGACATTTTATCCGTATTCACTCCTCGAGCGGTGAGGCGCCGGTAAATCCATGGAGCAACAAGACGACGATGGGTAGTGCGCAACGAGTTTTCCAGCAACTGCAGACGAGGAATGAACGCTCGCGGGAGCAGTTTATGCAGTCCGCCAAATACATTCCATGCCTGGATCCATAGAGACCTGCCCTCAATGGCCACATCGGCAGGCACTGGAATGACATCGGGGCAATAGCGCAACAATCGATCCGGGCTGGTAGTCAGGACATGCAACTCTGAAGGAGGAAAAAATTCCCGCAACCTCGACAAGGCGACCTGCAACATGGCAATATCGCCAAGATTTTTCATTTGATAACCACTATTGTCAATAAGAATGCGCATCACACACCCTTTAACCTCAACTACAAGAAACTCTTGATTTCATTCTTCGCGCCAGCGTCTTCAGGCGGTTCCAAATCCACCTGACTTTATTTCTTGTCAGATTTTTACGAAGGATCCATTGTGCTTGTTTGAGCCATTCATCTTCTATATTTTTATTTTTTGCATGTTTGATTAATTGTTTCCATTGGGCAATAGCTGCTGATCCATTAAGAGTCATATTAGATGACAGCACTACTTTTTCGTTAAAATCAACAAAGCATTTAGGAACCAAGTTTCCAGTTGCAAGAAAATTCAGCTTTGTCCTCAGGCATTTTTCACAAACACCGCAATTTCTATCCTTTAAATCACCTTCCCAACAAACACGAAGATTATCTATTCCCTTATGCCACTCAACAATCTCATTTACCTTCTCTGTCCGGCTGTGAGTGGCCCCATCATGCATCACCTCAAAAGACCCAGAACTTAATAGATGGTCTGTAATGGGCGTTGAACCCCAGGGAACAACAAGATGATCATACGGTTCACCACTCCCCACCAAACCGGTACCGACAACCAGCTTGCAGTTGCTTAACGCAGCCACTAAAGCTGCGACAAAGGAATGCTCCCAGCTGATTCTAGAAATTTTCTTGAAATTTGTTCGGACAGGCAGAGCCTGTAAGTTGACATCAGCAAGTGTTGCATTCGCGCGAAGATAAGCATTTTCAAAGGCCTTTGTGTCCTCAAGAGGAATATCGAAGCCATGGACCAGGACACAGAATTTGATACTTTGCGAACGGTATCCGACACGCTTCTGCGAATGGCGCCAGACTGTAAATGTTCCATCCACGCCCCCAGAAAATGCACAGACAGCTCCTTGCAGTGGCACTTCTCCGGTTCGCGCAACCTCCACCTCTATTTCGATCTGACTGTACAAATTTGGCAACCACTTGTGCCATGCACCCTGGAATTCGGTGAGATTGCTCAACAGCGCTTGCGAGACTGTTCCTTTTATAACCAGCTTTCTTCCCTCGCGCATGGCGTCCATAACCATCGCCAGGAGATAACTGTCACAATCTGTGCTCTCAGGAGGCGTGATTGACAGGGGGAACTGAAACCAGAGCTCTTCCTGTGACACCAGCATGTCATCATTCATGCGCCGCACCAGGCAGCGGCGGACGACATCCTCTCCCCTGGATTCATTAGCCTGTGGCTCAAGAACCATGATGTTCATGTTCACAACCCTCCAAACTCATAGAGAACCATCGGTCACAGATGCAACGATGTGTTCCTTAGTAGTTTCCCACTTGTGCTCGATCAAAGCTGTTGAATATTGGATATCAGGCATCAGGCCAGTGCTAAAGAAATCCCCGACCGTTACAGAAAATACAAGTACATTTGGTATGAGATCAATGTTTTGCCCATTGACCTGCAGGGCCACAGCAAGGCGGTAGTCACCCATTGGTAAAGGAAGTTTCGGTATAGCGCAATAGAAGCTTCCCGAATCGTCGATAGACAGCCTGACCCCATGCACCCTGGTGCTGAAATTGCTAACAGCGGTCCCAAGGTGGTTAAAAAGTGTCATAACGACGTCTATCTGCTTCGTGCCGTTTTTGTTGAGGTAATCAAATTGAAAGATGAGCGGCTGGCCGGAGACAGGATGTGAGATAGGGAACCCCTGATCATCGAGCATGTTTGCTCCGGTGAGCATAACACTTCCGCTACTTTTCCGTTCAGGATTATCAACAAAGGCGCTGGACGCTCCTTTCTCAAGAAATTTTAAATAACTCCTGACTACCTCCGGAGTGCGGCCATCCTCCACCACCCTGCCGGTCCGGAGCAGAATCGCTCGTTCACAGAGCGCCTGGATAGCGCTCATATTGTGGCTGACGATGATGACCGTCCGGCCTTCCCGGGCCACCTCCCCCATCTTGCCCAGGCATTTTTTCTGAAACTCAATATCCCCCACGGCCAGCACCTCGTCGACGATGAGGATTTCCGGTTCCAGGTGGGCGGCCACAGCAAAGGCGAGGCGTACATACATGCCGGAGGAATAACGTTTGACCGGCGTGTCGAGAAACTTCTCGATCTCCGAGAAGGCGACGATCTGGTCGAACTTGGACCTGATTTCCACCCGAGACATGCCGAGGATGGAGCCATTCAGGAAAATGTTCTCCCGCCCGGTCAATTCCGGGTGAAACCCCGTGCCCACTTCCAGCAGCGACGACACCCGGCCACGCAACCGCACCTCCCCTTCGGTCGGCTCGGTGATGCGGGACAGGATCTTCAGCAGGGTGGACTTGCCAGCGCCGTTCCGGCCGATGATGCCGACTACCTCACCGGGTTGCACCGAAAAGGATACGTCCTTGAGTGCCCAGAAAGCGTCTTCCGCCGCAATATCGTGTTCGCCAAGACGCCTCAGCCGCTGCAGCGGCGCCCTGGCCCAACTGGCGAGCAGGTCCCGAAAGGTATTGGCCTGTTGCTCACGCAGACCGAGACGGTACGATTTCCCCAGCCCGTTGACGACGAGAATGCCTTGATTCATCACGTTTCCTCCCGCCCTCAGGCTATGTCCGCAAAGCGGCGTTCGGTCCGGCGGAAGAAGAACAGGCCAAAGACGAACAGCACCAGGGTCACAAGGGTGGAGACAATAAGGGTGGTCGGGTTCCAGGGGGTGCCCAGTACGGCCGAACGGAACGCACCGATGATACCGGTCATGGGGTTGAGTGCCAGCAGCCAGTGATACCGTTCAGGAACCAGGGTCACCGGGTAGACCACCGGGCTGATGTACATCATGGCCTGCATCATGAAGGGAACAAGAAAACGGAAATCCCGGTAGCTGACCGTGAGGGCGGCCAGGGTGTAGCCGAAACCCAGGGTGGCGAGAACCGTCAACACCACCAGCAACGGCAGCCACATGATACCGGCACTCGGGACTATACCATATACAGCCAGAATGACACCATAGACCAGAAAAGAAATGGCCAGATCGACAAGCCCCGCGCCGACTATGGACGTTGGCACGAACAGACGGGGAAAATAAATCTTGGTGAGCAAGGCCTGCTGATTGACCAGACTGAGCCCGGACAGGCTGACCGCGTTCGAAAAAAAGGTCCACGGCAGCAGACCGGCGTACACATAGACCGCATACGGCAACCCTTCGGAGTCGATCTTGGCCAGGCGGCCGAAGATGACGGTGAAGATGACCATCATGAACACTGGCTGCAGAACCGACCAGGCGACACCGAGAACCGTTTGCTTATAACGAACGAGGATATCCCGCCAGGTGAGAAAAAAAAGTAGCTCGCGGTAGCGGTAGAGTTCCGCCCAGTCGATGTTGATCCAACCCTTGCGAGGACGGATGATCATTTCAGACATAGCAGGATTTTCTCTATTCATATGCGATTCCCTGCAGACTCTTTTCAAATAGATCTGTCGCGTCATCCCAAGTATAGGAGTGAGCAGTGAGGTAGGCTTGATCAGACATCTTCATCCAATCCTCGTTTGGCAATGAAAGAATTTTTATTACTGCCTTCGCTAACTCCTCATGATCATTCACGGGTACGATATACCCATTAATGCCATTTTGAATGATATCAACAGGCCCCCCAACCGCTGTTGAAACGACTGGGCAGCGACATGCCATAGCTTCAAGCGGAGGAAGATGAAAGCCCTCATAAACGCTGCCGCAAATCCACACATCACAGCGAGAATAAATGTTCTTTAACTCATTTTTTGGTGGCAACAATATGAATTCGAAATTTTTCGGAACAGCTGTACTTGAAGATGGAGGAGAAGTTCCGAAAGATAGCATTTTTAAAGATGGTATAAACTTTTCTACGATTGAAAATGCTCTAAAACTAACATCACAACCTTTCCATGTAACTGGTGAATACATCATTCCAACTACTGGATTAGTATTTTTACAGCGAACTTCACAATTGAATTGAATTGTGTCCACACTATTTTTAACTAATTTTACGTTTTTATCACCATAGACGCTATTCATAAGATCCATTAACCATTTAGATATAGTTATTTTCACAAAAGGAAGAAAATAAGTGTTTCTCACTCGGTCTGTCGGTTGATTATCAAAAATTTCATGATGCTGTATGAAATAGTATTTCCGCCCTTTGGTCTCTGAAAACTTTTTCACCCATTCAGCAGTTTCCCACCATGTAGCAATCACCACATCTGCATCAGGAACATCATCGTTTGTGATTGGCCTATATTCTTTCAATACATGATGATCTACAGACACATTATCAAAATGAGATGGTCTTAGTTCAAGTTCAATAGGCCATTTTCTTCTCTTCAAGAACCATTTGATTTTTTGTTTAATAGAAAGAGGAGGCAGAGGTATTGAAACAACAGTAACTGTGTGGCCGCGTTTTTTTAAACGCTCTGCATAAATAGCTACCACTTTAACCCCGCCCGCAAGCCCAGCGTGGGGAAGGATAAAAGTAATTCTCATCGGCTTAATCGTCATGACCTTTTTTGTTTAATATTGAATATTTTGAGTTGCTTTTCTATCCTATTTTTGTAGTTTATAAAAATAATCTCCCGTTCTTTTCCGGTTTGGAGTTGAAGCAGAAGAAGGAGCAACCCCCAAAACGTACTATCGGCATATTCGGTCCTCTGAAAATCGAAAACGAAACTTTTGTTTGAATTGGTGTATCTGGTAAAGATCTGCCGGAGTTTGGCATCTTCTGATATTTGCAAATTACGACCAAAAGAAAACAGGATGGAATCGGAATTCTCCTTTACAAAAATGTCTGCGTCGGGTGCTGTATGTTGATACTGTTTTAGCAAATGAACGTATTGCAACCAAAGCAGCACACGAGGAAGGAGAAACCGCAGCAACGTCCAACCATCGGCAGCGTAGCGGGAAAACAACTTCGGCTCCTGCACAATACGCCACACCCATTCCAAGCCAAGAGTCCTGAAAATTTTAGGCGCTCTTTTCACCGTTCCAGCCAGAAAGTTGATGGTCGCACCCAAGTGACTGATAATCTTTGCGTTCAGCCGTTCGCGGTTATGCTCAATCCATTGAGTGCCTTTCTTCGCACCAAGGGCGACGAGAAGGATATCCGGTTTGGTGTTGTTGATAGTGGCGATAATGCTGTCGCTGCTCATCGCTTCCACCGTGCCGAATCCTGGATTGACGGAGCCGATGGCCCGCAGGCCGCCATTCTTCCTCTCATTGATCCGCTCCATGGCCCGTTCCGCCGCATCGCCCTCCCCGCCGAACAGGAAAATGGTCAGAGGCTGGTCGCTGGGTTCTTCCAACAACTCCTGGATGAGGGTGGATCCGGGCACTGTTTCCCGCATGGGGCAGCCGAATAGTCGGGCCAGCCAGAGCAGCGGCTTGCCGTCAAGGACGACGAGATCGCTGTTGATGATGGCCTCGCGAAATGCCGGTTCCCGGAGAGATTGGGCTACCCAGTTGACATTGATGGTGGCGAGGACGGTATTGCCTTCTTGATTGCAGCGTTCCCGGAGCAGGGCCTTGGTCTGGGCCATGGTGAGGTTGTCCACCGGCAGGCCGAACAGGCAATGGACATCCCGTTGCAGGTCCCGGGTTATGCGGTCCGACGATGAAAGTGGCATTGTATTCCTACACCTCAGCACACTCTTTCTCGGGCGTCGATGAAACTTCTCACGCCGCCCCTTCGTGTTTCAGAACCACCGGGATAGTCTTCAGCAGGATCTTCAGGTCAAGACCAAACGACCAGTTGTCGATATACTCCAGGTCGAGTTCCAGCCAACGCTCGAAAGGCAGGTTGCTGCGGCCGGATACCTGCCACAGGCCTGTCAATCCCGGCTGGACGCTGAACCGCCGGCGCTGGATGCCCCTGTCGAAGAGATCGACATCGCGGATGGACATCGGGCGCGGCCCGACAAGGCTCATCTCGCCGCGCAGGACATTGAACAGCTGCGGCAGTTCGTCGATGCTGGTCTTGCGGATGAAGCGGCCGACTCGGGTTACACGCGGATCGTTGGCCATCTTGAATATCGGTCCTTCCGCTTCGTTGAGGTGCTCTATCTCTGCCAGGCGCGCCTCGGCGTCGACATGCATCGAGCGGAACTTATACATCGGGAAAAGATGTTTTCGCAGGCCAACCCGCTGCTGGACAAAAAATACCGGTCCCGGCGAGTCGATCTTGATGGCGATGGCGACAACAAGGAACAACGGCAGCAGCAGCGGCATGGCACAACCGGTCAGAACAACATCGAAGACCCGCTTGACAAACAACTGATTTTCATCCTGGGCCACCGGCTCCATTGTCAGGAGGGGAATCCGCCCGATATGGGCAAGGCTCATCCGCGCCACCTCGACATTGAAGACATCGGCCATGAAGCGCAAGGTTATGCCCTCTTCCTCGCAGGCGATGATGATCGGCTCGACATCATCGAGCATCGAACGGGTAATGGCAACGATGACTTCATCGACCACGTTTTTTTTCAGACAATCGCTGATATTGTCGACCGTGCCGAGAAACGGCCTGCAATCGGAATCACTTTCCCGGCAGTTCGGGTCCGGATCGACGAAGCCGACAATCTCGACACCGAGAGAACTACGTTTCTGTAATTGATCGGCAAGTTCACGGGCCCGGGCCTGCGTTCCGACGATGAGGACCCGAAGGGATTTTTTCCCGCTTTCGATGGAATTCTTGAAATTCCAGATGACAACGGCTCTGATGGCCAGGAGCACAAAAGGCTCAAAAACCGCAAAAATAAGTATCACGAACCTGCTGACATATTCGATCTTGAGAAAAAAGAGAAGGGACAGGAGCACCCCTACAGCGACTGCGGTACTGCGGAGAATGGCCCATCCATATTTGAACAGGGTCATCTCGTAAGGTCTTCGATATCCTCCGAAATAGGAAAGGCTGCCCAACTGGAGGACAAGCAGGAGCGGGACAAGGAAGAGGTGGGAATAAATATCCACTTCGCCGTCGATGAGAAAAATATTCCTGCCCAGAAACGAAAAAAGAAAGGTAACAATCGTCAACAGGACATCGAGCAAAAACACCGTTTTCCCAAGGTCGCTGCTGTTGTCTTGCATGTGTTGCTATCCTTGTCGAGCGCTGTTCGCAAGAAGAATGTTGAGGACGTAAGGTCAATGGGTGGAACTCTATCTGTTCTCTGCGTCGGAATGATCTGATTGCACTGTCTTCCAGATATCTCGATGCACTTTGCATGCCGGACGTTAGAGGTGTTTGCTATTATACCTCAAGTACTGGCTTAAAGGACAGGCAGGAAGAATACAGGCCATTGAGTCATTTGCAAATAGCAAGAGTTTGGATGGACAAATATTGAGGAAACTTCATTTCCTGTAATTCCGAGCGTGCTTTCTGTCATATCGAGCGCCCCCTTGTCATTACGAGCACCGGCTAGAAATCCCTCCTTTCGTGGCAGGAGATCTCTCACTGCGTTCGAGATGACAGCGGGGGAAGGACGCGATGACAGTGGGGGAAGGTCGAGATGACAGCGGGGGAAGGTCGCGATACCCACTACTGTCATTTCGTTTTTTCTCTCTGTCATCTCGAGCGGTAGCGAGAAATCTCGTTGTTCCCGGTAGGGCGAAGGACTTTATGATACCCCCGCTGTCATTTCGAAGCGAAGCGAGAAATCTCATGTTGCCTAGGATGCCTTTCCCGGAGCGGATGATGGCTGCATGAGATCTCTCACTGCGTTCGAGATGACAGCGGGGGAAGGTCGAGATGACCAGCCAATTGATCGCTTTGACCAGGTTGAAGGCCGAGATTACCAGGTTGAAAGTCCCGATACCGTCTTGTATTACCAGCGAAAAAGCTCCTTGGCGTAGGACAGGGTCAGCATGATCTGGTGTTCATCGTATTCATCTCCGGGATCATCGGAGGTTTGATCGGCGTACCGGTAACTGAGATCGAGGGCGTACCACTGCCAGAACGAGTACCGTAGCGAGCAACCGGTATAAAAACGCTGGGTCGTCACCGTCTCGATCAAGTCGTTTTCCAGTTGCTGAGCAGCATCGAGCGGTGGCAACGTGGCGCCCCCCCGGACGACCTCGTCCTGGTCTTCATCGCGATAGCCGGCAAACAGTGCCACGGTGGTTGATTGAAGCAGCTGATAGGAGAAATCGGCCCGGCCGTCCCAGTAGTCGATCAGGCCGTTCTCGTCGACCTCGCCGGTGAAGTTGCGGCGCTCCAGGCCCTTTTGCACGCCGAGGTGGAACCTGCCGCGTTCGATAGTGTAATCGGCGCCGATCTCGCCGTTGTAACCCCAGGTGTCATCCTGGCCGTCGGTCGTGGCATAGGAAGGCCCGGCCCCGAGATTGTAGGTGACGTGGGGGGAACGATTCCAGCGCCAGCCGAAGGTCAGGTCGTGGATCTCGGAATCGCCCCGGGCTGCGTCATCGTAATCATAGACCGCGAGCCCGTAGTCCAGACTCAGCGGGTGGCGGGCAATGCCGTCGTACTCTACGCCGGCGTCAGCATAATATTCTTTCAGATCGTCGGACGGTTCCTTGGCCACATCCGCCGCCTGTGATTCTATGGCGGTTGCGGCAGTACCATTGTCCGGCTCGTCGTAGAGGCCGCGGACATACCGCCCGCCCAGCGAGGCCTTCCACTCTCTGTCCAACCGATGGGCCAGCGCAATGCTGGCCTGATGCCGATCAAAGTCCTGATATTCGTCATCAACACCGTTATCGTTGCGCAGAATCCCATAGTCATATCCCAGGGAGAAGACACTGTCCTGGCCATAGGCGTAATCGGAGAGAAACTGCAGGGTGTTGGTCGTGTACTTCCGTCTTCCCTCTTTATCCGTGATCCGGTCGCCCTCACTCTGTCCGGCGGCCGCTGGCGTTGCCGTCGCTCCTGAATCCTGTGGCGCCGCGCTCGTCTCCGTCACCGCAGTGTCTTCCGCAATGTCGGACTGCAGCAGATTGTCGATTACCGACAGCGTCCAAGCCTTGCTCATCTGGTTGCGGTAGGACAGCGAGGCGGCGTGGTTGACCCCATCCTCCTCGTTGTCGTAATCGTAGTAAAAACCGGGCTGGTAGCTGAGGCCGAGGGAACTGCGCTCGGTGCTCCTGTCAATGGCGATCAGCGGCCGGATCAGGATCCGCTGATAGTCATCCTCGTCATCATCAACAGTAACCCCCGCCGCCTCGAGTTCTTCCGGGGAAGCCGTGTACTGCCGGTCATAGATGTCGACCCCGGTGCTCAGTCCTCCCCGCACGGCAACCACGGCGGCATCGCCGTCCGTGGACGGGTACAAGGTGAACAGGGCAAGCAGAACGGGAAGGCTGTATCGTTTCATGCATCCACCTCGGTGAAAGTTCTCAGATGTCCCTGCCTCAATGGACGATGATGGTGTCACCGGGCTGCACCATGATGTTGCGTTCCAGGTTCTTGCCCTTCATGAAACCGTCATAATCGAATTTAAAGGTATTGCCATCGAAAAGCTTGTCCTTGGGGCCATCCTTGCGGACCAGGGTGATCTTCGAATTGGCCCACTCGGTGAACCCGCCGCTCCTCGCGACGGCCTGAACGATGGTGATCGGATAGTCGAGCTGGAAGACCCCCGGCGTCGTCACCTTGCCCATCACCGTATAGCGCTGGCTGTTGCTCTGCACCAGGACCGTCGTCACCACCGGGTCATCGAACACCGTGGCGTAGATGACCTTCAGGTAGTCGGCCAGCTGCGTCAGGGTCAGCCCGGCCGCCTCGACATCGCCGATGTGGCGGAGGGAAACCTTGCCGTCGATCCTGACCTGGACCCCGCTGCCGGCTTCTTTGGCCGCCTCGCCGCCGCCTTCCCGCGCCGTGCCCTGGACCGGGGCGACTGCCATGTCGCCTTCGCCGTAAACGCTGATGCCGAGGATATCGCCGGCGCCGATGCGGTAATCGGTATCAGCCGCACCCACCTGGGCGCCGGCAAGGATGTCGGCCCTGGCCTTGGCCTTCAATTCTTCGGTCGCCGGGACATCGGCCGTCGACTGCGCCCCGAAGATCATCGCCGGCACCAGTGCGGCCGACAGGCCAATCAGGAAAAGGACAGCGGCTATCTTCTTCATGTGTCTCTCCTCATCTTGTTTATTTAATAAGCAAAATTTTTCAAACAGACCCGAACACCCAGTTGAACCCAATTATTTTCCGGATTAACGGAATTATTTCTTGGAAAACCGATCACGATCCCGGAAGAATAATCTTTTTCATATGAAACTGTGAGTTTTTTTTATACACTGTTGCATATCTGACGTCAGATGCTGCATTTGGCAAGCCATTTCTTCTAAAAAACGACATCCATCCCCACAACGACAGGTCCTGACCATGCGATTACACCGACTCCCGCTCTTCGTCCTGATCGGCATGCTGCTGCTCACCGTTGCCGCCTGCTCCAATCCCGAGGCCAAAAAGGACAAGCACTACCAGAAGGCCCTGGAGTACATCAAGCAAAAGGACAACAGCGCCGCGGTGATCGAACTGCGCAACGCCATCCAGATCGACCCGAAATTCGCCGCCGCCCGCTACCAGCTCGGCCTCCTGTACCTGCAGCAGAATGATCCCCGCAGTGCCTTTGCCGAACTGCAGCGGACTGCGAGCCTCGATCCGAACAACCTCGATGCCGCGGTCAAGGTCGCCGAATTCCAGCTGCTCTCCAACAACAAGGAGGAGAGCCGCAAATATGTCGACCGGGTTCTGGCCAAGGATCCCAAACATGCCGATGCCCTGGCCCTGCTCGCCAACATCGAGCTCATCGCCGGCAATTTCCCGGCGGCGGAAGAGGCCGTCGCCAAGGTTGACGCCAAGCAGCGCGAGACCGACCGCTTCTACAATATCCGCGGCCGGATCTACGGCGCCCAGCAGAAGTGGCAGGAATGCCGGGCGATGTTCGAGAAGGCGATCGAACTGGGACCGGATAATTTTGCCAATTACCGCACCCTGCTGCTGTTTTTCGAGCAGCAGAAGATGAACGCTGATGCGGAAAAACTCCTGGCCACGATCCAGGAGAAGTTCCCGGACAACGCCCAGGCCCATCTGATGATGGCGTCGATGTACCAATCGAAGAAAGAACCGGCCAAGGCGGTCGAGGAAATCAGAAAGGCCATCGCCCTCGAACCCGAGAATGTCCGTTACCGGCTGATGCTGGTCGATTTCTACAAATCGCAGAATCAGGCGGAGGCGGCGGAGAAGGAACTGCGCGCCGCCCTCAAGGATAAACCGGATACGATCGAATACCAGTCAGCCCTGGCCGAACTGCTGTTCGATCGGCAAAAGACCGATGAGGCGAAAACGATCATGGACGCCATCCTGGCCAAGAATCCCGAACATGGCGGTGCCAACCTCCTCAAGGCCAGGTTCCTGCTGAAGGAGGGGAAGAAGCGCGAAGCCGTCGACATCCTGACACCGCTGACCACCAATTATCCGAAATGGCCCGAACCCTACTTCTACCTGGCCGTCGCCCACCTCGGGCTCGGCGAGGGCGAACTCGCCCAGAAGGATGTCGACACGGCCCTCCAGCATGGTCCCGGAGTCAGCCGCTACCATGCGCTGGCCGCCCAGCTGGCCCTGATCAAGGGCGAGAGCGAGACCGCCGGCAAGGAGGCGACCATCGCCCTGCGGCTCGACCCCCGCAATTACGGGGCCGCCAAGATCCTGGCCAAGGCCCTGATCCAGGACAAGAAGTTCAAGGAGGCGGTGTCGCTGATCGAGGGCATGCTAAAGCAGGTGCCCGGTGACACCGATCTCATCGGCAACCTCGGCCTCGCCTACCTCGGGCTGAAGGACAAGGACAAGGCCAGGGAGACCTTCGCCCGCCTCCTCGAGGCCGCTCCCGACAACTCCAGGGCCCTGGCCTTCCTGACGGCCCTGACGGCGGACAAGGACCTGGACAAGGCCATTGCCTTCGTTCAGGACCACATCACCAAGGCCCCCAAAGCCGGCGGCCACTACATGCTGCTCGGCGACCTGCTGGCCCGGCAGAAGAAGAACGAAGAGGCCATCGCCGCCTTCAACAAGGCCCAGGAACTGGCGCCGGACAACCCCCAGCCGTACATCGTCACGGCCCGGCTGATGGCATCCCTGGGCAAAACCGACCAGGCGGTCGGAGAATTGTCCCAGCTGCTGGTCAAACAGCCGGATTCCCTGCCTGCCAACATGGGGCTTGCCACCCTGTATGAAATCCAGGGCAAGCACCAGGAGGCCAAGGAGAAGTACAAGAAGGTCCTCACCCTCGACCCCAATTCCGCCGCTGCCGCCAACAACCTGGCCTGGATCATCGCCTCGGAGAAGGACGGCGATCTCGGCGAGGCCCTGCGCCTGGCGATGCTCGCCAAGCAGGCCATGCCCGACGAACCGCACATCGCCGACACCCTCGGCTTCGTCCACCTGCAGCGCCAGTCCTATCCGCTGGCCATCGCCCAGTTCCAGCAGGCCCTCGACAACCGCCCCGATGACCCGATCATCACCATGCATCTGGCCCAGGCCCAATACGGCAAGGGCGACAAGGACGAAGCGGTCGCGACGCTGAAGAAGGCGCTGGCGTCGAAGGACGAGTTCAAGGAACGGGGTGAGGCGGAGGGGATGCTGAAGCAGTGGGAGTCTTCTGCAAAATGAAAGTCGGCATGTCGTGGTAATCAGGCCTTCCCGCCTCTGTCGGCTCGACCTGCCTACTGCCATTTCGACCTGCCCCTTGGCATTTCGACCTGCCCCTTGGTATTTCGACCTGCCCCTTGGCATTTCGAGCTGCCTCCTTGTCATTTCGAGCGATAGCGAGAAATCTCGTCCTTCGTGGCAAGAGATCTCCCCCTTCCCCCGCTGTCATCTCGACCGCAAGGGAGAGATCTCAAGCAGGCCTGGGAGTAATCCTCAGCAGGAAAAAACAGATTTCTCGCTTCGCTTCGAAATGACAGAGGGGATGTTATCACGACCTTCGCCCTACCGGGAACAACGAGATTTCTCGCTAGCGATCGAAATGACAAGAAAAATGCTCGAAATGACAGTGGTGGGTATCGCGACCCTCCCCCGCTGTCATCTCGACCAAAGGGAGAGATCTCATGCGGCCATCATCCGCCCCAAGAAAGGCAGCCTCGGCAACACGAGATTTTTTCTCGCTTCGCTTCGAAATGACAGCGGGGGCGGGATCATGGCCTTCGCCCTACCGGGAACAACGAGATTTCTCGCTAGCGCTCGAAATGACAGAGAAAAAAAACGAAATGACAGCGGGGGCTTTATCACGGCCTTCGCCCTACCGGGAAGGTCGAGATGACAGAGGCGCAGGTCGAGATGGCAAGAAATTAGAAGTGGTTCAGAAACAGAAGGAAGCAAAAGCCGCCGGACGGCCCGATTGCCGCCGGAGTTAACCCTACAACGGCACTTATGAACATGTGTACCACATGCTGTAGGTCGCTTTGACATGTTGCGTTGTAGGGTTAAGCCGTCGTCAAACAATAACCGTTACACAGAAATACCTTTCCGGCATAAGGGGCCGTAACGAAATGGTGAAAAATGTAACGGTTATTTCGTAACGGCCCCTAAGTAAACAGGGAGGAACACCATGAGCAGCAAACCATCGATCGCCGTCATCCTCGCCGGATGCGGCAACAAGGACGGGGCCGAGATCCACGAGGCGACCCTGACCCTCTGGGCCATCCACCGGCACGGCGCCGACTACCAGTGCTATGCCCCGGACAAGAAGCAGCACCACGTTCTCAATCACATCACCGGCGAGGAGATGGCGGAGGAGCGCAACGTCCTGATCGAGTCAGCCCGGATTGCCCGGGGCAACATCAAGAGTCTCGCCCAGTTCGACGCCACGGCCCATGACGTCCTGATCCTGCCCGGCGGTTTCGGGGCGGCGAAGAACCTCTGCTCCTACGCCTTTGACGGTCCCGAGTGCACGGTCGACGAGTCGGTCGCCGCCGCGGTCCGGGCGATGCATGCGGCAAAGAAACCGATCGGAGCCCTGTGCATCGCCCCGGTGATCCTCGCCCGTCTCCTGCCCAATGTCATGGTGACGGTCGGCAGCGATCTCCAGACGGCGGACAATATCACCCGGATGGGGGCCCGCCACCAGAAAACGACGCATGGCGAGATCGCGGTGGATACGACCAACCGGGTCGTCACCACCCCGTGTTATATGCTCGATGCCCGGGTGGACCAGATTGGCGAGGGTGTGGAACAGCTGGTTATCGCCCTATTGGAGATGGTCGGGAAATGATCGGCTGAGAAGCCGGCGGCGGCCGCAGCTATTTGCCAAGGCAGAACTGGGTGAAGATGACATCGAGGATGTCATCGGCGGTGGTGAGGCCGACGATCTCCCCCAGTTGCTCCAGGCATTCCTGGATATCGACGGCGATCAGGTCGCAGCTGCTGCCTTCCGCCAGGGAGGCGGCAATGCGGCTGCAGGCGGCCTCGGCCCGGAGCAGGGCCTGGCGGTGGCGCAGGTTGGGGGCGCAGCCGTCCTCCTGCCACTGGTCGCGGCCGCCGACCACGGCGGCGAAGATCGCCTGCCTGAGATCCTCGATCCCGCTCTGGTGCCGGGCCGAGATCCGCACTGCGGGACCGGTCAGACCTTGCGCCGCAAAGTCCCTGGCCGTCTCCCGGCACAGATCCGACTTGTTGACCACGACGATCAGCGGCTTGGCCGCCACCATCCGGTAGAGGCGGAGATCGGCTTCGGTCGGGTCGCGGCTGCCGTCGACCATGAACAGCACCAGATCGGCCTGCTGCAGCAGCAGTTTCGCCCGCTTGATCCCCAGCTCCTCGACCTCCTCGGCATGATCGCGAATCCCGGCGGTATCGATGATCCGCACCGGTATCCCCTCGATGTCGAGGTACTCCTCGATCGAATCCCGGGTCGTCCCCGGGATGGCGGTGACCAGTGCCCGTTCCTCCTGCAGCAGGGCGTTGAGCAGGCTCGATTTGCCGACATTGGGCACCCCGGCGATGACCACCGAGATCCCGTCGCGCAGGATCCGTCCTTGATCGGCCGAGGCGATCAGCGCCTGCAGGGGCTGGGCGACCTGCTCCTGCAGAATCTGATCGAGATGGCCGTGGTCGACGATCTCGGCATCCTCGTCGGGGAAATCGATCGCCACCTCGATGAACGCCTTCATCTGCATCAGCCCCTGGCGGATGGCCTCGATCCGCTGATACAGTGCCCCGGCCAGCTGGGCCTGGGCCTGGTCGATGCCTTTTCTGGTCTTCGCCGCCAGGATATCGATCACCGCCTCGGCCCGGGTCAGATCGATCCGGCCGTTGAGAAAGGCCCGCTTGGTGAATTCGCCGGGATCGGCGAGCCGGACGCCGGCGGCCAGGATCAGTTCGAGGATCCGGCTGAGCAGGAGATAGCTGCCGTGGCAGTGGATCTCGACGACATCCTCGCGGGTATAGGTGCGGGGGGCCTGCATGAAGACGGCCAGAACCTCATCGACGATCCTGTCTGCGCCTGGCTCGACGATATGGCCGTAGTAGAGCTGGTGACTGCGAAACCGCCAGCCGCGGTCATGGGGCTGAAAGAGCCGTTGCAGGACGGGCAGAGCCTGGCCGCCACTGATCCGGATAATTCCGATCCCTCCCGAGCCCGGCGGGGTGGAAATGGCGGCGATGGATTGCTCGGTTCTATCTGCAGGCATCACGGCACCGATCGGCCGGTGGCCGGCACCGGCTCTTGAGGAAGAGGAGAAGGGACGCTGTGCGGGTCGCTGGACGTTACATGAGTCGGCTCAACTGTCGCTCTCATCGGCCGGCGACCCGTTGCCCCGGCCCTTCCGTCCCCGCGGGGCCGGCTTTTTGCGGCCGCCGTTGGGCCGGCCGCTGCCGCCCTTGCCCGGCTTGTAGATGAGGATTTTCTTGAACAGACCTTCGCCGACCGAGCGGCTGCGGATCTCCTTGTCCTCCTGGAGCACCATGTGGACCTCGCGCCGTTCCGAGGGATTCAGGCCGGGGATGGTCTGGGTCTTGCCGTCCTCCTTGACCAGGGCGGCCAGTTCGAGGGCCTTTTCCCGCAGTTCCTCGATCCGTTTCTGCCGGAATTCGCCGACGTCGATCGAGATCCGCAGCCGTTCTTCGGTCTTGCGGGCGACGATCTTGCGCAGGAGGTACTGCAGGCTGTCGAGAATCTTGCCGTCCTGGCCGGTCAACTCCTCCTCGTGCTCGCCGTGGATGGTGCAGACCACCGCCAGGCCATGAACCTCGACCTCGACCCGGGACGGGATCTTCATCAGCTCGAGCAGCGTCGCCAGTTCCGCCTGGACGAGGGCAACCGCGTCGGCGCTGGCCTCGCCCGCCTCCTCCTCTTCCGCCAGGACCTCCTCGGCCGGTTCCTCGGCCGGGCTGTCGACGACCGGCTCAACCGGGGGCGGCGGAGTCTCCTTTGCCGGGGTCTCGCTCCGTTGCCGCCGAGCCGGCCTCTCATCCTTTTTCCGGGCCGGCGGGGCCAGTGGCGGCGGCTCGATGCTCACGGCTGCCGGCTCGACACTCACTGCTGCCGGTTCCCTGCTCACTGCCGGCTCGACCCTTTTAACCGCCGCCCGGATATGGGCCTTCTTCCGGCGCAGCCCGAAGATCCCGGTCGATCCGATCTCGACCACCTCGATATCCAACTGTTCCTGCGGCACGTTCAATTCGGCGCAGGCCTGTCTGATCGCATCGGCGACTTCCTTGCCATAATAATCTTTCTTATTCAACGACATCGAATATCTGCTCCAGGTTGTTCTCGATTCAGCGTAGTCTCACGGCCTGTCGGCCGCCATTGGTCATCGCGCCTTTTCAGGCACGGGCTTGCTGGTCCGGTTGATCATATACTGCTGCAGAATCGCCAGCAGGTTGTTGACAAACCAGTACAGCACGAGGCCGGAGGCGAAGTTGAGGAACATGAAGGTGAAAACGACGGGCAGAAACATCATGATCTTGGCCTGGGTCGGGTCCGCCGTCGTCGGCGTCAATTTCTGCTGCAGGAACATCGAGGCGCCCATCAGCAGCGTGAGCACGGGAAGCCCGCCGAGATACGGGAGATCGAACCCGATCCACAGCCGGTCGGGGGCCGACAGATCGGTGATCCACAGCATGAACGGGGCATGGCGCAGTTCGATGCACTGCAGCAGGACCTTGTACAGGGCGAAGAAGATCGGGATCTGCAGGACCATCGGCAGACAGCCGCCGAGGGGATTGACCTTGTAGGTCTTGTAGAGGCTCATGACCTCCTGGTTCATCCTGGCCGGGTCATCCTTGTACTTCTCCTTGATCTTCACCATCTTCGGCTGCAGCTTCTGCATATTCTTCATCGACTTCATACCCTTCTGGGTAATCGGCCAGAAGACGGCCTTGAACAGGACGGTCACCAGGATGATGGCGATGCCGTAATTGCGGCAGAAACCATAGAAGAAGTTGAGCAGCCACAACGTCGGTTTGGCGATCACGTCGAACCAGCCGAAATTGACGGCCTTGTCGAGGTTGAAGCCGAGTTCCTTCAGCAGTGTCAGCTTCTTCGGGCCGTAAAAGACACGATAGGCATATTCTTTCGCCTGCCCCGGCTGCAGCGTGTCGAGGCTGCCGGCGACGACGGTGGCGGTGACGGCATCCGTTCCCTGCATCGTGAAGCTGACGCCGCTGTCGGCCACCGGGATGATCCCGCAGAGGAAATAGTTGCTGGCGTAGCCGGCCCACTCGACCTTGCCCTGGATGGTCTTGGCGCCGTCGGCGAATTCCTTGGCCTTGACCTCATGGAGTGCGCCGTTGATGAAGGCGGAGGGACCGGCAAAGAGAAACTTGCTGGAGGCATTGTCGCCCCCCTCGAACGGGCTGTTGACCTGATGCAGTTGGGCAATCCCCTGCAAGGGCTGGTTGGAGGTGTTGGCCACCTTGACGGTCAGATCGATCAAATAGCTTTTGGTGTCGAAAGAAAACCTGCGCTCAATTTCGAGACCGTTGCCGGCACTGGCCTTCATGGTCAGAACGGCCTTGCCGTCCTTGCCGAAGACGACCTCCTGGGCATCGCCGGCATACAGCAGCCCGGCAGGGGCGGCGCTGCCCCATGAAAATTTCAACGGCCATCCCTGGTCGGCAGTGGTCTTCACCAGTTCTTTGCCCGGCGAGTCCTTGGCGATGCTCTCGGCATGCTCCTTCAGCACGAAACTCTTGATCGCCCCGCCGTCCTCGGTAAGCACGGCCTTGTAGAGGTCGGTTTCGACAGTGATCTCGCGGGCCGGGCGATCCGTCCTGACCGGTACGGCCGCGCCTGTCGGTTCGGCCTGGGGGGCGGTCAGAGCAGGGGCGGTATCGGCCTTCTTGTCGGTAGAAACGACCGCCGGCTGCTCCTTCGTCTGCTCCACCGGCGCCTGGGATTTATTGCCGAATCCGACAAAGAGATATTGATATCCAAGCAATATGACGAATGAGATGATGATTGCCACAAAGGCTCTATAGGTATCCATGCATGTACCGTCTGATGTTGATCCGCCTGCACACCGGTCAGATTGTCGGCCCGGAGGCTGACATTCAACGAGGTTTTACCTGACAGGGTCGTAGCCGCCCGCGGAAAAGGGGTGACAGCGAAGGATGCGGCGGAGAGAGAGGAATGATCCCCGGAAGACTCCATATTTTTCAATTGCCTGAATTGCGTAGGCGGAACAGGTAGGGGTGAAGCGGCAGCATGGGGGGAACAGCGGGGAGATGAGGTACTGGTATCCTCGAACGAGGATCACAAGAAAACGTCTGGCTATCTGAGAAATGCCCACTCAGACCTCCTGGCCGGTAAATCTGCCGGCGAGTGAGGCCACGAACCGGCTGATATCAACAGGTGCAGGCAGGGAAAAATCAGGACGAACGGCAAAAACGATATCCGCCCCGGGCGGATACAGTTCCTTGTCAAGGCGGAAAGATTCCCGGATTATTCGCTTAATGCGGTTCCGCTTCACAGCCCCTCTGATTTTTCCATGCACGCTGATGCCGATCCGGCTGCGCCCTTCGGTATTGGTACGGCAGATAAGCGTGAACCCCTTGCCGTGCAAGCGCTTTCCCTGGCTGTACACCTTGTCAAACTCCCATCCCTTGCGAATCAGGGATTGCTTTGGAAGTCCATGCTGTTTCAAGGGATCAGGCTGACAGACGTTTCCGCCCCTTCGCCCGACGGGCATTGAGTATGGCGCGACCGGAGCGAGTCCGCATTCTCTCGCGAAAGCCGTGGGTTCGCTTGCATTTCAAATTGCTGGGCTGGAAAGTACGTTTACTCATTTTTTTAATCCCTTTGTTTTACATCCATGCAGTTTCATGGGGCTTTTGAAGTGATGGAGACCTTGGCCAGCCTATCCGGCAGGTATTCTGCTGACCGACACGTCTCTTGCCGCTACCATAGCCTTCCAGACAGGAAGGACAGGAAATCCGAAAATTACAAAAGAACCATATTAATCATAGAAGCCGAATACTGTCAAATAATTTCACCAGCCCCACCCGCCTCATCTTGCACATGAACCCGCAGTATGCTACTGTTGAGTGCGGATTTTCCGTCTCAACGCGGGGGGCTCAGCCCCTGTCGTCCCCTTCGTCGCCATCCGTTGCACCCACAAAATAACTTATGACCGCAGACCGCCTTGCCACTTTTTCCGATCTCGACTGGGATCAACTCTGGCGCAACGCCCGGTCCAGGAAATCATGGGGAAGCAGCAGCGCCGCCGACTGGGACAGGAAAGCGGCCTCGTTCGCATCCCGCAATCAATCCTCGCCCTTCGTCTCGCTGGTCCTGTCGCATATTCCTCTGACCCCGTCGACGACGGTCCTCGATGTCGGCTGCGGCTCGGGAACCCTCGCCCTGCCCATCGCCAGGCAGGTCAGGTCGGTCACCGCCGTCGATTTTTCCGCCGGCATGCTGTCGGCCCTGACTGAGATGGCAACCCAAGCGGATATCACCAACATCAGGACCATCCAGGCTAGCTGGGAGGATGACTGGTCGGCGCTCGGCATCGGCCGGCACGACATCGCCATCGCCTCCCGCTCCCTGGCCGTCGCCGACCTCCGGGCCGCCCTGCAGCGCCTCGACGACCATGCCTCGGCCTCGGTCTTCATCGTCGATCGGATCGCCCCCACCCCCTTCGACCCCGCAGCCTTCGCCGCCGTCGGCCGGCCGTTCGAGGGCGGGCCGGATTACATCTATGTCCTCAACAGCCTCTACTCCATGGGAATCCACCCCGACGTCGCCATCGTCAGCCTCGACCGGGAGGCGGAGTTTGCCGATCTTGATGACGCCATGGACTCCTATCGCTGGATGATCAAGAACATGTCGCCCGAGGAGGAATCCGCCCTCCGCCGCTATCTGGCCCGGAACAGCCGCCCCGGCGAAGGCGGCCGGATCGTGGTCGAACGCGGCTTTACCCCCCGGTGGGCCTGCATCCGGTGGGACAAGAGCCGATGATGCCGCCTTCTCCTCCCCTCTTCCGGCCGCCGGGCACCAGGCCTGTTCCGGCCGCCGCCATCCGAGGTCTCGACCCATGCGTATCATAATCGTCGGTGCCGGACAGGTCGGATTCCATATCTGCGAGCGGTTCTCGCTGGAAAACCAGGATGTGGTCCTGATCGATACCGACGACAAAAAACTCAAGCGGATCGAACGCGATCTCAACATCATGACCATCCACGGCAGCGGCGCCTCCGCCCGGATCCTCGCCGAGGCCGGGATCGCCAAGACCGACCTGTTCATCGCCGTCACCGACAGCGACGAGGTCAACCTGATCGCCTGCATCATGTCCAGTCAGTACAACGTCAAGACCCGGATCGCCCGGGTCCGCAACCAGGA
Source organism: Desulfobulbus sp. Tol-SR (assembly GCA_000769715.1). Taxonomy (GTDB): domain Bacteria; phylum Desulfobacterota; class Desulfobulbia; order Desulfobulbales; family Desulfocapsaceae; genus Desulfoprunum. The sequence goes on from JROS01000003.1 coordinate 26,597, forward strand.
CTTTCTCGAAGAGGGCATGTTCCCGAACACCAAGGTCCTGGACATCGACATGATCATCAGCCCGGACCAGGCGATGACCGATGAAATCGTCAGCCTCTGTCACATCTCCGCCGCCTTCGACATGGCCAAGTTCGCCGACGGCCGCCTGATGCTGCTCGGTTACCTGATCAGAGAAGGCAACCCCCGCCTCGGCATGACGCTGGATAAACTGATGAAGGCCCATGGCTCCCACAATTTCATCATGACCGCGATCATCCGCGGCCGGGACACCATCATCCCCCGCGGCAGCGATGTCATCCAGGCCGGCGACAAGATCTACATCATGGTCAGGCGCGAGGACATCTTCCGGGTCGAAAAGTTCTTTCACCTCAGCAGCCAGACCCCGCACAAGGTCTTCATCATCGGCGGCGGCCGGATCGGCTATGCCGTAGCCCGGGCGCTGGAAGACCTCAACATCGAGGTCTTCCTGGTCGAAAACAGCCGCCAGCGCTGCGAATTCCTGTCCGAGAACCTGGGGCGGACCACCGTCCTCAATATCGACGGCCTCGACGCCCACGACATGCTCGACGAGGGGATCGACCAGGCCGATCTGGTCATCTCGCTGACCAGCAGCGACTCGAACAACATCATGTCGAGCCTGCTGGCCAAATATCACGGCGCCAGGCGGTGCATCACCAAGATCACCCGCCACGATTTCGTGCCGCTGCTCGGCCAACTCGGCATCGACATCGCCCTCTCCTCGCGCCAGGTCGCCGCCAGCATGATCCTGCGCTTCGTCCGCCGGGGGGCGGTCGGCACCGTCGCCACGATCATGAACAGCGATGCCGAGGCGATGGAGATCAAGGTGCCGATGAACCGGAATTTTGACAATGTCGCCCTCAAAGATCTCAATTTTCCGACAGGAGCGATCATCGGCGCCATCGTCCGGGGGCGGAAGATCCTCATCCCCTCCGGCAACACCCGGGTTCAGGCGGAAGACAACCTGGTCGTGTTCTTCACCCGTGATGCGGTGAAAATGCTCGAACAGTATTTCGACCAGGAAGAGTAGGCGATGCGGACGAGCGGTGTACTCAACCTGCTGGGCAAGCTGCTGATACTGCTGTCCCTGACCCTCATCGGGCCGATCCCCTTTTCGCTCTATTACGACGACGGGATGCTCCGGTCCTTTGTGCTGTCGTCGCTGATCGGCGCCGGCAGCGGCGGTCTGCTGCTGCTGCTCTTTCCGCCGGAGGAAGACCTCGGTTACCGCGAGGGCTTCGCCATCGTCACCCTGAGCTGGCTGGCGATGGCCCTGCTGGGGGCTCTGCCCTTCTACATCTCTGGCAAGATACCCGCCTTTGTCGATTGCTATTTCGAAGCGATGTCCGGCTTCACAACCACCGGCTCGACGATCCTCGTCACCGTCGAGGTCCTGCCGAAGAGTCTGCTGTTCTGGCGCTCCCTGACCCATTGGCTCGGCGGCATGGGGATCATCGTCCTGACGATCGCCATCATGCCGCTGCTGAAGGTCGGCGGCACCCAGCTGTTCCATGCCGAAATGCCCGGTCCCACCAAGGACCGGCTGGCCCCCCGGATCCAGGGCACGGCGAGGATCCTCTGGAGCGTCTACGTCTTCCTCACCCTGATCGAGATGATTTTGCTGATGGCCGGGGGCGTGGATTTCTTCGACGCCCTCTGCCACGCCTTCGCCACCCTCGCCACCGGCGGTTTCTCGACCCATACGGCAAGCATCGCCTACTTCGATTCCGCCTATGTCGAGGGGGTGATCATCGTCTTCATGCTGCTGGCCGGAATGAACTTCACCCTCCATTTTCATGCCTTCACCGGCAACTTCCGCACCGTCATCAAGAATGAGGAACTGCGCCTCTACCTCGCCATTGTTTTTCTCTCGACCCTGATCATCACGGTCGCCGCCACCCTGGCCGATCCGGCGTATAATATCGTCAAAAATTTCCGCGACGCGATGTTCATTGTCGCTTCGCTCGTTACCACCACCGGTTTCGGCACCGTCGATTACGAACTCTGGCCGCCGGTCTGCCTGATGGTCATCATCGTCCTGATGTTCATCGGCGGCTGCGCCGGTTCCACCTCCGGCGGCATCAAGGATGTGCGGATCCTGCTGCTGTTCAAATACGCCCTGCTGCAACTGCGCCGCCTCGTTCATCCCCATCAGGTGCAGACGATCAAACTGGGGGCGACCCGGGTGCCCCAGGAGATCCTGATCGCCATCCTCGGCTTCTTCGCCCTGTATCTGGTCGTCTTCTTTCTGGCCAGCTTCATCGTCACCGCCACCGGGGTCGATATCGTCACCGGCACCAGCGCGGTCATCACCACCCTCAGCAATGTCGGCCCCGGCTTCAAGGTCGTCGGGCCGACCCAGAATTTCAGCACCCTGCCGGAGCTGGCCAAGATTGTGCTGATTATCTGCATGCTGGCCGGCCGGCTCGAGCTCTACACCGTCGTCGTGCTGTTGACTCCGGCCTTCTGGCGGATGGCGCGGAAACCGTCCCTCCGCACCTTCTCCCTGTACAACAGGCTATCGGCTCCTGTTTCCCAATCCCCAGTATTGAAAGACAACATCCATGAATGAGTATGATATTGCCGTGATCGGCGCCGGCCATGCCGGCTGCGAAGCGGCGCTGGCCGCCGCCCGGATGGGCTGCCGCACCTTCGTCGCCATCATCAACGCCGACACCATCGGCGCCATGTCCTGCAACCCGGCGATCGGCGGCCTGGCCAAGGGCCATCTGGTGCGGGAAATCGACGCCCTCGGCGGCGAGATGGCCAGGAACATCGATGCCACCTCGATTCAATTCCGCCGCCTCAACACCAGCAAAGGCCCGGCCGTCCGCTCGTCACGGGCCCAGGCCGACCGCCTGCTCTACCGCCTGCGGATGAAAGCGGTGCTGGAGAACCAGCCGAACCTGACCCTCTGCCAGGCCACGGTCGACAGCCTGCTGGTCGACAACGGCCGCATCGTCGGCCTCAGGACCTCGATCGACCAGGAGATCCGGGTCCGGGCGGTGGTGGTCGCCACCGGCACCTTCCTCAACGGTCTGGTCCACATCGGCCTGAAGAACTTTCCCGCCGGGCGGATGGGCGACGCCCCCTCGACCCGGCTCGCCGCCTGGTTCAAGGACCAGGGGTTCAACGTCGGGCGGATGAAGACCGGCACCGTCCCCCGGCTGGCGGCCCACTCCATCGATTACTCGGACCTCGAGGCCCAGTACAGCGACGACCCGCCGGCCCACTTTTCCTTTGCCTCCAAAGGCCGCTATACCCTGCCGCAGCTGCCGTGCCATATCACCTACACCAACGAGCGGACCCACGAGATCATCCGCCAGGGCATCGACCAGTCGCCGATGTATGCCGGCATCATCGAGGGGATCGGGGCCCGCTACTGCCCGTCGATCGAGGACAAGGTCATGCGGTTCCCGGAGAAGGGGCGGCACCAGATCTTCCTCGAGCCGGAGGGGCTGGACACGGTCGAGGTCTACCCCAACGGCCTGCCGACCAGCCTGCCGCTGGCCACCCAGACCGCGATGATCCACAGCATCAAGGGACTGGAGCGGGCCCAGATCATCCGTCCCGGCTACGCCATCGAGTACGACTACGTCGATCCCCTGGAACTGCACCCGTCGCTGGCGACCAAACGGCTCGAAGGCCTCTACCTCGCCGGCCAGATCAACGGCACCTCCGGCTACGAGGAGGCCGCCGCCCAGGGCCTGATGGCCGGGATCAACGCCGTCCGCTACGTCCAGGGCAAAGAACCGGTGGTCCTCGACCGCTCCCAGGCCTATATCGGGGTGCTGATCGACGACCTGGCGACCTGCGGCACCCGGGAACCGTACCGCCTCTTCACGTCCCGGGCCGAATACCGCCTGCTGCTGCGCGAGGACAACGCCGACACCCGGCTGAGCCGGATCGGCCATGGCATCGGCCTGCTCGATGACGCCTCTTACCAGCGATTTCTCCACAAGGAGCGGGGAATGGCGGAGGGCATGGCCCTGCTCGACGCCGTCGCCGTCAAGCCGACGGTCGCGGTCAACGGGGCGCTGACGGCGCTGGGCCAGATCGGGATCAAGCAGAAGAGCAGCCTGACCGAACTGCTGCGCCGCCCCGGCCTGACGATCGACCAGCTCACCGGCCTGCCACTGGACGCTGACGAACAGCAGGAGGTGGCGGAGCTGGCACAATCACCGGTCAAGGATGAGATCCAACTGCAGATTAAATTCGCCGGCTATATCGAGCGGCAGAACGAACAGGTGGAGCGCTTCCGCAAGATGGAGTCGCTGATCCTGCCCGACGATATCGACTACAAGGCCCTGTCCGGCCTGTCCAACGAAGTCGTCGAAAAGCTCAGCCGGGTGCGACCGCGCTCGCTCGGCCAGGCATCACGCATTTCGGGGATCACGCCGGCCGCCATTTCGGTGCTGCAGGTCCACATTAAACGGCTCAAAGCCCAGAACTGAACCCTTCATCCACCATGCCCACACCCTTCGTCCACTCCTTCGACCCGGTCGCCGTCAGCCTCGGTCCACTGCAGATCCGCTGGTACGGCCTGATGTACGTGCTCGGCTTCACCGCCAGCTACTTCCTGGTGCGTTACCAGATCCGCCGCCGGCAATTTGCGGAGCTGGAAATGCATTTTGAAAACCTTAACCTGGTCCTGATCCTGTCGGTGATCCTCGGCGGCCGTCTGGGCTACGTCCTGTTTTACAATCCAGCCTACTACTTCCGCCACCCCCTGGAGATTCTCGCCACCTGGGAGGGGGGAATGTCCTTCCACGGGGCCTGTCTCCTGCTGATCGTCAGCGGCTGGCTGTTCTGCCGCAAATACGGGATCGATTTCTGGAAGGGTGCCGATATCTATGTCGCCACCTTCCCCATCGGTCTGGGCCTGGGCCGGATCGGCAACTTCATCAACGGCGAACTCTTCGGCCGGCCGACCGATGTCCCCTGGGGCGTGATCTTCACCGACGGCGGCCCGGTGGCGCGCCATCCCTCCCAACTCTACGAGGCCCTGCTCGAGGGATTACTCCTTTTTGCCCTCCTCTGGTCCGTGAAGGCCCGACCGTGGGAGCAGCGGTCGGGCTGGCCGCACGGCAGCATCTTCGCCCTGTTTCTCATCGGCTATGGGGTGTTGCGGATGGTGGTCGAGCTGTTCCGCGAACCCGATCCCCAGATCGGTTTCCTGTTCGGGCTGGTGACGATGGGCCAGAGCCTCAGCCTGATCATGGTGGCCGGCGGCCTATTCCTGTGGATGTTCCGAGTCCGGAAGGAGAAGAACAGAGGGGGGGCACCGGTCGCCGCTTCCCGCCGGAAGCGCCCCTGATGATCGCCATGCGTCAGCACACAATTCCACTTCCCGGCGACCGCCGCCCCCTGCCGATCTGCTGGGAGGAATGCCGGCGGCGGGGCTGGGACGAGCTCGACATCCTGCTGGTCACCGGCGACGCCTATGTCGATCACCCCTCCTTCGGAATCGCCCTGATCGCCCGGCTCCTCGACAGCCGCGGCTATCGGGTGGCGATCCTGCCGCAGCCGCGGTACGACCGGCTCGACGACTTTCGCCAGTTTCCCGCACCCCGCCTCTTCTGCGGCATCACCGGCGGCAATCTCGATTCGATCGTCGCCAACTATTCCGGCAACGGCAAGGTCAGGGACTTCGACGCCTTTTCCCCCGCCGGTAATCCCTGGCGAGGGGAGGAACGGTCCAAGGCCAACCGCCGCCGGCCCGACCGCGCCGTCCTGCTCTATGCCCAATTGGCCCGCGCCGCCTTCGGCGAGACCCTGCTGGTCCTGGGCGGGATCGAGGCCTCGCTGCGCCGCTTCGTCCATTACGATTACAAGCAGGAGAAGTTGCGGGCCTCCAGCCTGACCGACGCCAAGGCCGACCTGCTGGTGTATGGGATGGGGGAACGGGCGGTACTGACGATCGCCGAGCGGATCGCAGGCGGCGAGGCCACGCTGGATGGAATCCCCGGCACCTGCCGCCGCCTGAGCGACAAGGAACGGCAGGGAAAACTGCCCGAAATCGCCGGCGCCCCGGCCGATCATTGGCTGCTGCTGCCGTCATGGGCCGACATCGGCCGCAATCCCGCCCTGTTTCTCGACCAGGAACTGCAGCTCGACCACCATGCCCGGGCCGCATCCGGCAAGATCGTGCTCCAGCGGCAGCAGAGCCACTGGGTGATCCAGTATCCCCCGGCCGCCCCGCTCGGCAGCGAGGAACTCGATGCCCTTCATGCCCTCCCCTTCAGCCGCAGGCCCCATCCCGCCGCCCCCGACATCCCGGCCTACCGGATGATCCGGGATTCGGTGACCATCGTCCGCGGCTGCTCCGGCAATTGCTCCTTCTGTGCGATCACCAGGCACCAGGGGCCGAAGGTGATCAGCCGCAGCCGGGAGTCGATCGTCACTGAGGTCAAGTTGCTCAGTCGGATGGACGATTTTGGCGGGACCATCAGCGATCTCGGCGGGCCGACCGCCAATCTCTGGGGCACCAGTTGCGCGATCGGCGGCTGCGCCAGGAACGACTGCCTCTACCCCCGGGTCTGCCCCAATCTCCAGGTGGCGGAGCAGGAGTTTCTGCAGCTGCTCGACGGGGTCGCCGCGGTCGCCGGGGTCGAGCACGTCTTCATCTCCTCCGGCCTGCGCATGGGACTGCTGCTCAAGACCCCGGCCCTGTTGCGGCGGATCATCGAGCGCCATACGCCGGGGGCGATGAAGATCGCCCCGGAGCACACAGATGCCGACCTGCTCACCCTGATGCACAAGGAACCGCACGCCGTGTTGCGCCAGTTTATCCGGACCTGCCGGCAGATGGCCAGGGAGCTCGGCCAGGATCTGCGTTTTTCCCCCTATATCATCACCGCCCATCCCGGCAGCAGCAAGAGCCAGGTCAGGCAGCTGGTCAAAGATCTACGGGCCCTCGAGCTGCAAGTCCGCGCCTTCCAGGACTTCACCCCGACCCCGGGGACGATATCCACCGCCATGTTCGTCACCGGCCGGCGTCGTGACACCAAAGAGCCGTTGACCGTACCGAAAAACGCCAGTGAGCGAAAGAAACAGCGGGAGATCATCGAGCGGGAGTATCTGAAAGCTTCAGGACCGGCCCGGGCGTCACGACCGGCCCGCCGCACCACGAAGCGGTGACGGTGTCACGGACCTACGACCGGCAACGCTGTCGTGTTCTGCCGCTGCCGTGTCATTTCATTTTCCCCGCTGTCATTTCAATTCCCCGCTGTCATTTCGTTTTCCCCTCTGTCATTTCGAGCGAAGCGAGAAATCTCGTCGTTCCCGATAGGGCGAAGGGCGCGATGCCGCTCCCGCTGTCATTTCGAAGCGAAGCGAGAAATCTCAATGTTCACGGGCATGCCCCTTATTGCGGCTGATGATCGCTGCAGGAGATCTCTCCCTGCGGTCGAGATGACAGCGGGGGATGGTCGCGATGACAGAGGAAGGGATGGTCGAGATGACGGCGGCTGCCACCGGTGATTTCTTCCGATCGAGATGACAAGGCATCAGACGTTCATTTCGCAACAGCCTCGGCCTTGTCCGCCCTGTCATAGGAACCGTAGTAGGTATACTGGCCGAGCATCTTCTCCTCGAGGTAGCGGCGTTCATAGCCGTTGAAAACGATACCGATCACCTTCTCCCTGCCGATCAGATCGATAATTTTCCTGATCTGGGTCCGGCTCGAAGCTCCCTGGCGCACGACCAGCACCACACCGTCAATTTTCTGTACGAGGCCGATGACCTCCGAGGCGGCGAGGATCGGTGGGGTGTCGAAGATGACGAACCGATCGGCGTATTCCGCCGCCAGATCCCGGATCAGGCCGTCCATCCGCGCCGATCCGAGCAGCTCCGCCGGATTGACGGGCGGCTTGCCGCTTGGCAGGATGCTCAACTTGTTGATTGAGGTTGGGACAATCAGCTCGGCGATATCGCCCCCCGTTTGCAGAAAACTGGCCAGGCCTTTGTGTTGGGACAGGCCGAAGAGGCCGGCCAACACCGGCCGGCGCAGATCGCAATCGACAAGCAGGGCCTGATGATCCACCCCCTGGGCCATCACTATGCCGAGGTTGGCGGCGACAAAACTTTTTCCCTCCTTCGGCGCGGTCGACGTCACCATGATGGTCCGGCACGGGGTGGTATCGGTGTCGGGATGGAGGATGCGCGAGCGCAGGACCCGGAACGATTCGGCCGTCTCGGTGGAAAAACTCACGGCCTGGCTCAGCCGTTCATCCCACCTGCCGGAATGCTGCGGGGGCGAACCGCCCGATGGTCGCGACGGTTCATGCGGGCGAGCTTGCTCCTCCGCCCGCGGCCCGGCATCAACCTGCACCACAGGGCGGTTCTCCGCATCGTGGCGTTCCTCGGTACTGGTGGTGCCAACCCCCGACTTCTCCAGGGCCTGCGTAAATTTTCCCATGCTGTTCTCCAGTTCAAGCCCGCTCAAAGATCAGGCGCTGCCGTTGGTTGTTCGATTTACCCGTTGGTATACGCAAGATACAGCCCAAGCCCCATGGCCGCAAGAATGGCGATGGCGGCGGCGATCCACACCGGTCGCATCCGACTGGCGGGTCGAGGCAGCGAAAATGTCGCCTGCTCGCCCGGGATAGCCAACTCATCGGTACAGGCGCGGATGATCGTTTCGTCGATGACCAGGGCATCGGCGGCAAAGGCGCTGACGAGGGCGTTGTCGCAGAGGATATTGATCAGCCGGGGATTGCCCCCCGTCGCCCGGTGAATGAGGTCCAGCGCCTTTTCCGTAAACAGCTTCCTTCTGACCGCCCCGGCCCGTTCCAGGCGAAAGAAGATGTACTCCCGGGTGTCGTCAACTGGGAGAAGAGAATCAGGAATTTGGCCTTGTTGCCATCGAAGGGCAATCCCAGCTTCAATGCCAGATAATAATAGAAATCGGCGATTTCCAGGGTGGGGTTGGACAACACGCAGAGATGGTGCGGGCAATCGAGACTGGCCGCCAGGACGTTGACCAGGGTGGTCTTGCCGGTGCCGATGCCGCCGGTCAAGACCAGAAAGCCCTTGTTGGCGACGACACCATAGCGCAGCACCGACAGGGCCTCCTTGTGCGATTCGCTCAGGAAGAGGGTCCCGGCATCGGGGATCAATTCAAACGGCTTGTGCAGCAGGCCGAAGTGTTGACGATACATGGTGGCGTCCCGGAGTAGGCTGTCGGCTAGACGACGATCAGGCCACGTCGCCAGCAATAGGCATAGAGCACGGCGATTGCCGCGAAGGCAACGACCGCGGCCAGCAGCCCCAGTTGCAACTTTCTCCTGCACCAGGTCTGCTCCCGCTCGGTTTCGATGAGGGGGATGGTGCACAGCACCGGCACGCCGAGATAGGCCTCGATGTCATTCAGGTCCCGGAACGAGGGGTCGAGAAAATCCCAGACCAGGGGGACGCCGAACCCGAGACCGAGACCGCAGAACAATGCGATACCGACAATTTTGACGAAATCGGGCTTGATCGGTTTTTCCGGAAAACGGGCCGAGTCGACGATTTTGAACTGGCTGCCCTTCTGGCGTTTTTCGAGGTTGAGCATCGACTTGGCCTGGAGATCCGAGGACACGAGCAGATCGTAATGGCGTTTCAACTCCCCATACTCGCGGGTCAGGGCCGACCACTCGGCTTCGCGGACCGGGGCCGCGGCGACCCATTCCTCGTACTGGGCGATGGTCTTTCTCAGGCCTTCCTTCTCTTCATTGATATTTCTGATACCGAGCTGGATACTCTTCAACTGGGTCTCGAGCTGGAGGATCACCGGATCAGATGTCCCCTGAGACTGGGCGGATGAACCGGTCAGGCCGCCATCCGGCTGGACCCGGCCTGTCGCCAGATCCTGTTCCAGCCGGGCGATCTGCCTTTTGGTGCGTTTGATCTCCGGATGATTTTCGGTGTATTTGATCTCCAGACTCTTCAACAGGGCCCGGAGCTGGACCAGCCGGTCGGCGGGGCTGACGGCAATGTCCTGTTGGGCGGCGCCACCCCTGGTGGTGCCGTCGGCCGTCAGCAGATCGGTCTGGGCGATCATCTTGCGCCGGTTGGAAATCTGGTCCTGGATCAGGATCATCGTCTTCTCCAGATCCTGGATGCTCTCCTGCTTCGCCTGGTACTGCTCCTGCAGGCCGATCAATCGCTCCACATTGGTCTGCCGCTGTTCCGGCAGCTCGTTGTAATGTTTGAGCTTGTAGTCGCGCATGACCGCCTCTTTCCGGTCCATCACCGTCTTGGCCATCTCCAGCTCGTCGCTGGCATAGGCCGAGGTCTCCGTGGCCCGCTCCTCGCGGTACTTGAGGTTCTCTTCGATGAATTTGGCGGCCAGGGCATTGGTGACCTTGACCACCTTGTCGGGATGGCTGCCGGAAAACCGGATCTGGAAGATATCCCCCTGCTTCGACGGCTCGATCACGATGTCCTTGCGCATCAGATCGACGACATCCTCCATCGGCAGTTTCTGCCGCATCGCGGGATAGAGGTCGAGGGTGGTGATGAGATTTTCAAGATTGGTCCGGCTGGTCACCATCTGGCTCAAGGTCGAGACCACATCGCGGATGGCGGAAACCATATCCGGCGACATTTTACTCTGGCTCGGATTGACCGACTGCTGCTGGTAACTGAGCAGGGACGTGGACTGATAGACTTTGGGGGTGGTCAGATATACAGCAAGGCCGACGGGCAGGCTAAGCAGGATCGCCGCGACGATAAAGCCCTTCCAGCGGACGAAGAGATCGAGATATTTTCTGATTTGTTGATGCTGTTGCTGTTCCATTGTTCCAGAGCATCCTTGTTGGCAGGCGATTTAACAAACGACGGGATTCGCTGTCCTTGAATAAGCATATGGCACGATAGCATCTTTTCAGGTGTTCATGCCACTATTCTTTCTTCGAAAGGGAACTTGCCGCCAGGGCCCCTGTTGGTCGCGATAACAGCGCATGAAAGGGTGAAAGCCAGGGAGGTGGCCACGATGCCAGTGCGCGTTGTTCCCGCCAGGGCGAAGGAGGTGATACCGCCCCCGCTGTCATTTCGAAGCGAAGCGAGAAATCTCGTGTTTTCCGAGGCTGCCCGCTTTGCGGATGATGACTGCTGGAGGAGATCTCTCCCTGGCGGTCGAGATGACAGTGGGGGATGGTCGAAACCACCGAGGTGGAGAGGCCCCCTCAAAAATCTTCCGGGGCGAAAGACACCGCCTTGCCGATCTCCCCGCACCCGGTGAGCAGCATGAACAGGCGATCCACCCCCAGCGCTATTCCGGCTGCAGCCGGCAGCCGCTCGAGGTCGGCGAGAAAGCGCTCGGGCATCCCGCCATGGAGAAGTCCCATCTTCTCGATACGACCGAGCTCATTGGAAAACCGTTGCCGTTGTTCGTCGGAATCAGTCAACTCGGAAAATCCATTGGCCATTTCAACCCCGTGCAGATAGAGCTCAAACCGTTCCGCCCGGGTCGGCTGGCCCGGCTTTTTCCGCGCCAGGGCGGCCATTTCGACAGGATAATCGTAGAGAAAGAGTGGCTTGCCACATCCAAGGTTCGG
>JROS01000003.1:38182-85333 GCA_000769715.1 Desulfobulbus sp. Tol-SR
GGTCGACAACCTCGGCCAGAAGGCATTCGCAATCGTCCATCAGTTGCCGATAATCGGCATCCAGGCGGTACCATTCCAGCATCGTGAACTCTTCGAGATGGTAACGGCCACGTTCACCCTTGCGGAAACAGGGACAGATCTGAAAGATTTTGTCACAGCCGGCAGCCAGAATACGCTTCATGCAGAGCTCGGGCGAGGTCTGCAGATACTGGCCCTCGGCAGCGAGGGGAACAACGTTGCTCTCGGGGATGATGACGGGCTGCCGCAGAGGGGTATCGACCTCGAGGAAGCCGCGGGAGGAGAAAAAACGTCTGATTGAAGCAAAAAGGGCCGCACGGAGGTGCAGCCCCTGGCGGTCGAGCATGGTCCGTCTATTCCTTGACCCTGGTCACGTAGGCGCCGGTACGGGTATCGATCTGGATCTTGTCCCCCTCCTCGACAAAGGGTGGGACCTGGAGAACGTAGCCGGTCTGCACCGTCACCGGTTTGGTATCGGTACCGGAGGTGTCTCCCTTGGCCCACGGGTCGGCCTGGGTCACCACCAGATTGACGAAAATAGGCAGGCTGACATCGATGGCCTTGCCGGCGAAAAACAGCACCTCGACCTCCATATTGTCGATCAGGAAATTGACATTGTCGCCGAGATGTTCTTTCGATATCGACAATTGCTCGTAATTGTCGATATCCATGAAATGGTACTCGTCTTCCTGGTTGTAGAGATATTGCATCTTCCGTTCTTCGAGATCGGCCTTCTCGAACTTATCGACCGAGCGATAGGTCTGGACGAGCTGGTTGCCGGTAATCATGTTGCGCATCTTGCACCGGTACAGGGCCTGCCCCTTACCAGGTTTCGAGAATTCGAAATCGATGATGATATAGGGATTGCCGTCAATCTGGAGCTTGAGGCCCTTGCGCAGGTCGGAAGCATTGTACATCGCTGTTCTCCGTGCTGTTTCGGTCGTGCCGAAAATGGATAATGAGTACTGTCCCCCCACTCCGGGAATACGTGACTATGGGACATCCTGTTTTTATCAGTTTAACCTTTCATTATAACTTTTCATCACCTGTTTCCGCAATCATTATCATTTCCCGATTGCCCGCACCCGCTCTCCCGGCCGATATATTTTCCGGTTCAGCACCGTTGACTCGACCAGGTTTTTTTCTATGGCACGGGGAGGCAAACCGGTATAATGCGCTTTTCATCTTTTCGGAGGAGTTCGTCCATCATGCTGCACATCGGTATCCTTTCTGACACCCACTTATCGGCGTGCACCGACCTGTTTCAACGGCAGGTCAGGCACGCCTTTTCCCACTGCCAGGCCATCATCCATGCCGGCGATCTGGTCGACCAGCGGATTCTCGCAGCTTTTTCCGGCCAAGAGGTCCATGCGGTCCATGGCAACATGTGCAATACCGACACCCAGGCGGCGCTTCCGCCCCACAAGACAGTCGGATACGGTCGCTTTACCATCGGCATCTGCCATGGGGCAGGCAACAGGATGACCATCGAGGATCGGCTCCTCCAGCTGTTTCCGGCAGTCGACTGCATCGTCTACGGCCACACCCATATTCCCCGGCGCACGAAGATCGGCAATATCCTGCTGCTCAATCCCGGCAGTTTCAGGGGCACCGGCCGCCATGGGGCCATGGGCACCTATGCCGTGCTGACGATTGACGAGATTGGCCTCTCCGCTTCGCTGCACGAATTGCCGGCCGATGTATGAAAACCCTCTGGACCCCATGGCGCATGGCACATGTCACCGGGCGGGCGCAGCCGATGCCGGGCTGTCTCTTCGAACCCCCTGGAGATTCTCCGTATGACAAGGACCTGCTCCTGCTGTACCGGGACGAGCTGACCATCGTCCTGCTCAACCGTTTCCCCTACAGCAACGGCCATCTGCTCGTCGCCCCGCGCCGTCATATCCCCTGCCTGACCGATCTCGAACCGCGCGAATGCACGGCGCTGATGCTGATGATCCAGCGGTCGGCGGCAATCCTCAAGGCCCGCCTGGCGCCGCATGGACTCAATATCGGCTGCAATATCGGCACGGTCGCCGGGGCCGGCATTGCCGATCACCTCCACTTCCATCTGGTGCCCCGATGGGAAGGCGATCATAATTTCATGACCGTCATCAGTGAGATCAGAACGATACCGGAACATATCGACCTGACGTTCGACCGCCTTCTCCCCGCTTTTCTCCCTCGTGTTCAGGAGCGACAGGAACCTGCATGACGACCGTAGTCAAAATGACGCCGATGCTGCAGCAGTATCTCGAAATCAAGGGCCAGTTCGAGGATGCCATTCTGTTTTACCGGATGGGCGATTTCTATGAAATGTTCTTCGACGACGCGATCACGGCAGCGAAGGTGCTAGGCATCACCCTGACCTCCCGGAGCAACAAGGATGATGAAAACCGGATACCGATGTGCGGTGTCCCCTTCCACTCCGCGTCCGGCTATCTGGCCAAACTGATCACCGCCGGACATCGGGTGGCCATCTGCGAACAAACGGAGGATCCCGCCCTCGCCAAGGGCATCGTCAAACGCGAAGTCGTGCGGGTTCTCTCCCCCGGCGTGGTTACCGACAGCCAGATCCTCGACGACCGGAGCAACAACTACATCTGCGCCCTCACCCGTCCGGCAAAGGCCCCGATGTACGGCCTGAGCTTCCTCGATGTCAGCACCGGCCAATGCCTCGTCGGCGAGGTGGAGGACGCCTCGAGCGACGGCAGCCTCGTCCTCGACCAGATCACCCGCCTCGCCCCGGCCGAAATTGTTATCAATGGCGAAGAAACCGAGACCATCGCCAACCTGAAGCGCTCGATCACCGCCATGCTGCCCGGAATCTGTTTTACCGAACGCCACTCCCGCTGCTTTTCCCCCCAGGTCGCCGTCGAACTGCTGCACGAGCACTTCAATGTGGTGACGCTGGACGGTTTCGGCTGCGGTGCCTTGACGTCCGGTATCTGTGCAGCTGCCGTGCTCATCGAGTATGTCGGGGAGACCCAGAAAGCGGCGATCGACCATATCGAGAAACTCACCCCCCTCGATCTGTCCTCATTTCTCCAGATCGACGATGCCTCACGCCGCAACCTCGAATTGACCCAGACCACCATCGGCGGTAAACGCGAGGGCAGCCTGCTCTCGGTCCTGGACCAGACCTGTACGCCGATGGGGGCACGATTGATGAAGCACAATCTGCTCTTTCCCCTCCAGGAATCGGCACCCATCCTAAGTCGACTGGATGGTGTCGATTTTCTGTACAAGAATGGGGACATCCGCGAGCATCTGCGGTCGCTGTTGAGCCGGATCTACGATATCGAGCGCCTCAACAGCAGGATCATGCTCGGCACCTGCAACGGTCGGGATCTACTCGCACTTCGCGATTCGGTTGCCTCACTTCCCGATTGCGTCGCTCTGCTTCACCGCTGCAGTACCGAAAAATTTGCCGATATTGCCGCGGAATTCGACCCCCTCGTCGACATCCATGCATTTCTGGATTCTGCCATCCATCCCGAGGCGCCTGTTTCCGTACGGGAAGGAAACCTGATCCGGGAGGGGTTCAACGCTGAACTCGACGAGTTGATCCAAATCCAGAGGGACGGACGGCAATTGATCCTCGCCCTTGAAACCAAGGAAAAGGAACAATCCGGTCTCCCGAAATTGAAAATCGGGTTCAACAAGGTATTCGGCTACTATATCGAGATCAGCAGAGTCAACCTCGACAAGGTCCCCGATTACTATATCCGCAAGCAGACCCTGGTCAACGCCGAGCGTTTCATCACCCCCGACCTGAAGGAGTTCGAAGCCAAGGTCCTCGGCGCTGAAGAGCGCAGGCTCGATCTGGAATACCAACTGTTCTGCGTGATCAGGAACGAACTGGCCGGAATGAGCAATCGCATTCTCGGCACCGCCCGTGCGCTCGCCGAGATCGATTTTCTCTGTTCCCTCGCCGAAACGGCGCAGAGCTACGCCTATCACCGCCCGTTGATCGATGAATCCGAGGTGATCCATATCCGTGAGGGCCGTCACCCCGTCATAGAACGCGGCATTCCGACCGGAAAATTCGTCCCCAACGATATCCTGCTGGATCAGGAGGAACAGGAGGTTTTGATTATCACCGGTCCGAATATGGCCGGAAAATCTACCATCCTGAGACAGACTGCACTGATTGTGCTGATGGCCCAGATGGGGAGCTTTGTTCCCGCCGACTATGCCAGGATCGGTATAGTCGACCGAATTTTCACCAGGGTCGGGGCCATGGATGATCTCCGCCGCGGTCAATCGACCTTCATGGTGGAGATGAGTGAGACTGCCAATATCCTGAATAATGCGACATCCAGAAGCCTTGTCATACTCGATGAAATCGGCCGCGGCACCTCCACCTACGATGGCCTGTCCATCGCCTGGGCAGTCGCTGAAGAACTTGCCAAGAAAGACAACAAGGGGGTAAAGACCCTGTTCGCCACCCACTATCACGAACTTATCGACCTGGCCCTGACTCTGGAGCGGGTGAAAAATTTTTCGGTGGCGGTCAGGGAATGGAATGATTCGATCATCTTTCTCCACAAACTGGTGGAGGGCGGAACCAATAAGAGTTACGGCATCCAGGTCGCCGGGCTGGCTGGAGTGCCAGACCATGTCATCCAGCGTGCCGAAGAGATTCTGAAAAACATTGAACAGAGCGAGTTCGATCGCGAAGGTGATCCGTATATCGCCAGGACCAGCAAACCGAAACGAGGCAGGCGGAAGACCCATCCAAACCAGTTGCCCCTGTTTCAGCCAGGCCCCGATCAGGTCAGAGAGTTTATCGATCGATTGTCAGTCGACGATCTGACGCCTCGACAGGCCATTGAAGCCCTCTACACCCTGAAAGGTCTGTGCAGTCTTAAGGATATCAATTGATTTATTGACTTTTAGGTGAAAGTACCTCATCTATTCATTCTGCTATACAAAACTCTTTTTATACATTCAGTTATACTGACATGGCCGTCTTTTCCGCCTTCGATTTCACAGAGGCGTATCGCAAGTATTCAACCATTTTGGTGCCATAGATTGTAATCTACGACATGTTTCGTCCTTGCATCTTTCTTTTCGCCCTGATCGGACTCATCATATCAGTCCCCTCTTTTTCGGCGCAATCCGGTAGACTCCTCGATGAAAGTCAACTGGCTGCCCCCAGATCTCCCAGCCCAAGCCAACTCTACGATCAAGCCAAGTTTTATTTCAACCAACTCGAGAATAAGAGTTCACTTGCCCGATCAAGGGAAAACTGGCTCAAAGGAACGCGTAATTTCAGACGGGTCTACCTGCTGAATCCCAAATCAGAGCAGGCTCCAGCCTGTCTGTACATGCTTGGTAACATGTACCGCAGCATGTACGAACGTTTCAGTCTCGGCATTGATCTCGATGAATCCCTCTCTTATTACAAGGACGCTTCCCGCCTCTTCCCAGAACATTCTCTCGCCGATGATGCGCTCTATTCGGAAGCGCTCGTCTATCTTGAATTCAAAAAGGATCCGAAAAACTCGGCGATAGCCCTTGAAAAGATCCTGGCACAATATCCTCATGGAGATTTTCACTCGAAGGCTGCAGAAAAACTCAAAGTCCTCTCCAAGGATTACGACATCCCCTTGCCTCGCTCGCTTACAGGCAGTTCTCAGATCAATCAACTCAATACGATTCATCCTGTCAAGTTCTGGTCTTCACCCGAATACACTCGTGTTGTGGTCATGTCCGACAGTCCTATCACTTACAACGAGGTTGTGCTCAAGGAACCGCAGGGCCCCCCCAGAAAGTTATATATTGATTTTAAAAACAGTTATATTCACCCCGATCAGCGACGCAAGATAGTTGTTCAACAAGGTTTTCTCAAACAGATTCGCATCGATCAGACTCGAGCTGACACAGTTAGAGTATTCCTTGATGTTGACAAGATTGAGAGTTACAAGATTTTCAGTCTGCCGAATCCATTCCGTATCATCATCGACGTTCGCGGGGCCAAACAGTCGAACGTGTCAGCCTCCAAAAAACTGCCTGTCGATCAACCGACAATATCGTCCCCGGCAAAACCAGAATTGTCAAAATTAGAATTAACCGGCATTCAACAGAAAACTCCTTCGACTGAGGGAGAAAAGCAATCTGCGGCTGTCGTTGCTGTCATTCGGAAAGATCGGACCAAACGACTTCACCCACCACCCGACTTACCCAAGGAAGAATCTCTTCCAAAAAGCCAGGGCAAACTCTCCCTTGCCCAACAATTAGGACTTGGTGTCAGGAAAATTGTTCTTGATCCCGGTCACGGCGGAAAAGATCCTGGGGCGATGGCTAACCAGATGCGAGAAAAAGATATCGTCCTGAAAATCGCACAGGTACTCAAACCAAAATTGGCAAAACAGCTCAATTGTGAAGTGATTCTGACTAGAAACGAAGATATTTTCCTTCCTTTGGAAGAGCGTACCGCCATAGCCAATACCGAGGAAGCCGACCTGTTTATCTCACTGCACCTCAATGCTCATCCATCTCAGGAGACTCGTGGGCTTGAAACGTATTTCCTGAACTTGAGTACAAATGCAGAAGCTATGAGAGTTGCGGCCATGGAGAATGCGACATCCACACATCAGATGAGCGATCTTGAGAGTATCCTCTCGGATATTTTGAAAAACTCCAAGATTGACGAATCTTCACGACTCGCCAAATATGTCCATAAATCGATGCTGACCGGACTCAATGATAAAGATTTTGGAGATGTCAGGAATCTTGGGGTGAAACAGGCACCTTTCTATGTTCTGATCGGAGCCCAGATGCCATCAATCTTGTTGGAAATCGCCTTTATCAGTAACAAGAAAGATGCGGAAAACCTGAAAAACCAGCAATTTGTTGACACTGTGACAAACGAGATCGTCAAAGGAGTTAGTCTATACATCCAAACCAATACCGCCAGCCTAAGCGCCTCTCCCTGAGTAAAGCCACTACTGTACTGAATGCCTGAAATACTCCAATCAAGAATTTCCCACTCCAAAAGCGTATCTCTGCATTCCAAGTACGATATCGTTCAACACAAAGAGGAAAGGCCATCTGATCCCGGATGGCCTTTCCTCTTGTTATCACTTACTATTCAATCAGACATTCTTTGCTGTCTTGATCCTAGCCATCGCCCTTTTGAGCGCAGCCTCCGCGCGAACTCTGTTGAATTTCTCATCATGCTGGGCAGCCTGAGCCAATCGCTTCTCTGCGCGCTCTTTAGCCCGCATTGCACGATCAACATCGATTTCACTTCCAAACTCTGCACTTTCTACGAGGAAGGTTATTTTGTTGTTTGAAACCTCACAGAAGCCGCCACTAACCATCAGAGCTTCACGTTTACGCCCCTGCTCATACGTCAGTGTCCCAATCTTTATCGTAGATAAAAAGGGCGCATGATTTGCAAGCACACCAAAGTCACCCCCGTATCCCGGTGCATTAACGATATCAACATCCTCGCTAACGACAGCACCTTTGGGAGTCACAACCTCCAGTCTTATCTGTTGTGCCATGAAATTTACCCCTCAAAAATTAGGCTTGGGCTTTTGCCTTTGCATCCTTGGCTATTGCTTCGTCAATTGATCCGACCATGTAGAAGGAGTTTTCATTCAGGTCGTCATGCTTTCCTTCAAGGATCTCTTTGAATCCCTGCACGGTGTCGGCAACCTTGACGAACTTGCCGGCCATGCCGGTGAAAACCTCGGCAACACTGAAAGGCTGCGACAGGAACCTCTGGATCTTCCTGGCTCGAGCGACGAGCATCTGATCCTCTTCGGAAAGCTCCTCCATACCGAGAATGGCGATAATATCCTGCAGGTCTTTGTATTTCTGAAGTGACACCTGAACTCCACGAGCGGTTTGATAGTGATCCTCGCCGATGACGTTCGGATCAAGAATACGGGAAGTGGAGTCAAGGGGATCAACCGCAGGATAAATACCAAGCTCGGCGA
Source organism: Desulfobulbus sp. Tol-SR (assembly GCA_000769715.1). GTDB lineage: Bacteria > Desulfobacterota > Desulfobulbia > Desulfobulbales > Desulfocapsaceae > Desulfoprunum. The sequence continues at coordinate 46,156 of JROS01000003.1, forward strand.
TCTGACGCGAGAGAACAACGGTACCGTCAAGATGGGCAAAGGTCGTTGCCGGCGCCGGATCGGTCAAGTCGTCAGCGGGGACGTAGACGCACTGTACGGCCGTAATCGATCCCTTTGTCGTCGATGTGATACGTTCCTGCAGCGCTCCGAGGTCTGTCGCCAGAGTCGGCTGATAACCAACGGCCGAAGGAATCCGGCCAAGCAGAGCCGAAACCTCGGATCCGGCCTGAGTAAACCGGAAGATATTGTCAACGAAGAAGAGGACGTCCTGGCCTTCCACATCACGGAAATACTCGGCCGCGGTCAGACCGGTCAAGGCGACACGGGCACGGGCACCCGGCGGCTCGGTCATCTGACCGTAGATCAGGGCTGCCTTGGGCAGTACGCCGGATTCCTTCATCTCATGGTACAGGTCGTTGCCTTCACGGGTCCGCTCGCCAACGCCGCAGAATACCGAGATGCCACCGTGATGCATGGCGATGTTGTTAACCATCTCCATCATGATAACCGTCTTGCCGCAACCGGCGCCGCCGAACAGTCCCATCTTGCCGCCCAGTGGGAACGGAACAAGCAGATCGATGACTTTGATTCCGGTCTCGAGGACCCGCACCTCGGTGTCCTGTTCGGTGAACAGCGGCGCATCACGATGAATGGGCATCGTTTTGTCGGAATTGATCGGTCCCAGTCCATCAACAGGCCGGCCGACAACATTCATGATCCGGCCGAGAGACGGAGTCCCTACGGGGATGGTGATCGGCTTTCCGGAATCCCTGACCTCAAGTCCGCGCACGAGCCCGTCCGTCTGATCCATGGCGATACAACGGCAGAGATTGTCGCCGAGATGCTGAGCGACCTCGATGACGAGGTTGTCAGGCACATCGGATATGCCGGGATTGCTGACAAAACAGGCGTTCATGATGTTAGGAAGCTTGCCTGCCTCAAACTCGACATCGATGACAGGGCCAATTACCTGTGTAACTTTACCAATTTTTTGCTCACTCATAGGGCTTTACCCCTCCTTAGATGTATTTGATTTTCGTAGGTCAATTATTATTTAAGGGCCTCGGCACCGCCAACGATATCCATCAGTTCATTGGTAACGGAGGCCTGGCGAGCCTTGTTGTACACGATTGTCAAATTGGCCACGATATCCTTGCAGGCGTTGGTTGCATTATCCATTGCCGTCATGCGTGCCGCATGTTCACTTGCACCGACCTCAAGCATCGCTTGATAGATCAAGACGTTCAGATAAAGAGGCTGAAGAACGTCCATGATCTCTTCGGTCGAAGGTTCGTATATATAATCTCCTGAAATTTTTTTCGCCTTCTCCGTGCCGACGACCTGAACCGGTTGTACGGGAAGGAAGTGGGTGAACGTCGGGGCCTGGACAGCCACCGATTTAAACTCACCGTAGATCACCTCAACCTTGTCACTGTTCCCCTTGAGGAAATTATCGGCAACATCGGAGGCAACCTCTCGGGCGTTGAACATCTGGAAGGTACCCATGATATCCGTGAATTTCTGCCTTACTTTCCCGGTCTTGTTGAAGGTCTGAAAACCTTTCTTGCCGACACAGACAACACTGACCTTCTTGCCTTCGGCTTCGTATGCCTTGATCTTTTTCAAAGCCAGCCTGACAATATTGGCGTTATAGGAACCGCACAGCCCACGATCGGAAGTTACGACTACCAGTTCCACCGTTTTTACATCACGCTTTTCCATCAGTGGGAACTGATCGGTCGTTGCGCCCGACGAGAGATTCGACATCGCCTCATTGAATTTCTGCGTATAAGGCCGGAATGCCTCCATCTTCTCTTGTGCACCGCGAAGTTTTGCCGCAGCGACCATATTCATGGCCTTGGTGATCTGCGATGTCTTCTTGACACCCTGGATCTTCGTTTTGACTTCTTTTAAGCTCGGCATATTTGGACCTATCTACTATTAGTTAAGACCCTTGGTTGCCTTGAACGTATCACCAAAGCTGGTCAGTGCTTTATTGAGTTTCTCCTTGATCTCGGGTGTAAACTCTTTTTTCTCTCTGAGGTCTTCAAAGATCGATGGATCATTCGACTCGATATAGGAGTAGAGTTCCTTCTCATAATCGGCCAATGTATTCACCGGCAGCTTATCGAGGAAACCGTTTGATCCGGCATAGATGATCGTGACCTGTTTTTCCATCGGCAGCGGCTGATACTGCGGTTGCTTGAGGATCTCGACCAGTCTTTCGCCTCGGGTAAGCTTGGCCTGAGTTGCGGCATCGAGATCTGAACCGAACGCGGCAAAGGCGGCCAATTCACGATACTGAGCGAGATCGAGACGAAGTGTACCGGCGACCTGCTTCATCGCCTTCACCTGGGCCGCACCACCAACACGGGATACGGAGAGTCCGACGTTGATGGCAGGTCGGACACCGGAGAAGAACAGGTTCGGTTCGAGATAGACCTGACCGTCGGTGATCGAGATAACGTTCGTCGGAATGAAGGCGGAAACGTCACCGGCCTGGGTCTCGATGATCGGCAGCGCCGTCAGGGAACCGGCGCCAAGGGCGTCGTTGACCTTGGCGGAACGTTCGAGCAGACGGGAGTGGTTGAAGAAAATATCGCCCGGATAGGCCTCACGTCCTGGCGGACGACGGAGAAGCAGTGACAGTTCGCGATAAGCAACGGCCTGTTTCGACAGATCGTCATAGATGATCAGGGCATGTTTGCCATTGTCACGGTAGTACTCTCCCATCGAGCATCCGGCAAACGGGGCGACATACTGCATAGGCGCCGGATCGGAGGCGCAGGCGGCAACGACGGTCGTGTACTCCATCGCCCCATGTTTCCTCAGGGCCTCAACGACGAGAGCGACCGTCGATTTCTTCTGTCCGACCGCAACATAGATGCAATAGACATCGGTATTCTTCTGGGCGATGATCGCGTCCACACAGAGGGCGGTTTTACCGATCTGGCGGTCGCCAATGACCAGTTCACGCTGGCCACGACCGACCGGGGTCATGGCATCGACCGCCTTGGCACCGGTATAGCATGGCTCATGCACACCCTTTCTGGCGATAACACCGGGGGCAAGGACCTCAATCTTGGATGAAAGATCGGACTTGATCGGCCCCTGTCCATCAATCGGCTGTCCGATACCGTCGACAACCCGGCCCAGCATCGCCGGCCCTACGGGAACCTCGGCAATTTTTCCGGTTCTTTTGACAACATCGCCTTCCTTGATATTGGAGACGTTACCGAGAACGGCGCAACCGACGTTATCGGCCTCAAGATTCAGAGCAAGCCCCATGATTCCACCAGGGAACTCGAGGAGCTCCATGGCCATGCAGTTCTGTACGCCATAGACACGAGCGATACCGTCACCGACAGAAATGACAGTCCCGGTCTCGTTCAAATCAACACTGGTCTCGTACTCACTGATTTGGTCCTTGATGATCTGACTAATTTCTTCAGCTTTGATCTGCATCTATTCTCTCCCTTTTATGGAATCTTTTAAACCTGCAAGTTGTGTTTTGATACTGCCATCCAGCACGAGATCGCCGACCTTGGCGATTATCCCGCCGATGATCGATGGATCAACGCTGGAGGTCAGTTTCACTTTCTTGCCTGTCAGCTTTTCTAAAGTTGCCTGAACATTCTCCTGTAATTCAGCACTGAGCTCAATCGCCGAAATAACATGGCCGTGACTGATATTCTTCTCACTATCAACCATGACCTGAAACTCTTCTGCAATCTCCGGCAGGATCACGATTCTTTTTTTCTGAACCAGCAAAGTGAGGAAATTGCCCATGACCTTGTCGACCCCCATGGACCTGATCATTCCGGTCATGACCTTTTCTTTGATATCTAAGGGGTACAATGGATTAGTCAACGCATCGGCGACCTCGGGGGTGGATACATAGAGTTTGGCAACCCCCTGCAGGATCTGATTGTATTCATCATAATTCTTCTGCTCTTTGCCAACGATAAAGAGCGCCTTGGCGTATCGGCGTGCGAGGATAGTCTGTTTCACTGTACGGCCCCCACTTTAGCTAAATAATCTTCAACAATCTTCACCTGATCGGCAGGGGTGAGATTTTTCATGATCAGCGATTCAGCCATAGCAGCAGCCTTGTCGGCCACCTCATCCTTCAGATATCGCCTTGCATCCATAATTTCCTTTTGAATCGCCAACTCGGCCTGTCGTTTGATATCGGCAGCCGCCAGCTCCGCTCTCTCGAGAATTTTGACTTTCTCCAGTTCGGCCTGGGCGACCGCTTTCTCGACAATTTTATCGATATCCTTTTCGACAGTTGCGAGCTTCGACTCGAAATCCCGATATGATTTTTCAGCAGCGGACCGCTTTGCCTCCAGCTCCTCAATCTCGTCCTTGACCCTCTTCTGCCTGCCGGCAAGACCTGCACCGATCGGTTTGGCACCGAATTTGACCAGAATGAACATCAATACGACGAAGTTGACGACACGCCACCCGAGATCTTTCAGTTTTTCCGCCGAAAGGCTGTTTTTCACCGCACCATGCCCACCTTCAGCCGCAGCTCCATGCCCCTGTTCTACAGCAGCGGCATCGCCATTCGCCTGCCCTGACGCAACCTCGTGGACCGCACCGGATGTTTCCTGACTGGCCTGTTCAGTCGCCCAAACAGATCCAACGGACAAGGCAAACCATAGAGCTGCCGTGACCAGAACCATCAGTCGGGCTACTTGTTTCACTCCTCTCATCTCTATAGACTCCTTCCCAGAATTTTACTGGCCATATCGTTTGCGAATCCATCAAGATTAGCCTGAAGGCCTGCCCTGGCACTATCGATCTGAGCCTTGATCTCAGCAAGTTGCCTGTTCTTGCCCTCTTCAGCCTCTGCCTTGATCGCACCGAGCCTCTGCTCTCCAGCAGACTGGGCCTCGGCCCTGGTGGAATCAAGAGCGGCCTTGGCTTTTCCCGACGCCTTTGCCATTTTTTCATCAACTTCCTGCTGGCGAAGCCTTGCATTCTTTTCAAACTTCGAAATTTCGCCCTGCATCCCCTGTTGCCTTTCCGCCCTCTCCTTCAGGATTTTCTTTACCGGTTTGTAAAGAACTCCATTGAGAAGGAACATGAGGATGATCATGTTCACAATCTGGATCAGCAACGTGATGTCCATCGTTATCATGTTAGTAAGCTCCCGATTAACTTTGATAACAAAAAAAACTTAACATTCACTCAGTGAATGTTGACCGCAAAGCGCAAATACCGAAAATTGAAAATTTTACGAGCAAAACAAGATTATCCCACGTAAAAATGAACCACCATTCACTACAGCAAAAAAATCTTTACTGTAAATATGTCAACGTGTCAACCAATTTATAAAACGCAGAAAATGCGATTTTTCTGGTATTTTCAGGGCTCCCACGGCTTGTCAAATCCACCGGTCGTCGATTTTTTCCACTCGCCGACCACCGATTAATTTTTCAATATTGCTCCGACAACCATTGGAACCGAGGCGATCGCCTCTCCGATCTTGTCGGTCAACGGTCCTCCGGCCTGAGCCATATCCGGCCGGCCTCCGCCCTTGCCGCCGACAATCACGGCAACCTGACGCGCCAGATCCCCGGCCTGTATCCTTCCGGTCAGGTCATTCGACACCAGGGCCAGGATCGCCGCCTTCCCTTCGATTACCCCGCCGAGAACAGCAACCCCGGACGGCAGAAGATCTCTGACCTTATCCCCGATCTCCCGCAGCGTCCTGGCACTGTCGAGTGAAAGTTCGACCGCCAGTACCTTGACTCCGGCGACGTCGATGGTCTTGTCCAGCATGCCGTCAAGCCGGGTCGAGGCAAGACGGGTCGACAGATCGGCGATCTGTTTCTCCAGTTGTTTCTGGGTGTGGAGCAGGGTCATGATTTTGGCTGGCACTTCGTCTTCACGGGCATTGAGCAACCGGCCGATCTCAGTGTCACGGCGGCAGACCTTGCGCACGTACTCGAAGGCCGTCCTCCCGGCGACCGCCTCGATCCGGCGGATCCCGGCAGCAATCCCGCTTTCGGAGAGGATCTTGAACAGACCGATCTCACCCGATGATCCCGCATGGGTGCCGCCGCACAGTTCCGTGCTCACCTCGCCGATATTGACCACCCGGACATCATCGGCATATTTCTCGCCAAACAGGGCCCTGGCGCCTGCACGGATAGCCTCCTCCTTGGCCAGAATTCTCGTTTGCACCGGAAAATCAGCCCGGATCTGGCCGTTGACGATGTCCTCGACCCGCTCGATTTCCTCCTGGCTCAACGGTGAAAAATGCGTAAAGTCAAAACGCAGCCTGCCGGGTCCAACGAGAGAACCGGCCTGCTTGATGTGATCGCCCAGTACTTGAGTAAGGGCAGCATGGAGCAGATGAGTGGCCGAATGGTGGGCGGCAACCTCTTTACGGCCGCCGCTCGTGACGGTCAGGGTCACCTTCTGCCCGACGGCGAGCTCGCCCTGGACGATCACGGCATCATGGAGAACCACGGCCTCGCCCTCCAGCGATGTCGTATTGACCTCCGCCTTGCCGTTTGGCCAGCGTATCACCCCGCTGTCGCCGACCTGACCGCCGGATTCGGCATAAAACGGGGTCGTCGCGACAATGACTTTACCACTGTCACCGGCGCTGAGTTTTCCAACCGACTCCCCCTCGCCGTCGATCAGGCCCTTGATTGCCGACTCGATTTCCAGGCAATCATAGCCCACGAACTCCGTTGCAATACCCGCTTCGAGCAGGGTTTTGACCCCATCCTCCCTGAGGCGCAGCCCTTCGTCCTTGCGCGAGGATCGCGATTTGAGGCGCTGCCCCGTCATCGCCTCCTGATATCCGGCCTCGTCGATCACCAATCGCCGTTCATTGGCGATATCGCGCACGATGTCATAGGGAAATCCATAGGTATCGTACAGCTTGAAGACAAAGGAACCAGGGAGGGTCTGAGAACCGGCGGTTTCGAGCTTTGCGATTTCTTCTTCGAGAAGCTGCAGTCCATGCTCGAGCGTTTCCCGAAACCGCTCCTCCTCGTTGGGTACGACCTTGCCGAGAAGAGAGGTCGCCCCCTGCAGTACCGGGTAGGCCCCCTCCATCGCGGCGACTACCGTCACGACCACCTGTTCGAGGAAATTTTCGGTCAGGCCGAGATTTCGCCCATAGCGGACAGCACGCCGCATGATCCGCCGCAGGACATAGCCCCTCCCCTCATTGGACGGCAACACCCCGTCGGCAACGAGAAAGGCGGTGGCCCGGGCATGATCGGCGATCACCCTCATGGCCGTGTCGTCGCTGCTGTTCTCCTTGTACCTTTTTCCGGAGAGCTGCTCGAGCTTTTCGATGATCGGGGCAAAGAGATCCGAATCGTAGTTGCTCAATTTCCCCTGGAGGACGGCCGCCACCCGTTCAAGCCCCATGCCGGTATCGATACTGGGTTTGGGCAAGGGGGTCATGGTTCCGTCTTCCGCCCTGTTGAACTGCATGAACACGAGGTTCCACAATTCCAGGAACCGATCGCAGTCGCACCCCAGCGCACAGTCGCTCCTGCCGCAGCCCGCCTCGACACCCTGGTCGATATGGATCTCGGAGCAGGGACCGCACGGACCTGTGTCCCCCATGGCCCAGAAGTTATCCTTCTCTCCCATGCGGACGATCCGTCCCTTCGGCAGATCCTCGACCTTCTCCCAGAGTCCGAAGGCCTCGTCGTCGTCCTCGAAGACGGAGACCCAGAGCTTCTCGGGCGGCAGGCCGAGTTCCCGGGTGAGAAACTGCCAGGCATACCGGATCGCATCGTCTTTGAAATAGTCGCCGAACGAGAAATTGCCGAGCATTTCGAAAAATGTATGGTGCCTGGCGGTGTACCCGACATTTTCCAGGTCATTGTGCTTGCCGCCCGCCCTGACGCACCGTTGGCTGGTGACGGCCTTGGTGTAGGGCCGTTTATCCTCGCCCATGAACACCATCTTGAACTGCACCATGCCGGCATTGGTGAAGAGCAGGGTGGGGTCATCCTTCGGGATGAGGGGGGAACTGTCTACGACGGTGTGCCCTTTGCCTTCAAAGAACCGAAGAAACTTCGATCGAATTTCGCTACCTTTCATGAACAAGTCGACTCGTTGTGTCAATTGAGTAAATTAGAGCCAGCTACGCTGACTGCAAGACCATTGTGTCTGGTCAACATATCTTTTCTTAAGCGGAATGACCGATGATCAGCGGCAACACCTCTTTGAAGGTCGGCGTGCCGGCACGGCCCAGAAGTTCGTAGATGATCATCTCGGAAGGACCGATCACAGCCCCGAGGTCCCTGAGACGTTGCAGGGCCAGTTGATGGTTGCCCACGTCACGCGACGAGACCCCATCGGCAACAATCCAGGGTGTTTTTCCCAAGGCCAGGATCCCGACCGCAGTTTGGTATATACAGATATGCGATTCGACCCCGCAGAGAATGACGGTTGTAACCGATTCGGGCAAAGATGCGTAGAGTTCCCGGGTCGGCCCGTTGGCCAGAGCTCCGAACTCCACTTTATCAGGACGCGGGATATCGCCCATCATCGATTCGAGATCGGCGACATACGGCCCGAGACCTTTTTTATACTGGGTATTGGCGATGATCGGCAGCTTGATGATCCTGGCGAATTGCAGCATCAACCTGGTGGTCGCCACCACACGATCCTTGCCATGGATCTGGACCATGAGACTTTCCTGCAGGTCGACCAGATGCAGGCAACAGTTTTCCAATCTCAACAATCCGATTTTCTTCCCGTCCATTCAGCCTCCTCTTCAGTTACATTCCCCACCAATCCCGGGGAAGCAGAAATATTCCGGAGGAATTAAAACTGACCCCCGGCTCCCGTTTACTGAATTCGAGCCCCACTGCCGACGACAACCCAATAAACTCTTTTCTCTGCAGAGATTCAAGTTTATCCTCTCCGCCGGCAAAAAAAATGACCCCGCAATCCGGCGCAGGGAGCGCCCGACGGCAGGCTGCATCCAATCCTGATCTGGTTTCACGCTCCACCGGCCGTAACATCCTCTGCCGCCACTGACATGACTATCTAACAATATGATTTCACGGATCATAATAAATTCAGGACGTATTAATTGCATTCACGTGTATATTGCATGTAAATCGGCTGCGGGATCTCCATCTCCGACCATCGGCATCCTGGTGCGACGGATTGGCCTCGAATCGAACAATCACCCTGCCGCTGTCGCACCTAACCGTTCGTTGGCTCAACCAATACTCTACTCAACCGGCAATCCGGTCCGGATCGTTCGGCCCATGGGATCCATCCGCCAATGTTGTCGCAACGGTTTTATCTTTTGAATCCTTGAAATTTTTCTTTACAAAATATTCGAAGCTAATTAACTAATTTGTGAAATACTTTTTACTCTACAAGGACGCATGTATGAAAGATGAACAGATCGATGCGGTTTCAAAACTGCTCAAATCCATGTCCCATCCGATCCGCCTCAAGATCCTCTGTCTGCTGCAGGACCAGGAGTTGTCGGTCGGAGAAATCAGGGACAGTGTAAAGACAACGAACGCGAATGTGTCCCAGCATCTCAACATCCTGCGGGGCCAGGGAATTATCGATTTCCGCAAGGATGCCAACTTCATTTACAACCGGATCACAGACAAACGCATCCTGGAACTCATCCAGAAGATGCATGTACTGTTTTGCCCGGATAATTAAGGTGGAACGAAGCGGGTTGTTCGTCAGACAGCAAAAGGAGAACAGCAATGGTTATACTGGACTGGGTTCATACTCTGGCGGGCTTGTTCATACTCCTCAGTCTCTCACTCGGGGTTGAAGCGAGTCCAATCTTTCACAGCAAATACTGGCTCTTGTTTACCGCATTTGTCGGTCTCAACCTCTTTCAATTCGGCATTTCCAAATTTTGTCCACTGGCGCATATCCTCAAGCGGCTCGGGGTCCCGGAAACGCGTTCGCATTGACTCACATTGCCGGGAGGCCCCACCCCGCCTTTATTCAACAATCATCCTCGCGTTACATGAGGCCTGCCAGCAGCACTGGAGGTGATGGCAGATCTCCCGCCGCTGGAAGCAGGGTTCATACCCCTCCTTCTCCTGGATACTGCAGATCAATTCCGCCAGCTTGATGCCTTTGGTCTGTGGGAGGCCAAAATGCAACGCCTTTTTCCTGGCCAGTGAGAACAGTTTCGGTCCTTTGACATACTCTTTTTTCGACATAGCCTCCTCCTTCAACGCCAAAGCATCGTAACAGCCGAAATCCATCAGATCGGCAGGATGTGATATTCTTCGCGGATGAGGTGCTTGCCGCGCAGGACCGCCCCGGTCCTGCCGTCGATGGAGACCTCATCACCAAAACCGAGACGGATGCCCCCGATCTCGCAATACTGCCCGGTGTCGTACACCCGCAAGGCCTTGCAGCCGACCACACAGGTCTTTTCGAGCCGCACGGCGACCACGGACGCATGCGATGTCTGACCACCTCGCGAGGTCAGCAGTCCATCCGCCATATTGACAACCTTGATATCCTCCGGCACCGTATCCTGCCGGATCAGGATCAGCGGGGTCTTCGGCAGGCGCCGGCGCAACTCGTTGATATTCTCTTCGGTAAAAACGGCAAGTCCCGAGAGCGCCGAACCGGACACCCCGATCCCCTGGCCAAGATGTGAAGACACAAGTTCCTCGCTGTCGACAAAGACATTGAGATGCTCCTTCTTTTTGATGGTGATCATATCCCTGGTCTGGAGAAGATAGAGATCCTCCGGTTTCGGCCCCTCGAAGGTGAATTCTATCTCCTGGGGGTTCCATCGTTTCTCATAGACCAACTCCCTCGATATTTCAAGCAGGCGGGCGTAGATCGCCGGGAACCGCCGTTCAAGGGTATCCTCCACCGCCCGGCCGTCCAACTGGGCCTGCTCCATCGAGACGGCGCAGCTGGTGACGAGCCCGGACACGATGTCTTCGCCCTGGTCGCCATAGGCATAATCGCCCCACAGGGCGACCCGCTGGACCTTGCGGTATGGATGCGAGGTGAACACGACCCCGGCCCCGGCGGTATCGCTGCGATTGCCGAAGACCATGGCCTGGACGATGACCGCGGTCCCCCAGGCATCGGAGACATCCATGATCTTGCGGTAATCGAGGGCCTTGTCGGTCCCCCAGGAATCGAGCACCAGTTCGATCGCATTGACCAACTGCAGCCAGGGGTCGTCGGGTATCCCGAGCCCCCGCTTGCGGATCAGCTTCTTATACGACAGGGCGAGCTCCCGCATCTGTTCCGGGGAAAAATGCCGTTTCAGGCTCACCTGGTGCTTGGCCTTGGCCTCGTCCATCAGGACCTGGAAATCCTCCCGCTCCATCCCCGACACCATGGCCCATGACTGGAGGAATCTCCGGTAATTGTCCCAGGCGAGGTAGGCATTGTCGTGGCGCTCGACATATTCTTCGATCAGATCCTCGTTGAACCCGACATTGTGGACGGTGGCCATCATGCCCGGCATCGAGATCGCCCCACCGCTGCGGACGGAGAGCAGCAGCGGCGCATCGGGAGAGCCGAATACCTTGCCGTTCAGACGCTCGACCTCATTGAGTGCGGCCCTGATCCGACGCATGAAATCTTCCCGGGCCTGGGAGAAGCCGAAGACGACATCGCGGCAGCGGAAGACCTCGGTGGTGATGACAAAGGCCGGCGGCACCGGCTTGCCGTCCGATATCAGGGTGGCAAGATTATACCCCTTGTTGCCGAGGTGGATGAGATTATGGGTGAACGGGTTGAGCCGGTGCAGCAGGGAGATGGCCTTGTCGGGATTGTAGGTCATCAACAGGTCGAGCCGGTTCTGGTCGAGGATGGTCTTCTGGTTCTCCAGGGTCTGAATGATGCGCAGGATGAAATTGTCGAGATGCTGCAAGCCGAAGGTCGAGGCGATCAGGTCGCGGAAAAAGGCCTCCGACAACCGTTGCACCGAGGTGCCGACCTCGCCCTCGTCGTACAGGCTCATGAATTTCGGCAGAAGGTTCTGCCGACCGATCTGGGGGATGATCAACGACAGGTTGTTCTGGTGAATATTGGTGTAGTAGGCATAGATGATGTCTTTGACTCCCTCCGAGAGGCCGCGGAAGATATCGAGGTACTGGGTGTAGGAAAAGCGGCGCACCTTGAGCGAACTCGAAAGCAGCGACAGATAGGTATTGAGCCGGCGGGAACTGATGCCGTCGATCCGCAGGGCCTGCATGAACAGCTTGATCGACCGGACGATACTGAAGAACGTGGCCTGGGTGATGAAGGTCAGGTTGACGGTGACCGAGAGTTTCTCCAGGTAGATATTGGCCAGGTTCTCCAACCTGAAGGTCAGGCTCAGGGCGTCGAATTTTCTTTCCTTGTAGCGGCCGTAAACGGAGGGGATATCGACCGCGATATGGCGTTTGTAATAGATATCCTCCCGCGCCTCGAATATCTCCGGAGAAAGGATGATTTCCTTCAACCCCTCGAGACTGTCGAGCAGGGCCTCGAGACAGCTTTCGGTGTCATCGTGCTCAAGATTGACCAGCAGTTTTTCCATCTCCGGGAAACCGTCATGGACGGCCTGGAGCAACTCCGACCGCAGCTCCTGGAAACCGAGCATGTACTTTTTGTACAGCAGCCGGTACATCTTGACCAGGAGTTCGAAACGGCGGACTTCATTGGCGTCGATATCCTCCTGCCGCCTGAGAAATTCGGTGACGGCCTCCTGGTCGACCGCCAGCAGATCGTTGATCCGTTTGAACGACAGCTCGTCCCAGAGCCGCTGGACGAGCAGATGCTGACCATCGACGAACGGTCCATTCACCTGTACCTGATTGAATACTTCAACGGGGAGAAACGGGTGGAGCAGGTTCTTGTCCCTGGTCTTCCAGAACAGAAAGATCGCCTGGATGAAATCGACGATCAGGTTGGAACTCTCGACATGGCCCTGTTTGCGCAGGAAATGGATCAGGACATCCTTGCGCCGATGGATCTCGTCGAGTTCGGTCGAGACATCGCGCAGTTCCCCTTCCGACCCGATCTCGTTGTAGAATACCGGCATCAGCTTGGTGAACTGCTTGGCCAGATTGTAGATCGGCTCGATCGGATGGTTCAGCAGCTCGGTGATGTCACGCTGGAACAGATCGGTATCCTTGACACAGGTGCCGGACAGCTTCAGATGGATGATGAGCGCGGAAAACAGCGTCGAACACCATTTCGGCTCGCGCATGATCAGATGCAGCCACACCCGGATATTACTGAGATGGGCAGGGTTGGCCAGCGGTTGCCAGTCCTCGTCGACCCCTCTGACATTGGCATGCTGGAAACCAAAACGCACCACTCCCCAGAGAAAGGCCTCGACCATCCGGCTGTTGCCACGATCAAAGACCTCTCCGCCGAGGACCTGGATGCACTGCAACGAGGTATGCGGATATTTGCGAACGTTGACCTTGAGCAGTTTGAAGGTGATGAGCAGGAACTCTTCGATCTCCTCGAAACTCTGCTGGCGAATCAGCTGCACCAGGCTGCGGTTGATTTCCCGCAGCATCTCCTCATGGATCAGGTGCAGGCCGGCTGTATCCATGATCTTGAAAAGAAATAGCAGCTTGTCGTTTTCGACCCCCGGATCGAGGGCGGAACGTTGCCCTTCTCCCGGCTGCCCATCCCCAATCTGCTCGACCAGAAGGTTGGGTATATCACGGTAATACTTGACGATATCTATCCCGGACGGGAGTTCCAGGATGCAGCGCAGGCTGCCGATCGGATCCCCCGCGAGATCGAGCCCTTCCACCGTCGCCAGGTGTCCCTGAAGGGTTTCATGGGAAATCCTGGCAAAAATCCCGCCGAACCGGAAGTCCCCCGCCTCGATGCCGCAGCGATCCAGAAACCATGGCAGCGGATCATCCTCCTGCAACCAGTAGTGGTAGGTCTTCTGCTGGACTGTACGGGCGAATTCAGCGAGCGGCAGGAAATCGAACGACGATGTGCCGTCACCCGCCAATTCAAGAATGCGGCCGGCGAATTTCTTGATCGGATGTTGACCGTGGACGATATGGGTCAGGATGATGTTTTCTTCTTCCCCTTCCTGCCCGATCCTGCGCAGCAGCTCGTTGAGAGGATCGGCAAACCGGCAGATACTGTTCGAATCAAGGAGTGAGACGATCTTCTCCAGCCACAGTATCAAGGCGCCGGCCGTCTGGTCAAGGAGGCCCGGACTGCGGCGGGAATCCTCCACGACCCCGAGAAAAACCCGGGAAAACAGCCGAAAAGCCTCCGGGCCCCGGGGATGGGCGATGAAATGGTTGCTGTTTTTCAGGACAAAACTGCGCAACTGGGGCAATATCAGGTTCCAGTTGCGGAATGGATGACAGATCTCATAGAGCAGTTTCTCGAGATTGGCATGGATCCCCCTGTACTTGCGGACAACATCGAGGAGCAACCGCAGGTCATCCGCGATCACCACCTCGCCGGCGGTCTCCAGCAGGTTCGCCCGCAGGGCGTCGGATTCGATATCGAGTTCGATATTCAACGTTTCTACCATGTCATTGCAAAGGAACAGGGCCGGAGTGCCCCTCCGGCCCGATCATTCTCAGTCCACCATCCCCCTGGCTCTACACCTGTCTGCCCAAAGGAGCCTGCTATACTGCCGGGGGGGTCCGGAACTACAGCAGCTTGTTCGCCTCCATATGGAGGATCAGATCAAGCATCCGATTGGAATATCCCCATTCGTTGTCATACCAGCTCATTACCTTGACCATCTTGCCGATGACCTTGGTGCACTTGCCATCGACTGTCGACGAATGGCTGTCGCCCTTGTAGTCGATGGAGACCAGCGGCAGATCGGTATAGCCGAGATACCGGTTGGCTGCCTCGCGGAGGGCCTGGTTGACCTCGTTCACCGTCGTCTCTCTCTCGACCTCCATAACCACGTCGACAATGGACACCGTCGGGGTCGGCACCCGGATGGCCAGGCCATCAAATTTTCCCTTGAGTTCCGGGATGACGAGGGACACCGCGGCCGCCGCCCCGGTCTTGGTCGGGATCATCGACAGGGCAGCCGCCCGCGCCCGGCGCAGGTCGGAGTGCGGGAAATCGAGGAGCCGCTGGTCGCCGGTATAGGCGTGGACGGTGGTCATCAGACCCCTCTGAATGCCGAAGTTGTCGAGGATGACCTTGGCCACCGGGGCCAGGCAATTGGTGGTGCAGGAGGCATTGGAAACGATATGGTGGACGGTCGTATCGTATTCGTCTTCATTGACGCCCATCACAAAGGTCTTGACTCCTCCTTTCGCCGGGGCGGAGATGATCACCTTGCTCGCGCCGGCATCCAGATGGGCCTGAACCGAGTCCTGGTCAACGAAGAACCCCGTGCATTCGGCAACATACTCCACCTCGGCATCCCCCCAGGCGATATCGGCGGGATTGCGATGGCTGGTGACGGCGATATGGCGGCCGTCGACGATGATGCCGTTGTCGTCGGCGGCCACCTCCTTTTCATACGTCCCCATCACCGAATCATACTTCAACAGGTGGGCCAGGGTGGCGTTGTCGGTCAGGTCATTGATGGCCATGACTTCGACTTCGGCAAAGGCCGCATCTTTGCTGATGGCCCGAAAAATGTTTCTACCGATGCGGCCGAAGCCGTTGATTCCGATCCGTATAGTCATTTCTGTCTCCTGTTATCCAATGTGATTACCGGGGTCGAGTCCGGAATGTCAGTCCCTGATACGGATGCGCTCATCCATCGCTGCAGCCGGGCCTTTTCGTAGAGTCGCAGATAGGCCTTCATGACCTGGGCCCAGGTATGCCGTTCCTGGATCCGCAGCACGGCATCTCGCTGCATCTGGCGCAGCCGCTGCGGCTTGCCGAACAAGACGATGGCCCGTTCGAGGGCCTCCTGCAGGTCGGCCACCCCGCCACGGTAGGCGATGCCGGTCTGGCCGTCGACGACCTTGACCAACCCCCCGACATGATGCACGATCGGGATATTGCCGAACAGCTGGGCGATGTAATCGGTGAGCCCGCAGGGTTCATAGCGCGAGGGGATGACGAAGAAATCTCCCGCCGCGTAGACCTGATTGGCGCCCAATGGGCTGAAGCCGCGGAAAAAGCAGACCCTGCCGGCCAGCCCCTTCGTCTCGACCAGCAATCGCAGGTTATCTTCCTCAATCCTGTCACCGCTGCCGAGAAAGAGCATCTGGCACTGGGGATGGCGCCGCAGAAAACCGACCAGCGCGGCACTGAGGATATCGATCCCCTTCTGCTCGCTGAGACGGCCGATAAACGTAAAGAGGGGGATATCGCTGTTGTTTTCCAAGGTGCCGATGATTTCGAGACCAGCCACCGGCGATTTCCGGCCCACCGCTTCGAGGAGGGCGGCCTTGCACCGCTTTTTCCCGGCGAGCGCATCGCCTGGGTCGGCCGGGTCGAAGGCCGCGGCGATACCGGCCCTCTGCGGGTCCGACGGGTTGAAATCCGCCGGATCGATGCCGTTGGTGACCCCTTCGATGACCACCCCGCGATCGGCAAGCAGATGGCCGAGCCAGCCGGTGATACGATCATCATCCGTTTCCTGGAGTTCCCGGGCATAATTCTCACTGACGGTATTGAGCAGGGCATAGCGGCTGGCGGCAAGAAATGGATCGAAGGCCGCAGCCAGACAGTTCGACTCGATGAAGTGTCGCGGCAGACCGGTGATGGCCTGGGCAAAGGGCAGGTCCGCCACCTCCTGATGGTAACCGATCCCGGCGTTGTGTACGGTCACCAGACAACCGGTCCGGCGAAAATAGCTCCTGAGCCCCGGGCATTCATTGATCAGCGCCGGGACGAGCGCCGTATGACCATCATGGCAGTGGATGACGTCGGGGTGTTCATCGAGCAGCATCATCAGTTCAAGCGCCCCTTTCTGCAGCAGGATGTTCATCGCGAAATAGTCGATATGCCCCTTCCCGGCCTGTTTCCAACTCTCAACGGCCTCTTCCCGGGGGGTATAGGTGTACACATCCATCTTCTCCCGGAATCGGTCCGATTCCGGCAGATACACCGTCACCCCACCCAGCCGGCAGGTCCAGATCCGAACATCCTCCCGCCGTTCCTGTCCGGCATAGTTCATATCCACGGTGAACAGGAGCGGGCGCCGGGCGAGGTTGTCCTGCAGCAGTCGGCAATCGAATTTCGCCGGATCGATAAACCCGTACAGGGGCAGCACCACCCGGACATCGCAGCCCCCCACTGAGGCGAAACATTCGGCCAGCTGCTTGCTGACGTCCTTGACGCCTCCGGCACCGGCGATTTCGCCATATTCCCGGGTCAGCATCCAGATCTTACGGATGGTCTGCGCCTGTATGTTGTTTCGCATCATTTCTCAACGACCTGCGCAACGTTGGCGGAGGAGGTGGTCGATCAGCGTCAGCCGGACCATGGCCTCGCATACCGGAATGATCCGGGGGATCGCTGAAATGTCATGTCTCCCTCCGACCTTGATGGTGACTGCCTCTCCGGCGCGGTTGATCGTCGCCTGCGCCTTGGCGATGGAGGGGATCGGCTTCACCGCCACCCGGATCACCAGTTCCTGGCCACTCGAGATGCCGGCGAGCACCCCCCCGGCATTGTTACTCGCAAAACCTGTTGTCTTGATACTATCATTGTTTTCAGATCCCAGCAAATCAGCGGCGGCGAAACCGGCGCCGAACTCGACTCCCTTGACGGCCCCGATCGACATCAACCCGTGGGCCAGGTCCGCCTCGAGCTTGTCGAACACCGGCTCGCCGAGACCGGGAGGGCAGTTAGCCCGGATCTCGACGATGCCGCCGACGGTGTCCCCCTGGCCGCGAACCTCCCTGACCCGCCGGTCCATACGTTCGGCCGCTTCCGGGTCCGGGCAGCAATAGAGATTGTCATGGATGGCGGCCATTTCGCGACGCGAGATGCGGATGCCGCCGAGGGCGATGGTACAGGCGACCACCTCGATCCCATGGTGCTGCAGGATCTGGGCGGCAACCGCCCCGGCGGCCACCCGGGCGGCCGTCTCCCGCGCCGAGGCCCGCCCGCCGCCGCGGTGGTCCCGGATCCCGTATTTCGCCTGGTAGGTAAAGTCGCCATGGCCGGGACGGAAGACATCCCGAAGGTCGTCATACGACGTCGAATGGGCATCCTTGTTGAAAACGATCAGCGAAATCGGCGTCCCGGTCGTCCTGGGCCCCCCCTCCCCGGCAGGGGTGAACACGCCGGACAGGATCTCGATTGTATCCGGTTCCTTCCGCGGGCTCGAGGCCCCGCCCTGCCCGGGCCGTCTTCTCGCCATCTCCCCCTGGATTCTTTCGAGATCGAGGGCGATGCCGGGAGGACAGCCATCGATGACCGCTCCTATCGCCGTACCATGGGATTCGCCCCAGGTCGTGACCCGGAAGACCCGCCCGAATGTATTCCCTGCCATCACGCCACTCCTTCGCCTTGTCGCCGGCGGTATGCCCCAATGATCATTGAGACGAACTCCGCCCGGCCCTACCTGTTGGTATCTACGCTCAGATGCGCTGCCTTACGGTAAAACGGCTCCCGTTCCGCCAACTCTTGGCCGACGCTGGTTTTCCCTGCCGCCCTGAGCCCAATGAGACAAATCGATTCATCCATTCCAAACGCATTCTCCCTATTCTATGCTGATGCCATGCTCTGTCAAGCCAAGAGACAAGAATATCAAGTATCTATTTGATGATCCACAACGAATTTAACGGTCAGCGATTCGATCCTCTATTCCAGGGTTGGGACGTTGACTGTGAAGATGAAAAAGCATATATTGAGGATTATTGGAAATCATCATCACAATGGCGATTGTAACCCGCATTCTATCAACCGGCCATTCATCCTTTCGTTTTGCGGGTTCGGAGACTGATCTCGCTCTTTTCTGAAGAGTCCAGCCTGAACCACTACCTCCGGGGCATACATGAAGAGCGGTCAACTGTCAGTCTCCTCCAAACGCAACATGGAACTGATCGATATTACTGACGATATAAAATCATTACTGACGCCTGCCGCGGTCGGCACGGGGCTCATCCATCTCTACAATCCCCACACCACCGCCGGACTCACCATCAACGAAGGGGCGGATCCGGCGGTTCGGGAGGACATCATTGCCGGCCTGTCGGCATTCATTCCCCTGCACTTACCGTTCAAACACGCGGAGGGCAACTCTCCCGCTCACCTCATGGCCTCGTTGATCGGTTCTTCCCTCACCCTCCTGGTCGAGGACGACCGGCTTGTTCTCGGCCAATGGCAGCGGGTCTTTTTCTGTGAATTCGACGGCCCCCGCAATCGTCACATCCTCTGGCGCCTCGCCACCACCCTCTGACAAGAATATATCATGGACAACAGCGCACTATCACCGTCCCAGATCTGTTTCGGTCTCGATCTTGATCTCGATCGCCGCTCTTTTTCCTGTTTTCTGCAACTGGCCGGCACCAGGGAATTCGCCGACATCCTTGCTTCACGCCTCGACAGCGGCGAAATCGAGCAGTTTGTCGATATGTTCACCGGCCTGTTGCGAAAGCATATCTCCAAATCCGAATACCATCATCATTTCCTGCACGACGATTCCCATCACCACGATGAGAGCGAGGAGTAGACAGTGGCCGGGCATACGCTTATCGACCTTCGCAGCTTTCTCGACCTCCTGCAGCGGGAGAACGAGCTTCTCGTCATCGAGGAAGAAGTCGACCCTCATCTGGAAATCGCCGAAATTCACCGCCGGGTCATCGCCAAAGGAGGCCCCGCGCTCCTCTTCACGAAGGTCAGGAACTCGCAGTTTCCAGTCACGACCAACCTCTTCGGAACGGCGAAAAGACTGGAACTAGCCTTTGGCCGGCGACCACAGCATTTCGTCCAGGGGATTGTCGACCTTGCCGAATCGATCATGCCGCTTTCGATCGGCAATATCTGGCAACGTCGGAATCTCCTTCTCGAAGGACTCAGGATCGGACTCAAGACCTCAACGACCGGCCCGATTCTCGAAAACTGCCAGACACCGCCCCGCCTGAGCAGCCTGCCGCTCCTCACATCCTGGCATTCGGATGCGGGCCCATTCGTCACGCTCCCGCTCGTCTACACCGAACATCCCGGCGGACGCGGCCACAACCTCGGCATGTACCGCATCCAGCGCCATGACGACCAGACGACGGGGATCCACTGGCAGATCCACAAAGGAGGCGGGTATCATTATTTCGAAGCGGAGAAATTGAACCAACCCCTGCCACTGACACTCTATGTCGGCGGCCCGCCGGCCCTTATCCTCTCGGCGATTGCGCCCCTGCCTGAGGATGTTCCCGAACTGATCCTGACGTCCCTGCTCCTGGGGTCGAAGCTACAGATGACCAGGGACCCGCGCGGCGGCCATGACCTGGTATCCCATGTCGAATTCGCCATCAAGGGTATGGTGCCGCCGCATGTACGAAGGCCTGAAGGTCCGTTCGGCGACCACTACGGCTACAATTCACTGCAGCATGACTATCCCGTCTTCAAGATCAGCCATATCTATCACCGGAACAAGGCAATCTACCCGGCCACCGTTGTCGGCAGGCCACGGCAGGAAGATTTTTTCATTGGCGACTTCCTCCAGGATCTGCTTTCCCCGCTTTTTCCCCTGGTCATGAAAGGAGTGCGGGAGTTGAAAACGTTCGGCGAGACCGGCTTCCACTGTCTCGCCGCCGCCCGCGTCACCGACCGCTATCCGCGCGAGGCCTTTGCCAGCGGCCTCAGGGTACTTGGGGAGGGACAGCTCTCCCTGACAAAGTTCCTCATTGTCACGGACGGAGACATCGACATCACCGATTTTTCGATACTCTGGCCTCATGTCATCGAACGCGTACGCTGGGACCAGGATCTCTTCATCTTTGCCAACGTTTCCCAGGACACCCTCGACTATACCGGCCCATCGGTCAACAAGGGTTCCAAGGCGATGCTGATGGGACTGGGCAAGGAAAAATGCCGCGACCTTCCGCGGTCATTTTCCGGCAATCTCCCACCGGGGTGTTCGAAACCGAAGGTGTATCTGCCGGGAACGCTGGTCCTTGAGGGAAACGCCTACGCCACCGATCCATCCCTTGCCGCCACGGTTGCCGGGTGGGCCGACCTGCGCGACTGGCCTTTTGTTCTCGTCGTCGACGACTCCGACAAGGCCACCTGTTCGATGCTGGAATTTCTCTGGACCTTCTTCACCCGTTTCGAACCCGCCGCCGACATCCATGCCTCAGCCGTCACCGCGAACCGTTTCCATGTCGGTCTGCAACCGCCTGTCGTCGTCGACTGCCGAATGAAGCCCTGGTACACCGACATTCTCGAAGTGGACGAGGCAACGAAAAAACTTGTTGATTCAAAGTTTATCAGGATGATTCCGCATACATGGCGATGAACGATCCAATACGACTGCAGAAATACCTGTCACAGTGCGGCATCGCCTCACGTCGGAAGGCTGAGGAGATGATCAAAGCGGGACGGGTTGAGGTGGATGGGGCCATCGTCACCGATATGGGATATAAGATCATCCCCGGCAAAAACATCATCAAATGCGACGGCCAGACCCTCTCCCCACGGAACAGGCTGATCTACGTACTCCTCAACAAACCCAAGGGGTATGTAACCACCCTGTCCGATCCCCAGGGCAGGCCGATTGTGACCTCTCTCCTGACGGGAATTTTTGAACGGGTGTTCCCTGTCGGCAGACTCGACCTCGATACCGAAGGAGCGCTCATCCTGACAAACGATGGAGAATTTGCGCAGAAGGTGCAGCATCCAAGTCATGAGGTCACCAAGACCTACGAAGCCCTTGTTGCCGGCCATCCATCGAAAGAACAACTTGCACAACTGGAAAAAGGCATCTTTCTTGAAGGGAAAGTCACTTCGCCGGCCAACCTGATAGTTTTAAAAAAAATAAAACACGCCACATTGATCCAGATCACCATCCATGAGGGCAGGAAACGCCAGGTGAGAAAAATGTTCGAAGCCGTCGCTCACCCGGTCCTGCATCTGAAGCGAATTGCCTATGGATGTCTACGCTTGCACCGCTTGCCTACAGGAAAATTCAAGCTGCTCGACTCCGGAGATCTGGAAAAGATTTTTTTAGAATTCCCTTTACAAACTAAAAAATAGCTGATTAAATCTAAACAGTTAGACGGGAGTTTGGTGAATTATTCAAACATACCTGCTATATTTAACTGATTATACTCAATAAATATTTCAACTTCTGTTTATCGACAATTAACAAGTGAACTTTATTTGGCTTTTTCGTTGACCGCCGCACTGAAAAACAGCCTTTTTCAGTGCTCCCCATGTTCGGGGGCACATTAGGACTTCCGGAAAACAGGAGAAAGGTATGAACAAATCAGAACTCATCGAAGCCCTGGCGCAGGAAATCAATATACCTCATCGCGAGGCCGCCGCGATCACCAACACCATCATCAACACTATGACGGAGGCACTGGCCAAGGGTGAGAGCATCGAGATACGGGGATTCGGAAGCTTTGTCATCAAGAAATATGATTCCTACGAAGGACGGAATCCCAAGACCGGAAAAAAGATCAAGGTCAAACCCAAAAAATTGCCTTTTTTCAAAGTCGGCAAGGACCTGAGAGAGCAGGTCAACTCGAACAAGAAGTGACGGCAGGGACTCGGGCAGCACATTCCTGTTGGCCGCGGTTTTCAACTTGCTCGCACATTGCCCCCTGCGATATCCGTTTCAACAATCTCTCCAACAAGATCATACACATGGGCCTCGGTGATATGTACCTGAACTATATCACCGGGGTTTGCCTCGCCATCGACGATATAGACACAACCGTCGACATCCGGTGCCTGAAATCGAGTCCTTCCCTCCAGTAGCAGATCAGATTCGCCGCTGAGCCCTTCTATCAGGACAGGTTCCATACGACCCATGTATTTCTGCTGCACCTGCGCGGATATATCTGCCTGGATACTCAACAGATGCCTGCGCCGCGCATCCTTTTCCTGTTCCGAGCACTGGTCTGGGAAATGCTCCGATGCGCACCCCTCCTCGTTGGAATAGGCAAATATACCCACGTGATCGAATCGCAGATCACGGAGAAACTGTTCCAGGAGGAGGACATCCGCCTCCGTCTCCCCCGGGAAGCCGACAAGAAGCGTGGTTCGTAAAGCAATCGCCGGCAGACGGAGACGGATCTTCTGAACAAGGCGGTACAAATCTTCCCTCGAGTACCGCCGATTCATGGCCGCGAGAACCCGCGTGCTCGCATGCTGGATCGGGATGTCAAGGTATGGCACAATTCTGGGCTCATCGGCCATGATATCAAGCAGGTCGTCATCCACCCCGGAAGGATACAGATACATCAATCTCAACCATGGAATTGTTGTAGCCGCCAACAGTTGTTCCAGCAAGGAGCGCAAATTTTCCTTTTTATCCCGTTCGGTGCCATAGGCTGTGAGATCCTGGGCAATCAGCGACAGTTCTTGCACTCCCTTTTCCTGCAACATGAGCGCTTCATGAACGAGATCGGCCATGCCCCGGCTTCTGAGCCGGCCGCGGATTGCCGGAATCATGCAATAGGCGCACCTGTTGTTGCACCCTTCTGTTATCTTTAACGAAGAACGAAAATGAGGAGTCGTCAGAATGCGTGGCTGTGTACTGTTGGTGACATGCTGCACCGGGATGTCGATCCGGGGCGTGGGGCGACCGTGGAACAGCGCTTCGAGGTATCCTGCCATATCCTTCCCACCCTCGGTGCCGATAAAAAAATCAACCTCCGGGAGTTCGGACAGCAGCTGGTCTTTATACCGCTGTACCAGGCACCCGACCACCACCAGTTTTTTGTCGGGGAATTCCTTCTTCACCATCGCCAACTGCAGAGTTTCTTCGACCGCTTCTTCCACGGCAGACTGGACGAAGCCACAGGTGTTGATCAGCAGTACCTGCGCGACAGATGCGTCCTCGACGATCTTCCACCCCGCCTGAACCAAGGCGCCAAGGATGATCTCCGAATCAACGAGATTCTTGGCACAGCCGAGGCTCACCATATACACTGTTCGTTGCATGTTACTCCTCGGCAAATATATCTTCTGAAACAAACGACTGTGTCAGTCTTTTGTTGATTTTCTGAAAATGCGGATCCTTAAAACCAGGCTTCCACTTTTCTCCCAGCAATTCGTCCGAGACCAGGAATAGAGCGGCGAATTCGATCGATCTGAAGGTGCAGACCGAACAAATGGCGGAGTATTCCATATCGACACCGATAACGTTTTCCTCTCGCTGAAGTTTCTGCAGCAAGGTCCGGCTCTCCCGGTACGGTGCATCAGTCGACCAGATTCTGCCTGACACCGGTTCGAGACCTTTGTCGGACGCCCATTGCAACAACATGTTCGAGAGCCTGGGCGAGGGAGCAGCCGCAACTCCAGTCCGGTAATAGTGCGAGGTCCCCTCTCCCGACAACGGGTTCCCGCCAATCACGACATCACCTATTTTCAGATCCGGTGAAAGCGCACCACACCAACTGAGCATGAAAATACGATCGACCCCGAGGGCAATCAATTTTTCTACAACCATGGCCGCAATCGGTGAACCAACGGCAGGCCCTGCAACACAGTTCCGACCGGCATTGACGGAGAGCTTTGAATGGGGGAATCCCCTTATCTCGCCACCCCGTTCGACAACCAGGGAGTGGCCGAGAGCAGCCTCCTTCGGATTGACGAGAATTATCCCGGTGCGCGGCAGGAGATTCTCATGTTTGCCCCGTCTCGGGATGATGATCGCATCGTCGTCGCTACTTTTCATCTGCCGGCAATCGTTTCAACATACTTTGTATATAAACACGAAAAGGGCCGCAGATTTCTCTGCGACCCTTTTCATCCAACCTGTTTTCAACAACTGGTCTTCAGCTTATCCAAGCAGCGGATTTGCATACAGAAGAATCAGGGAAATAACCAGTCCGTAAATCGCAATCGACTCGGCAAGAGCCATACCAAGGATCATGAACACCATCAACTTCGGCTGTACTTCGGGGTTCCTTGCCAACCCCATGGTCGCACCCTGACCAACCGAACCGATACCGATACCGGCACCAAGACCGGCAAGGCCGATAGAGAGGGCTGCACCGATACAGATCAACGCCAACTGAATGTTACCTTCCATTTTTTTCTCCTTTAAAAATTATATATGTTTGGCCTTCTTCCTAAAAAGCATACGTTCTACAATCGCAACCGCATCCCGCCTCATCAATGGGCATGTTCCTTCGCCTGGCCAAAATACACCACGGTCAGCAGGACAAATACCATTGCCTGGACGAGGGAGACCAGAACACCGAGAATCATGATGGGCAATGGAGCGAAAAATGCGCCGGCGAGCATGAAGAGAATTCCCAGCAGTGTTTCCTTCGCCATGATGTTTCCGAAAAGACGGATGGAGAGGGAGAGCAGACGGGCGAAGTTACTGATCAGCTCTATTGGCAGCATCAGTGGAATAAGCCACCACATGGGACCGATGAAATGTTTGTAATAACCGATGCCATGGGTACTGAAGCCGATGATATGATGGGTAACCCACACGATGATCGTCAGGGCCAGCGTTGTATTGATACTGGCGGTCGGGGACATGAACCCCGGGATGAGACCGATCAGATTGGCGACGGCAATGTAAAGACCGAAAGTCGCGATCATCGGGAAGAACTTATCCGTCATTTCACGTCCCATGTTGTCGGCAAAGAACTCGTCCATCCCTCCGATAACAATCTCCCAGAAATTCTGGCCCTTGCCGGGAATCATCTCGAGATTCCCCAGGGTGAGCTTCGAGACAATGAAGAGAAAGGCCATGACCAGCCACGTATAGGTCATGTATGGAGCGCATAATTGCTCGAGAATGGTATGCCCCACAGGTCCGTGCGGTACTGGAAGCCCAAGTTTCTCAAGGATGATCGAAATAAATAGTATCGGATGTTCCATAATCCCCTCTTACCTCCTCCCACTGAAGAAATAGCGCCAGGCCACACTTACCGCGGTAATCGTAACCGTAAACACTACCGTTGACAACCCCAATATCAATCCAAAGATATTGACCTTCTTATACTTAATCAGGACAAGCAGGACAATACCTATAATTACAATCCGGACCCAGAATTTGATAATATAGCCGATCCGGCTCCTTTTGATCTTTTCTTTCTCGGGAATCGGTGCCGTTGCAGTCAGTGATCCGAAAAATCTGATTACATCGTTATGTGATACCCAGAAGCTCAGTATCGATATGACGCCTCCGACAAACACCGACCAGGAGAAGAAAACGGAATGAAAAACCAACGCACCGAGTGTCAGAATTGCCAGATACACCCAGCTCATGACCTGCAACTTCGGCAGGGACATCAAGTCATCCGTCACTCTATCGCCTTCCGGTCAATCACTACTTTTTGTCCTGATGACGCCAAACTATGTCCAACAGGTTTTTGAAACCGGCGGCAATGCCGAACGCCAGACCGATAAATGTGAACCATGGCGCCGTCCGGCCGTCGAACACCTTCTGGTCGAGGAGAATCCCACCGCCCAGACCGACAAAGATCGCGGCAACAAATGTAAACCCGACATGACCATAATTCGCCAGCAAGTGGATCCATTCATTCTTCAAATCCGACATCCATTTCTCCACTTTCAGGGGCGCGATTTTCGGTCCTGATATAACAGGTTCTGGTATCACGCCTCTATGCCAAAGTCAATTGGTTTTTCACTTTTCGAGCAATTTCTTGAATGACCATTCAGTCATTTTTGCCGCTGTATCGAGATCTTTTTCCGTATGGGCCATGGACACGAAGGCCGTCTCGAACTGCGATGGCGCGAGATATATCCCCTTGGCCAGCATCTGACGATAGTGTTGACCATATCTCCCGGTATCCGATCGCATCGCCGAGTCGAAGTCGTTTACCGGATCGTCGGCGAAAAACACGGTCAACATCGAGCCGACCCGGTTGAACTTCGCCGCAATCCCGGTCTCCCGACCGATACCGTTCAACATCTCCGCAAATCGCGCCGACCTGCGTTCCAGTTCCGCATACACGCCAGGCCGCTGCAGTTCTCTCAACATCGCAATTCCTGCCGCCATCGCCAGTGGATTCCCGGAAAGTGTCCCGGCCTGGTACACCGGTCCATCCGGGGCGACACAATCCATGATCTCCGCCTTACCGCCATAGGCCCCGACCGGCAATCCACCGCCGATAATCTTGCCCAGACAGGTCAGATCGGGGGTGACCCCGAATCGCTCCTGAGCTCCGCCATAGGCCAGACGAAAACCGGTAATGACTTCATCAAAGATGAGGAGAATATTCAATTCTTTCGTCAGCCGCCGGATACCTTCGAGGAATCCGGGAGCCGGGGGGACGCACCCCATATTGCCGGCGACCGGTTCGACGATGACGCAGGCGATCTCCGAGGCCTTCCGTTTTAATGTATTTTCCAGACTTTCCAAGTTGTTGTAGGGGACTGACAGGGTATTCTTGACAATATCGTCAGGAACCCCCGGGCTGCCGGGAATCCCGAGCGTCAGGAGTCCCGATCCGGCCTTGACCAGAAACGAATCGGCGTGGCCGTGATAGCATCCATCAAACTTGATCACGATGTTCCGCCCGGTATACCCTCGGGCCAGGCGCACCGCGCTCATCGTCGCCTCAGTACCCGAGTTGACGAATCGCACCTTCTCGATCGACGGAACCGCCTCGACCACCATCGAGGCCAGATCCACCTCTGTCGGTGTCGGTGCCCCAAAACTGGTGCCATCGACCGCTGCCGCCTGAATTGCGGCTATGACGGACGGATGTGCATGCCCTAGAATCATCGGCCCCCAGGAACCGACGAAATCAATGTACTCGTTACCGTCAACGTCGATCAGCACAGGCCCCCGGCCTCGTTTGATGAATAATGGATCGCAGCCGACCGATCGACAGGCCCTGACTGGACTGTTTACCCCCCCGGGGATGACCCGTCGGGCCGCTTCAAACATTTCATCGGAAACTGTTCTTTTCATATACCCTCTTATCATGAAACCCAGGTCAGGGTGTTGACGGCTGCAAATCAGCCATTATTGTGGTGAGTGGTAGCCGCCTGCACATCCGTTTACCGCAGGCCGAGCGGCATGAAATATAGCACGCAGCCTGAAGAACTGTCAAACAGGAACCGTCTTGATCCACGGTGATAATTCCATCATTTGAAGGATTTCCTGTGCCGATGGGCCGGTCTTCGCGCCAATATTTTTGCTTGTCAGCGAAATATCCAACAGGTAAACTGAATTCACATTTCTTCGGCTGCAAGCCAATCCAGCAAGATCACGGCTCAATGATCCAATTCCGAACGAGAGGAGAAACACGCAATGGCAAATGATAAGGTCCAGCAGATTAATGATGCGGATTTCAGTGCAATGATCGGTTCAGAACAGCCGTCGCTGGTAGATTTCTGGGCTCCCTGGTGCGGTCCCTGCAAGGCGATCGGACCTGTGGTCGAAGAACTGGCAGAGGAATATGCCGGCAAGGTGACAATCGCCAAGATGAATGTAGACGAAAATCCAGTGACTCCCGGAAAGTATGGAATCAGAGCGATTCCGACCCTCATCCTGTTCAAAAGAGGAGAAGTGGTCGACCAGATAACCGGTGCTGTCGGCAAGGGCCAGCTCATCGACCTGATCAAGAAAGCCCTCTGATCCTGCTCCGCGCTGTCTGCCATCCAGGGGCATCCCCTCTGCAGGCAGCGCCATCCTCCTCATCGAATATCTTTACTTCATGCAGAAAAATCATTTCGACCTCGTTATCCTCGGCGGAGGGCCGGCCGGTCTATCTGCCGGACTCTATGCAGCGAGGGCACGACTCGATCATGTCATGGTCGAAAAAGGAGCCCCTGGCGGGCAGGTGCTCCTTACGGACTGGGTCGATAACTATCCAGGCTTTCCCGACGGAATTTCCGGTTTCGATCTGGTTGAAAAGATGTCCGCCCATGCCCGTCGTTTCGACCTGAATATCCTCACCGCGGAAGTGGAACACGTCGACCTGAGTGATCCTGCACACAAACACCTGACCCTCGATAACGGCTCGATGATCAGTTGCCACTCCCTCATCATCTGTACCGGTGCCAGGGCGAACACCCTCGACATCCCGGGCGAGCACGAACTCCGTGGCAAAGGGGTCTCCTACTGCGGCACCTGCGATGCGCCATTCTACAGGAACATGCATGTGGCGGTCATCGGCGGCGGCAATACCGCGATCCAGGAAGCCGAGTACCTGACCAAATTTGCCAGCAGAGTGACCGTCATCCATCGCCGGGATCAATTACGGGCGACCAAGATTGTCCAGGAGATAGCCTTCGCCAATAACAGAATCGATTTCATCTGGAACAGTCGAGTAACCTCCATCGAAGGGAAAAAGGGGGTGGAGCGGCTTCATCTTGTCGACAACAGCGGGAGGGCATCGACTCTCGATGTCGAAGGCGTATTTGTCCTCATCGGCGTTACCCCCAACAACGCATGCCTGCCTCTCGACCTGCTGCAGGCCGACAAATGGGGTTTCATCCCAACCGATGCCGAAACCTGCACCGCGGTCGATGGAGTCATGGCCGCTGGCGACATCCGCAGCAAGGCAGTTCGCCAGATCGTCAATGCGGCAGGAGAAGGAGCGACCGCCGTGCTTGCTGCTGAGGCCTACCTGCAAAGCCTTAAACGCTAACACCGGAGAACAATGCACAACTCAAACCCCATTTCAATCAAAACCTGCTGTAGATCGATATCCATCAGATTCTGTATCCTCATTCTGCTGCTGAATGTCGCCGGTTGCGCAAAGATGAAGGACATGCTGACCTTCACCGGAGGAGCCGAGGACGCAGCCACGCTTCCCGTCCAGAATCTGGTGACCAAGGGGATGGACGACTATGCAGTCGGGAAATACTTTACCGCCCTTGAGTATTTTCAGGAAATCCTTGACCGTTATCCATTTGCGCCGGAGGCCACGCTGGCCGAACTCAAGGCTGCCGACTGCAATTATTTCCTCGAGCATTATGCCGAGGCCCTGGTCCTGTACGAGGCATTTGAGGAGAAGCACCCGACCAACGAGGCAATGCCGTACGTCATTTACCAGAAGGCCATGTGCAACTACAAGCAGATCGACCGAATCGACCGTGACGTCTCGGGGGCGGAGAAATCCGTCCAACTCTTCAGCCAACTGATACGGGCCTACCCGAATTCACCTTACACCTCCGAGGCCAAGGCACGGATCAAAGCAGCCCGTCAATTCATCGCCAACCATGAATTCTTTGTGGTTGATTTCTATATCAGGAGAAATAAGTTAAGCGAGGCTGAAACGAGATTGAAGTATATCCTGGCCACCTACCCCGATGCCGAGATAGCTCCTCGGGCCAAGGAACTCCTGGCCCAGATTCAGGCCGGCAATCCCCCGAAACAGACCCTTTCTTCCTGGCTGCCCAAAGTTGCCCTTCCGGACTGGGCAAAATTCTCATCTTCTTCGGAGGAAGAGGCTCCGGAAAATCAGGCCGCGAAGGACTGATTGCAAACCATCACCGCCGTACTTGGATATCCGAAACGCCGATGAAAGGATTTCATCGGCGTTTTCGTTTTCAGTTGGGCAAACCGTTATCGATCAAACGATAAGTTCCTCCGGCACGACCCATTCCTCAGCGAGCGACACCGCCATCGCCCGCACCGGGCACACCGTCACGCAGAGGCTGCAGCCGGTGCACTTCTGCGGATCGAATTGCACCTCCATCGATGGCCGCTTGATCGAGAGCGCGCCAACAGGGCAGACTCCGGTACACGCGCCGCATTGGAAACATTTCTCATCATCTCGATGGATCCGTGCAGCCAGTCGCTCGACCTGGACGCCCAACCCTTTCAAGTACTCGAGGCCGGCATTGACATTGTGCTTGCTGTTCCCCTTCAGTTCGAGGATCATGACCCCTTCTCTCTGCAGAAGGATATCGGCCTTGAGAATATTGAATTCGATATCATATTCCTTAACCAGTTGATAAATAAAAGGCCGGTCGCTTGTCTCTTTTGGAAACCGCAATACGTAAATCTGAGTAAACACGTGGCGTCCTTCATTGGTCCCTGACTGATGAGACCGCTTAGTATTTATCTTCGCTCCTGCATCGCACCGATCACCATGTCGGCTATGCGGCATGAGCCCCATTCACCTTCTCCTGCACCGCCTGCTCCAACACAGACAGCAACACTGCCAGCGACCTGTCGGTATCAATGCTCACCAATTGACCGGGTTCCAGTTCGTCGGGAGGCATGAAACGCTCCTTCTGGTGCTGATAAATTTCCCACCGGCCATCGGAAACCGCATCGGGGTCAATCTCCCTCTCGGCCAGTCTTTTTTTCACCGTCGATTCAGGGCAGGTGCAGTGGATAAAGAACAGTCGGCATTGCCCAGCAAGTCCCTGCCGGAGACGATTGCGCTCCTGCTGCGACTGATATGAGGCATCCAGGACAACACAGGCGTGGCTGTCTCCAGAGAGGTATACCTGAGCGCGACGCAACAGTTCGTCATAGGTGCGACGGGTGAAATTGGGGGTATACATGCCCTCGTTAAAGGAGTCCCGGCTCCGGCCCCGCGGTTCCAGCCCCGCCAGTTCCTTACGGACAACATCGGAGTTGAGATAGAGCCCCCCCAGCCGTTCAGCCCAGGCCTTGGCCAGGTAACTTTTCCCCGTGGCCACCATGCCGAAAAACACATAGCCTGTTTTCCTCGTCCCGGGATTCAAGATGACCTCCCGGCATAGGACTCGGCCAGGGCGAAACAACTCCCGGCCCGCTCCCTGCATTCACCGGCCGTGCGTGGGTTCACCCCGGGATCAACGGCGGTCAACAGATTGATCTTGCCACGCACATAGGCACGATAGCATTTGTAGAACCCGAGCATGGACAAGAGTCCCGGATCCCCCGATGCCTCCATGAACCGTTGTATAAAATACTCGGAGAGATTGTGCAAGCCATGGAGATCGAGGTCCATCGCCAGAAAGGCCACGTCAGCGGCGATATCGGTGCAGCGAAGGCGGCGGCTGAACTCGATGCAGTCGAAGATGATCACCTCGTCGGCGAGACAGATGTTCGCCGTGTGCAGATCGCCATGACAGTCACGTATCCTCCCCTCCGCCATCCTTCGTTCAAAGAGGCGACGATGGGCAAGGAACCCGGCGGCGAAATCGCGTATCCGGTCGAAGCGCTCTCTATCAAGCCCTGTTTGCCCAATATACGGCGCGGTCTGTTTGAAATTCTCCATGACGCTGCGGCCGACCTCCCTGACACTGCCGAAACCCGTAACCTTCGATGAACTCTCACTCCGTTCATAAAACGGCACCAGTCGGGTCACGATCCTGTCAATATCGTGACCATCGACCTCACCTTTCCGGATCAGCCGATTCATCATCCGCTCTTCCGGAAGCCTGGCCATCTTCACCCCATATTCCACCTTCCGGCCTCGGCCTCCAAGGCCATATACGCCGTCGTCACACGTCAGCCCCACCAGATCGAGATAAACGTTATCCGGACAGAGGCGGCGATTGAGCAGCAGTTCCTGCCCGCAGTAATAGCGCCTGCGAGCGAGCGTCGAAAAATTGAGAAACCCGAAATCGACCGGTTTTTTCCATTTGTAGACGAAGGGGCCGGCAAGGACAACAAAAGAAATGTGGGTCTGGAGCAGCCGAACTTCATCGACCGGATGCGGATACACATCGGCATTCATGAGAAACTGAATGTATTCCGGCAATCTTTCCGGATTCATCTCATCATACGCTCCTGCCACCGACTTGACCATTGATTCGGCGAACCATCGATCTGATGCAATCATAGGTCAATGATACCATGAAATTGACCATGGCGTAAGTCTCGGCATATCCTTTCCCTCGGCTCCAGAACATGCTCATTTCCCGCTATGATGTATCACCAACCGGCTGATATCCTCAGCGCACGAGAAATAAAAACCGGCAGTAGTCATCAGGCCGGGACTATTGCCGTCGTCTGTGCGGGAAGCTCAGATAGGCCAATAACAGAGGAGACCGCCGTAGCCGCTCAAAGTCTGGACAATCCCATCGCCAGAATCTACGACGTCGGTATCGCCGCGCTCCCGGGCATGCTCAACAGCCGTGCTCCTGGGTTGGCGGTGGTCAATATCAACAACGGTTTCAGTGCCGCCTGCATGGCCCATGCGATCACTCTCGACCAGAACCGTCCCCTTCCCCATGAACAACCGGATTCCGCGTCGGTCAAATCGGTAGATTCGGTCTCATTTTCGAGCAGATACCTCGCAGGACCTTGCAAGATTCATGCGTTGGGGTATAATCCTCAGGTTCTGAAAAAGGAATTCACCGCTTTACAAACATATCTGGCAACCTGTAGCACAACGGTTACGCAAACTTCGGGATATCCATGCAAACATCACTGAAACTCAAACTGGGCCTGCTGATCTTTCTCGTCGCCCTCGCCGTCGTCACGATTGTTCCCTCCTTTTACTCGGCGACCCCGGACTGGTGGAAAAAGTACATGGCCCCGGAGGGATTGCGGCTCGGCCTCGACCTGCAGGGCGGCATGCACCTGGTGCTGAAGGTCGATCTGCAGAAGGCGGAGGAGAACTCTCTGGAACTGGCGGCCAACGACCTCAAGGATACACTGGCGGAGCAGTCGATCAGTGCCATCCAGACTCCATCCCCTGCGGCTGGTTCCATCGTTTTCACCCTCCCCAATACCGGTAGCGTCGAGCAGGTGCAGAAGCTGATTGCGGACGATTTCCCCGATATTGATACCAAAATTGAAACACAGGAGGGCAGCTTTCCTCGTATCATCATTACCTTGAGCAACGAGAAAAAAGACTATATCAAGACCCATTCAGTCGACCAATCCCTTGAAATAATAAGGAACCGTATCGATCAATTCGGGGTCGCCGAACCAGTCATCATCCGCCAGGGCACCGATGAAATCGTCATTCAGCTGCCGGGCGTCCGCGATCCGAAACGGGCCATGAAACTGCTTGGCGACACGGCTCAACTTGAATTCAAACTGGTTGCCGAACCGGCCGGCCTGAACCTGGCGGAACTGATCGACCAGGCAAAAACCTCCGGACAATGGAAGGATGGCGAGGATCAGAAAAAGCTCACCCGAGCCCTGCAGAACAGGTTGCCCAGCGATACATCGATCCACTTTGAGAAAAAGGTCGATCCCAAGACGAGGGTCGAGACCTTGAGCCCCATCCTGCTGGAGAACAAGGTGCTGATGACCGGTGATATGGTCAAGGATGCTCAGGTCCGTATCGGCGGCAGCTTCAACGAACCATACGTCAGTCTGGACATGACCGGCAGAGGCGGCAAACTGTTCGGCCAGCTCACCGAAAAAAATGTCGGCCGGCGCATGGCCATCGTCCTCGACAACAACGTCCGCTCCGCCCCGGTCATCCGTGAGCGGATCCTCGGCGGCTCGGCCCAGATCTCCGGCAGCTTCACCCATGAGGAGGCCGCCGATCTGGCCATCGTTCTCCGTGTCGGCGCCCTGCCCGCCCCGGTCAACATCATCCAGAACCTGACCGTCGGGGCCAGTCTCGGCCAGGATTCGATCAACAAGGGTCTGGTCTCCGGTGTCTTTGGGACGATTCTCGTCGTCGGGTTCATGCTTATTTATTACCGGACATCCGGCGCCATAGCCAACGCCGCCTTATTCCTTAACATCCTTTTTCTGTTCTCCGGCCTCGCCATCCTCAATGCCACCCTCACCCTTCCCGGCATCGCCGGCATCGTGCTTTCGATCGGTATGGCCGTCGACTCCAATGTTCTGATATTCGAGCGTATGCGAGAGGAGTTGGCGATCGGAAAAACTGTACGGTCGAGCATTGAAGGCGGTTTCGACAAGGCCTTTTTTTCCATCATGGACTCCCAGGTCACCACCCTGATCACCGCCGTCGTCCTGTTCATGTTCGGCACCGGCCCCATCAAAGGGTTCGCCATTACCCTCACCCTCGGCATTCTCTTCAATCTCTATACCGCCCTTACCTGCTCGGAGATGATGTTCAACATCCTCAATCGCTTACGCCCGATCAAACAAATCGTCTATCTGAACTTTATCGAAAAACCCAATTATGACTACCTGCGGATCAAAAAAATTTCATTCATCATCTCCGGGGTCACCTCCCTTATCGGCATTATTGCCCTGATTCAGATCGCCCTCGGCAACGCCAATCTCGGGGTCGATTTTGCCGGCGGGTCGCTGCTCAATTACCAGGCCGACAAGCCCTTTGAGCTGGCGGAGGTCCGCAAGGTGTTCGCCGACAACAATCTGGAGGGGGTTGATCTGCAGGAAGTGGAGAACGAATCGCGGTTGATCGTCAAGGTCAAGAAAAGCGAAGAGGTCCTCTCCGGAATCAGCGACAGCATTACCACTATCCTCAACAAGGATCTGCCCGGGAGAAATTTCGCCCTCGAAAGCCAGTCCGAGATCGGTTCCTCGGTCAGTTCCACCCTGCGCAACAAGGCCCTGCTGGCGATCACCCTTTCCTTGTGCGGGATTGTCTTCTACCTGGCCATCCGCTTTGACCTCCGGTTCGGCCTGGCCGGCATGCTCGCCACGCTGCACGACGTCTTCTGCGTCATCGGCATCTGCTGGCTGCTGAATATTGAGATGAACCTGCTGTTAGTGACCGCGCTATTGACTCTCGCCGGCTACTCGATCAACGACTCGGTCGTCGTGTTTGACCGTATCCGTGAAAATATTCATAAATATCAAGAGAAATCTTTATATGAGACCATAAACCTCAGCGTCAACGAAGTGTTGAGCCGGACCGTCGTGACAGGGTCGACAACACTTCTGGTCCTGTTGTCCCTCTTCTTCATGGGGGGGTCGGTCATCCATGATTTCTCGCTGGTGTTGATAATCGGCATCCTGATCGGCACCTATTCTTCTGTCTTTGTCGCCAGTCCCATCCTGACCCTCTTTCAGGAAAGGAAGATCTGAGATGGGACTGAGCCAGGCCGATCTCGCCCACCTGCCGGCCAACACCCGGCCACTGGACAGGAATACGCCGTTCACCTTTTCCTGCCACAGCGGCCTGGATTGTTTCACTGAATGCTGTCGCCTGCTGGAACTGGCCCTGACCCCGTACGACGTCCTGCGCCTGCGGCGCGCGACCGGACTCAGTTCCAGCGATTTTTTAGAGCACTACGTGATTATTGAGGATTCGGAAGACGAGACGTTTCCCAGGCTGTACCTGACGATGGTGGATGACGGGAGGGCGAGCTGCGCGTTTGTCACCGCGGCCGGCTGCACCGTCTACCGGGATCGGCCGGGGGCCTGCCGCGTTTACCCGCTCGGTCGGGCATCGAAGCACGGCGCCTCGGGGGACACCGAAGAACATTACATCCTGATCCAGGAACCACACTGCCACGGTTTTCTTGATCAGGTAACCCAGACGGCTGAATGCTACTGCCTCGATCAGGGCCTTCTCGAATACAACCGATTCAACGACAAGGTCGCGTCGATTTTGAAACACCCTCAAGTTCGCAGTGGAAAAATCCTGCAACCTGAAGAACGGCAACTGTTTCTGCTCTTCTTATATGATCTCGATCGCTTGCGGATAGAAATCAGCGGCGGGGTGATTCCGGATATGACGCCAATCGCCGTGCAGGAAGTTATTTCCAAAAACGACGAGGAACTGCTGCTCTTTGCCATCGAATGGCTGAGACAGCGGCTCTTTGTCTGATCTCCCTGTCCTCTTTTCGATTTTGCAACCCATGCTCAAACTCATTGTATTCGACTGCGACGGCGTCCTCTTCGATTCCAGGGAATCGAACCGGCAATTTTACAATCACCTTCTGCGCCACTTCGGCAAACCGCCGATGACCGAAGAAGAGTGTGATTTTGCCCATATTCACAGCACGATGGACGCTATCGCCTACATATTTCGCCACTATCCTGAATTGGATCTGCAAGAAGTCGACCGCTTCAGGTTGACATGCGATTATGGTCCTTTTCTGCAAATGCTTCAGGTAGAGAGGGACCTGATAACCTTCCTCGATACCGTCCATCCTCACTATCACCTGGCGATATCGACAAACCGCACCAACACGATTGAGCCCCTGCTGCAGAAATTCGAGCTACGACATTATTTCGGCAAGGTTATGACGGCGCAAAATGCGAAACGTCCCAAACCTGCCCCGGATGCACTGCTGGAAATTCTCTCTCACTATGATTGCAGACCAGACGAATCGATTTATATTGGCGACTCAACCATTGACCAGTTACACGCAGGCTCCTGCTCCGTCCCCTTTATCGCCTTCAAGAATCGGTCGCTGGATGCGGCCTACCATGTAAATGGATTCATGGAAATCCTTACCCTGTCACCGTTTACTGGACATCACCAGGTGAAAAACGCCTGATTCCAGCCTCTAATTTTAACCGATCCGTCCCTTACCGAAATATTATCACCTCTCCTTCTGCCTTCAGGTGCGACTGACCGGTGCAATCCGGTTCTACCACATTGAGATCATTCACGAGAGATCACTTCGCCCAAATGTGATTCGACAGCAGGGGTAATCTATATTTCGTTCCGCCTCCTTACGTCCATGAAGCATCGTTCATCGCCGACTCGAGCAGAATGATCACATCGATGAGCGGAGATTCCACCTCATGCTGGAATCGATCCGTTTTTTTTTGTGTTATGCAAGGAAGTTGATATACTGCCTGGGCAAATTTGCCTTACCGCATTCAATTCTTCTGGGGAACCGGCCGCCATGGGTGCTGAAACACAGCTGTTGGTTGTGATTTATGAAGAAATCGAGACACATTTTTCCAACCATCCGTTCATCGCCGTCCGACCCGTCAACGGCAGTCCCCCTGACCAGTACGAGGTAACCTATTCCATTCAAGGCATCTGCAAGGATGACAGCGGTCGTCTCCAGCACTCTTCACGTCACGTCGTATCCATTTCAATCCCATTTGGCTTTCCTCACTTTCCTCCTCACTGCAGACCCCTCACTCCAATCTTCCATCCTGATTTTGATCCGGCAGCCATAAGTCTCGGAGAGTTTTGGATCAACGGTCGCTCCATTCCAGATCTCATCGTTTTCATTAGCAGAATGATAAACGGAGAACTGTTTTCAATCGAGAATTCTTTTAACCGGGAAGCCGCAGCATGGTACCGTGACCATGCCGACAGACTCCCCTTTGCCAGACTCGAAGGCCATTCGGCTGCCAACACCGATGCTTCGCTTCCGCGCGAATCCCCAGCCGAACCGATTGAAATCGATATGCTTGAAGATGCAGCCTGCCATCCCGGCCTCTCCGAAATCGGTCTTGTCCGCACCGACCTGTCAGCAAAGACCCAGTCCGACAATGCGGCTGCCAACCTTGCACAGAAACCAGATCCAGAAGTTGATATGGAAACCATCTGGCTCCTGTCTGGGCAGAAACGGTTCTATCAACTACGGAATATCCTGAAAAATTTCACTGGGCACATGACGCTGGATGGGATAGAAGAATTGGTGGATCGGATGAACACATCCATCCATGAAGCCCGTCAAATCCACAGAGAAGGCGAGGAATTCGAACACCGTGGATTTCCGGCAAAGGCCCTTGAGAAATACACTGCCGTCGAGGAACTGGTAAGCGATTTTCCCAAAATCGAGGAAGATATTCGTCGCACCGGGCAAGCCAAGGATCTTCTCGGTGACTGGGTTCAGGGGAAGGAAGATACTCACCCTCAAGAACCAGCCTCGCACACCAGCAAAAGCGGCACGAAGAAGCAAAAGCGCCATTCCGGCGACGCTCCACCAACAGATCGCAGTGAGTCCAAACCCAACCGATTGCAGCTATCGCGAATCAATTTCATGCCTGTCGCGATTTTTGCCGGATTGATGATCATCACCGCACCTCCCGCCTATGTCTACTTCTCCGATACCGGCCGATACAATCGGGCTGAGCAATTATATTCCGAGTGTACAGCCCAATTGAATACCAGGCGATTCAAGGAGGCATCCCAGGACTGCAGTGCCGCACTCAAACTGGCACAGGACATCACGATCATTAAAAAGCAAGAAGGCACTGAGCTGATCGGAAAGATTGATGCTCTTCTCAACTCTGAAGATCTGCGACAGGGGTTGGTGGGCAATATCCTGGTTAACGGCACATACCTTCCCCGATCATTGGCTGATTCCCTAACCCATGTTTAACACC
>JROS01000030.1 GCA_000769715.1 Desulfobulbus sp. Tol-SR
AAAGCACTAAATATGGGGTAAGAGCAACCGAACCCTTAAAAAATAGCTCCATCCCCTTCGTATCATTTAATTTAACTCTGACCCCTTTTACGATTTGAAAAGGTCTTTACTCCGAAAGGGGGCGGAGGGAGGTGGACAAATTTATAAAAAGGCCAATCAGCCATTGCACCGGACTACACTGTGCCGGTGAACTCAGCATTATGTAAAGTTCCCTCCGGCTCCACTCCCTCCGCCCCGCATCCACCTCGGACAGGCCCTTCGCTTCCCTTGGTGTGTCGCCTGCGGCGAGATGAACGGAAAAGAAAAGGCGGTTGAAAATCAACCGCCTTTAGAAAACCGTGATCTGTACTTGGCCTGTCCCCAGTTCTTCTACCGTGGTTGGGGGTGGTGTCATTCCAGCTCTAGCTTCTTGCCAGCGATAACTTCTAACTTGTCTAAAAGTACTGGTGATATTTCCGTTAAAGGTATTGCAAGTTCATCAGTTAGTGGTTCGATAATAGTCGCTAACTGAATAACTGTCTCGTCAATTTGAACTGATATCAATTTCCATTTATTGTCATCAGTATATTCTTTAAGTTTACCTGCACCTTCTTTTGAAAAATTAAAAACTACCGTATAACTCGCAGGCTCATTAGGTACAAAACTGACCTTCTCAATTTTCACGGATTCAATTTCATCTTTCCTAAATTTGACGCCAGCCTGCTTTTCAATAACAAAATCTTCATCCAACCCCATGAGTTTGTAATTTTCATATAAAGCTTTACCTTCATAAAAAAGTTTCGCCGAACAATTCTCACAATTCCGAACCACCTTGTGAATACTTAATTCAGACGAAATTGACTGACTTGATAATAAAAATAATCCTACAAAAACAGAAAAACAGGCCAGTATTCTCTTAGTTGCGTGGACATTCACAATCCTTTCTCCCTATTAGCGTTATCATCTGACATTGAGTATTAGGTCTGCGATCAAACAATGGTGGTGGTGGTAAAAATACAATTATTTTTCTGGGAGGAGTGAAGCAAACTGTACCATTCCTTTTTTCATTACATGGAATTTCGTATTCTAATTCTAGTTTTTGCTGAATAAAATCATTCCAGTTTGCAAACCCGTTTCCAGTATCATACCACCACTTACCAAAATCTAATAAATCACCAGCATGTGGCCCTGAATGAGCTGTTGGTACCGATGGTGTTGAAGGTCTAGAGGCTTTTGACGGGTCCCAACCAGTCCAGCTACTATCAAGCCCCATCGGATCAATAAAATTCACCGGATTCGCCCCGGTATAAAGGTACAGATTCATCCCCCCATCCAGCCCTATGGGGTCGGCGGAGATATACCTCCCCGTACTCGGATCATAATATCTGTGCCAGTTATAATGCAACCCCGTCTCCGCATCAAAATATTGTCCCGGAAACCGCAGATTATTCTGCTCCGTCGCCTTTGTCACCTAGGCCTTGCCGAAGGGCAGATAGGCCGCCTGCCAGACGATCTCACCGGTGGCGGTGACCAACCGCTGCGGAGTGCCAAGATGATCGTTGATGAAATAGTAGACACCCGGGCTGGCCTGGTATTCCTTTACGGCCAGAGGTTCGCCATCGAGATAAATATACTCCCGCTGCACCGTGCCGTCAGCCGATGTTTCGGCAAGCAGCAGGCCGTTCGGGTCGTAGAGATAATGGACAGTTGACTCGCCGACAGTCTTGCTTACCCTGCGGTTCATGTTGTCATAGGCATAAACGGCAACGGTAGTACCATCTCGCTCCACCCGCACCAGCCGATTCAGCCCGTCGTAGACAAAGGTATTAGTACCATCCGAAGTGATGTTGCCGTTGGCATCGTGGGTATAGACCTTCGGCGCTGCCTCGGTGAGCTGGTTGTTGTCCTGGTTGTAGTTGTAGGTGGTGGTCATGCCGTCGGTGGTCGGGATCTGAACGCCGTCGATTCTGGTCACGTGGCCGGCGGCATCGCGGGTATAGCGGTAATCCAGACTGCCGGCGGTGATCCGGGAGAGGTCGTAGCGCTGGTCATATGTTTTGCTCTGGGTGACTGAACCCATTGTGGCTGCTTTGAACGGCCCGAACGGCAGATGGGTGATGGCCGATATCAGGCTCTCACCATCGATGGCAATCCCGGAGATCCGGCCGCTGGCATCTCGGGCATAGGTCACCTGCATCCCGCTCGGATAGATCATACCTGCCAGGTCGCCGGCGGCGTTGTAGGCATAACCGGTGGCATGGGTGGCGGAACCAATCACCCTGGTCTCGGTGGCCAGCCGGCCTGCCCCGTCATAGACAAAATCGACCGTCCCCTCGCTGTCGGTGATCCGGCTGAGCCTGCCGATGGCATTCTCGCCCTGGTCATAGATAAAAAGGATCGTAGTACCGCCATAGCTCAGGCTGATTGGACGGTTCAGGGCGTCGTAGGTGGAGCTGGTCGTCTGGTTCCTGGCATCGATGGCCGTCAGCAGGTTGCCGGCGGCATCGTAGGTGGAGGCGGTCTGGCCGGTATCGGGGGCGCTGGCCGCGATCCGCCGGCCGAAATCGTCCACAGTGTAACCGGTCGTGTGGTTGGCGGCATCCTTGACGGTTTTGACATTGTCGTCGCTGTCGTAGGTGTAGCCGGCCACGTTCACCCCGGCCTCGATCGCCGCCAGCAGCCGGTTCAGGTCGTCGTACTGGTAATCGGTCTGCATCCCGGTGGCGTTGACGGTCCTGAGCAGGTTGCCGACCAGGTCGTACTCGGCGGTCTCCTCGGCATCGCCCGGCAGGGTCACCGTATCGAGGTTGCCGTGGTTGTCGTAGCCGTAGGAGGCGTACCGGGTCAGGAGATTGTCGGGATCGCGGATCTCTTCGGCGGTCTTCCGCCCTTCGCTGTCGTAGGAGAAGGAGATGGAGTTGCCGAGGTTGTCGGTGATCTTCCGGATCTGACCGGCCGGGGTAGAGCTGTAGGTGATGGTCCGGTTGCCGGGCAGGGTGACCGTCTGCAGCTGACCGGCGGCATTCCAGGCATACGCCGTGGTCAAACCGGCGGTGGCGGTGGTGGTCAGCAGGCCGTTGCCGTCGTAGGTCCTGGTCGTGACCAGGCCGTTGGCGTCGGTGACGGTCTCGGCCTGGCCGAAGGCGTTGTAGTCGCTGAAGGTTGTGGTATGGCCGAGGGCGTCGGTGACCGTATGGAGGTTGCCGCGGTTGTTGCCCTGTCCTTC
Source organism: Desulfobulbus sp. Tol-SR (assembly GCA_000769715.1). Lineage (GTDB taxonomy): Bacteria > Desulfobacterota > Desulfobulbia > Desulfobulbales > Desulfocapsaceae > Desulfoprunum. The sequence continues at coordinate 3,206 of JROS01000030.1, forward strand.
CTCGTTGGGATAATAGGTGAAGGCGATCACATCGCTGACATCGCTGCGCGGTCCGTCGATCGTGGCGATCCGGCCGTAGCTGGTGTAGGTGTAACGGGTGATGGCGCTGATCGGGTTGCTGCCGGAAAAACCCTTTTCCTGCCGGCTAAGCAGGTTGCCATGGCTGTCATAAGTCATGGTCGTGACCGCCGACTGGCCGGGACTGGCAACCGAGTTGCGGGTGATGGTGGCAACCTGGTTGGTTGCGGGATCATAGGTCTTTGTGGTGGTCATGGCCAGTGGCGTTCCCGCCGCCTTGGTAGTACTGGTGGTATTGCCGCTGGCGTCATAGGTAGAGGTGGTCTTCACCCCGTTGGCATCGGTGGCCTCGGTGATCTGCGATCGGTCGTTATAGACATAGCCGGTATCGGAGGTGCCGCCGCAGGAGGAACAGCCGGGGCCGGTCATCGAACCGACCATGGCGATCCCTTTCATGATTTCGAGCTGATAGGTGGTTTTTACCCCCAGACTATCGGTTATTTCCCGGGTTGAAGAGGTTGGATAGGCAATGGTCACCTTGTACGCGTCTTCTGCCTTGGCGGAGCTGATCACCCGATCCTGTGAATCGTAGGCAACGGTGAGAACTCTGGTTCCTGCCTCATCGATCACACCCGTCAGATTGTGGGCATCGTTGACATCGTCATAGATATACTGGATGGTCGAGCTATCCGGTTTGGTGACGGTGACGAGGTTGTCGTTCAGATAGGCATAAGTCCAGGTACCGAGACTGGAGGTTACCCCGCTCAGTTTGCCGTCGGTATAGGCAAAGGTGAGGCTGTGGCCGAAGTTGTCGGAAATCGAGGTAAGCAGATCGCCGGAATAGGTATACGACCGGCTGTTGTTGTTTCTATCGGTGATGCTGAGCAGATTGCCGCTGCTGTTATACTGTCTGATGGTGCCATTGGGCTCCTTGAGCTGATAACCGGAGGCATTGGCGGTGATGATCCGTTTCTTGCCGGTCTCGTTGATCCAGTTGCCGCTTCCGTCGCTCTTGAAGGCGACGTGGCGGCCGCTTTCCTGGACCAGGTTGATGACGGTGGTCTCGATGATCAGACGTTCGGTGAAGGTCGTGGTCCAGCCAAAGCCCAGTACGCCGGCGGCATCGCTCTGACTGTTATAGGTCCTGGAGAACGAGAGGGTTCCACCCGGTCCCGAGAGTCTGGTATCGGTTGCCGAGAGGTATTTGTTGCCGGTCCCGAAGTTGATCTGGTGAGCCGAGATGTAGGGCTGGCTCGAGGCCTGGGCGTTGCTCGCCGATATCAGCAGGACAGCGATGAAAAAGAATACACGTGATCTCTTTATTACGCGCATTGGGGGCAATCCTCTCTTGTTGGTATACATCCGTATAATTCTGATCGCTTGAATCGCTTTGATTGCGGCCAGTTCATTCATCGACAACATTGGCCGGGTTCGCAGGCTGGCCCTTGGTTTTTCTCTTGATAATCATTCAACTCATTGTTCCTTCGTCTTGATATCATCCACCCGACCACTCCCCCGAATCAGGAACCCGAGAACAGCCTGCAGTTCATTCTCCGGCTGAGCCTCTTTCAAATCCTGCTCAAGATTTCGCTCCAGGGTATGCCAGCTGTGCCATCCCGAACCTCAGCGCCAAGGCCATGGTGGACATACGTGCCGGTGCCAAGAGTATCTGTTGCCACCGGGGTGTAATAGAGGTAGCGGAAACCATCCTTGGTCTGGGCGGCGATATACACCGTAAAGGACTCGCTGTACCTCATACTCCATTCAAGGGTCTTGAAATTCATATCGGTCCAATAGCTGCCATCAACATTGCGGAGACGGTAGCCGTTATTGGTCGCGCTGCCGGCGAATTCGATGACCTTGCCGCCACGGTCGCTGTCCTCGACATTGGCGATGGCGGCTCCGGTCGGATCGTTATCGTAGATATCCCAACCGGCAATGGTGCCGTCCTCGCCATCTTCATAGACGATGGCGGTCGGTACGGAAGCGGCATCGGCCGGATCGGTTCCCTGACCAAGCTCTATCCCGTCTCGAATGCCATCATTGTCGGCATCGGGATCGAAGAGATTGACGATGCCGTCGCCATCGGGATCGGCATTCCAATCGGCTCCCCAGTAGTCAACTCCTCCTGGTCGAGGATGCCATCACCGTCGCTGTCGGCATTGTATGGGCTTGTGCCCTGTACGGTGATTTCCTCAGTATCGCTGATGCCGTCACCGTCTGAATCCTGGCCGGTGGGAATATCCCTGCGGGTCTTGATATCGTCGACCCGACCGTTGCCCCTGATCAGGAAACCAAGGACGGCCTGCAGTTCATTGGTCGGTTGGGCGTCTTTCAGGTCATAGGCCAGATCTCTGACAAAGGTCTGCCAATTGCCGGCCAGCACCTGGGAACCGAGGCCGTGATGGATATAGGTGCCGGTGCCGAGGCTGTCTGCCGCCACCGGGGTGTAATAGAGGTAGCGGAATCCATCCTTGGTCTGCACGGCGACATAGATGACAAATTGCTCGCTGTACTTCATGCTCCATTCGAGCACCTTGAAGTTGGTATCGTTCCAATATGCCCCGTCGGCATTGCGGAGGCGGTAGCCGTTATTGGTCGCGCTGCCGGCGAACTCGATGACCTTGCCGCCACGGTCGCTGTCCTCGACATTGGCGATGGCGGCGCCGACAGGATCGTTATCGTAGATATCCCAACCGGCAATGGTGCCGTCCTCGCCATCTTCATAGGTCTGAGAAGTGGCGGCGGCGGAAGCTTGAGTTAAACGGTTACCTGTTGCATCATAGGAATAGTGTACGGTGGCCCCGTTATCATAGGCGACATCGGTCAGCCTGTGGCGGGCATCATAGGTATAGGAAACTGTGGCTGAAAAAGCGGAAGGAGCGCCAAGAGAAAGGGAGAAAACGAGGACCCAGAGGTGCCGCAAGGCCGGTCGCAATCGAAGAACCATCATTGTATTCATGGATGTTTTTTCCTCATTGTTTCATCGTAAACTATCTGCCCTGGGAATGAGACAGATTGATAAAAAGCTGAATCCTGCGAATCAAAGCTCATAGAGGTGGTGCAGAGCATGGTCAATCTCCGCAGCCCTTGTATTTCTCATAAGGAATTATCTTTCTATCAATCCCCGGTTTGTCTTTCACTCCTGAGCTCAAGGCATCTCACACTGAGGAGAACCCAGATTCCCTTTAATATTGATGACATCTGCCGATTGACAGGGACTGTCGTCCATTTCGTCAATTCGTCGTTCACCATTGCAATAGAGACTGGCGGTGTAGAGATTTCCATCGAACGCGCCCGGGAAAAAGGGACGGGTGTTTCGGCAATAGCCGGTGGTTGCAGCCGGGAAGGACAGGATGACCCTGACGGTACCGGAATATGTTCCAGTACCTGGGCTTTGTCGACAGGCGTAATCGATGGCATCCACCGAACCGTTATAAGGTTTTAAGATGTCGTAGGTATAAAATTGATCCGGATAGTCCGTTGTTGCCCAATACAATACGCCTGCCGGGAAGGCAAAAAGATCCTGAGCAAAAAGGAGACTTACGAAGAAAACAGCTGACTGCAACAGATGTGACTTTTTCATATCTTTTCGTCCCGGAAAATGGAGTTTATATAGCGCGGTTGCGATACATATTGCTCAATAACTCAAGGTATTTATCAAATCCTTTTGCAACTATGAATTTGGACTGCAGGTTCTTGCTTGACGATGTGGCACCAACCACCTACGCTCCCGGGAAGGTCGCCTCTGAAGGATGCAATGATCTAAGTTAATTCGATTTTCAGAGCCTCGAACAATCAGAGATGACACTCTGAACATGGTTTTTCCATCCTCCGCCGGGACTCGAACCAATGCATCGAAATTTTATACCTTCATCCGTTAGGAAACCAAACAAATAAATCACCTTGAATAACATTTAAATGCTTATTTTTTGGTATAAATTATTATTAACACCTGACAGATAACCACGGTGCCGCAAATCTGATACCTGACAACGGAGCTTTAGCCCCGAGTTCCCGGAAAATCCTCTCCCTGGTGTATTGCCTGATATTGGAAGATCGGAATCGGCTCAGCCGGTTTCCCATCAGGGCGGCCAGCCATTGGCACCCCTGCGGATCACCGATCTCCTCGCAACGCGGCAGCGAACTCTTCGCCACCATCACACCGAGACCGAGCTGCATCTCCGATGGGTTGTTGCATGGTCTGGCTGAAGGCAACAGTGCTGATCAAATGATCGGATGGACTATGCCGAGGCCGGCGACGAGGGGATACCTGCCCAAAAAATGCCGGAGTGGGCCCGAAGGGAACTGCAAGAGGCACCTTGTATCGATCGGCAGGCTGATCTACAGTTGTACTACAGGTACCTCGGGGAAGGTGATACCCGAAGGGACGGGAGCTTCGGAATGGGGGGGGGTGGAAAGATGAAATGAGTTTACTCCTGCTGTCAAGTTTATGGATCGACTGGTGTGCCATCCACAGCCTGCTGATCGATCCCGTCGTGATCGACGCAATCGAGAGACGGGTACCGGGGGTGGCCAGGTATTACCGCCTGCTCTATAACGCGCTGGCCTTCCTGACGCTGGCGCCGTTGGCAATCGCCACCGGTCTGGCCGGCGGGGCGCCGGTCTTTGCCTGGCAGGGCTGGGGCAACATCGTCCGCATCCTCCTGCTCGTCTCTGCCTTCCTCCTCTTTCGGGGCGGCGCCAAAAAATACGACCTCCAGTATGTCCTCGGCCTCAAACAACTGCGGACCGGCAAGACCCCGCTTCTCCTCACCGATTCTCCCGATTTCAGCGCCGCCGGGGTTTTCGGCCTGGTTCGTCATCCCTGGTATCTCGGCTCCCTGCTGCTCATCTGGTCGGCGTTGCCCGTCTACCCGCTGCCGAAGTTTGTCGCGGCGGTTATCCTGTCCTGCTATCTGGTGATCGGGACACTGCTGGAGGAGCGCAAGATCATTGCCCGCCACGGCGACAGGTATCGCGCCTATCAACAGCGGGTATCGATACTTTTGCCCTGGAAATGGTTGAAGAAGAAGCTGTAGCAACCCCGTCTGTTCTCGCCTTCCGAAAGAGAATCCTTACAGTGAATGGTTGC
>JROS01000031.1 GCA_000769715.1 Desulfobulbus sp. Tol-SR
AATTTGTGCTGAATAATTACTTATTTCTTACCAATCGCTTTTTGGGATGGAGTGCAGGCTGGTCCCTGCTCGACGACAATGACATCCTGTCCGGATCCGCGATTCAGGCAGCCTTCGCATCACCCCCCTGTAACCGAACCACGACAATCAGCCCTATCATTGTGCAGGCAAGGCGTTGTGTGCACAAATCTCTGACGATCCCATTGCCAAAGACCTTTTGAAAAGGTACTCTCAGGAGTATTTTCTGCGATTTCCTTGGGGAAATGGGCAAAACCCGGGCATCGATGAGGACAGCCCTCCTTCGTCCTGCCCCTCAACCCGCAGCTGAGATTTGCAGGCTGATGACTGCGTCCGGCAGCGGCGAACGGCATTCGCCATTTGCCGAAGGGGCGAATCGCCTTGCGGCACAAGGCCTCGACATCGACCGTGAATTAACCCGTATCGACCGTACGGAAAAGGACCGAGATGGAACAGGATACCAGACCGGTATTAGTATTGGGGGCCACCGGCTATGTCGGCGGCCGCCTGGTGCCCCTGCTGCTCGACCGCGGCTGCAAGGTGCGCGCGGCCGGACGCTCCGACCGCAAGATCCAGGGACGGCCCTGGGGCAGCCATCCCAACCTGGAGGTCGTCGTGGCCGACGCCCTGGACACCGCGGTGCTCACCGAGGCCATTCGCGGTTGCCGGGCGGTGTTCTACCTCATCCAGTCCGTCAGGCCGGGGGAACAGGATTTCGCCACCCTCGACCGGCGCATCGCCTATTCGACGGTCCACGCCGCCCGTGCCGCGGGAGTGGACTGGATCATCTATTTCACCGGCCTCGGCAACCCGACGCACCTCTCGGATCAGCTGTGCTCGCGCTACGAGGTCGGGGAAATCCTGGCCCTCGGCGGCGCCAGGGTGACCCAGCTGCGGGCGCCGCTGGTTTTGGGCTCGGGCGGGGCCTGTTTCGAAATGATCCAGGCCTTCTGCGGCTACCTGCGGGTCATGTTCGCCCCGCGGTGGATGGACGCCAAGTGCCAGCCCATCGCCATCGCCAACGTGGTCGAGTACCTGGCCGGGTGCCTGGAGCACCCGGAGACCGCCGGCCAGGTGTACGAGATCGGCGGTCCGGAGGTCCTTACCTGGCGCGAGCTGTTCCACATCTATGCCGAGGAGGCCGGATTGCCGGAACGCATGGTCCTGGTCCTGCCCCTGCGCATCCACCGGATTTCCATCTGGTGGATGAACCTGGTCACCCCGGTGTCCGTCGCCCTCATCCGGCCGCTGGTGGAACGGATGCGCGATGAGATCCTCTGCCGCGACGACCGCCTCCGCCGGATCGTGCCGCAAAAGCTCCTGTCCTGCCGCGAGGCCATCGTCAAGGCGCTGGCGGAGGTGTATCGCCAGGAGGTGGCCTCCAGCTGCTTCGATGCCGGCTCCACCCTGCTGCCGGAGTGGGCCGGGGGCCAGACCCAACCCGAGACCAGGGTCTGCCGCGACACCTTCTCGATCACCATCGACGGGCCGCCGGAACTGGCCTGGAACGTGGTCAAGCGCATCGGCGGCGACACCGGCTGGTATTTCGGCACCTTCCTCTGGCAGATGCGCGGCTTCGTCGACGAACTGCTGGGCGGGCCGGGCCTGTCCCGCGGCCGCCGGCACGTCGACTCGGTGGCCATGGGCGATCACCTCGATTTCTGGCGGGTGGTGGCGGTGGAGGAACATTGCCGTCTCCTGCTGCGGGCCGAGATGCTGGCCCCGGGCGAGGCCCTTCTGGACTTCCGGATCCGGGCGCTTCCCGACGGCTCCACCGAACTGCGGATGACCCCGAGCTTCGAACCGCGGGGGATCTGGGGCAGGATCTACTGGTGGATCATCGCCCCGTCCCACTCCCTGATGTTTCGCCCCATGCTGAAGCAGATGGCCAAGGCCGCCGGAGTCCGTGTCCTGAGCGGCCCGGCCTGCGTTACCGAGGGCTGAACCCGGCGCGCCATCCCGGCGGCTGACAACGCCCGATCCTGACCAGTCGATCAGCAATCGATTCGGGAATGGACGGAGAGAGTTTCAGGGCGGGAAAGGTTGCATCGAGGGCTGCGGCACGATGCCGGCGCCGGGGGCCTGCAGGGGAGCACCACTACGGGGTGTTCGACTTCGATCTCGGGAACGAGCGCTCGCGCACCAGTTTCTGCTTCAGCTCCCATAGCCTGCGCGTCAGCGAGACATGGTAGAGGTGCGGGTTGACCATCCGCTTGACCCCGTCGTCGAGGTGTTCCAGATCTTGGTCCCGCCGCAGGCGCATCTCGGCGATGGTTTCCTCCGGCGGTGCATCGGGCCCATGGGGCAGCGCGACCCGCAGCCGTTCCACCCGGCTCAGTTCTTCCCGCCTGAGGGTGCGCTGGACGTGGGAGTCGACCGGGTGGTGCAGCTGCAGTTCCGCCATCTTGTCCAACTCCTCGTCCTCCATCGCCAGCACGTCGCATACCGCCCGGTCCCGTTGGTCGTACAGCCGCCAGGTCTGTTTGGCCCCCGGATTGATGGTCTTGCCGGGGGTCTCGGAGATCTTGATCGCCGGCAGCCACTGCCCCTTATCGTTGACGGCGGTCAGCTTGTAGACGCCGTCGAGCGCCGCCGCCCCCTGGCTGGTGATCAGTGCGGTCCCGACCCCGAAGACCAGCCGCCGGATCAGGGCCTCCGGCTCCAGCCCGAGCTTCGGGGCTTCGGCGCGGATCTGGCTGAGGATCTGCCAGATGACCATCTCGTCGAGCTGATTGGAGAGGACGATGGTGGTGTCGGCGAACCCGGCACCATTGAGCGCCTGGGCGGCCTTCAGGGTCAGATAGGCCAGATCGCCCGAGTCGAGCCGGATCCCCACCGGGCGATGGCCCCTGGCCCGCAGCTCCTCGAACACCCGGATGGCGTTGGGGATGCCGCTCTCCAGGGTGTTGATGGTGTCGACCAGCAGCAGGCAGTCGTCGGGGTAGATCTCGGCGTAGGCCCGGAAGGCCCCGAGCTCGCCGCTCCCCAGGGCGGCAAAGGCCTGGACCATCGAGTGGGCATGGGTCCCCTTCGGGTCGAAGCCCAGGGCATGGGAGATCCCGACATTGCTGGAGGCATCGGCCCCACCGATCAGCGCCCCGCGGACCCCGGGGTTGCCGCCGTAGCCCTGGGCCCGCCGCAGGCCGAACTCGAGAATCGGCCGGCCGCCCGCCGCCTGCCGCATCCGCGAGGCCTTCGTGGCGATCAGGGTCTGGAAGTTCATGTGGTTGAGCAGCGGCGTCTCGAGGATCTGGGCCATGGCGAACGGCCCCCGCACCGTCAACAGCGGCACGGTGGGGTGGGCCACCCGGCCCTCCTGGAGTCCGTCGATCCGGATCTGCGCGAAATTTCCCTCCTGCAGCAGCCAGTCGAGAAAGTCCTCGCGAAACAGCGGGGTGCCGCTGCGGCCGGTCTGGCGCCGGAGGCAGGCGATTTCATCTGCGGTGAACCGCTCTTCCGTCATCCACTGCAGCAGGCTGCCGGTTCCCGCCAGGATGGTGTAGCCGGCCTGGTGCGAGCCGTAGGACGGGTTCTTGCGGTAGAAGTAGTCGAACTGGGCCGGCATCGTGTGCAGCCCCTGGCGGAAATAGAGCTGGGCCATCGTCAGCTGGTACTGATCGGTCATCAGAATCCCTTCGCTGAGTTGCCGCTGGGCCCGATTCATAGCCGGATCTCCTTCTCCCACTGGTGGATCAAGGTGGCGGACATCACCCGCCGGCCACCGGCGGCGACGATCCGCTGCAGGGCCTGCTCGCTGTCATCCGCCTTGACATTGACGCCGCGGCAGGCATCCTCGATCACCGTGACGGCATAACCCAGTTCCAGCGCATCGAGGGCGCTGTACAGGACGCAGTAATCGGTGGCCAGGCCGCAGAGACAGAGATCGGTGACCCCGCTGGCCTGGAGGTAGCGGTGCAGATCGGTCTGCTGGCGGCGGGCGTTGTCGAAGAAGGTGCTGTAGCTGTCGATCTCCGGGTTGGTCCCCTTGTACACCACATGGCGGATGAGGGCGGCGGCCAATGCCGGGTGGAAGTCCGCCCCCGGGGTGTTCCGGACGCAGTGGTCGGGCCAGAGGATCTGCGGGCCATAGGGGGTGTCGATGGTGGCCATCACCGGTTTGGCGTAGCGGCTGGCGAAGCTGATGTGACCCGGCGGATGCCAGTCCCTGGTGGCGATCACCTCCGGAAAGAGTTCCATCAGCGCATTGATCACCGGGACGATGCGGTCGCCCTCGGGCACCGCCAGGGCGCCGCCGGGGCAGAAATCGTTCTGGATATCCACGAGCAGCAGGGCGCTTTTCATGCGATGAATTCCGTCAGCGTAGAAAGGATGATATGCCGGACATTCCCGCCCGGCCAGGAAATAATCCATTTAACCTATCGATATAACAAATATATCCCGATATGCATATTCATATCATCTCACAAAACGGGGGTATTGGGAATGCCTTTCCTTCGAAATGGACCCCGCGCCCCCACCGGGAGACCTGACCTGCCCGCCCACCGGCGGCACCGGTGACGATGGCTCAATCGACGACGGCACAATGCGCTAGGCCAGGGCCCGGCGCATTCGCTTCATGTCCTCCTGTTTGCCGATCGCGACGATGACGTCAAGGGGATCGATGATCGCCTGCGGCCCGGGGTTGAAGATCATCCCGTTGTCGGCTTTCTTGATGGCGACGATGATCACCCCGAAATCACGCCGCAGGTTGCTGGTCACGATGGTCTTGCCGACAAGAGGCGAGGTCGGCTGCACCACGGCCTCTTCCAGTTTGAGTCCCAGATCACCGCTCATCATGGCGGAGTCGAGAAAATCGACAACGGTCGGTTTTTGCAGTATCTGGGCCATTCGGGCGCCCCCCATGTTATAGGGACAGACGACCCTGGATGCCCCGGCCCGCAGCAGTTTCGATTCATTCTGCAGGTCCGCGGCCCGCGACAGCACAAAGATATCGGGCTTGAGCCCTTTGGCCGTCAGTGTGATGAACACGTTGTCGGCATCGCTGGACACCGCGGTCGCCAGCCCCTTGGCGTGCATGAGGCCGGCCTGCAGCAGTACTTCATCGGCGGTTGCGTCTCCGGCCAGATAGAGATATTCCAGCTTTTCCAGCTGTTCTATCTTCTCGCCCTGTTTTTCGACGACGATGAAGGGGATATGTTCAGCGGCGAGTTCCTCGCAGATGACCATTCCGATTCTGCCGAAGCCGCAAACAATGTAATGTCCGGTCAGTTCAGCAATCTGCTTTCCCAATTTTCGCCTCCCCATGAGCTTGTACAGTTCTCCTTCGATAATGACCTTGGCTATCTGCCCCAGGGTATAGGTCAGTAAGCTGATTCCCGAAACGATGATGATGACGGTGATGACCCTGCCGGTCTGGGACAGCGGGGTGATCTCAGAAAAACCGACGGTGCTGATCGTGATTAGCGTCATGTAGAAGGCGTCGAAGACCGCCATATGCTCGATCGTCGTATATCCGATGGTTCCAAACGCAATGATGACGCAGAGGAGAAACAGGGATATCCGCAATTTTACAAATTCCATTTCTTTCCAAATCGGTCAGGGGGGTTGTCGGGGTACGTCATCGCTTCCGACAGGCGGGTACGGCCGGTGGATGCGGCAAGGAAATCGACTGCCTGGGGCCGCTCATGGAGACTCAGTCCTGCAACGCCTGGCCCCGCGAGGTGAAGGAGATGCCAAGCTGGGATTGGGTGCCGATCATGACGGTTTCGATGATCGGCGGGTTGGTGGGGGCGGCGGCCTGCCATTTGACGATGAAGTTGGCGCCCGAACCTCCGGAACTGTCATCCTGGGGGATGATATAGCGTTCCGACCCAAGCGGCCCGAGGATGACCGGCGCCTTGACAAATTGCCTCACCAGCTTGCCCTGGGTCTCATAATAATCGACCACCGTTATGGTGATGGGGTTGTCCGGATCGACATTGCGGATGCTGAGCGTCACCGACAGCAGCAGTTTTGCATTTTTGTTGCCATGATATATATGGGAATAGGCGGGGACATAGACGATCTGGCCGGTCGTCTTCGCCAAGGCTTCGGCGGCTCCGGCATTCATGGCCGGCAGGAGCGTCAGCATGAACAGGAGAACGGCAGGCAATATCAGGGGATATCGGTATCGCATCGTGGACCGTTGGTCTGAGGTTTTCATCGTCAATTCTCCGGTGGAGGCAGCACCCGTTGATACCAAGAAGATAGTAAATACTTCGGGGAAAAACAAGGTAATCGAAGCTTGTCGTGAATATGCGGGTGGGTCCGGCGCTTGGCCCCTCCCGGGATTCGCGTCCCTGCCCCGCAACCTCCCTCAAATCTGTTGCCCGCGAGCGGTGATTGGTTTATACCGGCACCGGAACCGGCGGTTGCCGCACTATACGGCATTCCGTCTCTCCGGAAACCGCGCGGCGATGATCGGAGGCGACCGCATGCCCCTTTCGTGACCGCAACAGCCTTCGCTCTCGACATCCTGCCCATGCGACACTGGAACCTGCGGATCAACCGATGAATCATAAGGATCTTGCCATAGCCCTGCTGGTGGTGACAGTCTGGGGGGCCAATTTCACCGTCATCCGCCTCGGGCTCGACGGCATTCCGCCGCTGCTGCTCGCTTCGATCCGATTTCTGCTGGCGGCTTTTCCGGCCGTATTCTTCATCCGCCGGCCGGCAGCGGGCCTGGGCCATGTCGTCGCCTACGGGCTGACCGTCGGCGTCGGCCAGTTCGGGTGCCTGTTCCATGCCATCGCCATCGGCATGCCGGCGGGAGTCGCCTCCGTCGCTCTCCAGTCGCAGGTCTTCTTCACCTTTCTCTTTGCCGCGATTCTGCTCCGGGAGCAGGTTCGTCCGCGGCAGGTGGCCGGACTCGTCCTGTCTCTGGCGGGGCTCTATCTGGTGGGGAATCTCTCCGGCAGGACAGCCGCCGTCAGCCCGGCCGCCCTGCTGCTGACCCTCGCCGCCGCCGCTTTCTGGGGGATATCGAATATCGTCGTGCGCAAGGCGGCGACCGCCGCCACTGCCTGCGGCCGGCGGCTCGACATGCTCAGCCTGGTGGTCTGGTCGGCCCTGATTCCACCGGTTCCCCTCTTCCTGCTCTCGCTCGTGTTCGAGTCCCCGGCGACCATTGCATCGACCCTTGCCGATCTTGACGGCAAATCGCTCTTCGCCGTTGCCTATCTCGCCTTCGGCGCTACCCTCTTCGGCTACGGCGCCTGGAGTTCGCTGCTGTCCCGCTATCCGGCGAACCGGGTGGCGCCGCTGTCGCTGCTGGTCCCGGTGACCGGACTGATCGCGGCGAGGGTGGTCCTGGCGGAACACCTGACCGTCACGCAATGGAGCGGATGTCTCCTGGTCGTCGCCGGCCTGGTCGTGGCCAGCTTCGGGATCCCGCTGCGAAAACGACTGTTCCCGTCGACCTCCGGCTGAACCGCACCGGCATCCCGGCGGCCGCTGCCGCCACGATACGGTGCCCCTCCGGCCCGGCCGTGCTCCCCCGCCACCCCCATGCTGCTGTTTTTCGTTGATCATCCCCGGAGCAGCGAGTACGACCTCAGCAGCCTGAAGAAGCTGGTGTTCGCCGGCGCTCCCGTCACCGCCGTGGTCTTCAGGAAAGCCATCGAACAGTTCGGCAACATCTTCATCCACGGTTTCGGGACAACCGAAACGATGGGATCGGCGACCATCCTGAGGACCGAGGAGATAGCTCAGGCGCTTGCCGAAAGAAGGACCGACATTCTCAGTTCCTGTGGAAAATCCTATACCGACATGGAAGCCGAGGTGGTGGACGAGCGTGGTAAGCCCGTACTGCCCGGTGTCATCGGCGAGATCCGCATCCGCGGGAAAGGGATGACGCTCGGCTACTGGAACAAGGCGGAAGAAACGAAGCGGGCCTTCAGGGATGGTTGGTACTATTCGGGCGACCTGGGCAAGGTGGATGCCTGTGGCTACATCCATATCGACGGCAGGAAAACGGAAGTGATCGTCACCGGTGGCGAAAATGTGTTTCCGGCCGAGGTGGAGAACGTCCTGTACCGGCACCCGGCTGTCGGCCAGGTTGCCGTCATCGGCGTTCAGGATCAAAAATGGGGTGAGTCGGTCACCGCCTTCGTGGTGAGCAATCCAGGTGCGCAGGTCAGCGAGGACGACCTCGGGGCCTTTTGCAGAAAGGAGCTTGCCGGGTACAAGGTGCCGAAAAAATTTCTATGGGCGGAGGATCTGCCCACAAGCGCCAGCGGCAAGCTGTTGAAAAACAAGCTCAAGGAGCAGTATGTCCAACGGCAGTTCCAGCAGGCCGGCAGCTCTTTCGCAAAACAGTCATCTGCCGTCCCGGAGGATGATTGACGAGATCCTGTCGCAAGCCGGCCGCAGGACATACCTGCCTGCCTGAACCGCCAGGACTGTTCCGTCGCTGCCTGCGTTCACCTTCCGATGTTGATCCGGCAATGAACCGGGACCGACCGGGGCAGGCGATCCGCCGTCAATCCGACAACCGCTTGGCGATACGGTGGTAGGTGTCCTTCAATTCCTCACCGATGACCTTGGCCTTGGCGATGTACTCCTCCGATGTCTCGACCGCATCGTCAGCAATCTCGGCGGCCTTGGTCTTGACCTGGCCCCATTTCTTCTCCGCCTCCGCGAATTCCTCCTTCGCGTCCATCGAGGCCAGATGCATCTTGAGGTTGACCTGATCCCGTTCCGTCTTCAATTTGTCCATCAGTCTGTCGAACTCTTCCCTCAATCCCATGGTTCACCCCTTTGGTTGATGTTCTCTTCGACCAGCTGCATCCACGACCGCCGATCCCGTATTGTTCAAGCCGGTGATGATATTTGCCATATTCAATAGTGATCACTGTTTATGGTCCCGTCAACCACGGAGGTGACCTTGCAATGAACCGGCGGCAGGACGGGCGGCTCAACTCATTTCTGCCCCGGAGTCCCGGCGAACAGGCCCTTCAACCAGCGCCAGAACCGCTGCAGGAGTGTCCCCCGGCGCTGGCGGTTGATCTCTTCCCGCCGTTTTTCGATGGCGATGATCTCCGCCGGGGTGAAATCCTTGCGGAACAGATTCTCGTCGGCCTCGGCGACGAGCAGTTTCAGGACATCGCCGCCGAAGGGGACGACCGTCACCTCGATCTCCTGCCAGCCCAGGTTGCGACAGGCCACCAGCCGCCGATAGCCGGCCACCAATCGGTTGTTCTCGTCGAGGACGACCGGGTTGAGCAGGCCGACGTTGGCGATCGATTTCTCCAGGGCCGCGATATCACCGGCATCCTTGCGGATCCGCGCCCCCTCCTCGACGACGATCTCACTGATCGCTTTCTTCATCTCCGCTCCCCTCTCCGCCCGCAATTCCGAATATCATAGCATACCGCATCTTCATCTCTGTTGTCCATGATACTCAACATCCTCTTCTTCACATGCCTTTTGTCGCCCGCACGGTCTCGCCGCCCGCCGAGGATCGGCACCGATTCGACGGCTACTTCACCTCGAAGCGGACCGTCGTCGTCGTCAGGCCGGTCGTCGTTCCCGCGGTCCAGATCCGGGCCTGGGCCAGGTGCCCGCCCCGCGCCAGCGGCCACATGAAATGCCGCTCTCCGGCGCCGCTGGTCCCGATGACACTGCCGTCGACCAGCCACTCGACCCGTTCGATCCGGCCGGCACCGGCGATCCGCAACGGGTAGGCCTCGACGGTGTCGGGGATCCGCGGGTCCATGACCATCTGCAGGTTCGGGGTCGGCCGTACCAGCCGGAAGGCGATGTCGCCGCCGTCCGCCTCGCCGCCACCCGCCGGGGAGGAGCCGCCGTGCCGGCGGCAGACCGAACCCGGCCCCTTGCCCGGCAGGTATCGTTCCCGGATGCGCGGACACCCCGGCCCGGCCCGGCGGCCGCTCTCCCGGCAGATCTCGACAGTCAGCAGCCGCGGGCTGAGGAAGAGCGGGGCGGCCTCCTCGGAGCGGTTGAGGCGGGCGAACACGGAGCGCAGGGCCAGTCCCGGCCCGGTGGTGCCGGTCACCCCGTCGGTCGGCCGGCGGTCGAGATTGCCCATCCAGATCCCCACCGTATAGCGATGGTTGAAACCGACGGCCCAGGCATCGCGGTGATCGTTCGAGGTCCCGGTCTTGACCGCCGTCTGCACCGGCATCCTGAGGATATTGCCGTGGCCGAACTCGAGCTGCCGCGCCTGGGGATCGGCGAGGATGTCGGCGATCAGCGACGCCGCCTCGGCGCTGTAGATCCTCCCTGTCGGGGCCGCGGCATTTCTCCGGCCGTCGAGGGTGAAGCGCAGGGGTCGGGCAAGGCCGCTCCGGGCCAGCACGGCGTAAGCCTGGACCAGTTCGAACAGCGTGATCTCGCCATTGCCCAGGGCCAGACCTTCGCCGTAGTGATTGGCCGACCGTGACAGACTGGCGAAGCCCAGATCGTGCAGACGGGCCAGAAAGTCCTCGACGCCGAGGGCCTGGACGGTGCGGACGGCCGGGATGTTGAGCGAATTGCCGAGGGCCTCGCGCAGCCGCAGCGGTCCGTAATGTCTGCGGCTGTAATTGCGGAAGGGATGGATGCCGGAGCCGATCGGCCGGGCCAGTGGCGAATCGTCGATGATGGTCGAGGCGGTCCAGCCCCGCTCGAGGGCCAGGCCGTAGAGGAAAGGCTTGAGGGTCGATCCCGGCTGGCGCGGTGTCGTCACCGCATCGATCCAGCCGCCGGGCAGAGCCGTGGCCAGGCCGCCGCCGTTGACCCAGGCCAGGACCTCGTCGGTCTGGTGATCGACGACGAGCGCGGCGCCGTCAACCAGACCCCGGTCACCGATGTCGGCCAGGCTCTGCTCGATCATCTGCTGGATATCGCGCTGCAGGGCGGCATCGAGGGTGGTAAGGACCCGGGGTTGCACCCTGCCGTCAAACCGCGTCAATTGGCGCAGGAAGTGGCCGGCGTCGACCGGCAGCCGCCACTCCGGGGGACGAACGCCGCCGGCAGCCGGATCACCGATTGCCGAGGCGGGGATCGTTCCGCTATCGACCAGGTAGTCGGCGAGCCGGCGCACCGCCTGGTGCAGCCGGTCATCGCCCCGCCCCGGTTCCATGCGGCCGGGGGCGCGGATCGCCGCCGCCAGGGTCAGCATCTCGACCGGATCGAGGGTATAAAGATCGCGATCGTAATACAGTCGCGCCGCCTGTCGGACCCCCCGCCGCTGCCGGGCATAGGGGACCTGGTTGAGGTAGAACTCGAGGATCTCGGCCTTGGAGAACCGCCGCTCCAGCTGCGCCGCCTCGATCCCTTCCAGCCAGCGGGACCACAGGGTGCGCGGTCGGGGATGGAGGATCCGCACGACCTGCTCGGTGATGGTACTGGCGCCGCGCACCGCCCGCAGGGACCTGAGGTTCTGGATCAGGGCGTGCCCCCGGGCCAGCCAGTCGCCGCCATGATGGCGGTAGAAACGGCGGTCCTCCGAGGCCAGGAAGGCCTGCTGCAACAGCGGCGGAATCTCGTGCAGGGCCAGCCAGTCGCCGACGTTCCAGGGATTGTCGTAGGTCGTGGAGAGGGGGAGGCCGTGGCGATCGAGATATTGCGGCCGCTGCACGTCCAGGGCCTGGGGCGCCAGCGCGGCCGGCACAGGGAAGAGAGCGGCCCCGGTCGCGGCCGCAAGCCACCAGGCCGCGCCCAGCAGCACCAGCAGCAGGACGCCGGCGGACAGCAGCCCGCCCCTTCTCCGGAAGACCTTGTCCTCTCCAGTCATGATCCGCCCCGCCCTGTCTCCGTTTTCACCACGTCGGCGCGGTGGCTCTATCTCCCTGGCCCCGCCGTCGCCGCCTCGACCCGCAGCCGCCCCGGCTCACTGTCGCCGAAGACATCCGGGGCATACATCTCCTCGGCGTGGACCGGACCGATCCGGAAATCGCCGGGGGTGATGGCCTGGGCCGCGTAGCGCAGGTGGTAGCGGCCCGCCGGCAGCCGCTCCGAGTAAAACCGCACCGCGTCATGCCGCAGTTCCCGGTGATAAAACCCCCAGCCGTACTGCCGCCAAGGGGTGAATCGTTCCCCATGGGATCCGGCGGCAAATTTTGCCTCCTCGCCGCCCGGGTCATCCGCCTGGGCCGTCGTCGCCAGGTCCCGGTTGACCGGTTCGAGGCCGCCGGGGACCGGATCGTCGACGACGACGAAGCAACGATCGGCCGACAGCTGGACAAAGAGATCGACCTGCACCACCTCGCCGCTCTCCATCGCCAGCGGCGGCTGCAGCAGTTGCCGCCGGCCGGCGCGGACGACGCTGTACTCCCGATGGACCTCGATGCCGGCGTTGACCGCGGTAATGGGCGGGTGGAGCGGGGTGTAGGCGAGCCGGGCGGCGTAGTAGAGACGGCCATCCCCCTCCTTTTCCAGGCCGAGCCGGGTCTTGCGGCCGGCATCGCCTGCGGTCAGCGGCCGCTGCAGCACGAGCGGCGGATCGGTGAAGGCGGTGAACCGCCCCATGCCGAAGGGCCTGGCATCCAGAGTCCCCTGGATCCGCATATCCGGGCGCTGCTGTTCGAAGAGCCGGGTATACTCGGTCAGGGCCTTGACGACGAACAGGTTCTCCTGGGTCCCGGCCCAGTGATCGCGTCCCTGGCGGCTGAGGGTGAGCGAGCGCATCATCCGTGCCGGCATCTCGCCGATGCCGGCGTCGGCCGGATTGGCGACGAGCCAGGCCAGCAGGTTGATCAGAATGGCGGCATTGTCGCGGACCGGGGAGGCAAGCAGCGCTTGATAGCCGCTGTCGAGCGTCTCGCCGAAGACCTGGCCTCCCCCCGTCTCTCCGGCATGACTGAGGATTCCGGCCAGGACCTCATGCTGCTGCGGCAGCGGCATCCCGGTAAGAAGCATCGCCCGGAGGTAGAAGGAGCGCCCGAACAGGCTCATCGCCGGGAGCTGTGCCTGGTAGCGGCGGACGTCCCCGGCCGTCACCCGGCCCCGCTCGGCCAGCGCCGCCAGGGCCAGCGCCCGCACCGTCATCGTCATGCCCCGGCTGTAGTCGTCCGGAGTCGCATCGTGGCGGAGGAGATTGAGCAGATAGTCCTGCAGCCTGGCCTCGACAGGCGCCGGCGGCGGATGGCCCTGCTGCCGCATCCAGTTGAAGGCCTGCAGGGTGAAGGCGCTCAGGTAGGGCGAGACGTGCCGGTCCTCCGGGATATAGAAGGTCATGCCGCCGTTCGGGGCCTGGTGCTCGATCGCCGCCGCCAGCGTCTCCGCCACCGCGCCGGCGCTCTCGGGCCAGGAAAAATCGGTCTTCAGGAAGGGTTTGAGCGGGGGATACATGGCCGCCATCACCCCCCTGGTCAGCTTCTGCTCCCAACAGGAATAGGGGTAGTCGCGGACAAAGGCGAAGGCCCCGTCCACCCCGCCGACCACGGTGGGCGATAACTGCAGGCTGATCGAGCCCCTGTCCTCCCGAATGTCTTTGGGCACGGCGACCGGCACGATGGCCTCCGTTCCCGAGGTCATGCCGTAGACGGCCGAATTTACCACAAGCTCCTTGTCGAGGACCCGCAGGGTCTGCCTGAGGCCGTCGGTATCGGCGGCATCACCGGCGGACACCGTGAACTCGATCTTCCCCGCGCCGGTGGCGACCAGGGGCAGGCGCAGGTCGACCCGTTTGAACGGGGCGGCGGTGACCGTCTTCGCCAGCATCGCCGGTCCGCTGCCGGCACCGGCAGCCGCCGGTTGTGCCGGCCCCTCTGCCCTGATCACGACCTGCAGCCGGCGGGCCGTGTCGGTCCGGTTCATCAGGGTAAAGACGGCATCGAAACGGTCGCCCGTCACCACCTGATTGGGCAGGGCCGGACGGATCTCCGTCGACTGGTTGACCTTGAAGCCGCCCTGGCCCAGTCCCATCCGGTCCTCCGGGGTCACCGCCATCGCCAGCACCCGCCAGCCGGTGAGATTGTCCGGCACCCGGAAGCGGATGGTCGCCTTCCCTGCCG
The DNA here is from genome assembly GCA_000769715.1 of Desulfobulbus sp. Tol-SR. Taxonomy (GTDB): domain Bacteria; phylum Desulfobacterota; class Desulfobulbia; order Desulfobulbales; family Desulfocapsaceae; genus Desulfoprunum. The sequence continues at coordinate 13,977 of JROS01000031.1, forward strand.
CATCGGGCCGCAATGACGGGTTCCAGTAGGACACGAATTTGAACAGCGACCGCATGCTGAGGTCGGGACCGCCGCCGCCGCCGGGGCTCGCCCCCTTGAGGGCCAGTTTCTCGCGTCCGACCAGCTGCATCACCAGGTTATAGTTGCTGAGATCGAGATCGTCGAGCGAGTAGAATCCCCGGTACGGATCGAAGGCCTTTTCCCCTTCGAGCAGGAGATCGAAGACCGCCTCGTCGAGCACCGCCACCGCCAGCTCGACCGGCGGGGCCGCCCCTTCCGTTCCGGCATGGCGCGGACTGACCTGGAGGTCGACCCGCACCTCGTCGCCCGGCCGGTACACCTCCTTCTCCGGCCGAACCTCGACCGCCAGCTCCTTGTAGGGGTCCTGCACCGGCACCTTGACATAGCCCATCCGCCAGGTGGGTTTGCCAAGATCCTCGCCCTGCGCTCCCGGCGGCCTGTCGACCCGGGGCGAGGTCACCAGGACCGACAGGTAGAACCCGGGAAGATAATCCGGCTTCACCGGAATCTCGATGATCTCGGAACTGCCGGCCAGGACCTGCTGCCAGCGGTGGATCACGCCGAAACGCTCGACGGTGATCAGGGCCTGCGCCCCGGGGAAGGGGTTCTGGACCAGGAAGCGGGCCGTGTCGCCGATCCGATAATTGTTCTTTTCCGGGAAGACATCGAGGAGATTGCCCGGGGTCGACTCCCAGACCATCGTCCCGGCCCCGGTCACCCAGCGCTCGATGACCGTCGCGTGGCGGCGGCCCCGGCCGTCGACGATCGTCGCGGTCAGGCGCAGCCGTCCGGCATGGCCGGGGGTGAACCGCATTTCGACCGGGCCGCTGCCGGAGGTTGCCTGCAGCTGCTGTTCGGGTTCCCAGCGGTGCTGGTACTCGGTGAGATAATCGCTGCCGGCCCCCTTGACCCGTGCGGCCCAGGTCTTTTTGTATTCGGTCGTCACGCTGACCGGGACATCGGGGACGATTCTGCCCTCGCGATCGACCACCACCACCCGCAGACCGGCGCTTTTGTTCTCTTCGAGAGTCCAGTCGCCCTGCAGCACCCCGACAAAACGGTCCCGGCCGTAACAGGGGGCGGAGGTCCGGCCGGCGATCGATTTGCCGCGGTCATCGCTGACGGTGCTCTCCACCGTCAGCCGCCCGAACCAGACCGGCGTCTCGACGACGGCAAACGAGCTGACCATCGTCCCCCTGTCATCAAGGTGCCCCTCGGTTTCGTAGAGGGTCTGGGGGCCGACCTCGCCGACTTCCCGGTATTCGGTACTGTCAAACTGGTAGCCGGAGATCTCGGGTCGATCCGGGATGAATGGCCGCGGTTCGAGGGTGGCCGTCACCTTGGTCGCCGCCTCGGTGTAGGGGCCGCCGGCATGGAGCCGGGCCTCGCTGGTCACCTCCACCGTATCGCCGGTGGTAAAGCTCTGGCCGTTGAGATCGGCGGTCACCTTGAACGGCGACGGGGTGAAATCACTGACCAGGACCCGCAACGGCTGCCATTCCTCCTTGGAAAAACTGCTCGTCAGCCGGAACCGGTACCAGCCGACCGCGCCGTTCCGCGGCAGTCTGATCTCGCCATCGAAGGACCCGAAAGGGGACAGAATAATATTTTTCCGCTCGTGGACGATTCTGCCCAATGGGTCCTCGACCGCCAGATGGTACCGCGGTGGACCGGACTTGGCCTTGCCGCCCTCTGCCTTCCGGGACGGAACGGCGGCGGCACCCTTCGCCGCCACGCCGGCCCCGGTCGCCGGATCGCCGGCATCACCTGCGACTCCCGGCGGCCGGGTGAAGCGCAGGTTGTTCTGGTCCCGGACGTAGATCTTGAACTGCACCGTGTCGCCGGCCCGGTAGATGCCCTGGGCCGTCGCCCCCCAGGTATGGATATGGCCGTGCAGCGGCCGCAGCCATTCGGGGATGTACTCCCGATTGGCCCCCTCCGAGGCGGCCTGGTACTCGTAGCGGACCGGCAGCATCGCCAGGTCGCCGTCCTTGACACAGCGCAGGAAGAGACCGGGTTTGTCCTCGCCGTCGGCCCAGATCAGCTCGAGGGTCGGATCGAGCGTGGCGGTGCCCGGCAGTTCGGCAACGCCGTCCGCCGCCGTCTCCGCGGCCGCCAGTATCCGGCCCGGTCGGTTGAGCTCCCTGAAGGTGCGGGCCAGTGCCTCCACCCTCACTCCGGAGACCGGTTCCCCTGTCCGCAGATCGGTGATCCAGACCAGACTGTTGTGATGGCCGAGCTTGAGGTGGACCTGAAAGGGGGTGACCTGGGCGAAAAACCACGCCTCCTCCGCCGCTTTGTCGGGGACCTGCGGCCGGGTCGTGAAGTGGCCCTGGACCAGGCCGGAGTCGGCGCCGACCATCGCCCGAACCCCGAGCGGGACCGGGATCGAGGCGTCCTGCGGCCCGTCGGGCCTGACCACCCGCCGCGCCCCCGCCATCCTGCCGGCCGCTGCCGCCGTCTCGTAGGTGAGATCGATCGCCTCGAGGTTGACCGCCCAGACATGGGCATCGGTTTCGAGCCCCTTCTCCAGGACCGGCAGATTCTTCAGCAACGCGAAATCCGGGGCCCGGTGATCGGTGGCGAAGACCATATCGACCGGGTCGGCGAGCCGACGGCCGAACTGGTCCTTGATCGAGGCTGCGGCAAACTGCAGCCGGTATTCGGTGAAGGGGCGGAGAATCGACTCCGGCAGAAAAAGCGGGTACCGTTCTCCCTCGCTGTGGGTCTGGCCCAACCTGTAATAGGAATGGACTTCGTCCCAGGGATCGGCGTCGGGCTCCCGGCGGACCAGGGGAGGCGTCAGCTGCAGGCCGGCGGCGACATCTTCGGTCAGGACCGGGGATGAAAACAGCAGCGAGATGCCGCCGGAGGGCAGACAGCGCTGGCGGGCGGCCGGCGTGGTATCCGGGGCGACCACCACGGTCTCATTGCCCGCGTCCGTACACTCGATGCCGAGAAAACGGAACTCGGGGATGGCGAACAGGGTGTCGATCACCCGGTTCTCCGTTCCCGCCAGCCGGCCCTTCGTCGAGAGCAGGCCCGGTTCGACGCGCAGTTCGACCGCCATCCCGGTGGGCAGATCGGTCTGCGGCCGGACCTGCCACAGGCCATGGCTGTACGCATCCTCCTCGACCACCGCGGCAATGCGGCGTCCTCCGGCAACCGAATAGAACAGGTGGGCGGCGAGCGAGGCCGGGTCCATCGGCAGATTGAAACGGATCCTGGTGACGGGCTGCGCATCCCAGCTGCGGTTCGATGGTCACCGGGATCTCGGCCGCCTCCCGCTCCATCCGCCCCAGGGGGACGACCGGACGATCGAACTCGATGACCACCTGGCCGCCGGGCGGCACCTCAGCCCCGGCCGGCGTGATCCTGACCACCTCGATATCGTCGCCTTTCCCCCGTGCGGCGGCGATGAACGGCCGGGCGGCACACAAGGAGAGGAGGACGAGGCACCACACCAGGACGACGATAATCGGACCGGACGGTTCAGTCGAAGACAACGAGCTGGAACGGGTAGGAGTCTGCACGGCGGAACCCTCACGAGAAGGTGACAGGGTACGGGTGCGATATCCCGGGATATTGCCTCCCGCGGCGATGGCCGGTATTCCGACCTATCGTAGTGTATCACCACCGTCCCGGCAACTCCTTTTACGGGCTATGCCTTCCCTCCTGTCCCTGACAGATGCGGGTGGAGACGGGCGACATACCAACGACCAGATCAGGAAGAAGTCGAAAGTCCGCCATGATCAGCCGCAGTGCGGCACGCCGGTACAAGAATGGAAAATCGGCCCTGCCGACAGGCATCGGCAGGGTGAAGATCGCCGGCGGGCCTCCGGGCCGTGAACCGAATTCGACCCGGAGAACCAACCAGTCCGGAGATGCTCAGGAGTTCAGAATCTTGCGGGCGGACTCGTCATTGACATCGGAGACATGGGGGATCCCGGTCTCTCGCGCCGTTTCCCGGTTGCCGGAGAAGATATCGTTGCGGGTGACCTGGTTCAGGGAGAATTTTCTGCACCCGGCCATGAGCTGCTGTACCCCGCAGGCCAGTTTATCGGCCAGGGTGTAGAAGCCGATGGCGCCATAGGGGATGTTCTTCATCTCGTCCTTGCCGACCATCTTCTCGACATCGTGGTAGCCGGCGAAGATTTCATCGGCGGTCTTGCCCTGCTCGAGCACGGTCTTGGGCAGTTCGTTCCAGTTGCCGTTGACATGCTCCCTTCTTTCCGGATAGATGGCGCCTTCGATATTGGCCCCCAGAAATCCCGGAATCATGATGCCGCGTCCCATGCAGACCAGCTTGGTGTAGGGGGCGCCCAGGGCCAGGGCCTTGAAGATATGGTCTTCGAGGGCGAAACCGCCGGCAAAGGACATATCCACCACCTGCCTGCCCTTGGCGGCAAGCATATTGGCGTATTCATGGGCCTTGGAATGGAGGATGATCGACGGCACGCCCCAGCTCTGCATCATGTTCCAGGGGCTCATCCCGGTACCGCCGCCCGAGCCGTCGATGGTGAGCAGGTCGAGCTCGGCATCGGTGGAGAACTTGATGGCCATGGCCAGTTCTTCCATGCCGTAGGAGCCGGTCTTCAGGGTCACCCGATTAAAGCCGAGTCGGCGCAGGTACTCGACGCTGCTCATGAAATCTTCCCTGACCTTGTCGACCGAATTGAGCTGGGTTGCCCCCAGCCGGCTGTGCCGGGCAAAGGACTTGATCGCCCCCTGCTCGAAACCTTTCTGCACCTCCGGGATGGTGGGATCGGGATCGACCACATAGCCGCGCTCCTTGAGGAACATGGCGTACTCGATGCTCCGCACCTGGATCTCGCCGCCGATGTTCTTGGCACCCTGGCCCCATTTCAGTTCGATAATGCATTTGTCGCCGTATTTGTCGGCCACGTACTCGGCAACGCCGTTGCGGGTGTCCTCGACGTTGAGCTGGACGATGATGGCGCCATAGCCGTCATGGTAGCGCATATAGGTCTCGATCCGGCGGTCAAGCTCCGGCGCCGATTTGATCTTGCCCTTCTTCTCCAATCCGGGGTTGATCTCCGACTTGCGGTCGACGCCGACGACATTTTCACCGATGACCACCGGAATGCCGACCAACGCACCGCCGATGGCGAAGGAATCCCAGTACTTTTCGGCAATGAAGGTCGAACCCAGGGCACCGGTCATCAGCGGCATGCGGATCTTGGTCTTGACCTTTTTGCCGAACTCGGTTTCCAGGCTGACGTTGGGGAAGATGCAGTCATCCTGGCTGTTGGTAAGTCCATCCGTCATGCCCTGGGCCCCATAGGCATACCCCTGGATCCGCAGGGAATTATAGGAAACGCCGACATGCGTGGTATTGTTGGCGCCGGCGGTCACCAGGCCGAAACTGCGCGGGTAGAGCAGCTTGCGACCGACCATGCTGGACAGCCAGGTCTCACATTTTCCCTTGCAATCAGCCCGGCAGAGGGTGCACAGGCTCGATTCGGCGGCATCGCCGCGATTCATGGTGCCAAGTACGTCATTACTCTTTGAAAATCTCATGCTCGTCATCCTTGTGTTGAAATGAATGGATTTACGTCTGTACCGCTGCCTTGATACCCCGGCAGCGACTTTGGCCCGAGACTTTACGTCACGCAGTTACCAGCAGGAGCTGTATATTCATGACGGAATACCAGAATGCTCTACAAAAAAGATAGAAAACTACAATAATGTCATGCCGGAAAAAACATTAGCTGACTCCACCATGGAAATCAATCGATTTATATTGTCATCGGATAAAGGCTAAAAACAGATGAACTACCGTAACTCAGCCATTTAAGGGAATTCCGGAGAGGAATGGAGAACGCGTCCGCCGAAGCCGGTGCGGGCCCTGCCCATCGGACGATGATACCAGCGGGGGTGACTCCGGAAGAAAGTCCGCCCTTCTCCCGGAGCCGGAATTGTCGGCAGAATGGGTGACGGATGAGGTAAACAAAAGGAGGAGCCGTTCAGGAGTGAGCCGACGAAATATCTGCGGACTCTGTCGCCACAGACAAACGCCATGTGATCAACGCATGGCAGAGGGCGGGAGGTTGATATGGCGTATCATGTGGTTCCTTTTCTCTCAATCCGGGATCCCGGCAGCAGGCTAGACAGTCGGCTTCGGGGAGATCATGCGCCCCCCGTGCGGATCGAGCCGCTTCGCTGCGCCCTCCATGGTTGCGAGTTCACTGCCGGTCTTCGCTGAAAACATCCGCTTGAGACCGTATCCCAGCAGCATACCGAGCGGCAGGATGATCTGCAGCGCGACAGGTACAAACCAGAACAGTACGATAATGCTGTCGATGTGCGTCATGGCGTCACCTCCCGGCAATTGGAACACGGCCTGTCGGAATCTACATGCCACCGATCCGGATGAACCGGTCTCCATCCGTTCAATCCGTCCCCCGCGGTATCTTCGATGTCGGGGAAATACCGCTTCCTCGGCAGGCAGCAGGAGCATATTTCCGGCTATACCAACGCGGAAGTCCTCGAACGGGGAATCGACCTTTTTCTCCATTCCGTTCATCCGAGTGAAATCGACATCCTCCTGCAGCAAGTCTATCCCGACATGACCGCCTTTGTCGCCGCGCAGATTGACGACAACGTCAAGAAAGGGCTCCTCTTCCAGTACAATTGCCGCTACAGAAGAAAGGACGGGACCTATGTCAACCTCCTCAACAATATGCATATCCTGGAATTGGACGACAAGGGGCGGGCCTCGCTGGTGCTCGGCAATGCCATCATGCTGCAGAACGGGGGTGATCTGCCCCTGCGGATGAAAATCAAGCAGTTTCAGTTCAAGGAACTGGCGGAAACGGTAATCAGCCGGGTCTATACCCCCCTGCCGGAACACAAGCACCTGACGGCAAGGGAAATCGAGATCCTGCGCTATCTCGCCCATGGCTACACCGGCAGAGAGATCGCCCAGAAACTCTGCATCAGCCGGTTGACGATCGACACCCACCGCCGCCATCTCCTCCGAAAACTGCAGTGCAACAACGTGGTCGAAATGACCCGGATCGCCTTCCAGAACGCCCTGCTCTGAGCAGCCCGGGCGCCGCGGCATGGCCCCCGCCGAACCGAGGCCCATCCCCCGATCGGGGGAAAGACGCCGGTCCCCCTCCCTGTCCATGGCTAAAACCCGCTGGATATGGTAGATTTTCGATTTTGCCGCTCCCAACCCAACCCATTGCCGATACTGGACCTACATGACTGCATCGACCGGAAGAGTAAAGCGGAGGTGGATTGTCCTCTCGCTCATTATCGTGATTGTCGCCGCGATATCGCTGTTGCTGACCCCCCAGGTCCTGCGGCTGGACCGCATGGTCAGGGATCGACTGGAGGGCCGGATCTGGGCCCTGCCGGCCGAGGTCTTTGCCCGGCCTCTCGAACTCTACCCCGGCCTGGAACTCAGGCCGCAGGCGCTCGAGGACGAACTCGAACTGGCCGGCTACCGCCGGGAGGACCAGCCGGCGGCACCGGGGGCCTATGCCCGCCGCGACGACGGTTTCGAGATCGTCACCCGGGATTTTCCCTATCCCTCGGGCCTCGAACCATCGGCGCATTTCACCCTCACGCTGGCCAGCGACCGGGTCACCGCGATCACCCGCCACGGCACGGCGGAGCCCATTTCCCTGATCCGCGTCGATCCGGCCCGGATCGGCAGTTTCCATGCCCTGGAGCATGAGGACCGGCTGCTGCTCAGCCGGGCCCAGCTGCCGGAGCTGCTGATCAGGACCTTGCTCGCCGTCGAGGACCGGGATTTCTACAGTCATGGCGGCATCGCCCCGCGGTCCATCCTCAGGGCTCTGTTCGCCAACCTCCGGGCCGGGTCCACGGTGCAGGGCGGCAGCACCCTGACCCAGCAGCTGGCGAGGAATTTCTTTCTCACCCATGAACGGACCCTGGCGCGCAAGGCCAACGAGGCGATCATCGCCCTGCTCCTCGAACTGCACTACGACAAGGACACGATCCTCACCGCCTATGCCAACGAGATCTTTCTCGGCCAGGACGGCGGGCGGGCGATCCACGGCTTCGGGCGGGCCAGCCGCTTCTATTTCCGGCGGGATCTGGCCGATCTCAGCCCGGAACAGATCGCCCTGCTGATCGGCATGATCAAGGGACCGAGCACCTACGATCCCCGCCGCCATCCCGAAGAGAGCCTGCAACGCCGGGCGGTGGTCCTCGCCGTCATGCGCGATACGGGCCTCATCGACGAGCCCCTGTATCAACAGGCGATGGGCGAACCCCTCGATCATTCCACCCGGGCCATGAAGGGGGGGAGCCGCTATCATGCCTTCCTCGACCTGGTCCGGCGCGAGCTGCAGCGGGAGTACCGCGAGCAGGACCTCAACGGCAGGGGGATGAAGATCCTTACCACCCTCGATCCCCAGACCCAATGGCAGGTGGAGAATCAACTCGACCGGACCCTGGGCACCATTGAAAAGAAGGGCGGCACCCTGGAGGGGGCGGTGGTGATCACCGGCCGGGAAAACGGCGAGATCCTGGCCCTGGCCGGCAGCCGCAACGTCCGGATGGCGGGTTTCAACCGGGCGATCGACGCCCGCCGCCCCATCGGCTCGCTGATCAAGCCGGCCGTCTATCTGGCGGCCCTGGAACAGGGCTACACCCTGACCAGCCCGCTGCAGGACACCGCCATCAGCATCCCGTCGCCCGGCGGACAGACCTGGCGACCGCAGAACTACGATCGCCGCGAGCATGGGCAGGTGCCGTTGTATCAGGCCCTCGCCAATTCCTACAACCTCGCCACGGTCCGGCTGGGCATGGCGGTCGGGCTCGACAAGGTCATCGACTGTGCCAAGAGACTCGGGATGCAAGGCGACATCGCCCCCTATCCCTCGTTCCTGCTCGGCACCGCCGAGATGACGCCGCTCGAGGTCGGCCAGATGTACCAGACCTTCGCCACCGGCGGTTTCCATCAACCGCTGCGCTGCATCGACAGCGTCCTCGATACCGACAACGCCCTGCTGAAGAGGTACGGGATGGAGGTCGAGCAGCGTTTTGCCCCTGCCGGGGTGTTTCTCCTCAACACCGCCCTGCAGCATACCGTCAGTGAAGGGACGGGCCGGGCCTTGACCCGGTTCGTCCCGGCCGCGCATGCCGTCGCCGGCAAGACCGGCACCACCGACAACCTGCGCGACAGCTGGTTCGCCGGCTTCACCGGCGACAAACTGGCCGTCGTCTGGGTGGGCCGCGACGACAACCTGCCGGCCGGGGTGACCGGGGCCTCCGGGGCCCTGATCGTCTGGGGAAGTATCATCAAAGGCCTGCATCCCAGCCCGCTGGAACTGGTTGAACCGCCCGATATCCAATGGGCATGGATCGACAAACGCACGTTCGCGGCGACGAGCCGCCTCAATCCGGACGGGGTCGCCCTGCCGTTCGTGGCCGGCACCGCCCCCGAAGATGCCCCCGCCCTGCCCGGGATGGAGGCGATCGAACAGAAGACCAGGGGCCTGATGAACTCGGTCCGCAGCTGGTTCGAATAGCCATCCTCTCGGAGCGCCTATGACCGCAACCACCATCCGCCGCCCCTCCGCCAACCGGCTACTGCCGCTGGTCCCGTTCCTCCTGCTGTTGCTGCTGACGGTCATCCTCCACGGCTGTGCCGTGACCGTCCCGGCCCCCTCGCGCCCGAGCCGGCCGCAGCCGACTGAGATCCCGCCGCCGACCGCACCGGCGCCGGCGGAGGTGCCGGCGCCGGTCGAGCCGAGTCCGGGCGAAGTGGCCCGGCCGACCGGGCCGGCAGGCTCGCTCTACCTCGAGGCCGAGTCGGCACTGCGCTCGGGCAACCCAGGACGGGCCGAGATCCTCGTCGAACGGGCGTTGCGGATCGATCCAGGCAACGCCCGCTACTGGCATCTGCTCGGTCGGGCCAAGTTCGACCAAGGCGCCTATCCCCAGGCGATGCAGTTTTTCCGCAAGGCCGAAAGCCGGATCCGCGGCGACCGGGAACTGGCCCGCCGCAACCGGGAATACCTTGATGCCGCCGCGGCCAAGGCCGGCGGCCGGCAGTAGCGCCCCACCGGGCAGCGCTCGACGAACCGGATTCCGCACCTGCAGCAGGTCTGGTGGCGGAAGGACGGTCCGCAATCGGCCGCTGCCGCCACCACCACGGGAGGACCAACCATGTCCAGCAGTTTCGGCACCCTCTTTCGTATCAGCACCTTCGGCGAATCCCACTGCAAGGGCGTCGGAGTGGTCATTGACGGCTGCCCTGCAGGCCTGCCGCTCGGCGAGGAGGATATCCAGCCCCAGCTTGACCGCCGGCGCCCCGGCCAGAGCAGCCTGACCACCGACCGGGCCGAAGCCGACCGGGTGACGATCATCTCCGGTACCGAAAACGGCCGGACCCTCGGCACCCCGATCCTGCTCGAGGTCGCCAACCGCGACCAGCGCCCCGGCGATTACGGCGCCATGGCGGACATCCCCAGGCCGTCGCACGCCGATTTTACCTACCAGATGAAGTACGGTGTCAGGGCCTCCTCCGGCGGCGGTCGCTCCAGCGCCCGCGAGACCATCGGCTCGGTCGCCGCCGGCGCCGTGGCCCGCATACTGCTGCGGCAGAAGCTGGGTCTCGATATCGTCGCCTGGGTCAGCAGCGTCGGCACCATCGATGCCTCAGGCGTCGATCCCGCGGCGCTGACGGAGGCAGAGGTCGACCGCAGCCCCATCCGCTGCCCCGACCCCGGCGCCGCCGAGCGGATGCGCCGCCTGGTTGCCGACCTGAAGCAGGCCGGCGACTCCGTCGGCGGCATCGTGTCCTGCGTCATTCGCAACGTCCCGCCGGGGCTTGGCGAACCGACCTACGACAAGCTCGAGGCCAGGCTGGCCCAGGCGATGCTGGCCATTCCGGCCACCAAGGGGTTTGAAATCGGCGCCGGCTTCGCCGCCGCCAGGATGCGCGGTTCCCAGCATAACGACCCGTTCGTCAACAAGGGCGGCCGCCTCGGCACCGTCACCAATACCTCCGGCGGCATCCAGGGAGGGATCTCCAATGGCGAGCCGATCCTGTTCCGGGTGGCCTTCAAACCCCCGGCGACCATCGCCCTGCCGCAGCAAACGGTCGACTTTGCCGGCAATCCCGTGATCCTGGCCGCCGAGGGGCGACATGACCCCTGCGTCGTGCCGCGGGCGGTGCCGATCGTCGAGGCAATGGCGGCCCTGGTGATGATCGATATGGCCCTGCGGCAGGAATACCGCAAGACCTGGCAATGGAGCGGGGAACAGGGAGTATGAATCGGGGGACGGGTGTCGCCGGGAACGGGGGGAAGCACTCTAGGCCAGATCGACCTTCATCAGCATCAGGTCCTGACCGTCATCCCGGATGATGGTCACTTCCATTCCCTCCGTCCTCGGGTCCTGACGGCTCAGGATGTCGACCCCGAAGAGGAAGGATTCCTCGACAACACCGGCATTGCTGCCGATAAGGATCTCAGCCCGGGTGACCTTGTCCGCCTGGTGTTTCCTGGCGAGGTCGAGCAATTGCCGATGCAGGCCCTGGGCCAGCGAAAACTCGTGCACGCGTATTCTCCGTGACGTCGGAGGGAAGATCGATCCGGCTTCAGCCGTGCAGCAGTTGCGCCGCAGGTCGGCCGTGTTCCAGGGTGTAGTTGTAATACGAGGCGCAGATGCCTTCGACCGACAGCATACACGGACCGATCGGATGCTCGATGGTGCAGGCCTTGCCGAAGTCGGGACAGTCAGGCGGCAGGCCAAGACCGGACATGATCATGCCGCAGATACACTGGCAGTGGATTTCCTCGTCCGGCAGGCGGACGTTGAAGCGCTTGGTGGCGTCATAGAGCGACAGCTCGTCACGAATCACGAACCCGCTCTCCTCGATGATCCCGAGCCCTCGCCAGATGGTGTCGACGGCGAAAAACACCTCGGCGACCATCTTCTTGGCCTTGCGGTATTCCTCGGAAGAATAGACCACGGCCGAGAGGTTGTCGACCTGGGTTATCCCCCTCTTGATCTGTTTGACCATGTTGAGCAGGCAGCGCAGGATGTCCTCCTGCTCGAACCCGGCGATGCAGCAGGCCAGACGGTGTTTCTGGGCCAGGGTGGTGTAGGCCTCGGTATCGGAGAGGGAGTTGATGTGGTCGGAACAGAGCAGGCCGTCGATGTTGAGGTGGGGGTCGGCCAGCAATGAATCCAGGGTCGGCGGCAGCAGGCGGATGGAGGGGATGACGCAGAAGTTGTCGATCCCGCGGGAGGCGGCATCGAGGATGACCTCGGCAATGCCCGGCGCCGTCGCCTCGAAACCGACCGCCGGATAGACGATGATCTTGTCCGGGTTGGCCTCGGCGATCGCCAGGCTCTCCCCCGGGGTCGAGATGACCTCGACCAGAGCACCCTTGTCCCGGATCGAGGCCAGCGATTCCCGGGTCCCTCTGACCTGCAGCAGGTCTTCACAGGTCGTCGTAATGACATCCGGTTGCTTGGCGATCTTGACGAAGGCATCGATATGCCCGGAGGGCATGACGCAGACGGTGCAACCGGGCCCGGCGACGAGTTCGAGGTCGTGCGGCAGCCGCTCCCTCAGGTCATAGCGCAGGATTGCGCGATTTTGGGTACCGCAGACCACCATTACCCTGATCGGTCTGTCGACGATGTGCTGCAGTTCCAGTAAGAGTTCCTGGGATGACGGCATGATCACATTCCTGTTCCGGGCTGTCAGAGACTGATAAAAAAAGACGGGACCACAAGTGGTCCCATCCATGTCTAACACCTTCGGCCCATTCCTTCAACTCCCAATGCAGTGAAAGGCCGGTATCGGTCAACGTGGAATCAGGACTCTTCAGCCTGCTCCTTCATTACCGCATAGCTCTTGCTGTCGGTGATTTTCTCACTGTTCAGCCTGTCGATCTCTTCCTTGGTCAGATGAAACTTGCCGCAGGCCGGGCAGGTGGCGTCGAATTCATCGCCGACCGCCCGCGCCTTCAGTTCATCGATGGTCATATGACCGATATACCCGCACACGCCGCTTGGGTTCTCGGCTCGAACCTGATATCTTTTCTCTGTTTGTTCCGTCATTTCAGTCTCCTCGCGCTATATCAATATATCCCCGAGAGATGCCTGATGGGTATACACTATAAACTTTCTGTACAGAATATACAAACCATCATCGAAGGTGTCGTGAAAGTCGTGGCCGAAAAAACTCCGGCCCCTTCCCTTCAGCCCACCCCCCGGCCGTCGGTTTCGATACCGGCAGCCGGGATCGGGCCTTCATCTTTTAACTGACGATCCTGTCGATCTCCTCTCCCTTCGAATCGATGATGCTCACTGCCACAGGTACACCGCCATCCAGGCGGTGCGTAGCGCAGGACATTCAGGGGTCGTAGGCGCGCACCGCCATCTCGACCTGATTGAGCAGGCCCTGGTTGTAGACGCCCCCCTTGATCAGGGAGGTCGCCGCCTGTTTGACGCTCATGTTCATCGGGGCGATGTTGTGGGTGGTGCCGACGATCAGGTTGGCGCTCTTGATGCAGCCGTTGTCATCGGTGGTGTAGTCATGGATCAGGGTGCCGCGCGGGGCCTCGACGATGCCGACGCCGCGCCCGGCCTTCGGCTCGACCTTGGCCCTGACATTGGGATCGGTGATCCCTTCCCATTGAAGCAGCTCGATGGTCCGCTCGCAGGCATAGACCAGCTCGATCAGACGGGCATAGTGATACAGCAGGGTGGCCTGGGCCGGGCGACCGAAGGCGGCGCGGAACTCCTCCAGGGCGGCCTGGGCCTTCGGGGTGCTCATCTGTTCGCAGACGTTGATCCGCGCCAGGGTGTTGGCCCGATAGATGCCCTTGGGATTCTCGTAGTTCAGGTCGAACCCTTCACCCCAGGATTTGGCGTACGGCATCTTGGCATAGGCCCAGGGCTCGACGTGTTCGCCGAGGTAATCGGCGTAATCGACCCCCTCGAAGTCGACGTAGCTGCCGTCGGCCTTCATCAGCCGCTGCTTGCCGTCATAGATCCGGAACGAGCCGTCGGCCCGGTCGACGGTGCCGAGGAACCCGGTCTTGATCACCCCGAGGGTGCCGATCGTGTCCATGTACTTGGCGAAGACGTTGGTCTTGGCGAAGTCGAGGGCATAGCAGGCGAAATCGAGCAGGGTCCGGGTCCCTTCGAGCAGTTCCTGTCGTTCCGCCTCGACCATCGGCTTGGCGAAGCCGCCGACGACGCCGGCGATCGGGTGGATCGCCTTGCCGGCAAACTTGTCGAGCATCATCTGGCCGAGCTGTCGCATCTTGACGACCTTGGTCGCCAGTTCCGGCGCCGCCTTGACCACGCCGATGACGTTGCGGACGGCATAGTCGGCGTCCGGGCCGAGGACGAAGTCCGGGGCGGCGAGGAAGAAGAAGTGCAGGATCTTGTCGTTGATGTGGGCCATGACCTGGCACATCTCCCGCAGCTTGTGGCCGGTCGGGGTCGGGGTGACGCCGAAGGCGCCGTCGACCGCCTTGTTGGAGGCGAGATGGTGCATCCACGGACAGATGCCGCAGATCCGGTTGACGATGCGGGGGACCTCTTCCGCCGGCCGGCCCTCGATGAATTTTTCAAACCCGCGCAGGGACTGGATGTGCAGAAATGCATCTTCCACGTTGCCGGCATCGTCGAGATGGATGGCAATCTTGGCGTGTCCTTCTATGCGGGAAACTGGTGCTATGTTGAGTACAGTTCCCATATCAGCTTTCCTCCTCTTCTACCCGTTTTTTGACCGGTTTGAGCATCCCATGGGCGCCGGAGAAGCGCAGGATGGAGCGGCGATCGACCACGGAATTGAAATCGATACCATTGCTGGCCAGAGCATTCATCATGTCAAGCAGCTGGTTGCCGTCCTTACGGACCGGACCGAAACAGCCGCGGCAGGGGACGCGGGCGCTGATGCAGCTCGGCGCCCCCAGTTTGGCACAGCCGGCGGCGGTTACCGGCCCCATGCACATATAGCCCTGCTCGAGCAGGCAGCGCATCTCGCTGATCGGCTCGCCCGGGGTGAATTCGGCGTTGGTGATGAAGCGCTTGACCTTGGTGACGGCGCCCTTGCCCTCCCGTTTGGTCGGGCAGGTATCGCAGACGCTCTTGCCCGGCAGCACCGGCGGCCGGCCCTCGAGCAGGGAAACGATCACCTCGGCGATCAGGGCCGGATTCGGCGGGCAGCCGGGAAGCTGCATGTCGATCTTGACCTTCTCATCGCAGGCATACACCCTGTCAAGCGGTGCCGGCACCTCAACGGTCGGCACGGTCGCCCCCGGATCGGTGGTCAGGGTCTGATAGATGCCTTCCCAACTCGTCTTGCGGTCCTGGCCGTTCATCAGCGCCGGGATGCCGCCATGGGTGGCACAGGTGCCGAGGGCGATCAGGACCTTGCACTTTTTCCGCATCTCTTCCAGCACTTCCAGGTGCTCATGATTTGATACGCCGCCGGTGACGATACCGACCGTCGCCTCGGGGATCTCCAGAGTCACCCCTTCACCGCACTGACCGAAGTACTTATGGTCCATCAGGACCGGGGCATGGACGATATCGAGGGCCTCGGTGATGATCGGCACCAGGGCCTCGCCGATGTTCAGGATCGCGATCTCGCAACCGGAACAGGAGCCCAGCCATTCCAAAGCAGTAGGTACACCCATAGCAACCTCCTTTATGCCGAGACGGCGGCATCTTGATTGTTAATGGGGCCCAACTGCTTGATACGGTTTGTCATATCGGTGACTGCCTTGACAAATTTATCAGGCTCGGCGGAGGATACCCAGGTTATCTCGAAACGACCACTTTCATAGCCGAAATCTTCCAGCAGTTCGGTGATCATATCGGAACGGCGCATTGCTTTATAATTACCATCCAGGTAATGGCATTCACCGAGGTGTCAGCCAAGGACCATGACGCCGTCGGCCCCCTGGCCCAAGGCATCCATGACGTGTTCGGGATGGACCATCCCCGAGCACATCACCCGGATAATCCGTACGTTGTGCGGATACTGCATCCTGGCGGTTCCGGCCAGATCGGCGGCGGCGTAGGAGCACCAGTTGCAGCAGAATGCAATGATTTTCGGCTCAAAACTCATTTGTTCCACTCCTTGTATACATGAAAGTTCATTTCTCAGTTGTTCGACATGGGAATCAGACCGCAAGGGCCGCCTGAATCTGGCTGCTGATCTGCTTCATGGTAAATCCGGCGATATAGACGCCGCGCTTCGGGCAGGTACCCTGACACAGACCGCATCCCTTGCACTGGGCCTTGTTGACACTGATGATCCGTTTGCCCTCGCCGCCCTCAACGCCGGCCTCGATGGTCGTCAGGGTGATGGCGTTGTAGGGGCAGACATCGATGCACAGGGCGCAGCCGTCACAGTAATCGGGATCGACGGTGGCCTTCACCGCATCGAGCGATACCTGCGATTTCGACAGCAGGGTGGCGGCCCGGGCCGAGGCCGCCAGCGCCTGGGCGACCGACTCCTCTATCGGTTTGGGATAATGGGCGATGCCCGCCACGAACATGCCGTCGGTCGAGAAATCAACCGGCCGGAGCTTGGCATGGGCCTCCTGAAAGAAACCGTCGCCATCGACCGGGATCTTGTACAGCTTGGCGAGGTCGGCGGCATCGGCCTTCGGCCGGATCGCCGAGGCGAGAATCACCATATCGGCCTTGATCTTCAGCGGACGGTGCAGGACATGGTCCCAGACCTCGACATTGACATGGTTGCCGGACTCGCGCGAGCCGACACACTGGATGTAGACGAAGTTCTTGCTCGACTTGATATGTTTCTCTTTCAGTTCATGGAGCTTGTCGAATTCGATCGAGGTCACCACCCGCTTGATCTCGTTGTAGCCATACTCCGTCGGCGAATAGATATTGCCGCCGGTGGCGATGATGCCGACGCCGTGCTCGATGACGGTGGAGATGCCGCTCGTCGAGGTGATGGTCGACCTGAAGTTGCCGACGAAACCATCGACCGCGGTGACTTCAGACCCCTTATGGATGGTGATTTTGTCGTTCCACACGACCTTGTCGACAAGTTTGGCGACCCGGGTCGGAATATGTTCGCCGGACCAGGTATGCTTCAGGTACAGGGCGTTGCCGCCGAGGGTCTCGGTCCGTTCGACGAGGTTGACCTCAAAGCCCTGCTCGGCCAGGTTCAGGGCCGCGGTCATGCCGGCGACCCCGCCGCCGACCACCAGGGCGGTCCGGGTGATCGGCACCGCGATCGGTTGCAGCGAGGTGCCATAGGTGACCTTGGCGGCCGCCATCCGCACCAGGTCCTTGGCCTTGGCCGTGGCATGGCTCGGGTCCTTGCTGTGGACCCAGGAGTTGTGATTCCTGATATTGGCCATCTCCACCAGGTACTCGTTCAGGCCTGCCGCCTTGAGGGTCTCGCGGAACAGGGGCTCATGGGTCCGCGGGGTGCAGGCGGCGATGACGATGCGGTTGAGGTTCTGCTCCTGGATCCGCTTGGTGATCTGCTCCTGGGTATCCTGCGAACAGGAGAACAGGTTGCGCTCGACGTAGACGACGTTGGGCAGGGTCGCGGCGTAGTCCTCGACCGCCTCGACATCCACCACCCCGGCGATGTTCGAGCCGCAGTGGCAGACGAAGACCCCGATTCGCGGATCTTCGGCGCTGATATCCTTTTCCTCGGGAAAGGTCGCCTCGGAGGTCAGCTCGTGCCGCGCCGGGGAGAGCAGGTCGGCCACCGCCGCCGCAGCGGCGGAACCCTCGACCACCGACTGGGGTATATCCTTGGGGCCGGCGAAGGCGCCGCAGGTGAAGATACCGGCCTGGGAGGTCTGGACCGGGGCAAAATCGGAGGTGGCGGCGAATTTGTCGGCCGTCAGCTGAATTCCGGTGGTCTCGGCCAGATCGAGGACGTGCTTCGGCGTCTGCAGCCCGACCGAGAGGACGACCATGTCGTAATACTCCTCGACCTGGCGCCCCTTCTCGTTGATGTAATGGATGCGCAGGTCGCCGTTGGGGCCCTGCGGCTCGACGCCGTTGACGCGGCAGCGGACGAAACGGACATTGGACTCGTCCCTGGCCCGCTCGAGGTACTTGTCGAAATCCTTGCCGTGGGTCCGCATATCCATATAGAAGATCGTCGTCGCCAGCCCCGGGACGTGGTCCTTGGCGATGACCGCCTCCTTGATGGCGTACATGCAGCAGACCGACGAGCAGTAGCCGTTGCCGCAGAGGTTCTCGTCGCGGGAACCGATGCACTGGAGGAAGGCGACCTTGGTGACCGGCTTGCCGTCGGAGGGGCGGACCAGATGGCCTTCGGTCGGCCCGGAGGCCGACAGATAGCGCTCGAGCTGGAGGGCGGTGATGACGTTCGGCATCGTGCCGTAGCCCCAGACCTGGGCCGGTTTCGGATCATAGGCCTCAAAGCCGGGGGCGAGAATGACGGCGCCGACGTTGATCTGATGGGTCTTCTCGGTATCGTCGAAATTGATCGCCCCGGCATCGCAGACCTTCTCGCAGAAGCCGCAGGCCCCAGGTTTCTGCAGCCGGATGCAGCTGGCCGGATCGATCTGGTACTTCAACGGCACCGCCTGGGCGTACTTGACATAGATCGCCTTGCGTTTGCCGGTGCCGGCGTCGTACTCGCTGTCCACCTTCTTCGGACATTTCTCGGCACAGGCGCCGCAGGCGATGCACTTGTCCATGTCCACAAAACGTGGAGATTCTTTGACTGTTACGGTAAAATCCC
>JROS01000202.1 GCA_000769715.1 Desulfobulbus sp. Tol-SR
GGTTCATCCGGCTGGAGCGTACTTTTGACAAAATGAAAGGACATGGGGTTCATCAAGTTTTCACGCCAATGAAAACCAAAAGGATGAGCCGCCATGTCCACGAGCTTCTTGTACCATGCGTTCGGGCTGCCTGGCTATGACTACGTCCGGCAGGAATTCGTAGGGGGAAACATCCTCCTGCACGTGCGCCCCAAGGGCAAGCTGCTCCGCTGTCCATGCTGCCGAAGCCGTAATGTTCTTCATAGGGGTGTATCGCAACGATGGCTGCGTACGGTGCCAGTTGGCTTCAAGCCTGTCTGGCTGGTCGTCGAGGTGCCACGGGTTGGGTGTACGTCATGCGGCATTGTCCGTCGGATCGAGCTGCGTATTGCCGAACCACGGCGACGGCACACCAAAGCGTTCGAGCGTTTTGTCCTGGCGCTGACCAAGGCGATGACGATGCTGGATGTTTCCAGGTTGCTGGGCGTTGGCTGGGATGTGGTCAAGGATATCCTCAAACGGCATCTGCAAAGGCGTTTTGCCAAACCGAGTCTGGCCGGCCTTGAGTATATCGCCATAGACGAGATCAGCGTCCGCAAAGGTCACAAGTACCTGACCCTGGTGATGGACCTGCGTTGCGGAAAGGTTGTCTTCGTGGGGGACGGCCGAGGAGCGGACTCACTGAAACCGTTCTGGGAACGCCTGAAGCGCTCTCGGGCCAGGATACGGGCGGTGGCCACGGATATGAGCGCAGCCTATATCGGATCCGTGCTCGAACATCTGCCCGGCGTCGCCGTGGTCCTTGACCATTTCCATGTGGTCAAGCTGATGAACGACAGGCTCACAGAAGTGCGGCGCAAGCTTCACCGCGAGTTGCAGGACAAGATGGGTAAGAGCGTGCTCAAAGGCAGCCGTTGGATCCTGCTGAAGAATCCGGAAAGCCTCAACCCGGAGCGGCAGGAACACGAACGATTGCAAGAGGCACTGGAGGCCAATGAACCGTTGGCCAAAGCCTACTACCTCAAAGAGGAACTGCGGCAGATCTGGAAACAACCGAACAAGGCCGCTGCGGCAGCGTATCTCGAACAGTGGATAAGCAGCGCCCTGACTTCAGATGTAGGCCCCTTGGTGAAGATGGGCAAAACCATGGCCATGTACCGAACTGGCATCCTGGCTTGGTACGACCATCCCATATCCTCCGGGCCCATGGAAGGAACCAACAACAAGATCAAAACGCTCAAAAGGCAGGCATACGGCTATCGGGACCAGGAGTTCTTCAAACTCAGGATTCTGGGAATTCACGAGGCCAAGTACGCTTTAACCGGATGAGCC
>JROS01000032.1 GCA_000769715.1 Desulfobulbus sp. Tol-SR
AAGTAGCGGCGGAGAAGACCAAGGTTTTGGAGTTTGGCCCTTTGGCCGAGTCCAAGGCTCGGGCGAGGGGTGAGAAAGCTCAGACCTTCGATTTTCTGGGATTGACGCACTACTGTAGCCGAACGCGAAATGGCCGGCGATTCCGGATGAAACGCCTGACCTCTCGGAAGAAATTCAAGGCCAAGTTGTTGGCGTTGAAAGAATGGTTGAAGGCGAACCGAACGAGTCCGGTTCCCGAGCTGATGAAAACTGTTGTGGCCAAGGTCCGCGGACATATTGCGTACTATGGGGTCACAGACAATTCGCACGGGATTGGTCGATATGTTCACGCTGTTCGCCTATTGCTCTTCAAGTGGCTTGACCGTCGCGGGAAGCGTGGCAGCATGACGCTGGAAAAGTTCAGGCAATTTCTGAACAAGTTTCCATTGCCGAGACCGCTGATCCTGGTGAATCTGTTCGAATCGAGGTGAAAGCGATGATGAGGAGCCGTGTGCGTGAGTAGCGCAAGCACGGTTCTGTGAGGGGCTTGCTTCAACATAGAGAATGCTGCTTGTCATCGATGGCACGTAGTAGCCGCGTGCGGCGAGGCGTTCTGAAAAGCCAATTGGTGAAAGCGTTGTTCCTTGTGGAGAAGTCGGTCTACTCGACAAAGTAAGGTTGTCGTTTATCGCCGTCAGTACCCCGTCAATCTGATAAGCTGATCGGCAAACAGCGCGACAACACCAAACATCAAATGCATCATCACCTTGGCGGGACCGCGAACCATGACAGTGCGCCCGCCGAATTCCTCTTCGAGCCTCCCATTGAACCGCTCTACGGAACTACGCTCGTTGTATCGTTTCGCCGTGTGAGTACTCATCGGCAGGACTTCTCCATGCCTCGGATTTCGGTCGATTATCGCTACATGACCCGGTTCCCGACTCTGTTCCCATATCTGCCGTGCGTCATACGCAGCATCCATCAAATCATGGCAGTGGGTTACCTTGGAACTGGTCTGCTTCATCAGGGGTATCGCCACCTGGCTGTCGTGTACCGAGGCTGATGTCAAAAAAACACTCAGGGGTAACATGGTGTCGTTGACATCGGCATGAAGTTTGTAGCCATTCCAGCTTTCCTGGCAGCCCTTGGCATTTCTCTTGGTGCCGCGATTGCAGACCGTTGGCAATTCGGCAAGCGCTACGGCCGGCTCCTGCCGCACCTGGCGGTCCAACCGTTTCTCTTCTGCCGGTGGACGTTGCTCTCCTTTGGCCGGCCGCCCCCGTTTGCGCGGGACTTTCACCATCTTTTCCTTCCTCGCCGCTTTTTCCCGACCAATGATCGCTGTGGAATCTCGGCTGACATGGCCGATCAATTCTCCTTGTAAATAATCCTGCACCAGCGTGTCGTGAACCACCGCGCCCAGTTCACAGCTGGCAAAATCGGCAAAAGCTCGTGAGAACGTCGATTCCGACGGGATGTCCCGTTGTTTGGTAAAACCGCAGATGAGGCGGAGATTGGGGCGGGCACGCAGCTCATTGATGAGACTCCTGGTATGTGGATAGCCTAACACCGCTTTAGCCACAAAACTGCGGCCAATCGCTCGGCGTTCTGCCGCTGGTCGACCTGTCCACTGCTGATTCTTCGGAATATGGCGCTCTATTTCAATGACCTCAAGGACCTTTACCAGGTGTTTCTCTTGCTCGGAGAGTGGAGAAACACAACATTGTTCAAGTTGGGGAAACAAACTTCGTTGCAATCTCCCCATCAACCATGATACTTTCTCTTCGAGCTTCATGCTGATTCTCCGGTTTTCTTTGTTGGTAAACAAAATGTACCGGAAAATCACATGAAGCTCAATTATTTCAATATATTATCATCATTTTTTCGTTCTGTCGCCCACTCTTCCTCGCTCCCTTTCAAGGAGTTTTGCAAAAGCCTCGATCGTCATGGAATCCGGCGATTGCCGGCAGGCCATCTCGGGGGATGATAAATGGATGGAATATCGGGAATTCTCGGAGTCGACTGTGGTGCGGTAGCGGTCGGTATGGCGGTCGTGTCGCCGGATCTTGCCATCGTCGGGACGGCGTACCGATTTCATCGGGGAGATATCAAGAGAACGGTCCTTGAGATGCTGAACGGGATCGACCTCTCCACGATTTCCCACGTGGCGGTGACGGCATCGGTGCCTGGATACGTGATGGCCCAGCGGCGCTATGACAATCAGGTCGCCTTCATGACCGCCTGTCGTCATTTCCACCCCGGCATGCGCGGCCTGCTGCTGGTCGGCGGTGAGAAATTCAGCTTTTCAACCTTCGATCGCGCTGGACACTACCTCGGCAGTACCGCCAATACCTCCTGCGCTGCCGGTACCGGCAGCTTCCTCGACCAGCAGGCGGGAAGGCTCAACCTGGCCGGAATCGAGGAGTTGAGCCGAAAAGCGGAGGGCAGTTGCGGGGAGTGCCCGCGGATTGCCACGCGTTGCGCCGTCTTCGCCAAGACCGATCTGATTCATGCCCAGCAGGAAGGGTATCAGCTAGGCGAGATCAGCGATGGCCTGTGCCGCGGCCTGGCAAAAAACATCGTCGATACCCTGGGGTTGAACCGGGCCGTCGAGGGCGAGGTGGTGTTCTGCGGCGGCGTATCCCGTAATTCGACAGTGGCGCGGCATATCGGCGAACTCTCCGGACTGGCCCTGACGATTCCCGAACAGGGCCATGTCTATGGCGCCATCGGTTGCGCCTGTGCCCTGGGTGAGGATATTCGCGCCGGAGAGCAGGAGGTCCCGGCCCCTGTGGCCTTGAAGGACGCCGGTGATCTTCTTCTTGCGGTCCCGCCGAAGGTTCGGGAGTACGCGTATCCGCCGCTGCAGCTGCGGTATTCGTCGTACCCGGATTTTACCAGTGGCGAGCAGTATGAATTCGTCGAGAGCGGGTGTCAGCCGGTCGAAATCGATATCTACACCGATCTTACGGGGAATGGGAGGATCTTCCTCGGGATCGATATCGGGTCGACGAGCACCAAGGCCGTCCTGATGGATCAGGACCTGGAGGTGCTGGCAGGACTTTACACCCGCACCGCCGGCCTGCCGCTAGTTGCCGTGCAGAACATCTTCCGGGCCATCGACGATATCGGCCGGCGCCGGGGCGTGGCGTTCGAGGTGCTCCAATGCGGCACCACCGGTTCCGGTCGCAAATTCATCGGCAGGATCGTGGGCGCCGACAAGGTGATCGATGAAATCACCGCCCATGCCCGGGCCGCCCGGCAGCTCAATCCCGAGGTCGATACGATCATCGAGATCGGCGGACAGGACGCCAAGTTCACGACCATGAAAGAAGGACGGGTGACCTTTTCGACGATGAACAACGTCTGCGCCGCCGGTACCGGGTCCTTCATCGAGGAGCAGGCACTCAAGCTCGGCTGCCCGGCGGGCGACTATTCCCGACGCGCCGAAAACGTGGCGGCACCGATGGCCAGCGCCCGCTGTACCGTCTTCATGGAGCGTGACATCAACCATTATCTGAGCGAGGGATATTCGGTCGATGAGGTTTTGGCCTCGGCCCTGCATTCGGTGCGCGAAAATTATCTGTTGAAGGTGGCAACCGAGAAGAACATCGGTACCACTGTCCTGTTCCAGGGGGCGACCGCCAAGAACAGGGCCCTGGTCGCCGCCTTCGAGCAGCGGCTCGGCAGGCCGATCGTGGTGTCGAAGTTCTGTCACCTCACCGGTGCCCTGGGGACGGCGCTGATCCTCCGCGATGAGTGGCGGGAGGGATGCAGCCGGTTCGTCGGATTCGGTCTCTGGCGAAAAGAGATCACGGTCCATGGGGAGGTCTGCGAGCTTTGTACCAATCATTGCAAGATCAGCGTTGCCGAGATCGGTGACAGCAAGGTGGCCTACGGCTTCCTCTGCGGCCGCGATTATGATGACAAGAGGTATGTCCGGCGGGACCCGAAGGCCTTCGACCTGATCAGGGAACGCTGCAGGGTCACCGCCTTCCGGGCCGAGGCCCGGGACGGGGAAAATATCGTCATCGGCCTGCCGGCGGCGGTGCACATGGTCGAAGACCTGCCGTTTTGGCGGAAATTCTTTGATCTCCTCGGCATCCGCACTGTCTCGAGTGAGTCGTATGACGAGGGACTGAAGTCCGGCAAATCGATCAGCCGCGCCGAATTCTGCGCGCCGATCGCCTCGATGCACGGCCATGTCGCCTGGTTGCTGCAACGGTCCGATCACGTCTTTCTGCCGATCTATCTTGAGGAGAAGAACCGGGAGGCCCGCCGCCAGTATTGCTACTACACCCAGTTTCTGTCCCCGCTGATATCGCTCGCCCTGGATGCGAGCGAGGGCCGGATTCTCACACCGCTGGTGAAATATCTCTATACTTCCTTCCATACCAAGATCCAGCTCTACCGGACGATCAAGAAGGTGAGCCGGCAGCCTGTAGGTTTTATCGAAATATCGATGGCCTATGACCGGGCAGGTGAATTTGTCCGCCAGTGCCGGGAGAGATACCGGGAGCTCTGCCGAGAGAGGATCGCCGCAACCCAGGGGATCAGAGTGGTTTTTGTCGGCCGTCCGTATACGATCCTCTCGCCGTCGCTCAACTGCGGCATTCCCCAGATCTTCGCCAATCTCGGCGTCGATGCCTTCTATCAGGACATGTTGCCGGGCGATCCTGCGCAGACGGCTGCCCTGAAACCGCTGCTCGAGGAACTGCACTGGGATCACGCGGCCAGGATCCTTGAGGCGGCGGCGGCGATTGCGGCCCGGGATGGGATGTATCCGGTGTACGTCACGTCCTTCAAGTGTTCGCCGGATTCCTTCGCCGTCGAGTATTTCAAGGCCATCATGGAGGCCCACGGCAAGCCCTACCTCATCCTGCAGTTGGACGAGCACGACTCCAGCGTCGGTTATGAGACGAGGATCGAGGCGGCGATCCGGGCCTTCCGCAACCATCACCAATGCCAGACAGGGCGGGCGACGCTGCCGGTCGATTATGCCGTGGTCAATCCCAGTCTGGAGACCAGCCTGACGAGGAAGAACGTGGTCTTCCCCAACTGGGACCGGCTGACCTGCAGTCTGCTGGTGGCCACCCTGCGGCGCGAGGGCTACAATGCCATCCTGATGGAGGAGAGCGAGCGATCGATCCGTCAGAGCCTCATGCACAATACCGGGCAGTGTATTCCGCTCAACGCCATCGCCCAGGGCTATATGGACTGCATTGGGGTCAATGGGCTCGACCCGGCAGATACCGTCCTCTGGCTCAACCGATCGACCCTGGCCTGCAATATCCGGCTGTATCCCCATCACATCCGCCAGATCCTGCGGGATCAGGGGCAGGGGATGGAGAGGGCGGCGGTCTTCTGCGGGCAGCTGTCGTTTTCCGATATCTCCTTGAAGGCGACGATGAATGCCTACTTCGCCTACATGTTCGGCGGCATGCTGCGCCGCGTGGCCTGCCGGATCCGTCCCTACGAGATCGAACGGGGACAGACCGACCGGATCCTCAACAAGAGTATCGCGATCCTCGTCGACGCCTTCGAGGGCAAACGGGATAAGGAGGATGCCCTGGCAGAGATCATCTCACATTTCGAGTGGATCGAGACCAGACCGAAGAAGCGCCCCAAGGTCGCTATTTTCGGGGATCTCTATGTTCGTGACAACCGCGTGATGAACCAGGACCTGGTGCGTTTCATCGAGAATAACGGCGGCGAGGTGATCACGACACCTTACAGCAATTATGCCAAGATGATCGCCGGTTCCTACTTCCGCAAGTGGTTCAATGAGGGAAAGTACCTCGATGTCCTGTCCTATCGGACCCTGCTGGCGACGATGACCCAGATGGAGAAGGCCTACTTCCGGATATTCAATCGGATCCTGGGCGAGGGGGAATTCGAGTATACCGACAATCCGGAGAAGATTCTGGCGGCTTACCGGATCTCCGTCGAAAATACCGGGGAATCGATGGATAATATCTTGAAAATCCACTACCTCAAGAAGCACTATCCCGATATTGTTCTCTTCGTCCAGGCCAGTCCGGCCCTGTGCTGCGCCTCGCTGATCACCCAGGCAATGCGCGAGGATATCGAGCGGTTGACCGGTGTGCCGGTGGTGTCGGTAACCTACGACGGTACCGGCGGCTCCAAAAACGAGGTGATCATCCCCTATCTCAAGTTTCCCCGGAGAGAGGGAGGGTTGCACCTTGCCGACCCCCTGTCGAAATGCCGATGGCATGATTGATTGGGGAGACCTGCTAGCCTTCCCGACTATCCCGACTAACAGACAATTGCCTCATCTCTCTGGTCCCGCCGGGATTTCCCCTTTTTTCGTCCTCGGAATACGGCCTTTTTTGTTATGCCGTGCTGCTTTACGTAAAGAACAATATTCTTCCTGCCATGATATTGCTGGAATCACTGGGTTGATCTTGTCTGGTGGCGATGGGTGACATGATCGGTACATTATCGGCGATCATAGCGGCTGATCATGAAAAAAATAAATAATACGATATGATACAGGTATCAAAGATTCTTTTGTCGACGGGTGGATGGTGCATCGTTGAAGAATGCAACCATGATATAACCGTCTTCGAAATTTGTTTAATAGAATGCAAATGGTAACAATGTTACGCGGCGATCGACAGGGGTTGAATGGTATTTTAATATTCCACATGAAAACAGATTGTTGCATTTATCAGGCCGACATATTGTTCTTTTTTTGCGTGAACATCTTGATTC
Source organism: Desulfobulbus sp. Tol-SR (assembly GCA_000769715.1). Classification (GTDB taxonomy): domain Bacteria; phylum Desulfobacterota; class Desulfobulbia; order Desulfobulbales; family Desulfocapsaceae; genus Desulfoprunum. Next base: position 6,715 of record JROS01000032.1, read on the forward strand.
ATTGGCATTAAGGTCTATTTAGTGTAACACATTGAATGTTAAGAAAATAGTCACATTATCTTTTTTGCTGATGGGAAAGCTTGGTAACAATGTTTGATTAAACCCTTGAAGATTGAATTTCTTTACTGTATACATGGGAAAGGCAGCAGGACAGACAGCTAACATTCAGACCAGATGAGGAGTGCTTATGAGTAATTTTGATTCTGTGTTCCAGAGTAGTGTGCAAAACCGTGAGGCGTTTTGGGCCGAAGCTGCAAAAGGTATAACCTGGTATAAACAGTACGACAAGGTGATCGATTCCTCCAACCCGCCGTTCTATCGCTGGTTTGTCGGGGGGAAGATGAATACCTGCTACAATGCTGTCGATCGTCACGTGGAAAATGGCCGGGCCAATCAGACCGCCATTATCTACGACAGCCCCGTGACCAATACCATCGCCAAAATAACCTATAAGGAACTGCAGGAGCGGGTCGCTCTCTTTGCCGGAGCCTTGCAGAGTCAAGGGGTCACTAAAGGTGATACTGTTGTTATCTATATGCCGATGATCCCGGAGGCGGCTGTGGCGATGCTTGCCTGCGCCAGGCTGGGAGCCATTCATTCCGTCGTCTTCGGCGGTTTTGCCGCCCACGAGCTTGCCATTCGTATCGATCATGCTCAACCCAAACTCATCATTACCGCCTCGGGGGCGATCGAGGGCAAAAAGGTCCTTGCCTATAAGCCTCTGGTCGACAGCGCCATCGAACAGTCCGTGCATGAGGTAAAGAAGGTCATCCTCTATCAGCGCGATATCATCAAATCGGAGATGAAAGAGGGTCGGGATTTCGATTGGAACGAGCTGGTGGCGGCCAGCAAGCCGGTCGGCTGCGTCGAGCTGGATGCCACCGACCCGCTTTACATTCTCTATACCTCCGGTACGACCGGGATGCCGAAGGGCGTGCTGCGGGACAATGGCGGTCATGCCGTGGCCCTGCTGTGGACGATGAAAAACCTCTACAACATCAACCCCGGTGAAGTCTGGTGGTCTGCCTCGGATGTCGGTTGGGTCGTCGGCCACTCGTATATCGTCTATGCCCCGCTGATCCAGGGCTCCACTACCATCCTCTATGAGGGTAAACCGATCGGCACTCCCGATGCCGGGGCCTTCTGGCGGGTCATCTCCCAGCATAAGGTGAAGAGCCTGTTCACCGCCCCGACCGCCTTCCGGGCGATCAAGAAGGAAGATCCGAACGGCGAGTATTTCAAAAAATACGATACCTCCTGTTTCGAGTGCCTCTACCTCGCCGGCGAACGTCTCGATCCCGACACCCTGCATTGGGCCGAAAAACTGATCGGGGTCCCCGTCATCGATCACTGGTGGCAGACCGAGACCGGCTGGGCGATCGTCGGTAACTGCCGCGGTATCGAGGAGTTGCCGGTCAAGGAAGGGTCGCCGACCAAGGCCCTGCCCGGTTACGATGTCCACATCGTCAATGAAGAAGGGATCGAACTCCCGGCCGGCCAGGAGGGCAATATCGTCATCAAGCTGCCGCTGCCCCCCCGGCAACCTCGTCACCCTCTGGCGTAATGACGACCGGTTCGTCAAGTCCTACATGACCAAGTTTCCCGGCTATTATGATACCAGCGACGGCGGCTATATCGACCAGGACGGCTATGTCTATGTCATGGGCCGCATGGACGACGTCATCAACGTCGCCGGCCACCGGCTCTCCACCGGGGCGATGGAGGAGATCATCTCCAACCATCCCGATGTCGCCGAGTGTGCCGTCTTCGGCACCCATGACGATCTGAAGGGACAATTGCCGCTCGGGCTTTTTGTCGTCAAGGCCGGTGTCTCCCGGCCCAGCGAGGAGATCAAGCAGGAACTGGTCAAAATGGTCCGCGATGCCATCGGGCCGATCGCCTGTTTCCGCGACGCCACCCAGGTCGCGAGACTGCCGAAGACCCGATCCGGCAAGATCCTGCGCGGGACCATGCGGGCCATCGCCGGGGGCAAGGATTACAACATGCCATCGACCATTGATGACCCGGTGATCCTGGATGAAATTACGGCAACCCTCGCAAAGATGGGATACCCCAAACGCTGAGAAAGGGATCGACCGGGCCGTGCCTCGACGGGGTGCCGGCCCGGTCGTTCTTCTCAGGAAAACAATCCGGGCGGAGGTCTTCCGCCCGTTTGAGGAATTCTTATGAAGATTCACGAATACCAGGCGAAAGAGTTATTCCGGAAGTACAGTGTGCCTGTCCCTGAGGGAAGTGTCTGTGAGACTGTCGCAGAGGTGGTGCAGCTTGCCGGGACCATGGGATTCCCGGTCGCGGTCAAGGCCCAGATCCATGCCGGCGGCCGCGGTAAAGGCGGCGGCGTCAAGGTTGCCAAATCGGCGGAGGAGGCCGAGACAGCCGCCGGAGCCATTATCGGCATGCAGCTGGTCACCAAACAGACCGGGCCGGAAGGGCGATTGGTCAGGAAGGTATTGGTGGAGAAGGGCGTCCGGATCAAAAAAGAACTCTACCTCTCGATCATCCCCAACCGTGAGACCGCGAGCATCACCATCATCGCCAGTCAGGATGGCGGGATGGATATCGAGGAGGTGGCCGAAAAGACACCGGAGAGGATCATCAAGGTGTCCGTCAACCCTCTCGTCGGCATCCAGGGCTTTCATCTCCGCCAGGTCTGCTTCGGTCTCGAGCTCGAACCGGCGCTGATGAAGACCGCCTCGGCCGTGCTGAAAAATCTGTACCGGCTGTTTGTCGATTACGATTGTTCGCTGGTCGAGATCAATCCGTTGATCATCACCGAGGACAATGCGATCCTGGCCCTCGATGCGAAGATGGATATCGACTCGAACTCCCTGTTTCGCCACCCCGATGTCGTCGCCATGCACGACCCCTTCGAGGACGACCCGGCCGAGGCCGAGGCGGCGAAGTTCAATCTGAACTACATCAAGCTCGACGGCAACGTCGGCAATATGGTCAACGGTGCAGGCCTGGCGATGGCGACGATGGACATCATCAAGCAGGCCGGCGCCTCTCCCGCCAACTTCCTCGATGTCGGCGGTGGAGCCAACGCCGAGATGGTGGAGAACGGGTTCCGCATCATCCTCGGCGATCCCAATGTGAAGGGCATCCTGATCAACATCTTCGGTGGCATCCTCCGTTGTGACGTGCTCGCCCAGGGCGTGGTCCAGGCGGCGCAGCATGTCAACCTCAGCGTCCCGGTGGTCGTCCGCATGGAAGGGACCAATGTCGGTGAAGGACGTCGCATCCTGGCCGAATCGGGAATGAAGCTGATCAATGCGACCGATCTGGCCGATGCCGCCAGGAAGGTGGCGGAGATAGTTGCCTGACGGGATCTCCACCCAACAAATTACCATGTTCGAGGCCGTGAAAACAGCGTTCAGCGTCCCGGTCCCGGTACAGTTTCCGGAATTGTCTGCATTCAAGGGAGCGGGAGCTCCATTACCACTAGAGGCATGAGATGAGTATCCTCGTTAATTCTGAGACCCGTGTTCTTGTGCAGGGTATCACCGGCAAGGAAGGGCAGTTTCACGCCCGGCAGTGCATCGAATACGGGACCAGGGTTGTCGCCGGCGTGACTCCCGGCAAGGGCGGCCAGTTCATGGATTCAGTCCCGGTCTTCGATACGGTCAGAGCGGCACGGCAGCAGACCGGCGCCAACGCTTCGATGATCCTGGTGCCTCCGCCGTTTGCCGCCGAAGCCATCCTCGAGGCGGCTGATGCCGGCATCGAACTGATTGTCTGCATCACCGAAGGAATCCCCGTTCTGGACATGCTGCGGGTCAAAAATTATCTCGGCCAGACCACATCGCGGTTGATCGGACCGAACTGTCCCGGTATCATCACACCGGGCGAGTGCAAGATCGGCATCATGCCTGGGGCGATCCACAAACCTGGAGGGCCGGTGGGGGTCGTTTCCCGGTCGGGAACCCTTACCTATGAAGTCGTTCACCAGCTTACTCAGGTCGGCCTCGGTCAGACCACCTGCATCGGCATCGGTGGTGACCCGGTGAACGGCACGGGATTCATCGATTGTCTCGAGCGCTTCAACGCCGATCCGGCAACGGAGGCGGTGGTCATGGTCGGCGAGATTGGCGGTAATGCCGAGGAGAAGGCTTCGGCCTGGATCAAGCAGAACATGAAGAAACCGGTGGTCGGCTTCATCGCCGGACTCACAGCCCCGCCGGGCAGGCGGATGGGCCATGCCGGGGCCATCGTCAGCGGCGGCCAGGGTACCGCCGCGGCCAAAATCACTGCGATGGAAGAGAGTGGCCTCTATGTTTGCAAGGATCTCGGCAGCCTCGGCCGTCTCTGCAAAGAGGCGTTTTCCTGATCACGGATCGACCATCTATGAGGCAATGATGCAGGCCCTGGCGTGCCTTCCGGTTGCTTTGCCGGCCTGCATCCGATGACAGACAGCATTCCGATCGTTTAGGCCAAGGAGAGGATATGAATACGCAGAATCGGCTGGATCACCTTGTCCGACTCAGGGAGCAGGCTCGCCTGGGCGGAGGTCAGGACAAGATCGACAAATTGCACAGCCAGGGGAAGATGACCGCCAGGGAGCGGATCGAACTGCTGCTCGATCCTGGTACGTTTGAAGAATTCGATATGTTCAAGACGCACCGCTGCCGTGATTTCGGCATGGACGAGACGGTTTTTCCCGGTGACGGTGTGGTCACCGGCCACGGTACTATCGATGGGCGGATCGTCTATGTCTTTGCCCAGGATTTCACCGTTCTCGGTGGCTCCCTGTCCGAAACCTTCGCTGAAAAGATCTGCAAGATCATGGATCTTGCGATGAAAAACGGCGCACCGGTCATCGGCCTCAACGACTCCGGCGGCGCCCGGATCCAGGAGGGCATCGAGAGTCTGGCCGGGTATACCGAGATTTTCCTGCGCAATGTCATGGCCTCGGGGGTGGTGCCGCAGATCTCGGCAATCTTCGGTCCTTGTGCCGGTGGAGCAGTCTATTCGCCGGCCTTGACCGATTTCGTAGTCATGGTGCAGAATAATTCCTACATGTTCCTGACCGGCCCCAAGGTTGTCAAATCGGTGACCCATGAGGATGTCACCGTTGAAGAACTCGGCGGGGCGGCGATGCACTCTTCGCGCAGCGGTGTCTCCGATTACGCCGCCACCTCGGGTGTCGATGCCATCAACTATATCAAAAAGATGGTTTCCTATCTGCCCCAGAACAACCTCGAGACGACACCTGTCCAGCCCTGCGACGATCCGCCGGGACGTGTCGCCGAGCACCTCAATACGATCATCCCGGAGAATCCCAACGCCGCCTACAATATGAAGGAGATCATTCTTCATACCGTCGACGGCGGAGAATTTTTCGAGGTCAAGGAACTGTTCGCCCCGAATCTGCTTGTCGGATTTGCCCGCTATAACGGCATCAGCGTCGGTATTGTGGCCAACCAGCCGGCCCATCTCTCCGGGGTCCTGGATATCGACTCTTCGGTAAAAGGCGCCAGATTTGTCCGCTTCTGCGACTGCTTCAACATTCCGATCGTCACCTTTGTCGATGTCCCTGGTTTTCTGCCGGGAACGGCTCAGGAATATGGCGGGGTCATCCGCAACGGCGCCAAGATCCTCTACGCCTATGCCGAAGCGACGGTTCCGAAGATCACCGTCATTACCCGCAAGGCCTATGGCGGGGCCTACTGCGTGATGTCTTCGAAGCATCTCCGCGGCGATATCAACTATGCCTGGCCCTCGGCCGAGATTGCGGTCATGGGGGCACGCGGGGCGGTCGAGGTGCTCTACGGCAGACAGGCGAGAAAGGCCGAAAATGCCGCCGAATTCCTGGCAGACAAGGAAAAGGAATATCGGGATACGGTTGCCAATCCCTATGTGGCGGCCCAGCGCGGCTATATCGATGACATTATCGAGCCCTCGGTGACGCGTTCGCGCATCATCAGGGCCCTTGGTCTCCTGCAGAACAAGCGGGACAGCAACCCGATGAAGAAACACGGTAATATTCCATTATAGCCCGGGAAGAAGGCAATCCGGGAGTCGACCAATACTATTTTCATGGGAGAAGATTCATGGCAGTCAAGATCTTCATCAAGCGCAAGGTAACTGGTAAAGAGAATATCGAACTGTCGTTGCTGCTCCAGAAACTTCGGGGGCTGACTCTGAACCAGCCGGGTTATATCTCCGGTGAGACCCTCAGAAGAATCGATCGAAACGACGAATGGATGGTGATCAGTACCTGGCGATCTATAGAGGATTGGAATAACTGGGTTAACAACGATCGACGGCGGGTTGTCCAGGCCGAGATCGATGCCCTGCTGGGTACCGAGACTGAATATGCCATCTACGAATAAGTGAAGGTGAGGACGGAAACTGTAGGTCCGCCGTCCGTGATGCCGAAAAGAAACGATGGTGCGGGAGTCCGGACTGGCTGGTGATACCGGACCGAGGATAGAGGACTCGACATGGAAAAAAGGCAGAAGAAGATGGCAGCGGCCCTGGCGGCCGTAAATGCGTACCTGCAGCAGGAGGAGGCCCTGGCGGCCACGCAGTCTTCTGTTCCGGTGCTCCGGCCGGCACAGTCGGTTGAGAGTGGCTGGGCGATGAGCGGCAGGATGGATATGATGACCATGCGCAGACTGATCCAGATGCGGGCCTTTGGGCGGATCGGCTAGTCTGCATGACGAATGCACTATGATGCGAAAGGGAGATGCGCGATGAGCGATAATGTACAGATGACTGCGTTGAGATATGAGAGCGATCGTCCCAGGGCCAAGAACCCTGTCAGGATCATGGATCTCTCCCTGCGGGATGGCCATCAGTCCCTGTTTGCCACCCGCGGCCGGACGGAGGATATGATCCCGGTCGCCGAGCTGATGGACGAGGTCGGCTTCTGGGCGATCGAGACGTGGGGCGGCGCCACCTTCGATACCATGCACCGCTTCCTCAACGAGGATCCGTGGGAGAGATTGCGGACGCTGAAGCGGTATATAAAGAAGACCCCCTTCTCGATGCTGCTGCGAGCTCAGAATCTCGTAGGCTACCGTAATTATGCCGATGACCTGGCCCTGGCCTTCGTCGAGCGGGCGGCGGAAAACGGCATGGACATCTTCAGGACCTTCGATGCCCTCAACGATTACCGTAACTTCGAGACGGTGGTCAAACAGATCAAGAAGAGCGGCAAGCATTTTCAGGGCTGCATCTGCTATACCCTGACCGAACCGCGTCTCGGCGGTGATGTCTACAATCTCGATTACTATGTCAACAAGGCCAAGGCCCTGGAGGAGATGGGGGCCGATTCGATCTGCGTCAAGGACATGGCCGGGCTGATGGCCCCCTATGACGCCTATCCGTTGATCAAGGCCCTGAAGGAGGCGGTCAAGGCGCCGATCCATCTCCACAGCCATTTCACCTCCGGCATGTCGCCGATGACCCATCTCAAGGCCATCGAGGCCGGCGTCGACATCATCGACACCTGCATGACGCCCTATGCCTATCGGACCTCCCATGCCGCGGTCGAACCGCTGGTCATGGCCCTGCTCGGCACCAGTCGCGACACCGGCTTCGACATCAAGAAACTCGCGGCGATCAACGAGATCCTCGAGAAGCAGGTGATGCCGAAATACAAGCACCTGCTCGATGACTCGAAGGTCTCCATCATCGACATCAACGTCCTGCTGCACCAGACCCCGGGCGGCATGCTGTCGAACCTGGTCAACCAGCTGCGGGAAATGGATGCCCTGGACAAGATCGACGAGGTCTATCGGGAACTGCCGCGCGTGCGTAAAGACCTGGGCCAGATCCCACTGGTCACCCCGACCAGCCAGATCGTCGGCGTACAGACGGTCAACAATGTCCTGCACGACACCCCGGATGAGCGGTATAAGATGATCACCGGCCAGGTCAAGGATCTGTGCTACGGCCTGTACGGCAAGACAGCGGTCCCGATCGACCCCGAACTGCAGAAGAAGGCCCTGAAGGGGTACCCGCGGGGTGAAGAGCCGATTACCTGCCGTCCGGCCGAGGTCCTGGAGCCGGAGTTGGAAAAGGCCAGGGCCGAGGTCGGCGAACTGGCGGCCGATATCGATGATGTCATCCTCTATGCTCAATTCCCGGTCACCGGACGCAAATTCCTTGAATGGAAGTACGGCCGCAGCGAGCCGCCGGCCAGCGTCAGGCCGATCACCCTCGAAGATGTGAAAAAGCGGGATGCGTTGGTGAAGAAGGCCCTGGCCGGGGAACTCGTCGAGAAAAAGGCCGACAGCCCGGTCAAGACAGCGAACCTGCGGACCTTTAATGTCTTTATCGACGGTGAATATTTCAACGTCGAGGTCGACCCGGTCGGCGGATCGGTGGTGGCAGTGCCGCCGGCTCAGGCCGCGGCGCCAACTCCGGTACCGGTTGCTGCTCCCGCGCCGGCACCCGCCCCGGCCGCAGCGGTCTCGTCCCCGGGCCAGCCGTCCGGCGCCGCCGCCGGTACCCACCTGCTGGCGCCGATGCCAGGGATGATCGTCAGGTATCTCAAGGGGATCGGAGAAAAAGTGAGTAAGGGGGAAACCATAGTCGTGCTTGAGGCGATGAAGATGGAAAACGCCCTGAACGCCCAATGTGATGGCGTCGTCAAATCGATTCCATTCAAGAGCGGTGATACCGTTGCCAAGGGGGCTTCGCTCTGCGTCATCGGTTAGGTGATAACCGTGGAGCCGTCTATCCTCCATGGAAGTCGGCTCCACGTAACCACTGAAGAGGGGATGATATGATAATCCGGGAATTGAACGGAAAGACTCCGCAATATGGCACCGGCTGCTATTTCGCCGAGACCGCGGTCATTGTCGGTGACGTGGTGATGGGGGATGAATGCAGTATCTGGTATAACGCCGTCATCCGTGGTGATGTGCATTACATCCGGATGGGTAACCGGGTCAATGTCCAGGACGGTGCCGTCATTCACTGTACCTATCAGAAATTCCCCACCACTATCGGCAACAGGGTGTCGATCGGCCATAATGCCATCGTCCATGGCTGCACCGTCCATGACAATGTCCTGATCGGCATGGGAGCGATCGTCATGGATGACTGCGTGGTGGAGAGCCACACCATCATCGCCGCCGGGGCGGTCGTCACCCAGGGGACGAGAGTGGCTGCGGGGAGTATCTATGCCGGGGTGCCGGCACGGAAGGTCAAGGACATCAGCGAGAAACTGATTTCGGGCGAGATCGAGAGAATTGCCGACAATTACGTCAAGTATTCAGGGTGGTACCAACCGAAATAACCTGCACACCGGGTGCGGGACGGTTCATGCCTTCGTCCCGGTGCCATTGATTTTCCGCAGATAGTCGAGCAATCGGTCGGCGGCGGCTGTCGGCGACAGTTTTCCGGCCGCCACATCTGTGCGAATGCCGGGCAACTGTGAACGTATCGCCGGATTGCCATAGAACCACTGCCGCAGACCTTCATCGAGGAGAAAGTCCATCCAGTCGAGCGACTGCTCTCTTCTCTTGGCTTCCAGCAGGTCGGCGGCGGTATGGGCGGCCCGGTGGTCGGCAATGGTTTGCCAGATTCCTTCCAAACCTGTCATTTCCAGAGAACTGCAGGTCAGCACCGGCGGTGACCAGACCGGGTCGAAGCGCATCAGCAGGTGCAGGGCGGTCTGATAGTCCTTCTGGGCCATCTGCGCTCGGAGGATGTTGTCCCCGTCTGCCTTGTTGATGACGATGGCGTCGGCAACCTCGAGCACTCCCTTCTTTATACCCTGCAGTTCATCACCGGCCCCGGCGATCATCAGAATCAGGAAAAAATCCACCATCGAGGCGACCGTCGTCTCCGACTGCCCCACCCCGACGGTCTCGACGATGATCACATCGTAACCCGCAGCCTCGCAGACCAGCATGGACTCGCGGGTCTTGCGGGCGACCCCGCCGAGGGTGCCCTGTGAAGGGGTCGGCCGAATGAAGGCCCTGTCGTTCACCGCCAGTTTTTCCATCCTGGTCTTGTCGCCCAGGATGCTGCCGCCGCTCCGGCTGCTGCTGGGATCGATGGCCAGCACCGCCACCCGGTGGCCGCGTTCGGTCAACATGGTGCCGAAGCCCTCGATGAAGGTGCTCTTGCCGGCCCCGGGCACCCCGGTGATGCCGATCCGGTTGGATTTGCCGGTATAGGGCAGGAGCCGGTCGATGACGACCCTGGCCATTTCCTGGTGTGCCGGCAGGCTGCTCTCGATCAGGGTAATCGTACGCGCCAGAACCAGTCGATTCTGGTTGAGGACTCCATCGATATAGTACTGGGCTTCCTTCACTGCGATATCTCTGAGGGGTTGGCGAATGGCAGTCGTTATCCGGCCGCGAAAGGACCAGCGTATATCGCCCTGCGGCCCGGCCTTGTGAAGGTCAATCGTCGGGCCGCAGGATGCGATGCGAGGTGACTGCGGTGAATCTCAGCGCAGGTATTTTTCTTCAAGGAGGCTGAGGGTCTTGTCGGCGGAAACGGTGATCGGAGTGCCGGGGCCGAAGACCGCCTTGACGCCGGCGTCGAACAAAAAGGCATAATCACCAGGAGGGATGACGCCTCCGGCAACGACGAGAATATCGTCGCCGCCCTGTTTTTTCAACTCTGCGATCAGAGCAGGGACGAGGGTCTTGTGGCCGGCGGCGAGGCTCGAAGCGCCGACAACATGGACGTCGTTTTCGATGGCCATCTTGGCCGCCTCTTCCGGGGTCTGGAACATCGGGCTGATGTCGACGTCGAAACCGAGATCGGCATAGGCGCTGGCAATGACCTTGAAGCCGCGGTCATGGCCGTCCTGCCCCATCTTGGTGACCAGCAGCCGTGGACGACGTCCCTGTGTTTCCTGAAATTTCGCCGTCCTGGCGCGCAGCGAGGCGATGATGGCAGCATCGCTGGCGTATTCCGAGGCATAGGCGCCGGAGATGCAGCGGGTGGTAGCGACGAAGCGACCGAAGACCTTTTCCATGGCGTCGGAGATTTCACCGACGGTGGCCCGGGCCCGCACTGCCGATAATGCGGCCTCCAGGAGGTTGCGGTCACCCTCGGCCGCGCTGGTAAGATCGGCCAGGGCCTTTTCAACTGCGGCCGTGTCGCGGCTGGCCCTGATCTGTTTGAGCCTCTCGACCTGTTCGTCGCGGACCGTCGCCGGAACCTCCCGGACCTCGAAATCGATCTTTTCATCCGGCAGCTTGTACTTGTTGACCCCGACGATGACATCGAGACCCTGGTCGATCCTGGCCTGCTTGCGGGCGGCCGACTCCTCGATCCGCATCTTCGGCATCCCCGATTCGATGGCCTTGGCCATGCCGCCAAGTTCCTCGATCTCGTCGATGATCTTCTGGGCCTCGTTGATGATGCTGTGGGTCAGCGACTCGAGGTAGTAGGAGCCGCCGAGCGGATCGATGACGTGGCAGATCTGGCTCTCCTCCTGGATGACGATCTGGGTGTTGCGGGCGATGCGGGCCGAGAAGTCGGTCGGCAGACCGATGGCCTCGTCGAAGGAGTTGGTATGCAGCGACTGGGTGCCGCCGAGCACGGCCGACAGCGCTTCGAGCGTCGTTCTGATGACATTGTTGTACGGATCCTGCTCGGTCAGGCTCCAGCCCGAGGTCTGGCAGTGGGTGCGGAGCATCGATGACTGCGGGTTTTTCGGCTTGAACTGGCCCATCAGGCGATGCCAGAGGAACCTGGCCGCCCGCAGCATGGCGATGTCCATGAAGAAGTTCATACCGATGCCGAAGAAGAACGACAACCGCGGGGCGAAGGTGTCGACGTCGAGTCCGCTTCTCAGGGCGGCCTTGACGTACTCCACCCCATCGGCCAGGGTAAATGCGGTCTGCAGCACACTGTTGGCGCCGGCCTCCATCATGTGGTAGCCGCTGATGCTGATCGTGTTGTATTTCGGCATCTCCTTCGAGCAGAAGGCCATGATGTCGGAGATGATCCGCATCGACGGGCCCGGCGGATAGATGTAGGTATTGCGGGTCAGGTATTCCTTGAGGATGTCGTTCTGAATGGTGCCGGTCAATTTCTCATGGGGCACGCCCTGTTCCTCGGCGGCGACGATGTAGCCGGCCAGGATCGGGATGACCGCCCCGTTCATCGTCATCGATACCGACATCTGGTCGAGCGGGATGCCGTCGAACAGGATCTTCATGTCCTCGACCGAATCGATTGCCACCCCGGCCTTGCCGATGTCGCCGGCGACCCGGGGGTGATCGGAGTCGTAGCCGCGGTGGGTGGCGAGATCGAAGGCCACCGACAGACCCTTCTGGCCGGCGGCGAGGGCCTTCCGATAGAAGGCGTTGGATTCCTTGGCGGTGGAAAAACCGGCGTACTGACGGATGGTCCAGGGGCGGCCGGCGTACATGGTCGCCATCGGCCCTCGGACATAAGGGGGCAGCCCGGGCAGGGTATTGACCGATTCGATGCCGTCGAGGTCTTCCGCCGTATAGAGGGCCTTGACCTTGATCCCTTCCGGGGTCAGCCAATCCAATGAATCCGGACTCTTTCCCTTCATCTGCTTGCTGGCCAGCTCTTCCCATCTCGTTTTTTCCGGATGCGATGCCATTCTCTGTCCTCCTGCTATGATGCGGTTGTTCTCTTAGGTTGATTCAATAGATCAGGATCGTTCACACAGTTCGACCAGAACCCCCCCGGTCGCCTTGGGATGAAGGAAGGCTATCTTGGCGCCGCCGGCTCCTTTCCTCGGTGCCTGGTCGATCAACTGGACTCCCTTGGCCTTCAGTTCGGCCAGCGCCTCCTCGATGTTTTCGACCCGGAAGGCGACATGCTGGAACCCGGTGCCCTTCTTCTCGATGAATTTTGCCACCGGCCCGTCAGGGGAAGTGGATTCGAGGAGTTCGACCTCGCTTTCCCCTACCGGGAAAAATGCGGTGGTCACCTTCTGCTCGGCAACGGTTTCTGCGCCTTCGAAAGTGAGACCGAGGATGTCGGACCAGAACGATTTGCCCTCATTCATGTTGTTGACTGCGATACCGAGATGATCGATTTTCAGAATCTTCATTTGCGTCTCCATTGGGAAGGATAAGGGGCTGAGCCTTGCGGCCATGCAGGTTCGAAGCTCAGTTACTCGGGATTTCTGGTTTGATTGGCAGAGGGACGGGGATTGGCCATGCCGCGCCACACCATCTCGAACATGGCGTTGGCCTGTTCGGACAGGCTTCCCTGCTGTCCGCGCAGAATCCACATGAAGAAACTGCGCTGAACGAATCCCATCAAGAAATCGAGAAGGGTGCCGGCCCGCACGTCAGGGTTCAGCACACCCTCCTTCTGGCCCTGGCGCAGAACGCCTATCATCAGGTTCATCATCCGCTGCTGGCTGAAGGTCTCGTCGGCCATCCATGTTTTCATCGGCAGGGTCATGAAGACAATCTTGCCCAGCCCCTGGTGCCGTTCGTAGTAGTCGAGCTGCAGCCAGAAGACTTTGCGCAGTTTCTCCTTCAGATCCTCGATGCCCTGGAGGTGATCGACGATGCGATCGGTCAGCTTTCCCATCCAGACATCGACGAAAGCGAAGACCAGACGCTCCTTGCTGCCGTAGTGTTTGTAGATCGTAGTGAAGCTGACACCGGCGCGGCTGGCTATATCCCTTATGCTCGCCTTGTGGAAGTCGGAGTTGGAGAAAACCTCGAGAACCGCCATTTCAAGGCGTTTCTGGATATCGGGATTCAGTTCGTTTAACATTGTTACTGCACTGCCGCTCTCTGCTGAGGAATGAGGTCGCAACGGATTACTGTCGGCGATTGTTCAGTTCTTGCAATATTTGTTTCCACATGAAAAATCATGTTGATATAATTTAAAAAAATTAAAATTTACTTTCTGTGCTGCGGTGCCCCGGCATCGTTTCAGTCAGGGGCTTGCCGAAAACGGACTGAAAAGAACAATGTTACTATTGCTCTTGTATGCTACTCTTGAAGAATTGTCAAGAGCAAACAGGGCCGGCTGTCAGGCATGCAGGTGGCGACTGGTGCTGTCGGCCGGCTCGGGAGGCATGCATCCAGGGTTCTTTATCTGAACAGGGATAACATGATTCCGGCGGCGACGGCGGAACCGATGACGCCGGCGACATTGGGCCCCATCGCGTGCATGAGCAGGAAGTTGGAAGGATCTTCCTTCTGTCCCATCACCTGGGATACCCGGGCGGCCATCGGCACCGCCGAGACTCCGGCCGAGCCGATGAGCGGGTTGATGCCCCCGCCCATGACCTTGTTCATCAACTTGGCAAGCAGCACGCCACCGGCCGTACCGATGGCGAAGGCGGTCACGCCGAGAAAGAGGATGGCCAGCGTCTCGACCCGGAGAAAATTTTCGGCGGTGGCCGTCGCGCCGACCGACATCCCGAGGAAGATCGTGATGGTGTTGATCAGGGCATTTTTGGCGGTATCCTCGAGGCGACCGGCGACACCGCACTCGCGGAAGAGGTTGCCGACCATCAGCATGCCGATGAGCGAGGTGGCCGGCGGGACGATCAGGGCGACGACGATGGTGACGACGATCGGAAAGAGGATCCTCTCCTTCTTGCTGACTTCGCGCAACTGCGTCATCTTGATCGCCCGTTCCGCCTTCGTGGTCAGCAGCCGCATGATCGGCGGCTGGATGATCGGGACCATCGCCATATAGGAATAGGCGGCGATGGCGATCGAGCCGAGGAGATGCGGCGCCAGCCGGGAGGAGAGGAAAATCGCGGTCGGCCCGTCGGCTCCGCCGATGATGCCGATGGAGGCGGCCTCCTGGGCGGTGAACAGGCCCGAGCCGATGGCGGCGATGAAGGTGATGAAGATGCCGAGCTGGGCCGCGGCCCCGAGCAGCAGGGACTTGGGGTTGGCGATCAACGGCCCGAAATCGGTCATCGCCCCGACCCCGAGAAAGATCAGGGGCGGAAAGATGCCCAGATGATCGCCCTGGAACAGGTAGTACATCAGACCGCCGGGCTGGACGGTATGGATGACCTTGTCCTTGATCTCGATGATCGGCTCGGCCATCATGTCCGCCAGGGGCAGGTTGGTGAGCAGGACACCGAAGGCGATGGGAATGAGCAGCAGGGGTTCGAAGCCCTTGACGATCGCCAGATAGATCAGCAGACAGGCGATGCCGATCATCAGGACATGACCGAAAGTGAGGTTGAATATCCCCATGCTGTGGATGAATTCCGCCAATGCCGCGAGCATGTTGTTCTCCTTTGGTTAGGCGAGGACGACCAGGGGATCGCCGGCGTTCACCGAAGCGCCCTTGACGGCACGGACCTCGGCGATGGTGCAGTCGTGCGGGGCCAGGATCTCGTTTTCCATCTTCATCGCCTCGAGGATCATCAGGATCTGTCCCTTGGCGACCCGGTCTCCGGCCTGGACCTTGACCTCGAGGATGGTTCCCGGCATGGGGGCGGAGATCGTCCCCGCCCCGTCAGCAGTCGGGGCGGCGGGGGTCGCCGGTCGGGGAGGAGTCTTCGCCGCCGTCGGTGCCGGTTGAGCCGGAGGAGTGGGGCGTGGCGGTGTCGCTACGGCCGGTTCGTTGGAGGGGGATGCTGCTAGCTCCTCAATCTCGACTTCATACTCCTTGCCATTGACGCGTACTCTGAATTTCTTCATTCGTGTTTTCCCATGGTTAGAATCTGCTGTTCATCTGGTCTACAATCCCAGCCTTGCCCCATGCCGGGGCTGAGCCGATCTTTCGGATGTTGCGGATGACGATGTCGCCAGTCGCGCGGGCCGGGTACATGGCGAGCGCCGCCGAGATGACGGCTACGAGTTCGTCATCGTCGTCGGCGGAAATACTGGTGCTCACGGCCGGCATTGCCGCCGGCAGAGCGGCCGGGGCCGGTTCCGGTGCCGGTTGTCGTTTGGGTTGGGCGGTGAATCTGGCCAGCAGGCCGATGACGACCTGAAGGATGATCAGGGCAAGGAAGGTTATGCCCATCCCGAGGAACGTGACGACCAGGCTGGCCAGCATCTTGTCGGCGAAGGACAGGGTCTTGACGGTTTCAGGATTGGCAAGTTGGGCTAACAGTTCGGATATTCCCATGGTCGCGTTCTCCTCGCCCTATAACGGTATGTTGCCGTGCTTTTTGGCCGGTCTTTTTTCCCTCTTGCCGGCAAGCATCATGAAGGCGTCAATGATCCGCTGCCTGGTGGCGTGCGGTTCGATGACATCGTCGACGAAGCCGCGTTCGGCCGCCTTGTAGGGCGTCGCGAATTCGGCGGAGTACTCCTCGAGGATCTTCTGACGCATCGCCGCCTTGTCTTCGGCCTTGTCGATATCGTTCTTGAAGATGATGTTGACGGCGCCGTCCGAGCCCATGACCGCCACCTCGGCGGTCGGCCAGGCGAAGACCATGTCGGCGCCGAGCGATTTCGAGCACATCGCCACGTAGGCGCCGCCGTAGGCCTTTCTGGTGATCAGGGTGACCTTGGCGACGGTCGCCTCGCTGTAGGCATAGAGGATCTTGGCCCCGTGACGGATGATGCCGCCGTACTCCTGAGTCGTCCCCGGCAGAAAGCCGGGGACATCGACGATGGTGAGCAGCGGGATGTTGAAGGCATCGCAGGTCCGGATGAACCGCGAGGCCTTGTCGCCGGAGTTCATGTCGAGACAGCCGGCCATGATCCGGGGCTGGTTGGCGATGATGCCGACCGACTGGCCGTTGATTCTGGCCAGACAGGTAATCAGGTTTTTGGCGAAATAAGGTTGGTATTCGAAGATTGATCCGGCATCGACGATATGGCCGATGACCTCGTACATATCGTATGCCTTGTTGGGGCTGTCGGGGATGATGGCGTCGAGTTCGTCGACCTGGCGGTTGGCGTCTGTCGCTGTTTCCACCGGGGGGGCGGTCTCCATGTTGTTGGAGGGCAGATAGCCGACCAGACGGCGGATGCCGTTGAGGCAGTCGCTATCGCTGTCGGCGATGAAATGGACATTGCCGCTGATGCTGTTATGGGTCATGGCCCCGCCGAGCTCCTCGGCGGTGACGTTTTCGCCGGTGACCGTCTTGATGACCTGCGGGCCGGTGATGAACATCTGGGAGGTCTTGTTGACCATGAAGATGAAGTCGGTCAGGGCCGGCGAGTAGACCGCGCCCCCGGCGCACGGCCCCATGATGGCCGAGATCTGGGGGATGACCCCGGAATAGATGGCGTTGCGGTAGAAGATGTCGCCGTAGCCGGAGAGGGCGTCGACCGCCTCCTGGATGCGGGCGCCGCCCGAGTCGTTGAGGCCGACAATCGGGGCCCCGACCTTGACCGCGGCGTCCATCGCCTTGACGACCTTGCGGGCGTGCATCTCGCCGAGCGCACCGCCGGTGATAGTGAAGTCCTGGGAGAAGGCATAGACCAGCCGGCCGTCGATCCGGCCGTAACCGGTAACGACCGATTCGCCTTCAAAGTCGAGTTTATCCATCCCGAATCTGGTGCAGCGGTTCTTGACGAAGGCGTCGAGTTCGACGAAGGTGCCCGGGTCGAAAAGGGCCAGCAGTCGTGCCCGGGCCGTCATCTTGCCCTGGGCCTGCTGCTTGTCGATTCTGGCCTGGCCGCCGCCAAGGGCGATCTTATCTTTTTTATTCTGCAGGAATTTGCGTTTGTCGATGCTCATGTCTCTGGCTTCCTCTTTTCAACAGGACGAAAAAATAGGGTTGCTGACAGGGGTGGAACCGGGTCTTTGCTGCTTTAACATTGTTACTGTCTTGACGAAAATACGTATCTGGATAATCATGACCTGACCATTCTGTGTATGGATAGATCGAGGATGGTTCCGCTTATTGAGCCGTAGTGAGATGAAACAGCAATCCAATATGCCGATATTTATAGCAAATACAATGATATATTTCATTTATGGGAAGCTTCATTATTCTTTCTTCACTTGACGGTAGATAAAGAACGATGTTACTCGACCTTATTCATGTGGGGTTTGTCAAGAGGAAAAATCGAAGTATTGTTCCCTTTTGAGTATTTTCCAGTAGAATACTGTACAGAAGAGGAAAGGCCGGCGGGATGCCGCAGAAGGGTCTGAGCGTCAGCACGGTTTTGCTTTAATACTCAAGGAAGGCCGGATGGAGAACATGGATCCTCTCAGGGTTGGTGATATCGAGATATACTGGCTGACCGGCGGCGATTTCAAACTGGATGGCGGCACCATGTTCGGGGCGGTACCGAAGGTCCTCTGGCAGAAGCGCTATCCGGTGGATTCCGGCAACTGCATCCAGATGCGCAACGACCCCTTGCTGGTCAGGACCCCGGATGCCCTGATCGTCATCGATACCGGCCTCGGCAACAAATTGACGGAAAAACAGCAGCGGATCTATCAGGTGTCCTCTTCCCGGGATATTCCGGCCCAGCTCGGACAGCTCGGGATCAGCCGCGAGGACGTCGATTACGTCATCCTGACTCACGGCGATTTCGATCATGCCGGCGGCATCGAGATGATCAACCCCGCCGGCGCTCGCGAACTCACGTTTCCGAGGGCGACGCATGTCTTCCAATCGACCGAGTGGCAAGACCTGAGCCACCCCGGTGATCGCGCCAAGGCCACCTACCTGGAAGAGAATTTCGACCTCCTCCGCCACCGGGGACGGCTGCATCTCGTCGAAGGGGACGAGGAAATCCGTCCCGGCATCGTCGTGCGACATACCGGCGGCCATACCCGAGGGCACCAGGTGGTCGAGATGACCTCGCGGGGCGAAACGGCCCTCCATCTCGGGGATCTCTGTCCCACCCATGCCCATATCAATCCCCTGTGGGTCATGGCCTACGATAATTTTCCGCTGGAGGTGATCGAGCGGAAAAAGGAGTACCTGACTGCATACCTGGCGAGGGGCAGTTGGTTTACCCTGTACCATGATCCGTTCCACCGGGCAGTCAAGATCGATACGGCCTACCAGATCACTGCCTCATGGCCGGAACCGGATGTGGGACAGGACAGGGGGCTGGTTGCCGGACAGGGCCGGGGATAAAGCAACGGTACCTGGGACAGGGCGAGAAGATCGCAGTCTGAAGGAGAGTCGATACGATGGCAACGACGTTTCTGGCGATGGTGGTGGAGGAGCAGGCGGACGGGAGCTATTCCCGGACCATCCGGGAGAGGACGGTGGACGACCTGCCGCCCGGCGAGGTCCTGATCCGGGTGCTGTGGTCGTCACTCAATTACAAGGATGCCCTCTCCGCCAGCGGCAACAAAGGGGTGACGCGAAATTACCCCCACACCCCGGGGATCGACGCCGCCGGCCTCATCGAGGAGAGCCGGAGCGAGCGGTTCCGTCCCGGCGACGAGGTGCTGGTCACCAGCTACGACCTCGGGATGAATACCTCCGGCGGTTTCGGCCAGTACATCCGGGTGCCGGCGGAGTGGATCGTGCCGCTGCCGGCCGGCCTGGACCTGAAGGAGAGTATGATCCTCGGCACCGCCGGCCTGACGGCGGCAATGTCGGTCTCCGCCTTGAGCGCCGGCATCAGTCCGGACCAGGGCGAGATTCTGGTGACCGGGGCCAGCGGCGGTGTCGGCAGTATGGCGGTCTCCATCCTCGCTCGGCTCGGCTACGAGGTCTGCGCCGCCAGCGGCAAGGACACGGCCTATCTGCTCGACTTGGGGGCGAAAACCGTCGTCAGCAGGGCCGATGTCAATGACGAGAGCGGCCGGCCCCTGCTGAAGACCCGCTGGGCGGGCGTGATCGATACCGTCGGTGGCAACATCCTCGCTACGGCGATCAAATCCACCGCCCATCGGGGGATCGTCACCTGTTGCGGCAACGTCGCCTCGCCCGACCTCCAGCTCACGGTTTTTCCGTTTATCCTGCGGGGGGTGACGCTGGTCGGCATCGACTCCCAGGATTTTCCGATGGCCGAGAGGAAAGAGATCTGGCAGAACCTCGCGCATGCTTGGAAACCGGCGAAACTCGGCGGCATGGGGCGTGTCGTTTCCCTGTCGGACCTGGAAGTTGAGATCGGCCTGATTCTGCAGGGCAGGCAGCAGGGGCGGGTCGTCGTCAATCTGGGAGAATGCTGACAGCACGATACCGGTAAGGAAGAACAAAATCACGCTAGTGATGAGTGCCTATGGCGGGTGATATGAAAAAGACAGGTTTCGTATACGACGAAAGGTTCCTTCAGCATGTGACCTTCTCTACCCACCCTGAATCTCCCGGACGGCTCCGGGTCATCGTCGAGGGTCTTGCCGCTTCGGGACTGCTGCAGAAGCTCATCCCGATCGAGGTCAGGCGCGCAGACCAGCGCTGGATCGAAATGGTACACAACATCCGGTACATGATGCGTCTCGAAGAAGCCTGCATCATGGGGATGCCGGACATCGACCACCAGGACAATTCGATCTGCCGCGATACCTATGACATCGCCTTCCTGGCCGTGGGCGGGGTCCTCAATGCGATCGACGCGGTGATGACGGGCGATATCGATAACGCCTTCTGCGCCGTCCGTCCCCCCGGGCATCACGCCGAAGTCGATCGGGCCATGGGATTCTGTTATTTCAACAATGTTGCCATCGGCGCGAAATATCTCAAGAAGAGATGGGGCGTGCAGCGGATCGGGATCATCGATTTCGACGTCCACCACGGCAACGGTACGCAACATATCTTTGAGCAGGACCCGACGGTTTTCTACTACTCGATCCACGAGCATCCCTCCTTCGCCTACCCGGGAACCGGGCGTGAGTTCGAGACCGGTATTGGTGAAGGTCTCGGCTACACCCTCAACTCGCCGATCCTGCCCGGCAGGGGGGATGACGAGTACAAGAAGATGATCATGCAGGACCTGGTGCCGGCCTTCAAGAAATTCCAGCCGGAAGTGATCCTGCTGTCCGCCGGATTCGATGCCCATGTCACCGATCTGATGTCCGGGACCAACCTGTCGACCGAGGGATACGATTTTATTACCGAGGTCATTCTCAACCTGGCGAACAAATTTGCCGGCGGTCGGGTAATCTCTGTTCTCGAGGGTGGATACAACTATCCGGTTCTGGCATTGCTCGTCGAAAACCATATCCGGATGATGACCGGGGTTCGATGAGTGCATCCACCGGAACCAACGGTGTATAAAAAAATGTTGCAGGAGGGTCTATGTTCGTATGTGAAAGAATGGCGAAAAAGCTGATAACGGTGCAACCCGACACGAAGCTCTCGGATGTCAGTCAATTGATGACACAGCACAATATCAGGCATCTGCCGGTGGTCAACGGGGAGGGCCTGCTCGTCGGGATCGTTTCCGACCGCGACATGCGTTCGGCGTTGCCGTCATCGCTGCTCGGCAAGGAGGCGTATGAACGGGCCTTGGAGCGGGTGATGACACACCGGGCCGAGGAGATCATGACCATAAATCCGTTGACCATCTCGGTCTATTACACCATCCAGGATACCCTCCTGATGATGCGGCAGAAGCGGGTCGGGGCCTTCCCGGTGATCGACGAGAACGGCTATCTGAAAGGCATCCTGTCGACGAGGGATCTCCTGTCCTCTCTGGCCAACGTGATGGGCATCGGCGAGCCGGGAACGCTGCTCTGCATCCTGGCCAGGGAAGAGCGCGGCCAGTTGAAGAAAATCGTCGATATCGTTACCGAGGAGAAGATCCTGCTGGGCAGCGTGCTGGTCTCCCGCACCTGGGACGTCAACAAGAAGGCGGTCTTTCCCTATCTCCTCACCAATAACGTGGCCCGAGTAAAGCAACGGCTCCTCGATGCCGATTTCCAACTCTTCGATCCGATGCAGTGGTACCTTGACAACGTGTCGAAGAATCCACATCTGCTGCTGTAAACGGTTTGACCGGGAAGGATGTGGAAGTAGACCTTGAAAATGTTATGAACGTGAGATTACGAGATGAGTTTGCCGTCGTCGTTGTTTGATCAGGATATCGCAGAGATAATCAATAAAGCCCGTTTCGCCGGGGCCACCGAGGTCAGGAGGCTGGCCCCCGGAGATATCGTGGTCGAGAAGCAGATGGCAGCGTACTGTCGGGAGCCGGGGTGCCCGAACTTCGGCCAATCGCCGAGCTGTCCGCCCCATGTCGCCGGCCCGGCGGCGTTCGTGGAACTGCAGGGCAGGAGCAGGGCGGCCCTGATGGTGCGGATCGAGGTCCCTTCGGCGGTCCTGTTCTCTGATGAGCGACGGGAGGTGATGCGATTGCTGCATGAAATCGTGGCGGGCATCGAGCAGGCGGCCATCGCCCGCGGCTATGCCGGATCGAGGTCCTTCGCCGGCGGTTCCTGCAAAGACCTGTTCTGTATTGATCATCCCGAATGTCGGGTCCTTTCCGAGAACGGTCCCTGCCGCAATCCGGACGCTGCCAGGCCATCGATGTCCGGATTCGGCGTCAATGTGGCCAAGACGCTGGAGATGGCCGGTTTTACCGAACCAGACAAGACCCGGCCGGCCGTCAAGGGCGAGGAGGCGACGAGCTGGGTCGCCGGGATGGTCCTCATCATCTGAGCGCCCAGGGTTCTCCGCGGTCTCCAGAATCGATGGGCCCCGCCGTGGTCGGTGACCTGCGGTGGGAGCGAGCCCCGGAGACCGTCTTAGAAGATGAGTTCGTTGAAATAGGCAATCGACGCGAAGTCGTTGGAATAACTGACCGGTTTGCGCGAACTGGGCCTCGCGATGTGGACCAGATAGCCGATGCCGTACTCCCTGGCCGCGGCCAGGACCGGGGCGGTATCGTCGGCCAGCAGTGTCCGCCGTTTATCAAACCCGATTATCCCCTCCAGTATTTTCCAGAACATCGGCTGCTCCTTCGCCTCACCCACCACCTCGGAACAGATGATACCGGTAAAATAGGCGCCGATCCTGGTCTTGCGCAGCTTGATGGCCAGCGTTTTCGAATGGGCGTTGGTGACGAGGTGGATCTGCTTTCCATTTTTGTCAAGAAACGACAGAAAATCGATGACATGAGGATGGATCTGGATCAAGTGGTCAATCCGGCATTTGAGCTCGGGGATATCGAGTCCCAACTGCTCCGACCAGTAGTCGAGATCGGTCCACTGCAGGGTAGCCTCGACCGTTCGGTAGCGGGAGAGCAGTCTTTGCCGGGCCTCGTCCGGGCTGAGGTGGTTGATTGCGGCGTAGATCTCCGGGACATAGTGTTCCCAGAAATAATCGTCGAAGTACTTGTCCAGCAGGGTCCCGTCCATGTCCAGCAGGACGCAGTCGATCTCGTCCCAGGTGAAGGCGGGTCTGATCTGCGGCGGTTCAGACGGCGGCATCGCTCATCCTCCTCAGGTCGCCGATGGTCGTGCTGATCGATTCGAAGAGATCATCGCCGGTGAGGGGCTGGCCGGTGACGACGAGACGGCCGTCCGGGGTCAATTTGGCCTGAATCCGGCGCTTTTTCGGTTGACGCTGGAGGTAGGTGAGCAGCAGTTCCGGACGCAGAGGTGTATCCTCCATAAACGAATAGACGAGGCTGTCCTTTCCCCTTTCGAGTTTAGTTATTCGCAAGGCCGCGAGATCCGCCTTCAGACTCACTATCTTGAAGAGATTGAGGAGTTCCTGCGGCAGGGAACCGTAGCGATCGATCAGTTCTTCCCTCAGTTCATCATGCATCGCGGGAGGTGAGGAGCTGAGGGTGGCGATCCGGCGGTAGGTCATATAGCGCTGGCTGATGTCCGGCATGTAGTTCTGCGGGATATAGGCCGATATATGCAGGTTGATCTCGGGATCGACGTCGTCTGCGGCGCGGGCAGGTAGATCATGGCTGGCGCCGGCTTTAAGATCGGCGACGGTCTTCTGCAGCAGGTCGAGATAGAGGTCGTAGCCGATGGCGGCGATGTGACCGCTCTGCGACACCCCGAGCAGGTTGCCGCCGCCCCTGATCTGGAGGTCGCTCATCGCCAGGCGGAAGCCACCCCCGAGTTCGTCACAGTCCATCAGGGCCTGGAGCCGGTCCCGCGAGTCCTTGGTCAGGCTGTCGAGGGACGGCACCAGCAGGAAGGCGTAGGATTGCAGGCTGGAGCGGCCGACCCGGCCCCGCAGCTGGTAGATCTCGGCCAGTCCGAGCTGATCGGCGCGGTTGATGATGATCGTGTTGGCGGACGGGATGTCGAGCCCCGATTCGATGATCGTCGTGCAGATCAGCACATCGATGTCATGGTTGACGAAGGCGACCATGATGTCTTCCAGGTCCTTGCCCGCCATCTGGCCATGGGCCACGGCAATCCGGGCGCCGGGGACCAGTTTTTTGATGTTGGCCGCCACCTGGTGGATCGATCTGACCCGGTTGTGGACGAAAAAGACCTGGCCGTTCCTCCGGATTTCCCGGGTCACCGCCTCCTTGATCACCAGGTCGTCATACTGGGCGACGAAGGTCTTGACCGGACGCCGGTGCTCGGGCGGGCTGGAGATGACCGACAGATCGCGGATGCCGAGCAGGGACATCTGCAGAGTGCGGGGAATCGGGGTGGCGGTGAGGGTGAGGACATCGACCTCGGCCCGCAGCTTCTTGACCTTTTCCTTGTGGGCGACGCCGAAACGGTGCTCCTCGTCGACGATCAGCAGCCCGAGTTTCTTGAAGACGATGTCCTTCGACAACAGCCGGTGGGTCCCGATCAGGATGTCGATGCCGCCCTCGGCCAGCGCCTTGACGAGTTTCCGCTGTTCGCTCGTCGTCCGGAAGCGATTGATGCATTCCACCCGCACCGGAAACCCCTGCAGCCTTTCCCGGAAGGTCTTGGCATGTTGTTCGGCGAGGACGGTCGTCGGCACCAGGATAGCCACCTGCATCCCGTCCTCGACGACCTTGAAGGCGGCCCGCACCGCCACCTCGGTCTTGCCATAGCCGACGTCGCCGCAGACGAGCCGGTCCATCGGCTTGTCGGAGGTCAGATCGTCGATGACCTCGGTGATCGCCTTGTCCTGACCCGGGGTCTCATCGAAGGGGAAGGACTCCTCCAGTTCGTGGAACAGTTCGGCCGGGGGTGAGAACTGCCGGCCTTCGCGGAGCTCTCTGGTCGCGTAAATCTCCAGCAGTTCCTGGGCCACTTTCCAGACCTCCTCCTTGACCTTGGTGGTGGTCGTCTTCCAGGTCTGGGTGCCGAGTTTGTCGATTTTCGGGATCTGATCGGACAGCCCCTCGTAGCGGGAGATCAGGTTGAGCCGGTCCACCGGGACGTAGAGCCGGTCACCGTCGCGGTATTCGATCTGGACGAAGTCGTTGGTGACGGCGTTGAACTGCATCGTCACCAGCCCCTGGTAGACCCCGAGCCCATGATCGCGATGGACGATGATGTCGCCGTCCTTCAGCTCGGCGAACCGCAGCGGCGCGCCTTCCTGGTAGCCCTTGCGCTTTTTGCCGAGCCGCATCTCGCCGAACAGCTCGCTCTCGGAGAGGAGGTGAAGCTTGCGGTCGGTCAGGGAGAACCCCTGGGCCAGGGGATGGTTGCAGAGGAAGACGGTCCTCTCGCCCTCGGTGGTGGTGAACCGATCGAGATCGAGCGGCGGCGTCACCTCGGCGGTGAGGTGATGGTGGCGCTCCAGCAGTTCGCGCAGGTTTTTCAGATGCCGGCTGGAGCGGCAGCAGAGGATGACCTGGTCGCCCTGCCGCTGCCAGTCGACGATTTTCTCCGAGAGCGGAGCCAGGATGCCGCGGTCGCGCCGCTGGAGGGCGATATCCTGCTTGAGCGGGAGATGGCTCTTGGTCGCCAGGGAAATCGTCTCGGTCGGGCCGCTGAGCTCGAAATCGCTGGACAGGAGCTGATTGAAACCGGCCATCTGCTTCCTGGTGGCCGCGGCGTCGAGGAACAGGCTCTCGGGCGGCAGGGCCGGCCGGCCGGCGGCCCGGGCGGCGGCGAAATTGCTGGCGATGCGCTCCTCGACCAGATCCATGGTCTGGTTGATCGCCTCGGGCGCGACCAGCAGCAGTGTCGTCCCCGGCGGGAAGAAATCGAGGACCGTCGAACTGCCTGAAGGTTCGGCCGGATAGAAGAGCGGGAGATAGAACTGCATCCCGGCGAAGCGGCGGCCGCTGACCGCCTGCTCGATCAGGGCCGCGGCGGAGTCCCTGTCCCAGCCGGCGGCGCCGGCCTGGAAGCTCCTTTTCAGCCGGGCCGCCGCCGTTGGGTCGGAAGAGTCGAGCAGGATGTCGGATACCGGCAGCAGGATGGCCTCGGCGATCTCCATCGTCGACCGCTGTGACAGCGGATCGAAGGCCCGCAGTGATTCGACGGTGTCGCCGAAGAAATCGAGGCGGAGCGGACCGTCGTGGAGGCGGAGATCGTCGAGCGGGAAGGGCGGCGGATAGATGTCGAGGATGCCGCCACGGAGCGAAAAATCGCCGACGCTCTGGACCAGGGCGACCTGCTCGTACCCCATCATGACCAGGTTGGCGATGAGCCGGTCGATGTCGACGTCCTCGCCGGCGGCGATCAATTCCGCCACCCGGGTGAGCAGCCCCCTGGGCATGACGCGCCGCATCAGGGCCTCGATCGAGGTGACGACCAGCAGCGGGGCGCGGCTGTCCGTCAACTGGTACAGGGTCGAGAGGCGGAGCGCGGTAGTCTGCTGGTCGGGCGCCAGCGGGGTGTACGGCGGTATCTCATGGGCCGGATAGCTGAGGACCTTGTTGGCGGAAAAAAGCCGCAGGTCCTGTTCGAACGGTGCGACCAGCTGCTCGTCCGGGACGATGCAGCAGCAATGGCCCCGTTCGCCGAGCAGGGCCCCGAGCAGGGCGGGGCTGGAACCGCGCAGGCCGGTGCATTGTATGGACCGTGTGGATTGAATGAGGTGGTGGAGTTGGTTGCGCATTGGTAAAAAAAAGTGCCGGTTGCACCCATGGGGGCAACCGGCAGGAGAGGAAGACGTGCTGAATAATGTGTCTAGAAGGTGCCGCCGACGCTGAAATCCCAGACGGAATTATCCTCGTCGTCGAGCGGGTCGAGGTTGTAACCCCAGACTATCTTCAACGGTCCCATCGGTGACAGCCAGTTGAGACCGACGCCGACCGACTCCCGGTAGGAATCGAGCGCCCAGTCCTCGTCGTCATCGAGGACCTGGCCGGCATCAAAAAATACCAGCCCCTGAACGCCCTGGCTTTCGGCAAGGGGAAAGAGAATTTCCCAGTTGGTGTACCACATCTTGTCGCCGCCGATTCGCTCGCCGGTAACGGGATCGATCGGACTGATATCGCCGTAATCAAAACCTCGCACGGTATTGATACCGCCGAGATAAAATCGTTCGTAAACCGGCAGCTTGTCGTTCTCATTTTCAAACACCTGACCTGCGGAGCCTTTGAAATGGAACACCGTCTTCCAGAACAGCGGAAAATACCAGCTGGTGGAGCCCTCCAGTTTGGTGAACTCGGCGTCGCCGGCGAATGGTCCTCCGGCATACTCAGCGCTGAGGAGGTGGTAACTACCCTTCGAGGCGTTGAGGATCCTGTCGCGGGAATCGCGTACGAGCGATACCTTGACGGCGCTGGTAACATGCAAGTCGACCGAATTTCTGATGACATAGGAGGCATTGTCGGAGACATCGGTCAGATCGGTATCGGTAAAACTGTACATGCCGATCATGCGCCATTTTTCCCAGACAGGATAGCCGACGCGGATATCTCCTCCCTGAGAATCCTTGGTGTAATCGTCGTATTCGCGTTCGGTATCGAAGAGGTCGGCACCCCAGGACAGTTCGGAGTCGTTGAGCCGCGGGTTGGTATACCCGAGATTGTAACGGGAGCTTGAGCCGCCGATGTTGGTGGCAAGCGAGAGCCGGTCGCCCCGACCGAGGAAGTTGTTCTCGGAGATCTCGCCCATGAAGATCAGGTTGTCGACGGAACTGTATCCCGCACCGATACTGAAAGTGCCGGTACTTTTTTCCTTGACGTCGATGACGATGTTCATCCGGGTTGGATCGAGAGAGGGCTCCGGAGTAATATTGACCTCTTCGAAATATTCAAGCCGCTGCAGGGCCTGGGTGCTTTCCCGCAAGGCCTTGGAATCGAAGATACCGCCCTCGGAAACCTTCAGTTCGCGGCGTATGACATTGTCGCGGGTCCGGGTGTTGCCCTTGATCGAGATCCGGTCGATATAGACCAGTTCGCCTTTTTCAATCTTGAACACGACATCCAGCCGGCCGCCCGATGCAGATTTTTTGATATCCGGCCTGACTGTGGCGAAGGCGTATCCTCTCTCGGCATAATAGTCGGTGATCTTGAGGATATCGTCGCGCATGACCTGGCGGCTCAGGAATTCTTCCTTACGGATGGAGAGCAGGTTGAGCAGATCGTCCTTGCCGGTGATCAGATCGCCGGCGATATCGATGGTCCCGACCTTGAACCGCGGCCCCTCCTCGACCATGAAGGTGAGGTAGAGCCATTCATCCTCCTGACGGATCGTGGGCTCGGAAATCCTCGCCTCGAGAAAACCGTGATTGTTGTAGAAGGCGACAATGCGACCGACATCCTGCTTGACTTCATCCATTTTCAGGGTGCCCGATGCGGTCAGCCAGCTGAACCAGCCTTTCTCGCTGGTTTCGATCTCGTCGGCCAGTTCATCGTCGTCAAAGGTCGTGTTGCCTTCGAAATCGATCTTCTTGATATAGATCTTGCTGCCCTCGTCGATGATGATCCGGACGACGGCGCCTTCATCACTGGGGAAGGTCGTTTCGGTCTTGACCTTGGTGTTGTAGTAGCCTTTGGATTTGTACAACTCCCGGATGGCCTCGACGGCTGTATTGATTTTCGCAGGATTGAGGATGAAGTGTTCCTTGATATTGGCCGCACTCTTGACGTCCTCTTCCTTGAGTTCGTCGATGCCCTCATACACCAGTGAGGCGATAACCGGTTTCTCCACGAGTTTGAAGACGATATTTTTTCCTTTCTCGGTTTCGCTGACATCGATCTGGACATCGTTGAAATAGCCCATCGAATAGATCGACTTCAGGTCCTCCCGCAACGTCGACGGGCTGTAAATATCCCCGACCTTGCTCTTGATCTTGCGCAGGATCGCTCCTGAATCTATACGTTTGTTGCCCTGCGGGGTGATGGTGGCGATCCGGAGGTCCTTGCCGGAGTAGAGAAGGATGTCGCCTATGACGGCGGCGATGCCGTCCCGCAGGGTTTCAACGGTGAGTCCATCCTTGAAATAATAGCGCGGCGCATTCGGGGTCAACAGATCGAAGACCTTGATATCGATGCTTATCTGTTTGCCGACATAGGTAAGACTGCCGGCAGCGACGTTGTCGAAGCCGGTGGTTTCCGCAATTTTCTGCATCTGCGGCACCGCTGGCGGCCAGGCCTTGGAGTAGTCAGCCATCGACTCCACCCTGGCGCGGGACAGCATCGTCTGCCCGTTGCTGACAAGAGCCTCCTCCAGGAAGGTGTCGGCCTGTATCGCTAGTTTGTCCACATCCTGCTGACTGTTGATTTTCAGCGGCAGAAAGGCGGTATTCTGTTCGGCCGAGATGGCGGGACCGGCAAAAATGACCGTTGCAAGGGCAAAAAGTAAAAGCTGCAGAAGCCGGAACATGTGGAGATGACGGACGGGAGACAGCGTTTTTCCGGTGTGATCCATGGCAGAGTTCCTTTCTGTTTGTGATGCCCCAGAGGATATGGCGGAGTGTATATGCATCGTCGGATGTGAATGTATCAATGTTCTGTGGGTAAATAGTCTGACAAAACAGGTATTGCACTGTTCATGATAACCAAGGGTAAAAACCGTGATCATTATGCCATGTTTGGCAGGAAATGCAAAGACAGCAAATGGATATGAGCGAAATTGATCTCCGCCGATGGTGGTGGGTAGCTGAAGATTTCCTACAGGGCAAGCAATTGATCGACACCGTGGAATAATAAAATGAAAGCACAACTTTTGAGGGAATTTTCACAGCTCCGTTCCCTGCGGCAGCGGGGGTATTGAACTCCATGCAGCTGCCGAAATCCTGGATGGTGATCTTTCTCGATCTGGTGTTTCCCCCTCGTTGTCTGCTCTGCGGCGCTTACCCCGGCTGGGAAAGTCGTGAACACCTGTGTCGGGACTGCAGGCAGGGGATCGACTTTATCCGGCCGCCGCTCTGCGCCTGCTGCGGAAAAATGATGGCGGCGGGGGAGCCGGGCCGCAGTCATCGCTGCCAGGACTGTCTCATCCATCCGCCGCCATTCAGCGTCGCCCGTTCCTGTATCCGCTATGACCAGCCGGCAAGCCTCCTGCTGCATCGTTTGAAATACCACGGCGACACGTCGGTACTGCCCGGTCTCAGGCATATCATCGAGCAGGCCTCTCTTGCCGGGGTTCGCGACCCTGACATTATCGTACCCGTTCCCCTCTATCCAAAACGGCTGAAAGCACGGGGGCTGAATCAGGCCGTGCTCCTCTCCCGCCTGTTTTATCCCGGGCGCGAGCCCGATATCCGGTGCAACCTCCTCCATCGCATACGGGATACCCCTGCTCAGACTGCACTGAGCGGGGCAGCCAGGAGGAGGAATCTCCGATCCGCCTTCGTGGTAGCGGATATGGAATTCGTGAAGGGAAAGACGGTCTGTGTTGTGGATGATGTCTTTACCACCGGTACGACGGTTTCGGAATGCAGTCGAGCGCTTCGTCTGGCGGGGGCGAAAGAGGTCTATGTCCTGACCCTGGCCATGGTTGTCGCTACAGCGTAGTATATTCTGGTTTTGTTCAAAAAAATATGAGGTTAAAAATAAATTATTTTCTTGAAGAGTCGGAAATACGCACATCTCGCAATGGCTGTAATGAAATATCGAGAAAAATTCAATATGGTCCACTAATTTTGAGAAATATTGAGTTGAATCTTTTTGTAAAACTGTTGATAAGTTGTGGGAAATCATACTAAGCGGTCTATTTGACGATGGAAAAGCGCTATCGGCGCCAGGCCCCTGAGAATAAGGATTTAGAGAGGGAGTGGTCGGAGATTCAGGCTGGTTCGGGTCTTGCCGCTGTTAACAATAAGATGTTGCACTAATAAGAAATATCTCAATATCGTCTTTGACGGGAAATGGAAAATGGAGTTAATCATCCGCCATCCAATGCGAGGCGGGAATCACGGTGAGGTCCCCCTTTTGTTTTTGGCTGAGCGGTGGTTCCCCGGCATTGGGTGATGAAGCGTACAGTATCGTTCATTTCTGCAGGATTGCCTTAAATGACTCTGAATCGCTTGGAAAACCTGTTACAGGAAGGATAGTGTATGATTTGGGAGAAGACGAAAGAGAGATTGAAGGGCGCGTTGACGGAGAATGTCTATGCGCTGTGGATAGAACCGCTGGAGTGTGTCCAGGTTCAGGCTGAAACCCTGTTCCTCGCCAGCCCGGACAGGTACTTCAATGCGTACATTTCGCAACATTACCTGGGCTTGATCGAAGAAAAGATCAAGGAATGCGGGGGATCGTCGCGGAAGGTGGTGCTCTGTGAAAAGGAGGCGAAGCCGTTGCCGGTAACAACCGTCAAGGGTCAGATGCGTCTTCCCAGCGTACCGGTAAACACCACCCGGATCCGCGCCCTGCATCCCCGTTACACATTCGACGAGTTCATGGTCGGCGACTGCAATATCCTCGCCCACTCCGCCTGCCAGTCGATATCAATCAGCGAAGACCTGGTCGGTCCCTGCCTCTATATCAACAGTGGTACAGGGTTGGGCAAGAGCCATCTGACCCATGCCGTGGCCCACAAGATCATCGCCGATTCGCCGATGACCCGGCTGCAGTATGTCACGGCCCAGCAGTTCGCCTCGGAGATGGTCCGCGGCATCCAGTCCAATACGATGGACCAGTTCAAACGCAAATATCACGACCACTGCGACATCCTGCTGGTCGAGGATGTCCACTCGCTGACCGGCAAGAAGAAGACCCAGGAGGAACTGAACGAGTTGCTCGACACCCTGGTCAAGTCCGGCAAGCGGGTGATACTGACCGCCAACAGCGCCCCGCGGGATCTGGTGGGGATCGACGATGAGTTCCGCTCACGGATGTCGGCCGGGCTGGTGACGAGCATCAAGCCGCCGGACATCGATACCCGTCTGCGCATCGTCGGCCGCAAGGCTGTCCAGCATCAGCTGGTGCTGGAGGAGAGTTATGTCGATTACCTGGCCCAGCATATCAGGGGCGATATCCGCAAGGTCGAGTCGGCGCTGATTGCGCTGCGGGCCAAGGCCTCTCTGCGGAAGGGGGATATCGATCTGGACCTGGTACGGGAAGTCGTGACCAGTGTCGTCGGGCATCAACAGGTGCTGACCTCGGCGATGATCGGCGATCTGGTCGGCAGCCAGTTCAAGGTCAGCGTCAAGGATATGCAATCCCGGTCACGGAAGAAGGTCATTACCTTTCCCCGTCAGGTGGCAATGTATCTGAGCCGGAAATATACCGACGAGTCCCTGGCCGATATCGGCAGGATATACAACCGGGACCATTCCACTGTCCTCCATTCGATCAAGGTGGTTACCAATCTGACCAACCGTGACACCTCCGTCAACGCCCAGCTCAACCTTCTGTCCGACAAGGTCAAGCAACTCTGATACGATAGGGTGAAAGAAACGATGACAGGGGAAGACCGTGCCTTCGGTCTTCCCTTTTTTTATCGGGAGGATTCTTCCGGTGCCGGATTCAAAAGTAAACGCCCTTGATCTCCGGACCCTCGGGGTGGGCGCTGGAAGGTCTGAGGATCTGTTCGGCAGCACCGGTCGCGCTCCTGATCATATCGTTGATCCCGATACCCTCCCAGCCGAAACCACAGACCGAAAGCCCCGGATGGTCCTGCACCACCTTGTCGCGCCAGGTCAGAAGCTGGCCATAGCCCCGTTCCAACTGGGGGATGCCGCTTTGCGGTCGGAGTACCGTACTGTAGACTGGATCACCGGGCAGATTGAGAACCTCGCGGACATCGTCAAGGGCGAGCCTGGTCATGGTCGCGTCGTCGAGGTGCAGGCGTTCCGGATGGCGACGGCCGCCGACGAGGGTTTCGCAGACGATATGGCCGGCCGGGGCCCGGCCGGGGAACATATTGGATGAAAAGAGCGTTCCGAGGGTGAACCGTCCTTCCTGTTCCGGGGTCAGGTAGCCGAATCCGGGCGGTAGAACGGCGCTGGGGCCGAACCCGAAGACCACCGTGGCAATCCATGCCTCCGGGACGGCGGCGATGGGCATGGTGGCATCGATGCCGGCCAGCAGGGTGAGAGAGGCATTGACCGGCAGGGCCAAAACCAGATTGGCAGCGCTATGGACTCCTTTCTCCGACTGTACCTGCCAGCCGGTTTCGGTGCGGGATATGGCCATGACCCCGCACTCGAGCAGCAGGTCGGTGCCTGGCTGCAGGGATTCGGTCAGCCGTTCCGCCAATCGGGACATGCCGTCGGGAAAACTGGTCATTGCCGGCATGGTTATCTTTTTCGCGGTGCCCGACCGCCTGGCCTGCAGCATCTTGCCTATCAGGCCGCGGATGACCGAGCCGTATTCCTTCTCGAGCCGGCGGATGCCGGGCATGACGTTGTCGATGGCCAGTTCGTTGAAGTCACCGGCATAGGTGCCGGTGAAAACGGCATCGGCGAAGGGCAGGAGGGCTGGACCGAAACGGTGGTCCACCCACTTGGCGACTGTCGGTTCCCCGGCGAGCGGTCGGATCCAGAGATCGGCAAGCACGCGCAGTTTGGCCGTCCAGGGAACCAGCGGGGCCATCAGTATTTTGCCCGGGCTCTGCGGGATGCAGCGGAGCTGGCCGTGGAGATAGACATAGCGCACAAAGTGCTTGAGCGGGGCCTTGACGCACTCCCGGTCAAGTCCGGTCTCGGTGAGCAACGTCCGGCTCTCGGGACAGTTGTCGAGAAATCCATGCGGGCCGATCTCGGTGATATATCCCTGATCCCGATGCGTCCGGATCGCCCCGCCGGTTCGTCCCGATTTTTCGAGGACCAGGAAACGATGGTCGGGGGCATGGGTCTTCAGTTTGTGAGCGATTGTCAGGCCGGAGAGCCCGCCGCCAACGATGATGGTATCGAATTGTGCTGTCATTGCAGGGTCGAGGCAGAGGTGAATTTTCCAGTGAAGGTGCTGTTGTTCTTTACCAGGAATCCTTGATATCGGCAATGCAGGAATATCGGATCGAGGGGCCGTGTCCCGTGGGTGAAAGCGGAGATCCCGGCATTTTTGGAAGAGATCGCGCCGGCCGCCGCTATCAGGCCGCCACCGATCGCGCCGGCCGCTGCTGTTCCTCGTCGAGGATTTCCTTCATATCCATGGCCTTGTCGAATTCATGGATTTCCTCTTCGGTGAGGAGGAGATTCTTCAGGGCGAATACCTGGAGCCGGCAGGACTGGTTGAACAGACGGTTGGCCATGAGCAGCGAGGCTATTTCCAATTCGTCGATCTCGCCACTGGCGGCCCTTTTCATGACTTCCTCGATGGCCTGTTTGTCCTTCTGTTCGAGGTGGAATACGATTCGCAGGAGATCGCGGTACTGGTCACGGGGGTTGTCGCTCTCCAGCAGGTGATTGGTGTCGTAGTACAGTTCCACCAGACGGCGGCGAAACAGCTTGTACTGGCGATTGAGGTGCTCATTGTCGGCACTTTCGAAGTCATCCAGATCGTTTTTGATCCCCTTGATGTTTTTGATGGAGTTCATGATATTGCGGGAGGCGTATGCCATCCGTTCCAGTTCCTTGACCTCCGATTCTTCCAGCTGCGACCGCAGCATTTTGGCATAAAACTCTATGATTTCACCGTGCAGGAACTTTATGTTGTCATAGAGACCGGGAAGCGTGACGGGCCGTGGACTTCGTTCCAGGGGCAGGGCGTGGTCGAAGATCAGCTTGTCGTCGATTTTAAAGGTCCTGAGGCTGTACAACTGGGACTCTTCAAACAGATGGAGGATCTCCTTGCGCAGGGAAGCCGTGGCCGCGTCCGTGACTTCGGTCGGGGTATTGTTGATGTAGACGGCCACCATCTCCTTGCGGTCCGGAAAAGCGCGGAGGAGAAAACGGGCGAGGATCCCGATGAAGGGGAAAAAGACCACGACGCCGGTGACGTTGAAGAGGGTATGAAAGAAGGCCAGGGCCATGACGGCGTCGCTCGAGATATCGAAGAGGGTGGGAAACAGTCGCGACAGGGGGCGCACAAGGGGAAAGGCCAGGATCCCGGTACCCAGATTGAAAATCAGATGACTGGTGCTCACCCGCTTCTTGGATGGAATTCCACCGATGGAACCGAGGAGAACGGTGACGGTGGTGCCGATATTGGCGCCGATGACCATGGCCATCGAATGCTCCAGGGTGAGCAGGCCGCCGTTGAGCCCGGTCAGGATGATGGCGATGCTCGCCGAACTCGACTGCATCAGGGCCGTGATCAGGATGCCGATGAGCAGGAAGACCCAGAGCCCGTAATGGCCGATGGCGTTGAGGTCGATATGGCGGGCGAAGTTTTCCATCCCGGTCTTCATGAAATCCAGTCCAAGGAAGAGAAACCCGAAACCTATCAGCAGCCGGCTGGCCTGGAAGAGTTTCGACGACGGGCCGAAGGCGATGAAGACCAGTCCCCCGAGGGCGATCAGGGGGAGGGCGAAGACCTCGATATCCAACTTGAAGCCGAAAATAGCGACGATCCAGGAGGTCAGGGTGGTGCCGATATTGGCGCCCATCATCACCCCGATGCCGTTCTGCATCGTCATCACCCCGGCCCCGACGAAGGCCAGGATCATCAGCGACACCGCCGAACTGGACTGGAGGATGGCGGTGATGAAGGCGCCGCTGCCGATGGCGCGGAGGCGGCCGGAGGTATAATATCTGATCATCTGCCGGAAGGCCTTGCCGGACATGGCCCTGACGGCGTCCTCCAGCATGTACATCCCATACAGGAAAATGGAAAGACCGGCCAGGAGCTTCCAGATGTCCAGGGATTCAATCATGGGCATGGCCAAGGATCAAGGATGATTGAACAACGTCGGTTGCCGGTAGTCCGGGGGAGCGTCGACCACCGCAGGGGAGTATGCACGAAATGAATCGATACTGCAGAGCCACGCATCGCGATCGGCTTGAGCAGCAGGCGGCAGTCGAGAGCTGAGGAGGCAGAGGCCGCGGTCATCTGTCGACCGGACGAAACTTGCGGCCGATGAAGTTGACCAGGAGCACCAGCAGGGTCGAAACCCCGATCATCATGATCCCCAGGGCCGACAGTTTGCCCCACAGGCCGTCCTCGGAGAAACGCAGGATCTGCACCGCCAGGACCTCCGTTCCCGGTCGGGACAGGACCACGGACAGGGACAGTTCCCGGACGAACATGGTCGCCATCAGGACCCAGCCGGAGACGATGCCCGGTACCAGCAGCGGGATGACGATCCGCCTGAGCGTCGTCAGGTACGATGCGCCGGCAACCAGCGACGATTCCTCGAGATGATCGTGGATCTGGACAAAGGCGCTGGACAACGGGCGGACACCATAGGGAAGATAGGTGGCGATATAACCGATGAGCAGGGCCCAGATGGTGGCGTAGAGCGGGGTTCGGACGAAGAACCACATGAATCCGACGCCGATGACGATGCCGGGAAAGGAGAAAGAGAGAAAACTGAGGGATTCCAGGACACCGGCGCTCCGGCTCCGTACCTTGACGATGACGTAGGCTACGAAGATCGACAGCACGATGCCGATCGTGGCGCCGAAGACCCCGAGAAACAGGCTGTTTTTGAGGGACAGCAGCGAGATCGGATCGTTGAGCACCTCGATCCAGTGCTTCAGTCCCATCATCGAGAAGGCCCGCATGCTGGGCACCATCGAATAGGGCACCAGGGAGGTGTAAAAGAGGACCACGACCGGCAGGATGATCAGGATGAACGACAGAAATCCGAGGATGAGAAAGAGCGGAATCCTGGAGCGTTGCAGCTTGATGATCGTCGGTTTGTAGCCACGGCCGGCAATCGTCACGAACCTGTCGCTGGCCGAGGTGAGGTAGCGGTAGAGGTAGATGAGGATGATCGCGGCGAGCAGGACGCTCATTCCCAGTGCGGCGGCCTTGCCGTAATCGGCGGCGAATCCGGTGGAGACCATCTGGTAGAGATGGGTGGCCAGCACATAGATGCGCCCCGGCATGCCGATGACCGAAGGCACGGCGAAGGAGGCCAGGCCGCGAATGATGCAGAGGATGAAGGCCGCGAGAATGGCCGGCCGCAGGACCGGCAGCGTGATGCGGAAGATCGTCTTGCCGGTGGAGGCGCCGCAGACCCGGGAGGATTCCTCCAGCGAGGCGTCGAAGGAGGCCATGGCCGGGGCGATGATCAGGTACGCGATCGGCAGATCGAGCAGGCCCTCGACGAGGACCATGCCGGGCAGGGAATAGATATTGAACGGGGCATGATGAAGAGAGAAGACCTGTCTCAGGATGAGGTTCAGTATGCCGTTGGATGGGTTGAGCAGCAGGACCCAACTGACCGAGAACAGAAGGTGGGGAATCATCATCGGGATAATCGAGATGATGCCGAAGATGAATTTGAAGGGGATGTCGGTGCGGATGTTGAGGTAGGCCAGGAAGAGGGCCAGGGCGGTGGCGGTCGACGCCGCCCCGCCGACGAAAATCACCGTATTCCAGATGACTTCCAGCAGCGCCGGATCGGTATAGGCGGCGATGTATTTGGCCAGGGTGAACGTGCCGGTGGCTGTCAATCCCTCCGACAGACTGCCGAAGACCAGCATGATCACCGGGCAGATGGTGAGAAAACCGACGATGGCGATGAGCAGAAGGGTCAATCCCGAGTGTCTGCCGGTCATGGTTTCTGTCACCCGGCAACGAGAAGGCAATGATCAGGGCTCACCTGGAAGCCGACCTCGTCGCCCACGGCCAGATCCGTCTCCGGTTCGATGCGGGCCAGCAGATGCTGGTCGCCGACGCGGATCTCACCCTCGAAGGCATCGCCGACGAACACCATGGAGGCGATGGTCCCCTGGACGACATTCGTCCCGGGGTGGTCACCCCGGGTCAGGGAGATGAATTCCGGGCGCAGGCAGAGGGTCACGTGCGAGTCGGGCGAAAAATTTCCTTTCCGGCAGGCGAGCCGGCCGATGGCGGAATCGACGATGGTCGTCCCGGAGAGCTGTTCCCGGACCACCGCCTTGACCAGGTTGGCCCGGCCGATGAAGTCGGCGACGAACTCACTTTCGGCGTCGAAGTAGATCTTTTTCGGCGAACCGATCTCGATGATCCGGCCGGCCCGCATCACGGCGATGGTGTCGGACAGGGCGAGGGCCTCGACCCGGTCGTGCGTGACATAGACGGCTGTTATCTGGAGATCGTAGAGGAATGTCTTCAATTCCTTGCGGGTTTCCTCCCGCAGCTTGGCGTCGAGGTTGCTCAGGGGTTCGTCGAAGAGAATGACTCGGGGTTGCGCCACGAGGGCGCGGGCCAGGGCCACCCGCTGCTGCTGGCCGCCGGAGAGTTTGGTGGCAGGCCGGTTTTCAAAACCTTCGAGCTGGACGAAGGCCAGGGTCTCGGCCACCCGCCGGCGGATTTCCTCCTTCGGCACCTTCCGGTTCTGCAGCGGGTAGGCGACGTTGTCGTACACGTTCATGTGCGGCCAGATCGCGTAGGTCTGGAAGACCATGCCGAGTCCCCGTTTTTCAGTGGGAACGCTGATGTGCCGCGCCGACGAGTAGACAATCTCGTCGCCGATCCGGATCTCTCCGGCATCCGGGGATTCCAGGCCGACGATGCTGCGCAGGAGGGTGGTCTTGCCGCAGCCGGATGGGCCGAGCAACGTGAAGATCTGGTTGGACGGGATGGTCAGATCGACATCGTCCAACGCCTTGATGATCCGGCCTTCGGAGGCGTAATGCTTGCGAAGGCCGGCGATGCG
This sequence comes from Desulfobulbus sp. Tol-SR, assembly GCA_000769715.1. Taxonomy (GTDB): domain Bacteria; phylum Desulfobacterota; class Desulfobulbia; order Desulfobulbales; family Desulfocapsaceae; genus Desulfoprunum. The sequence continues at coordinate 45,490 of JROS01000032.1, forward strand.
GATTTCCATGGCCGGGGATGGATTATCTGATCGCGAAGATCTTTTTGAATTCCTCGCCCCACCTGGCTATCTCGTCATCGGCGAGTTCCCTGATGGGTATGACCTTGGCCTTGTCCATGCCGTCGATGGGGGGGAAGACGCCGGGGGCGAGTACGTATTCACCGACGTCGTTCGCCAGCAGGGTCATGGCGTCCTTGGACAGCCAGTAGTCCATGAATTTTTTCGCCGCTTCCGGATGCGGGGCCTTCGAGGAGATGCCCATCGCCCGCGGGGTCCCCATCAGTGGTTGATTCTGCACCCGGGCCCAGTCGAGGGGGGCCGGGGCCTTGGTGACGATATACTTGGGCATCGAGATGCCGATCTGTTTCTCGCCGCTCTCGATCGGGGCCGGGGTCGGACCGAAGGACGCCACGAACATCGGCCGGTTCGCTGCCAGACCCTTGAGAAATTCCCGCCACTCCTGATCGGAGGCGAAGACGTTTTCCCGCAGGCCGATCAGCCAGCAGATGGTCGTGGCATGGCTGGCCGGGTTCGCCATGACGATCCTGTCCTTCCACTTCGGGTCGGCCAGGTCCTGGTAGCGCTTCGGCACGTCCTCCGGCTTGACCAATTCCTTATTGTAGACGATCCCCACATATTCGATGCCGAAGAGTTGAATGCCGTTCTTGTTCGCCCATGCCGGGTACTTCGCCGATTCGGGAGAAACGTAAGTGGCGATGATGCCCTTTTCCTTCAGCATTTCCAGGACCGGCAACGGGGCCTGGATGACATCCGCCATCAGCTTGTTGGCCTCGAATTCAGTGAACACGGTGGAAAGGAACTTGGCTGTGGAGATTCGGGTGTATTCACCTTTGATGCCCGTCGCTTTGGAAAAAGCCTCCATGATCGGCTCGATGGCCGTGATGTTGGCGTAAAAGGACACTTTGTCCTCCGCTGCCTCTCCCTTGCCGACCACCAGCGACCCGGCGGCCAGAAGGAGCGCCGCGAAAACTACAAACATTGTTTTTGCCGTTTTCATGCCGTTTTCCCCCTTGATTTCCAAAGTTGACCCGGAGATCCCCGACCTTTTTGTCGAGGCCGAAACACCTTTCCCGTTCAGATTCATCCTATCAAATCCGCTGAATCAATTTCAATGGCCAGCCGCAAGATAAGGCAAATAACGAACCGGGGTGTGTCTTTCTCCGGGGCCGCAGTGCATCAGGTGTGATCGGGGGTGAAATCTGGGTGAGCCGTCCGTCCGCCGGCGGCGCGCCGTCAGCGGCGAGATTGCCGCGGAAGGGGCCGGGGACCGTTCGGCTGGCAGGCGTCGTGGGCGAGGAGCGTTGGAGTCAACAATGGGAATCCGATATCCGCAAGGATCGCGGACACGATGACCAGATGGCCGCCACGGCTTGACAACCACTCGGACATGCTTACCATTTCCGCCAAAATTGGCAGATAAATCAATGGCAAGGGATCTGCGTGTTCCCGTCCAGTACAGACAAAAGTGTAAGAGGTAATCGTAATGACAGTGAAAACTACAACCCACGAATTTCAGGCAGAGATCAAGAAGCTCCTCGATATCGTCATCCACTCGTTGTACACCGAGCGGGACGTTTTTATTCGCGAATTGATCTCCAATGCGGCAGATGCCCTGGAGAAACTCAGGCATGAGAGCATTACCGCCACCGATGTCTTCGATGCCCACGTGCCGCTCGAGATCAACATCACCCTCGATGACAAGAACCACACCTTCACGATCACCGATACCGGGATCGGCATGAGCCGCCACGAGCTCGAGGCCAACCTCGGCACCATCGCCCACTCGGGTTCCAATACCTTCCTGTCCCAGCTGGCGGAAGCGGCGAAGAAGGACGTCAACCTCATCGGCCAGTTCGGCGTCGGCTTCTACGCCGCCTTCATGGCCGGCAGCCGGGTCCTCGTGCAGAGTCGGTCCTGGGACGGCAGCGAGGGCCATGAATGGGCCTCCGACGGCACCGGCTCCTTTACCATCAGCGAGATGCCGGGGCTGCGCCGCGGCACCAGGATTGTTGTCGAATTGAAGGAAGACGCCCATGACTACGCCCAGAAATGGAAGGTCGAAGCGATCATCAAGCAGTATTCGGCCTTTGTCTCCTTCCCGATCAAGCTTGAGGATGAGATCGTCAATACCGTCCAGGCCCTGTGGACGAGAAACAAGGCGGAGATCACCGATCAGGAGTATGTCGATTTCTACAAATTCGTCGGCAACACCATCGACGAACCGATGTACCGCCTGCATTTTTCGGCCGATGCGCCGCTGGCGATCAATGCCCTGCTGTTTGTCCCGAAGGAGAATTTTGAGGTCCTTGGTTTCGGCCGGATGGAGTCCGGAGTCAACCTCTATTGCCAGAGGATCCTCATCGATCAGCATTCTGAAAACATCCTGCCGGAATGGCTGCGATTCCTCAAGGGCGTGGTGGACAGCGAAGACCTGCCGTTGAATATTTCCCGCCAGGCGCTGCAGGACAACGCCCTGGTCGGCAAGCTGCGCCGGGTCATCACCAAGCGGTTCCTGAAGTTCCTCGAGGAGGAGGCGAAGCGGGATGCCGACGGGTATCTGACCTTCTGGAAGACCTTCGGGATCTTCCTCAAGGAGGGCGCCACTTCCAGCTTCGAACACCGCGACGATCTCGGCAGGCTGCTGCGCTTCGAGTCGTCGAAGTCCGAGCCCGGCAAACCGGTGGGCCTGGCCGACTACCTGCTGCGGATGAACCCGGATCAGCAGGAAATCTACTATATCAACGGGACGAGCCGGGCGGCGATCGAGGCCGGTCCCTATGTCGAGATGTTCAGGAAGAGGGACATCGAGATCATCTACACGATGGAACCGATCGACGACTTCGTCCTCAGCCATCTCGGCGAGTTCGAGGGCAAGAAGCTGGTCTCCGCCGACCGGGCCGATCTCGCCATTCCCGAGACCGAGGAGGAGAAAAAGGCCGACGGGGATCAGGAGGATGGGCTCGACAGCACGCGCAGTGAAGCCCTTCTGGCCTGGTTGAAGAAGACCCTGGCCGACGGGGTGCAGGATGTCATCGTTTCGAAACGGCTGGTCGATGCCCCGGCGATGATCGTCAACCCCGACAGCCATATGACCTCGTCGATGCAGCGGGTCCTGGCGGCATCGCGGTTCGAGAAGGGTCTCGGGCTCGAGACCTCGAAAAAGAACCTGGAGATCAATCTCAGGAATCCCCTCATCAAACGGCTGGCCGACCTGCAGGAGACGGATGAGGAGTTTGCCGTCGATGTGGCCAGGCAGATCTATGATAACGCGATGATTCAGGCGGGACTGGTTGTCGATCCATTGATCATGGTGGAGAGGAACTATAAGATCCTTAACCGTGCGGTCCAGGGGTAATCATTGCTCTGTGTTTTAAATTCCTGCGATTTCAATTGTCTATCAGATCAAGCCGGCGTACTGGATAGAAGGATTAAAATTCCAGCCGCCGGACGGTTCACGACATAACCATTGAAATGTGACTATCTTCAGGCTATAGAGCGACATGTTACCCCACTCTTCCGATTTCAATCAACAGGGAGGACCTATGCCCTCTTTCTGCCGTTACTGCCTGATTTTCCTGGCAGCAGTCCTGCTCTTGGGCGGATGCTACAACAAACCCGTTCGCAACCTTGCCTCTGACGTGTTGCTGATCAAGGCGGGGCAGTCAACCGGCGATGATGTGCTGACCTACCTTGGTGAGCCCGATGAACAAAAGGTCATCGACAAGGGGGTCGAGCAGTGGCTGTTCAGGGAAAAGAGCTCCACCGTCATGGAAAGAACCCCGGTGGTGGGCAAGTATCTGGGCAGTCCCAGTATCGGCCAGGTGATCGTCACGCTGAAGGACAATGTGGTTGTCGATTACAGGTATGAGGCCCACGACGCCGACGAAAACGATTGGGCGGATGATTTTTCCTGGCAAAAGGACAAAAAGTGACCGATCGTTTTGCCACAGCCCGTGAGCGAATGGTACTGGAACAGCTCGCGGCCCGGGGGATAACTGATCGGAGAGTCCTCGCCGTCATGGGGGAGGTGCCGCGCCATCTCTTTGTCGACGACGCGATGCAGGGCCGGTCCTACGGCGATCATCCCCTGCCCATCGCCGCCGGGCAGACTATCTCGCAACCTTACATCGTTGCCTACATGACCCAGGTCCTGCAATTGCAGGGGCATGAAAAAGTCCTGGAGATCGGGACCGGTTCAGGCTACCAGGCGGCGATTCTCTCCCGGCTCTGCCACAAGGTCTATACCATCGAACGGGTCAATACCCTGTTGGCCGGGGCGAGGAAGATTTTCGACTCCCTTCGCTATTTCAATATCGTCGCCAAGATGGATGACGGCACCCTCGGCTGGCCGGAGTTCGCTCCCTATGATGCGATCATCGTCACCGCCGGCGGCCCCGAGGTGCCCCCCCCTCTGATCGACCAACTGGCCGATCCCGGGAGACTGGTGATACCGGTCGGTGATCAGAATATCCAGAGTCTGCATCTTGTCACCAAAGAGAAGGGGGAGATCCGGGTCGATCAACTGGCCAGTGTCCGTTTTGTCGAACTCATAGGCGAGCATGGCTGGGGGCGCTGAAAGCGACCTCAATCCTGCGGCTTGCCCCCATCTCCGATGTTGTGCTTATCAATTTTCTCCCGCAACACACATGAGCAGATTCTTCGGCGACTCATCACGGTCACGGTGTTCATGCCGATGTGCCTTCAGGTATGCTGATTTTTCAGGGCCGCAGAGATTTGAGAGCAACTCTCAATAAAGTATGAATCACCGTGATAGTGCTTGTGTTCGACATTCATTCTCAATATATTGCATTCTTCTTTGTGCAACTTGGCATAATACAAACTCAAGGACCGTTGGAGCATGGGGGCAAGCCGGAAGGCTTCATGCGGGTGACCGACAGCTGGTTCTGAACGCTCAGATGGAGGAACGCGGACGTGGAGGAAATTCTCAAGAAGCGACGCACACTGCAGGAAACCATGAATTTCATGGCCGCGCTGTCGGCTGGTATCGAACCGATACTGGGCCGTGGTGCAAACAGCATGACTATGTCGGCCGGTCGGAATCTCGGTCGCAAATTTTCGGAAAATGCCAGACATACCGATGATCTCCTCGAGGCCATCGGCGAGGTCAAGAATATTCTCGTGGCCAATCACTGCCTCTGGGGCTTTGAACCCTTCAAGCCTGAAGAACAGGCGGAGATGATCACGACGGATGACAAGGGGAACCGCCAGATGCTCATCGTTTTCCGTGACTGCATGATCAGACAGGCCCTCTTTCGCTTCGGGCATCCCCAGAAGGGGTCTCTGTGCAATATGATGTACGGTTTTTTTGCCGGAGCCCTCGAAAGCATCATGGGGAAGAAGGCGACGCTGGAGATCAGGCATGCCGGTGAAAACGCCTGCCTGAAGATATTGACGGTGGAGGGATGACGCTGCATTACGCGCGTTGACTAGGAGATACGATGAGCAGCGAGAAAGTTCGATTGAATACGGAGTGGTTGTGCGATTGTGGCGGATGCCATGTCGCGCTGGTTGATCTGCACGAAAAAATATTGAATGTCCTCGAATCGGTGGAAATTCAGAAATGTCCGGTCCTGACCGATGTCAAGGATTACCCCGAGGCCGACATCGGCATCCTCACCGGCTCGATCCGGACCGAGCATGACCGGCATGCGGCGATGGAGATGCGCCGGCAGTGCAAGACCATCATCGCCTTCGGCACCTGCGCCGTATACGGTGGTCTGCACGGGGCGGGTCTGGCGCACAGCCGCGAAGAGATCATGAACCAGGTCTTCCGCAAGAGTCCGACGACCAGGACCGATTTCCTCCCGGACAGTGAGATAACCGGATTGGAAAAGATTGTCACCCCGATCGACGAGGTAATCGATGTCGATCTCTACCTGCCGGGTTGTCCGCCTCACCCGCATTTTATCTTCGAAAGCCTGAAATCCCTCATCGACCATCATACCCCACGGGTGGACAAGTCCACGGTCTGTGCCGCATGCCGCCGGACGATGGTTAAGACGGAGGTTGCCGAGATCAAAAACAGCCTTGAAGGAATGCCGGACGACGAGCTCTGTTTCCTGAGCCAGGGCTATATCTGTCTTGGTTCGGCCACCCTTGACCGTTGTCTCGCCCCCTGTCCCAATCACGGCATCATGTGTTCCGGTTGTGCCGGACCGACGATGCAGATCCTCACCGAACCGAACCGGGATATCCGTTCCGAGGTGGCCGACAGGATGTCACGGTTGACCAGGATCGGCAAGGACACGATCATCAAGCACATCGAACAATCGGCCAAGACCCATTACGCCTATGCGATGGCCACCAAGATGATCGGCAACAAACCGACGTTTTTGATTCGCAAATGGATCGCAGAAGTGGAGGCAGCATAATGGCGAAGACGATCAAGATAGACCCGGTCACCCGGATCGAGGGGCATGCCCGCATCCTGCTCGAGTATGACGATGCCGGCATGGTTGACCAGGCCTATTTCTGTGTCAATGAGTTGAGGGGGTTCGAGCGGATCCTGGTCGGTATGGAGGCACACACCATGCCGATGATCACCGCCCGAATCTGCGGGGTCTGTCCGACTGCCCACCACCTGGCGGCGGCCAAGGCGCTGGACTGCGCCGCCGGGGTCGAACCGCCTCCTGCGGCCAGGCTCCTGAGGGAATTCATGTACATGGGCCATGTCATCCACAGCCATGCCCTGTCGCTCTTCGTCCTTGCCGGCCCCGACCTGGTTTTCGGTCTCAATGGTCCCCCGGCCTCCCAGAATATCGTCGGCATGGTTGAGGCGGCACCGGAACTCACCAAAAAAGCCCTGCGTCTGCGGAGCCTCGGCCAGAAGATCAACGAGACTATCGGCGGCCGCGGCATCCATCCGGTTACCGCCATCGCCGGCGGCATCTCCTTCAAGCTCAGCGACCTTCAGTTCAACCGGTTGAAGGAGCTGACCGCCGAGGCCGTCATCCTGTCGGGCGAACTGGCCGGCAGGACCAAGAAACTGCTCTTCGATCTCTTTGATGCCAATCCGGTGCTGCTGGACAAGCTGAACGTGCCGAGCTGGTACATGGGCACGGTCAAAAGCGGCCTGCTCAATTTCTATGATGGCGATCTCCGGGTCATGGATGAGGGCGGCAGGATCGTCCGGGAGTTTGCCAGCCGGGAGTATCGCGATGTGCTCGCCGAGCGGGCCGTCCACACCTCCTATGCCAAGGAGGTCTATATCGACCACGGCGGCGCCGAGCACATGTACCGGGTTTCAACCCTGGCCCGGTTGAATGTCGTCGACGGCATGGAGACCCCGTTGGCCCAGGCCGAGTTCGAGGAATTCCGCCGGAATTTCGGCCGTCCCTGCCATAACGCCGTCATCCAGATGTATGCCAAGCTGATCGAGTTGATCTATGCCTGCGAGAAGGCCAACGAGTTGATCAACAACCCGGCCCTGCGCGGCGACACCCGGGTTCCCGCCTCGTTCAAGGGCGGCCGCGGCGTCGCCCATATCGAGGCGCCGCGCGGGACCCTGATCCATGATTACGAGATCGATGCCAAGGGCATCGTCCGGGCCGCCAACCTGATCGTCGCCACGCAGCAGAATACCGCGGCCATCAACCGGTCCCTGAAAGAAGGCGCCAACAATCTGCTCGCCGGCGGCAGTGACGAGTCGATGCTCAACAGTCTCGAGTTTGTGGTCCGGTGTTACGATCCCTGTCTGGCCTGTTCCACCCATGCGATCGGTCGTATGGATCTGGAGGTGGAACTGCGGCACAAGGGTCGGATCATTCGTCGCCTGAGGAGGAAATAACCGATGTTTGAAATGATCATTGATGAAAATGCCTGCCGGGGCTGCAAGCTGTGCATGGATGTCTGCCCGACCAACTGTTTTTCGTTCAACGAGGAGACCAGGAAATCGGCGGTGGCGCATCTCGGCAACTGTATCGCCTGCATGAGCTGTGATTACCTCTGCCCGTCCGGAGCGATCTCCCACCGCAATCATCATGTGGTGAAGAATTTCTATCGCAATATCCATTTCAGCCAACGCCTGGAGAAATTCCTATGATGTCGAACGAACTTACCCTGGAGGCCAGAGACTATGACATGGCCTTCACCGAGATATCCTTTCTCCTCGATATGTTCGTCAATACCATCGTCACCTTTGTCGGCAAATCGACGCCTGCTCTGGCGGTGGCCGCCGGCCGGCGGATGGCCGACAACATGCCGGTGCACATGACCGAGAAGACCCCGGAGGTCGCCCTGCAGGAACTGGTGCGGATCTTCCGCATCCAGCAGATGGAGATCGACGGCCGCTTCGATGGACCGGAGGCGGCGATCATCATCAACCATTGTCCGATCCGGAGTGTCTGTCTGCAGCGCAACATGGAGATCGACGGCCAGGCCTGCCAGATGTTCCACTACTACATGGCCGGTATTCTCGCCGAACTGGCCGGCTGTCCGGCCCGACCGAAAACAGTTGCCACCGGTGAATCCTGTACCTTCAATGTGGCCTTCAGCCGGCCCCGCCAGTAAGCTGTGACGACCGCTCTCATCGTCTGCATCGGCAATGATCTTGTCGCCGATGACGGAGCGGGCCAGGCGGTCCACGCCAGTCTCGAAGCTATCTCCTTGGCTGCCGGTACCCGCCTGGTGTTTCTGGGGCTGGGCGGGATCGATCTCCTCGAGGTAATGAACGGCGAGGACCTGCTGGTGGTGATCGATGCGGTGCAACTGGGAGCGGCGCCGGGATTCGTTCATGTCCTCGACTGGCAGGCCATTCCCGCGCTGGGGCCGCGGCCGGTGAGCGGCCACGGGATCGGCATTCGGGAGGCGATCGAGGTCGGACGCCGCCTCTACCCTGAAAGAATCCCCACTAACATATATCTCATCGGCATTGAGGGGAAATGCTTCAATCAGCTGGGACAACGCCTGAGTCCTGAAGTGGCGGCCGCAGTACCACGAGCCGTTGATCAACTCCTGCGGCTGTTGCCCTGACGCAACAGGCTGAACGACCGCGGCTGCGATTCTGGACGCTGCCGGTCCCCGGGCCGCTTTTCATTTGAGCCGCCGCCGCAACACCTCCTCCCGCCGCCGCTCGATCCTCTTTCCATCCTCGTCGTTTCCGTGCCGCAGGCAATTTCCTGGTTGTGACTGCCGAAATCAGGCGTCGGATCGAAAAATGAGATGCATTTGGTTGACGAAGAGGTATTCTGGCAGAAATAATTATGCGTATATGCAAATAACAGGAGGTCGATAACGATGGAAACCGCAACAGCAGAACAGGAGATCGAGACATTTATCAACAGCTGGGGGGATGGGAATTCATCGGTCAAGTCCGGATTTCTCGAGCTGTACCGCCATGCTCGGGCGATGGCCGGGGTGAAGTTTCATTTTGTCGGCCGGTCGGGCGTCAGTTACTCGCTCCGGCCACGGGGCAGTCGCCAGCGGGAGGGCGAATTTTTCGCCATTATCGATGTCATCGATGATGATCCCCAGGCCCGGTGGCTGTCCGTATGCTTTTACGGCGATATGATCACCGATCCGGAGGGCAGGGGCGAGGTGATCCCCGGCGGTCTGGCCGGTGCCGACGGCTATTGTTTCGACGTCACCGGAGATGAGGCGGGCGCGATCGACTATCTCAAGGAGCGCTGCCGTGAGGCCTGGGTCCGGGTCTCGTGACCGGTTGCCGGCCAGTCGGTGGTTTTCGGCGGCAATCGGAGGTAGTGCTTGCCGCTGATATGCAGGTTAAGGTACATTCTCTGCTCTGATTTGCCGTGAATCTTCGTCTCAAAGGGTAGAGTCCATGGAATCCATTCTGCTGATATATCTGGCCGCCGGGGCTGTTGCCGGCCTGCTCGCCGGTCTCCTGGGGATCGGCGGCGGGCTGGTGATCGTCCCGATGCTGGTCTTCTGTTTCTCGCTGCAGCACCTCGATCCGGCGGTGACGATGCATCTGGCCCTGGGGACCTCGATGGCCAGCATCATCTTCACCTCCGTTTCCAGCTTCAGGGCGCACCACCGGCGGGGTGCCGTCGAGTGGCCGCTGGTGCGGCGCATCGTCCTCGGCATCTTTGTCGGCACGTTCCTCGGCTCGTGCCTGGCGGCGCGGCTGTCCACCGGCTTTCTCAAGAGCTTCTTCGTCCTCTTCCTCTATTACGTCGCCACCCAGATGCTGCTCAACACGAAGCCGAAGCCCTCCCGTCAGTTGCCCGGCAATCTCGGGACCTTTGCAGTCGGCAATGTCATCGGCGCCTTTTCCAGCCTGGTCGGCATCGGCGGCGGCACCCTGTCGGTCCCGTTCATGACCTGGTGCAATGTGCCGGTGCACCGGGCGATCGGGACCTCGGCGGCGATCGGCTTTCCGATTGCCATCGCCGGGACCGTCGGCTATGTCGTCAACGGCTGGCATGCCGCCGCTCTTCCCGCCTATTCGGTCGGCTACGTCTATCTGCCGGCCCTGGTCGGCCTGGTTGCCACCAGTGTCCTTACCGCCCCGTTCGGCGTCCGCCTGGCCCACAGCCTGCCGGTCGATCGGCTGAAGCGGGTCTTCGCCGTCCTGCTCTTCGTGGTCGGCACCCGGATGCTGATCAGCCTGGTCTGAGTCCGGCCCCCCAAAATCTCAAGGGCCTTCGTCCTGCGAAGGCCCTTGTCGACAAGAAGTTGAACCCTCAACCCCTCAGTCGATCCAGTCGTCGGTCGCCTCGATCGGGGCGAACCCGCGCCGCATCGTATTCTCGCTGACCAGTTTGGGGTCGACGAACTGGAGGAGATAATCGGGTCCGCCGGCCTTCGAGCCGACGCCTGACATGTTGAAGCCGCCGAACGGATGGCGCTCGACCAGGGCGCCGGTACTGCCGCGGTTGAGGTAGAGATTGCCGACGTTGAACTCGGCCCGGGCCCGGTCGAGATGCTCCGGACTGCGGGAGAAGATGGCCCCGGTCAAACTGAAGCGGGTCGAGTTGGCCCACTCGATGGCCTGGTCGAAGTTCTTGACCTTCATCAGGGCCAGCACCGGTCCGAAGATCTCCTCCTGGGCGATGCGGTGCTCGGGCCGGATGCCCTCGACGATGGTCAATGGGACATAGCAGCCCGTCGCCGGGACCTCGCGGCTGAGCAGCACCTTCCCCTCCTTTCCGGCCAGGTCGATATAGTCGAGAACCGACTTCCGGGCCCTCTCGTCGACCACCGGTCCCAGCGAATTGGCCGGATCTTCGGCCGGGCCGATGGTCAGCGACGAGGCGGCCTGCACCAGCCGCTCGCGGAATTTGTCGTAGATCGGCTCGACGACAATGGCCCGGGAGCAGGCCGAACACTTCTGGCCCTGGAAGGCGAAGGCCGAATTGATCACCTGTCGGATCGCCTCGTCGAGATCGGCGTCATCGTCGATGATGATCGCGTTCTTGCCGCCCATTTCCGCCACCACCTTCTTGACCTGCCGCTGTCCCGGCGTAACCGTCGAGGCCTTGTTGATGATCCGGTGACCGACTTCCATCGAACCGGTGAAGGCGATGAGGGAGATATCGGGATGCTCGACGAGGTAGTCACCCATCACCGAGCCGCGACCGGGGACATAATTGAAAACCCCGGCGGGTAGATCAGCCTCGCGGAAGATGTCGACCAGGTTGAAGCCGACCACCGAGGACGGGCCGGCCGGCTTGTAGAGTACCGGATTGCCGGTGACGATGGCGGCCGCGGACATGCCGCAACTGATCGCCAGCGGGAAGTTCCAGGGGGCGATGACGGCGGCGATGCCCTTGGCCTGGTAGCTCAGCAGGTTGACCTCGCCGGGGCTGTGGCCCATGCGTCGGGGGGTGCCGATCCGGATGGCCTCCCTGGCGTAGTATTCGAGGAAGTCGATGGCCTCGGCGACATCGGCCTGGGCCTGGTGCCACTGCTTGCCGACCTCGAGGATCTGCCAGGCGCTCAGTTCGTAGCTCTTCCGGCGGGCGATGGCCGCCGCCTTGACGAGGTACCGGGCCCGCTCGGCAAACGACAGGGTCTTCCATGCCGGAGCGGCATTTTTGGCGGCGGCGATGGCCACGTCAATTTCCCCGGTCGAGGCCTGGCAGACGCTGCCGATGATCTCCTGCGGCCGGGCCGGATTGACCGAGGACAGTCGGTCGTCGGTGACGACTTCGCGGCCGCCGATGACCAGCGGGTAGGTGGCTCCGAGTTTGCCGCGGACGCTTGCGATGGCGGCGACGAAGCCGTCGCGGACCTCCTGGCGGGTGAAGTCGGCGATTGGTTCGTTGACGAAGCGATCCGCCCTGGCGACCGCCGGCCTGGCTTTGTCCGGTTTCTGCCCGGCGACGCGGACCAGGGTCTCGAGCGGATTTTCGACCAGCCGGTCGATTTCCGCCGCCTCGGCAAAGGACTGGCGGAGGAAGGACTCGTTGGCGGTATTTTCCAGCAGACGCCGCACCAGGTAGGCCATTCCCGGCAGCAGATCGCCGTAGGGGGCGTAGAGCCGCACCCGTCTGGCGACGTTGAGCAGCCCTTTGCGGACCGGTTCGGCCATGCCGTACAGGACCTGGAATTCGTATTGATGCTCGGGAACTCCCAGGTCCCGGGCCATCTCCATCGCCGCCGAGATCGAGCGGATGTTGTGGGAGGCGCAGGCGTAGCTGCAGATATCGTGGTTTTCGAGGATCATCCGGGTGTGGCGCTCGAAGGCGGCATCGGATTCGGCCTTGATCGTATAGACCGGAATCTCCCAGCCGTTCTGTTTGGCGATGACCGTTTCATAGTCCCAGTAGGCGCCCTTGACGAGACGCACCGAAATCGGCAGCTTCTCGCTCCGGGCCCAGGCGAGCAGGGCCTTCAGATCCGCATCGGTCTCCTTCAGGTAGGATTGGAGGGCGATGCCGAGGTGGGGATAGTCGCGGAACTCCTGACTGGCCCGCAGGCGGCGGTAGACCTCGAGGGTGATGTCCTTGAAGCGGTGATGCTCCATGTCGATGCGCATGAAGCCGCCCAGTTCCCTGACTTTGCGGAGGATCGGGACGAGCCGGTTGCAGATGCCGGTCACCGAGCCCTCGAATTCCATCGGATCGGTCAGCGAGAACAGGGCCGATGGTTTGACCGAGATGTTGATGCGCGGCGCATAACCCCAGTCGAGGGTGTCGCCGCCGATCGGAACCCAGTCCCGGTAGGATTTTTCCAGCGCCGCCAGCAATTCGAGGTACATCTCCATGAAGGAGACGGCCTCCTTCTCGCTGACGGTCGCTTCGCCCAGGATATCGACGGTGAGGGTGAAGCCGTCCTTGCGGATCTTCTTGATGTTCTTCAACGCATCCTTGACGTTCTCGCCGATGATGAACTGCTTGGCCATTGCTTCGAGGTTGGAGCGAATGGTCCGGTTGACAAGGACGCCGGTGAGTTTGCCGCCGAAACCGGTGCCGATCGCCCCCCATTTCATCACCGCCGGCACATCCTGGTCGTCGCCGGCAAAGTATTCCCGGATATGGCGGGCCAGCGATTCGGAGGTGGTGAGGTAGGGCAGGACATCGACGAAGCGGAACAGTTGGACCTTGAAGTTTTCGTTCTTCATCGACCAGTCCATGACCTTGCCGGTCCACCAGCCCTTGTTGAAGATGGAGGGGGCCTCACCGCTGATGCTGGCGAAGAACTCACTGCTGCGGGCAGTGATCTTTTTATCGAGGGAATTGGAATCCATGGAATGTACCTCATGCAGATGATGGGAGAGGGAGGATCAGGCGTCCTTCTTCGTTTTTTTCTGGTTCTGCTTGGTCTCGGCGAAGGCCGTGATCAGGGTCTGTTCTTCCTTGAGGGTGCCGAGGACGAGGGTGGTCCGGCTGTCCTGCACCCCGGGTATGACGCCGATGCTTTTCATCAGTCCGGTCAGGCCGTCCGTGCTGTTGACCCGGGCCTTGATCAGATAATTGTATTCGCCGGCGATCCAGTGCACCTCCTGGATGCCGCGTATCTTCGCCACTTCCAGTCCGACCGCGGTGCAGCCGACGGCATCGGCCGTCTTCAGGTGCATGAAGACGGTCAGGGCCAGGCCGACGGCCTTGGGATCGAGACGCACCTCGTAACCGACAATGACGCCGTCCTTCTCCAACTTTTTCACCCGCTCGAGAACTCCTGAAGGCGCCATGCCGAGACGGCGCGCCAGTTCGGCGTTGGGGATTTTGCCGTTATTCTGGATTATGTTCAATATTTCAATGTCGATATCGTCTATCATATAAATTAATACTCCGTTATGAGAATAATATGCAAAATATAGAGGTGAGTCAAGGATGATCGTCGGTGGGGCAATCATCTTGCGGTTGAGATGCGGAATCGATGGCGTGAAGCAATATCGAGGGGAGTTGGAGGAGTGACCTGCTTATGGTCGATGCTGCCGACTGGCGGGATAGGCCTCTATCTGTGTCATGTTGTGGGCGCTCGCCACTGCCGAGTGGATCCCCGGATTCTCGGCTGTACCGTCGGGAGGGCTCTGGCGTGGTCCGGAGGGGAAAGGGTGTTTGGGGTTCGCTGCCTGTCTCCCAATTCTCATGTTCGGCGATGGGAATGAGATCATGAATCGCAGCTGTTACCGCGTGGCCAGGCCCTTGGCCTGTGAGATTCTGGTCATGCCGGTGAGGTAGTCCCCGTACTGCTCGAGATAGAAGGCGAGCGCTTTGGAGAAGTGCTTGCCGACCAGTCCATCGACGAATATCTGGCTGATCTCCCGGTACCGTTTGAGAATCAGCTGAGAACGATAGAAGATCAACCATTCTTCGGTGGACATGTCTTCGATGATGAGCTGCAGGGCCTTGCGGGCCCTGGGCTGGTACATCCAGAAATACATCAGGTCGAGGGCGGTGACGATGAAGGCCCGCTCGAGGTCCCGCGCCTCGTAATTCATCGTTTCGATGAACATCTTCGGCGACTGCAGCATGTCGAGGACGTCCTCCTCCGGGAACAGCATGTCGAGGTGGGCAAAAAGACCGAAGAGGTGGGTCAGTTTGCTCTTGTAATCGGCAAGACGGATGCGGATATTGGTCTGGCGATCGGCAAGACCTTCGATCACCCCGGCAACACAGTCCGAGGCGAACTTGGAGATGACGGCCGCCCACTTCTGCAGGATTCCGTCGACTCCGGGGATCGATGCTGCATGGAGAATGGAGGCGATCAGGGTGTTGAACAGGATGGCGAGCGGGATGGAGAGGATCGAGCGGAACATATTGCCGAGGGCGGCGCTTCGGGGGAGGCCGCGGAAAAAATTATGGCTCGAGATGTAGATGCCGTTGGCCAGTCCCATCGCCGAATAGAGAAGCACTGGATTGGTCGAAGTGTTCACGCCCAGGTAGTGATCGAGCAGGACGGTCTTGACCAGGTAGTCGAGGAGAGGTACGGAGAAACCGGTGTACAGCAGGGAATCGGCGATCCGCGACCAGCTGATGAAGGCATTCCACTGCAGCAGCGGAGAGCGGACCAGCCCGCCGCCGCCCAGCACCGACTGGATGATATTGCGCAGGCAGGTGATCCCGAGCCAGATAAAGGCCCCGAAATAGGCGAGCAACCACCAGTCCTTGGTCAGGCTGAAGGTGAGGAAGGCCGGAATGAAGCCGATCACCACCTTCAACAGATTCTTCAGTCCGGTGTTGAGGTATTTCAGTGGTTTGCCGATTCGTTCTGCCGCCGCCCCGGTCCCCAGCCTGATCGCGTAATCGGCGGGGTGGCGGAGTCCGCCCAGGGTGACGACGTTGCCCTCCCGTCCCGGGTGAAGCTCGATCGCCTCGAGGCTCCAGTCCCGCCATTCGCTGCGGTTGGCGAATCGGCTGCCCGGGAGGTAGCCGAGGACCCGTTCCAGCAGGTTCATCGGCTGGGTGCTGCGGCGCGTGTGGTGATGATCGAGCATGCGGGCGGTGATCGGCAGGCACTTCCGCCGGTTGTGGCGAACCTCCCGGATCGCCTCGCGACGGGCCCGGAGGGGGAGAGTGTCGAGGACCACCAGCCCCATGCCGTACTGGTGCTCCGACTGGCCGGTGGAACTGCTGCCGATTCGGGAACCGAGATTGCGCTTGCGATAATAGGTGTGGAAGGATTCGATGTCGAACAGGATGCCCAGGAGCCTCTCTTTGCGGGAGTCCATCGCCAACAGCTCGGTGGTCATCTTCTTCATCATCGCCTCGGCGGAAGTCGCGGTCTCTTGCAACAGCTCCAGATTCCGCGCGAGGGCGACCCGGGAATTTTCGAAATCCCAGATGATCTCGCGGATCGTCCGCTTGAGGACGATGACGTTGTCCTCGTTGAGGGCCTTCTGCAGCGTGTTGGTCAGGCTGTAGGTGCGCTCCGGGTTGACGATCGTGACCGCCTCGCCTGTCAGTCCGGTGGCTGCATGGATGTCGGGGCCGGCGGGCATGCCGTGCGAGGCGTCTTTGAGATTGTAGCTCTCGATATGGGTGATCTTGCCCTGACAGTCGTACAGCAGTTCCAGGGTGTCCTGGATCGACAGGTTGCTCAGGCTGAGGATGAAGTGCGAGCCGGAATGGAGGGCCGACAGACGATCGAGCAACTCCCGGGGTGAAGTGTGCAGCAAGGCCGGGACATCCGCATCGTCGCGGGGGATATTCGGGTCAACAATCTCCGGGTTCCGGCCCGGTTGCAGAAACCGGTCGATCAACACTTCTCTGGTCAGGGTGCCAAACTGCTCGAGGCGGGAGTGCAGTTCCTGCCGCTCTTCGGTCCTGGCTGTCCCGTACCGCTCCTCCAACCTCTTGATTTCTTGTTTGATCTGGGGCTGCAGGGTGCTGTGGATGAATTTGGCGAGGTGGAGGAGGGACGGCTGGCCGGTGCCGACCGAGTCGATGAACGCCTGTTTGTCGAGGGCCCTGATTTCGAACGCCAGTTCCTCCGACAGGGTTTGCCGATGCCGGCGGTTGAAGGCCTCCAGGACCTGGAACACGTACCGCTGCTGGTAACGTGAAACCTGGCGGCCCTCCTCCATCAGGATCTCGATCTGTTTCTCCCGCAGGAAATGCAGCAGCGAGTGGCTGTCGGTGAATCCGTACGGGCTCCAGGTCATCCGGACGTATTTGCCGAGAAAGCGCGACGACATCTCGATGCCGATGCGGATGTGGACATCGAGGATCTCGCCGGCCTCGAGCAGTTCTTCCGCTACCTCCGGGTCGACGTAGTTGTAATAGATGACGGTCAGGTTGCGGATGCCTTTGATCCAGGCATCCATCACCAGATGGGTGGCCGATTTTCGCCCCTTGGTGTTGGCGTCGTGAACCCGGTCGTCGAAGGTGAACTGGTTCCACTCCTCCGGCATCTCCAGCAGGTGGTAGTGTTTGAGTTCGGCGCGGACCAGTCGGGGCCGGCCGGTGGAGACCAGCCGGAAGTCGTGGGCGAGCTTGAGCTGACGGAGCGTTTTGCCGCGATTGCGGACCAGCTCCTTCATGATCTGCATCAATACCCGGGCGGTGTTTTTCTGGAAATAGGTGGTTGCGGAGAGGAGGACCTCGTCGCGCAGCGAGCGCAGGGCGACCAGCCGGTCATCCGCCATGCCGGTCTCGAGCGATCCGAGGAGCTGGGCGATGGCATGGGCGATGCGGAGTCCCCGGGAGGCAGCCATCTCCTTGATGCCGTGGGGGTGCATGCTCGCGAGCATCAGCGAGCTCATGGACTGCTGTCGGTGAGCGCGGCTCAGGACTTTCTTGACGATGCGGAGAAGCTCGTAGTCATCCTTGTCAAAAAAAGGGCGGGTCGGATTTGTCGGCATGCACTGCTCATCTCGGGAGGGCTGCGGTAACGAAGACCGTCAAAGTATGATATTGTTTTATTTATCGCATGGTTGTCGATCATTGTCAATGGCCAACGAAGCGCAGTGGCCGCATTGGGCTGGTCCCTGAGCGGCGCTGGCAGCTGAAGGCCGGGGTCTTTCGCCGCTCACAGGTCCATCGAACAGGCCGGAACAGAACCGGAAATTGCCACGAGGGCGGACGGGACAGGCCAGCGGCGATAGGGGGGCGATCAGGTCCGGCCGAGTTTCTCCAGGATGCAGAGCAGGAGACCCTCTTGGACCTCGATCATCACTTCCGGCCGGGTGACGACATTGCTGATCCCCAACGTCGAGCCGAAGGGAATGAGGTGATTGTCGAGGGGGTAATCCAAACCGTGCAGTGTCACCCCGAGCGCCGGGCCGCCAAGAGGTATCAGCGACAACCTCTCGCCCGACGTGGCAGCAAGGTCCAGTCGTTGTCGGCCCCGAAGACAGAAAAGGTCCGTCAGTCCGTCCCGCAGGACAATGCGCAGGCCGGCAAAACGCGGGGCGGCGAGGAGCATGACCGCAGCGATACTCATGTCCCAGCGCTGCCCGAGGGCGGCGAGGATCGTCAGGTCGGTCATGCCGCGTTCGATCGCCAGATCGATGGCCAGTTCGAGGTCGATGTGGTCTTTTCGCTCCGGGAAGGTGCGGGTTTCCACTCCCTGCCGGCGCAGTTGGTCGAGGAGCCATCGGGGTATCGAGTCCATATCGCCGACGACCAGATCCGGTGTCATCCCAAGGGAATGGCAGTGAAGGGCGCCGCCGTCGGTGGCGATGACGTAGTCGTGCTGCGGCGTTTTGGGCTCGATGCGTGCATCGGTCGAAAACAGACCGTTGGCGAAGATTGTGCACTTCATGTTCACCTCATGATTTTTCGAATCAGGCAGTTGCGGTGGGATCTGCGATGCGATCTATCCCGACCTGAATGGGTGTCGCCGGGCTTGGGACAGCCGCCGCCGGCATCAATTCTGCGCTCATCGTTTTCGACCACCGCCCGGCTGAGACTGAAACTGTCATAGGTCATTACTCCCGGGTTATTTTCGGCGTGACTTCCAGGGGGGTGGTAGGCAACAAAAGAGGAAGAAAAGACAGGGTGGAACAGCAGCGATTTTCATCGCCTTGACCTCTCGAGGGAGCAAAAGGGGCGAAGATGCTTGCCGGAGCACACCGTTTCTGTCGACGCTGTGTTCAAAAACCCTTTTGTTCAGAACTGAATGCACCAGGATTGGTCATCTTTGCGTGTGACTTTATTAAAAATATAGCCAAAATACTGTTCAAAAACAATATGTTTTGAGGGAATCGCTTGATTGTCACTTTATTTTGTTATAAAAATAGTGTAATGATTTCAATATTGCGTAATGCCGCCTTGGTGAATCTCTCCGGGTCGGTCGTTGAACGACGATGTGAATTATCGGCGGTCGCCGCTGAAATGTATGCGATTTTACGGCATTTTTTTGCTGAATATCGAAGGTTGCGAAAGGTGTCGGGGGGATTCGACTGTCATGTGAGAAGATGGCAGCCGGTGAGAGAAAAAGTTTATAAGGAGAAAAAAGATGAGAAAAAAACTGTTGCTGTTGTTTGGCCTATTCCTGGTGGTGGCCTGTAGTTCGACCGCCTTTGCCGCTGTCACGCTCAAGAGGATCGGTGACCATCCGTTCTTCTGTCCGCCTCTGACCTCGGAGGCTGAATTCCGGGCGATGGTCGACAAAAACGCGGAGGACATCAGGCTCGGTTTCGAACAGGCGGGATACGGCGACCTGTACCCCGAATTTGTTGCCCAGTTCCCGAACGCCAAGGTTGAGACGATTCAGATTGCGCCCGGCGACCATATGGACTGGATGCTCTTCCGCCGCAAGGGAACGGGGCCGGTCAAAACGGTCAAGGATGTCACCTGGGGCGGCGAGGCTTCCTTCGACGCCTTCAGTTTCGCCATCGACAAGGATGGACAGCGCTACAATTTCATCGTCCCCCATGCCTGCGGCAATCTTAGTCTGATGAATGTCGGCGCGATTCCGGCCCCTGTCAACCAGGAACCGGTGTGCAGTATGACCGTCTCCGGCGGTGAGGTGAAATGCGGTGAGACGATCACCGTTGATGCCAGTGGTTCTTCTGACGCAGAAGGAGCTATCGCCCAGGTGATCTTCCGGTTGGTTGACGCCTCCAACCAGGTAGTCGCCGAGAAGGTCGACACGGAAGCCCCGTATGTTCAGGAATTCACGGTACCCTGCGAATCGACCCAGTATACGGTCAAGGTCGTGGTGGTTGACGCCAGCGGGGCAGAATCCAGCCCGACCGATTGCACACAGACGATTACCGTCGCCGAGAAAAAAGGCGGCCCGATTGTCGATCTTGGCTATGCCCGTCAGACTGATCCGGCCGACTACCTCTTTGGTCGTATCGGCTATGAGTATTTCCTCAATGACAGGGTGTCCGCAATCGGTGCCATCGGCGGGTTCGTCCGTATTCACGGTGACGATGGCGGCAGCGCCTTTATCGCCGATGCCTTGATGAACTACTATTTCAATGACAAGATGTTCGTCGGTGGCGGTGTCGGGCTCTGGACCGGGGATGACGATTCCGCTGATGACGAGACCGAGATCGATCTCATCGCCAATATGGGCTATAAGATCCATGAAAACGAGAGAGTGAAGACCTCTCTGTTCGTGGAAGGCCGCTTTGAGGCCGACGAACTGGTATCCAGTCTCGCCACCCGTCTTGGCGTGGGACTCCGCTTCCAGTTCTGATCAGCACTGGCTGACTGACCAAAAACAAAAAACCCCATCCGGTTCCTCCGGATGGGGTTTTTTGTTTGGATGGTGCGAGGCGATGGTTACGCCAGCTTTGCCGCCACCCGTGCCGCCAGTTCGTCGAGAAATTCCATCGAGTCGAGAACTTTGATGGCCTTCGGCTCGCAGATCAGGGCAAGGTCGCCGGTCATGTAGCCCTGTTCGATGCATTCGATAATCGTCTGTTCGAGGGTGCCGGCAAAGGCGATCAGCTCCGGCAGCCCGTCGAGTTCGGCCCGTTTACGCAGGGCGCCGGTCCAGGCATAGATCAGCGCGACCGGATTGGTCGAGGTCTTTTCCCCCTTCAGGTGCTTGTAGTAATGACGTTGGACGGTGCCGTGCGCCGCCTCGTATTCGAAATAACCGTGCGGCGAGACCAGCACCGAGGACATCATCGCCAGCGAGCCGAAGGCCGAGGCCACCATGTCGCTCATCACGTCGCCGTCGTAATTCTTGCAGGCCCAGAGGATGCCGCCCCGGGTCTTCATCATCCGGGCCACCACATCGTCGATCAGGGTGTAGAAGAACTCGATCCCGGCGGCTGTAAACCGTTCCCGGTACTCGGCGGCGAAGATCTCCTGAAAGATATCCTTGAACCGCTGGTCGTAGATCTTCGAGATGGTGTCCTTGGTGGCGAACCAGCAGTCGATCTGCTGATCGAGCGCATACTCGAAACAGGCCCGGGCGAAGCTTTCGATCGAGGCGACGGTGTTATGGACCCCCTGAAGGATTGCCGGTCCCTCGACGTCCATCACCGTCTCCCGGGTTACCTTGCCGTCTCTGGCGGTGACGACGATCTCGAGTTTGCCGCCGTGTTCGGCGAAGATCTCGGCATTCTTGTAGACATCGCCATAGGCATGGCGGCCGACGACAATGGGTTTTTCCCAGCTGCGGACTGCCGGGCGGATGTTGTTCACCATGATCGGCTTGCGGAAAACGGTACCGTCGAGCATGGCCCTGATGGTGCCGTTGGGTGATTTCCACTGCTTCTTCAGGCCATATTCCTTGACCCGGTCGGCGTTGGGGGTGATGGTGGCGTTCTTGACCCCGACTCCGTATTGCATGATTGCCCGGGCGGCATCGATCGTGACCTGATCGTCGGTCCGATCCCGTTCCTCTATCCCCAGGTCGTAGTATTCGGTCTTCAGGTCGACGAAGGGGAGGATCAGTTTTTCCTTGACGAGCGGCCAGAGGACCCGCGTCATTTCATCCCCGTCGAGTTCGACCAAGGGGGTGGTCATCGTGATTTTCTGTGGCATGGATGTATTTTCCTGCAGAGATGGGTAATTTGAGTTGCTCAGTTCTTGAAACTGTGGATCGGCGCCGGGATACGTCCCCCCCAGGCCATGAACCGGCTGGATTTGCCGGCATTCCTGATCTCCATGATCGGACTGGCGCCGAAGAGGCCGCCGAAACTGACATACTCTCCGGCCTCCTTGCCCGGCACCGGGATGATGCGGGCGGCGGTCGTCTTGTGGTTGACCATGCCCAGGGCCATCTCGTCGGCGATGATCGCGGAGATGGTGTCGGCATCGACCGAACCGGGGATTGCGATCATGTCCAGGCCGACCGAACAGACGCAGGTCATCGACTCGAGTTTTTCGAGGCAGAGTGAACCTTCGCCCACGGCCTCGGCGAGGACCGCGTCTTCCATCACCGGGATGAAGGCGCCGCTCAGGCCGCCGACGGTCTTGCTGGCGAAGATCCCGCCTTTTTTGACCGCGTCGTTGAGCATCGCGAGAATGGCGGTGGAGCCGGGGGCGCCGACCGCGTCGACACCGAGAATCTTGAAGATCTCGCCGACGCTGTCGCCGATCGTCGGGGTGGGGGCCAGGGACAGGTCGACGACCCCGAACTCGACCCCGAGGGACTTCGAGACCTGACGGCCGATCAGTTCACCGCAGCGGGTGACGCGGAAGGTGGTCTGCTTGATCTCTTCGGCGATCTCATCGAGGCGCAGGCGTTCCTTGCCCTGATGATGACCGATCATCCGCTCGAGGGCCCGGGCGATGACCCCCGGGCCGCTGACGCCGATGTTGAGGACGGCATCGGCCTCTTCCAGGCCGTGGATGGCCCCGGCCATGAAGGGATTGTCGCCGGGCTGATTGCAGAAGACGACAAACTTGGCGGCGCCGAACCCGCCCTGGTCCCGGGTCTGTTCGGCCAGTTCCTTGATGGTCCGGCCGATCATCGCCAGGGCGTCCATGTTGATCCCCTTCTGGCTGGTGGCGATGTTGATCGAGGCGCAGACCTTCTCGGTCCGGGCCAGGGCCTCGGGCAGGGAGGCGATGTATTCGCGGTCGGTGGCGGTCATCCCCTTCTCGACCTGGGCGGAGAAGCCGCCGAGGATGTCGACGCCGACGGCGGCGGCGGCCCGGTCGAGGCATCTGGCCAGTTCAATGAAGCCGAAGCGGTCGAAACCGGCGCCGACAAAGGCGATGGGGGTGACGGAAATCCGTTTGTTGACCACCGGGATGCCGAGTTTTCTGCTGACATCGTTGCAGGTCGGGACGAAGTTCCCGGCCACGGTCCTGATTCTCTCCTCGATCCGGTCGCAGGTGCCGGCAACGTCGCCGGTGCGGCAGTCGAGGAGGTTGATCCCCATCGTGACGGTACGGACATCGAGGTTTTCCTTCTGGATCATCTCGACGGTGGATAAGATCTGGTCTGATCGTAGCATGGCGTGGAGTCCTCCCGGTCGTCGGCGCTGCCGACTCGACGCTGTGTGAATGGTATCGCCTTCAGTGCAGGGTGATCTCGTTGGTCACCCGGAAGATGTCGTTATGCTGGAGCACCAGTTTGAGGCCGCTGTCGCGGGAAAAGATCTCGAGGTCGGCGGCGACGGTGTCCATCGAGGCGATATTGCGCAGATCGAGTTGCAGGACCATGGTGTACTGGTCCTCGCTCAGCGTGGTGGCCAGATCGAGGATGTTGATGCCGTGGCTGTAGCAGAACTGGCTGATGCTGTGCACGAGGCCGCTTCTGTTCCTGCCCTGGGCGGTGAGGATGTACGTGTCTGTCGGCGGCGGAATGTTGGCGATTTCGATGGGGATGTCCATTTCCTTGATCAGCACATCGAATTTTTCCCCCGACTGGATATGGGAGATCTCGGCCAGGACATCCTCGCGGGTGATGTCCTCCTCGAACGAGGCGATGAGGATCATGGTCAGGTAGCCGCTGAGGATCGATTGGTTGAGATCGGCGAGATCCCCCTTCAGCGCGTAGATCGCCCCGGTGATTTCAGCGATAATTCCCGGTCGGTCCTTGGACATCACCGAGATGATCATCTGTTTGCTCATGCTGTGTAGCTCCTTTCAAGTTGCGCCCAAGTGGATTGATCCGCGTGCCGGGGGCTGCCGCCGGCCGGATTGAACCTGATAATATTGCACTGTTTGCGGCAATCATCAATATATTAATCGAATGCGCCGATAGCGGCGGGGAAATGAAGAAAAAATATGCCGCGCTCTGTAACGAAGGGCAAAAAAAGATTATCCTGTTTGACGGGGATATCAACAACACCAGCAATCGATGAAGACAAAGGAGGATGCCCATGCTGATGTGGTCGTTGAGGACAATGATGGTTCTGCTGCTCCTGGTCACGGCCGGGTGCGCCGCAGGAAAGGGACAATACGGCACGGCGACGAGGTCCACCGCCGTTGATCGAGTATTCAGGTCCGGACCGCTCCCGGCCGAATACCGATATTTTTACAACGGCGTCAAAGGTGAGCCGACGGCGATTCTCGGTCTTTCCCGGGAGTATTCGCTGCGGTCCGATTTCTGGACCGAAATCGACATCAGCGATCAACAGATGCTGGATTGGCGCAGATTTTTCCTACAGAGTATGACCTGGTACGATGATCGCAGTCACGGGCGAATGACCTACGATGGGTACCGTCTGTTCGATCAGCAGGGAAAAATGGTCGGTATCCTGTATTCACGCTATGGCTGGATAGTGGTCGAATTTCTACCGGACAACGGCATTCTGGTCCATCCGCCACAGCCGCAGGTCAGCCACCACAGCCTGCGGGAAGATATTCCCATGCGACAGTGAGGTGTTGGCTGGCGACGGTCTTGATCGCGGGGCCAGGGATCGGCTCGGTGTGTACATGGTCTTTCATCGCTCCAAGAGAAGCGCCCAGTGCCTGTCGTCGTCCAGATCGACGGCCTGCCGCGGGTCACGAGGGGGATCAGTTGAGTGAGAGCGGACCCAGATTGCGCATCTGCTGCAGGATCCAGCGCTGTCTGTGGACCAGGTAACCGGTCGGGCGGGCGGGGCTCCATTGGCGGGGTGCCGGCAGGATCGCGGCAAGCATGGCGGCCTGCCGGGCTGTCAGCCGCCTGGCGGAGGTGTGGTAATAGATGCGGGCGGCGCTTTCGACGCCGTAGACCCCCGGCCCCAGTTCGGCGATGTTGAGGTAGACCTCGATGATCCGCTCCTTGTTCCAGAACAGTTCGAGCAGCAGGGTGAAATAGGCCTCGATCCCCTTGCGGAGATAGGAACCGCCCGGCCAGAGGAAGATATTCTTGGCCGTCTGCTGGGTTATCGTACTGCCCCCCTTCCGCCGCCCGCCATCCCGGTTGTTGACGTAGGCCTTCGAGATCGAATCAACATCGAAACCGAAATGATGCACGAATTTTTGATCCTCGGCGGCGATGACCGCCCGGACCATCGCCGGTGATATCCGGTTCAGTGGCTGCCAATTTTTGCGGATGACGAAGCCCTTGCCGGCGGCCATCCCCTCCAATCCCCGGATGACCATCAGCGGCGTTACCGGCGGCGGGACAAAGCGCAGCAGTATTGTGGTGAGGACGCTCAGCACGGCGAAGCCGAGGACAAGGCGACGGAGCCATCTCCGCCACGAGGATGACGGGCGGCGGTTCGATACAGAGGCGGGACGGGCCATGGTACAGTCAGTGAGTCGGTCCGGCGTTGCGGGCCAGTTCTCTGACCCTGGCCTTTGCCTCTTCGACGTCAAAGGAGAGGATGCGTCGGCCTGCCATCAATATCCTGCCGTCAACCATCACGGTATCGACATCGGCGCCGCTGGCGGCATAGACCAGGAGATCGGTATGGTAGAAGGGGGTGAGGTGGGGCCGGTTGAGATCGACCACGATGAGGTCGGCGCGAAATCCCGCTTCGAGTCTGCCGATATCCGGCAGTCCGAGGAGCGTCGCACCGCCGGTCGTCGCGCAGTGCAGGGCGGTCTGGGCCGGCAGGCTCGTGGCGTCACCGCCGGCAACCTTCTGGATCTTGGCCAGCATGTCCATTTCCCTGAACATGTCGAGGCTGTTGTTGCTGGCGCAGCCGTCGGTCCCGAGGCCGACGGTGATCCGGTGTCGGAGCATGTCAGGCACCCGGGCGACACCGGCGGCCAGCTTCATGTTGCTCTGCGGACAGGTGACGATGTGGGTGCCGCTCCGGCCGACGAGGTCGAGGTCATTGTCGTCGAGCCAGACGCCGTGGACGCCGACGGTGTTTTCCCCGAGCAGGCCCAGGGCGGCAAGATGCCGTACCGGGCTGGTGCCCTGCGGATCGATGACCATGTCGATCTCGTTGCGGCTCTCGGCGACATGGAGAAAGAACCGGACCCCGGTCTCTTCCGCCAGCCGGCAGGATTTTATGAGGGTGGCCGGGGAACAGGTATAGGGGGAGTGGGCGAACACCGCCGGGGTGATCAGGGGGTCCTTGCCCTGCCAGTCGGCGATGAAGGCGGCGACGGTCGCGACGTTTCTGTCCGGGTCCGGGACGCTGGGGACGGGAAAATCGACGATGCCGTGGCCGATGACCGCCCGCAGGCCGCAGTCGCTGAGGGCCTGGCCGCTCATCGCCGAGAAGAAGTAGGCGTCGGCGACGCAGGTCGTGCCGGAGAGGATCATCTCGGCAGCGGCCAGCTTCGTCGACCAGTACACCATCTCCGGGGAGATACACCTGGCCTCGGCCGGAAAGATATGGTCATGCAGCCAGGTCTGGAGGGCGAGGTCGTCGGCCATCCCCCGGAACAGGGTCATCGCGCCGTGGGTGTGGGCGTTGACGAGGCCCGGCATGACGAGCCGGCCACCGACATCGATCACCCTGGCCGTACCGGAGGGGGGGACCTTTTCCATCGGTCCGATCTCGACGATGCGGTTTCCGTTGACGAGGACGAAGCCATTGTCGATGGTCGCGGACCAGGCCCCGGGGAAGAGCGTGCAGTGAGTGAACAGCGTTGTCGACATGTCGGGAAGCCGGCTGGGTGGAGATGATTTTATAACATGGGCATTTTCAGGCAATCCAAGTATAATACACAGTTCTCGAAAAAAATGTCTGCAAAAGCTGCGGCTGACCTGAATGTATTCGCACTGTCCGGTGTTCGGGACGAATTGTCGTCTTTTTGTGGTTTCCTAGTGAAAATGAAGAGGAAGGGGGCTGCCCCCTCCCTCACGAAGGAGTTGTTCTCTATGGGATTTCGCTGTGGCATTGTCGGCCTGCCCAATGTGGGCAAATCGACGATCTTCAATGCCTTGACTGCGGCCGGTATCGCCGCTGAAAATTATCCGTTCTGTACGATCGAGCCGAATGTCGGCATCGTCCCGGTACCGGACGAGCGTCTCGATATCCTGGCCGACATTGTCAAGACCCGGAAGAAGGTGCACACCCAGATGGAGTTCGTCGATATCGCCGGCCTCGTCAAGGGGGCCAGCAAGGGGGAGGGATTGGGAAATCAGTTCCTCGGCCACATCCGCCAGGTCGACGCCATCGTCCATGTCATTCGCTGTTTCGAGGATGACAACGTCGTTCATGTCGACGGATCGATCGATGCCGACCGCGATCGCGAGGTCATCACCATGGAACTGATCATGGCCGACCTCGAAACGGTGGAGAAACGGCTGCGCAAGAGTCAGAGCCAGGCCAAGTCGGGCGACAAGTTCTTCAAGGAACAGGTGGTCTTTCTCGAGAAGCTGATGGCCCATCTCGATTCCGGGCAGCCGGCCCGCCGGCTCCCGCTCCAGTCCGAGGCGGAGGAGGAACTGGTCCGCGAGCTCTGCCTGCTGACGACCAAGCCCGTTCTCTACGTCGCCAATGTCAGCGAGGATGACATCCTTACCGGCAACGACCATGTCCGCCGCCTCGAGGCGACGGCCCGGGCCGATGGTGACAGCGTGGTCATGATCGCCGGGAGCATCGAACAGGAGTTGAGCCAGCTGGACAGAGATGAACAGCGGGAATTCCTGCTTGAGATGCAGATGGAGGAACCCGGGCTCAATCGGCTGATCAAGGCCGGCTATGCCCTGCTCGGCCTGCAGACTTTTTTTACGGTCGGCGAGAAGGAAACGAAGGCCTGGACGATCCCGGTCGGGACCAAGGCGCCGGCCGCCGCCGGCAAGATCCATTCCGATTTCGAGCACGGGTTCATCCGGGCGGAGGTCATTGCCTATGCGGATTATGTCGCCTGCCAGGGAGAGGCCAGGGCCAAGGAAAAGGGCCTGATGCGGGTGGAAGGCAAGGAGTATGTGGTTGCCGACGGTGATTGCATGTATTTCCGTTTCAACGTGTGAACCGGGGGAGCGGCGGCGAGGCGGGGATGACTAAAACCACGTTTGTCGAGCAGTTGAAGGAAGGCGACCGTTTTGATGACCTGTTTCTGGTCAAATCGGTCAGGCTGTCTGAGACCAAGGCCGGCAAGGACTATCTGATCCTGACGGTGATGGATCGCAGCGGCGAGTTGAGCGGCCCGGTCTGGGACAACGTCGAGGCCTGTCACAAGGTCTGTCGCGCCGGTGAATTCATCCGCTTGAAGGGGATGGTGCAGGCCTATCGCGACAAGCCGCAGTTGAAGGTGGATTCGGTTCAGGAGGTCGACCGCAATGAGGTCGATCTGGCCGATTTCGTCGTCGCCACCACCAGAGATCCGCAGCAGATGGCCGAAGAGCTCCAGCGACTGGTGCGTTCCGTCAAGGATCCCTTTCTTCGCAAGCTGCTCAATCATTTTTTCAAATCGGGCGCCATATGGGACAGGTTCCAGATGGCCCCGGCGGCCAAAGGCATTCACCACGCCTATGCCGGGGGCCTGCTCGAGCACTGCCTGTCGATGGCCCGACTGGCCGACATGCTGGCCGGCCACTACGAGGGGATCGATCGATCGCTGCTCATCGCCGGCGCCCTGCTCCATGATATCGGCAAGGTCGATGAGCTGGCGATGGAGATCGGCGTGGTCGAGTACACCGACCGCGGCCGTCTCAAGGGGCACCTGGTGATCGGCAGTGAGATGGTGGCGGCGGCGGCGGCGAGGATCAGCGATTTCCCGCCGGATCTGCTGGTCCAGGTGCAGCATCTTATTCTCAGTCATCATGGCCGTCAGGAGTTCGGCTCGCCGATCGTGCCGATGACGGTGGAGGCCCTGCTGCTCAGTTTTATCGACGATGTCGATGCCAAGATGAACCTGATCGAGCAGTTGCGCCGCAAGATGGAGGGGGGAGCGATGCAGTGGACCGAATACCAGCGTTCGCTCGAACGTTTCCTGTATCTCGGCGGTTTTGAGGAGAAGGAAGTGGCGGAAGAGACGAACACCCCGGCTCGGCAGCAGTCCCTATTCTCCTGAGGCGCAGGGGTCGATGGTGACAAACGGGACCGGCACAGTCTTTTCGGAACTGTTAGGCCAGGAAAAGGCCAAAAGATTGATCCGCCGCGCCCTCGCCTCCGACCGGATGCCCCATGCCTTCCTGTTCCGGGGACCCGAGGGAGTAGGGAAACAGCTTTTTGCCCGGGAGATGGCGGCGGCCGTCAACTGCCGCAACCGGGATGGAGAAAGGCCCTGCGGCGCCTGTCCGTCGTGCCGTAAGTTCCGCTCCGGCAGCCACCCCGATTTCATGGTGGTGAGTCCGGACAAAGGGGCGATCAAGATCGAGCAGGTGCGGCAGATGGGTCTGGCGCTGAGCTACCCGCCCTACGAATCGCAGACGCGGGTGGTGCTGATCGAGGACGTGCATGGGATGCGGGCCGAGGCCGCCAACTGCCTGCTGAAGACCCTGGAGGAGCCGCCGCCGGACAACCTGCTGATCCTGACCGCCGATTCGGCGCGGGAAATCCTGCCGACGCTCGCCTCGCGCTGCCAGCTGGTCCCGTTCTACAGCCTCAGTCAGCGCCAGACGGTGGAGGTGCTGCGCGGCTGTGACGCCGGACCGGATCAGGAAACGGCCGAACTGGCGGCCAGGTTGGCCGAGGGAAGTCCCGGCCGCGCCCTGCTGCTGTTGAAAACGGAGATGATCGCTGTGATGAGGAAGGTGACGGCGGTGCTCTCAAATCCCTCGCTTCATCCCGACCGGGACGCCGGCACCCTGCTCCAGGCTGCCGAGATGATGGCGGATGTGAAGGAGAATCTGCCTTCGCTGCTCGGCCTGCTCCGCCTCTGGCTGCGGGACCGGCTGATGCTGGCCTGCGGCCTGCCTGAACGCTCGGGCTGGCAGGAGGAGGGGGGGCGCGGTACGGGGCGGGACAGGGTGAATGACTGGAGTTTACACAGGTTTTTTGATACATTGGAAGCGATCACCATCGCCGAGCGGCAATTGGCCCGAAACTGCAACCGGAATCTGGTCTGCGAGGTCCTGCTGTTCAAGTTGGCCGGCCCCTCCAATGCGAGCCAGGTGGAGTGGATCGAGTAAGAAATGGAATCAACGGAGTTACGTGAAATGACGGAAAAGGATGATGGGTTGTCTGTACCGGTGCATGTGGCCGATGCCAACGACGTCTTCTATCATATCCGCTTCCGGGAAGATGGCCAGCAGTTTACCGCCTCGTCTTCGACGGCGGGGTTGAAACGTGAGACGGGGGTGATGGTCAAAACCGATCATGGGCTCGAGCCGGCCCATATCGTCGCCGTGGCGCCCCCCTGCATGTGGACCGAAAAGCCCCGGCTGGCCTCGTTCGAGATCACCAGGGAGATGACTGCGGAAGAGCAGGAACGCTATGCGCTGCTTATCGACCAGGAAAAGCAGGCGCAGGCGACCTGTGTCCATCTGATCGCCAAACATGAATTGGAGATGCGCCTGGTCCGGGTCGAGAAATTTTTCAACGGCAGTAAGATGATATTCTACTTTACCGCCGACAATCGGGTTGACTTCCGCAATCTGGTCAAGGACCTGGTCCAGGAATTCCGGACCCGGGTGGAGATGCGGCAGGTCGGTGTCCGGCATGAGACCAAAATGCTGGGCGGACTCGGGACCTGCGGCCGGGAGTTGTGTTGTGCCTCCTTCATCAAGAAATTCGAGTCGGTTTCGATCAAGATGGCCAAGGAACAGGATCTCCCCCTGAATCCTTCCAAGATTTCAGGGCTATGCAACCGGCTTCTGTGTTGCCTGACCTACGAGTACGATATCTATCGGAAACAGCGCAAGGGGATGCCGAAAGTAGGCAAGAAAATCATGATCGGTGACGAATGTTACATGGTTAAGCGACAGAATCCGTTGCAGGAATCGATAGTGGTGAGTAATGAAAAAGGTGAGGACGAGCAGCTGCAGAAAGATCAATGGCAGGCCTGTGAACCGTTGAAGACCGAACGGCCCATCAGGAAGGATAGAAAGGTCAAGGAATGACGGTTGCAACCAGCCGGCATAGCCACAGGCAGATCAATCGATGACGACGTATATCACCACCCCCATTTATTATGTCAATGCCCAGCCGCATCTTGGCCACGCCTACACCACCATTGTCGCCGACGCCTACAGCCGCTATCGCCGCCTGACCGGGGATACGGTGCGCTTTCAGACGGGCACCGATGAACACGGTGACAAGATCGCCGAGGCCGCAGCGAAAGAGGATGTCCCGCCCAAGGTCTATGCCGACCGGATCAGCGCCCTCTTCCGGGAGACCTGGCCCCTCCTTGACATCCAGCCCGATCATTTCATCCGTACCACCGACGCGCAGCATGTCGCGGTGGTCCAGTCGATCCTGCAGCAGGTCCATGCCAGCGGCGACATCTATTTCGACGAATATTCAGGGCTGTACTGTCGCGGCTGCGAGCGCTTCCTGACCGAGAAGGAACTGGTCGACGGGCTCTGTCCCGACCATCAGGTGCCGCCGCAGGAAATCGCCGAACAGAACTATTTTTTCCGGATGTCACGGTATCAGGAACGACTGATCCGCCACATCCATGACAATCCGGAGTTCATCACCCCCGAACGGTATCGCAACGAGGTGCTGTCCTTTCTCTCCGAACCGCTGGAAGACCTGTGCATCTCGCGCCCGAAGTCCCGTCTGACCTGGGGCATCGAACTGCCCTTCGACTCCGGCTTTGTCACCTATGTCTGGTTCGACGCCCTCATCAACTACCTGACCGGCATCGGCTACCCTGACGGCGTCGATTTCGAGCGCTACTGGTCGGTCGCCGAACATGTGATCGCCAAGGACATCCTCAAGCCGCATGCCATCTACTGGCCGACGATGCTGATGTCCATGGGCCTGCCGCTGTACCGCAGGCTGCATGTACACGGTTATTGGAATGTCGATGATACCAAGATGTCGAAGAGTATCGGCAATGTCGTTCGCCCGGCCCAGCTGGTCGAAGAATACGGGGTCGATACGCTGCGCTATTTCACCCTGCGGGAGATGTCGTTCGGCCTGGACGCCTCCTTCAACCGGGATGCCATCATCGCCCGGAAGAATTCCGACCTGGCCAATGATATCGGCAATCTTTTCAGCCGATCGGTCGCCATGCTGCAGAAATATACCGCCGGCCTGGTCCCTAGTCCGGACAGTTCAGGTGATGCCGTGCTGCAGCAGGCGGTCGAGCAGATGCTGCCGATATACCGCGAGGCGATGGACGGTTTCCAGTTCCACCGCGCCCTTCAGGCGGTATGGGAGGTCATCAGCCAGGCCAACAAGTATATCGTCACCAACGAACCGTGGGTCCTGGCCAAGGACCCGACCCGGGCCATTCGGCTGCATACGGTCCTCTACAACCTGGCCGAGTGTCTGCGGCTGCTGACCATGGTCCTGCGGCCGATCATGCCGGGGGCGGCGGCGAAGATGGCCCGCGGACTGGGGCTGGACCCCGATCATGAGCTTGTTTCCAGCCTGGCCGGGTGCGGCCGGTGGGGACTGCTCCCGGTCGGGACCGAACTGCAGCCGACAGCTTCGCTCTTCCCCCGGGTCGAAAAGGAAAAAACCGGAGAGTCCCAGCCTGCGGCCGGGAAGAAAAAAGCGGAGACCAAAGCAGAGACAACGACTGCCGCCAATGTCCTGACCTTTGACCAATTTCAGAATGTCGATCTGCGCGTCGCAGAGATCATCGTCGCGGAGAAGATCAAAAAATCGGAAAAACTGCTGCAGCTGACGGTCCTGGTGCCGGAGCAGCGGACCATCGTCGCCGGTATCGGGGAATACTACACTCCGCAACAACTGGTGGGAAAGCAGGTGCTGGTGGTTGCCAATATGAAACCGGCCACCCTCATGGGCATCGAATCCCAGGGGATGGTTCTCGCGGCGAGGACCATGGTCGATGGCAAGGAGCGTCTGGTCCTGGCGACCGTCAGTGATGAGATTCCGGCGGGCAGCAAGGTGGCTTGAGTTAAGAGGAAGAACATGTTCGTACTCAATAATTTTCTGATGGCCGTAGCACAACTGGTGGAGTTTCTTCTGGTCGCCTATATGTGGATCGTCATTGGCAGGGCGGTGATTTCCTGGGTCAGCGCCGATCCCTCCAATCCGATAGTCCGCTTTCTGTATGAAGTGACCGAGCCTCCGCTTCGGCGTATCCGCCGGTATTTACCCGTGAATATGGGAAGTATCGATTTCTCGCCGATGATCCTGATCCTGGTGATCATGTTCCTCCAGTATTTCCTGGTCCCGACCTTGAAAGGTCTTGCCATGAGTCTGGGGTAGCGGCTGCCGGTTCGTTCTTCAATTTCTTCAACGGAGCATCCTCATGTCTATTACGCCACAGGTTATAAAAGATCAAGAATTTCAAGTAAAATTCAGAGGATATGATGCAATTGAGGTAAAGGCCTACCTGGACCTGCTGGCAGAGGAGTTTTATGAACTGTACGAGCAGAACAGGGTTCTGGCCGAGGACATCGAAGGATTGACCGCAGAGAAACACGCCCTCGAATCAGAGCGGGAGAAACTGCAGAAGGAAATCAAATCGCTGCAGGACGAACTTGAGCAGTCCCGAATCGGGGTGAGGCGCAAGGGCGATGATGTTCTCGCTGTGCAGCAGGAGATGCAGGAGCTGAAGGCTCAACTCGATGGCAGCCGTAAGGAGGCCGACCTGGCGAAAGAAGTGGTGGATGCGGTCGAGAAGCGGATGAAATCGGAACAGGAAAAGGCGGCGATCCGGCTGCGGGATGAAACGGCGGCAGTCGAGTCGCGGGTTGCCGAGGAGAAGGAACAGGGCCGGCAACTGCGACTCGAAAATGAACAGCTGCGCCAGCGGTTGGAACTGCTCGAACAACAGAACCAGGAACTGAAGAAGGGCGAGGTGGACTTCAAGACGACCATTGTGGCCGCCCAGAAATTCTCTGAAGACCTGAGAAAACGAACGGAAGAAGAGACCAGGGAGATGGTGGAGAAGGCACGGCAGGATGTCGAGCTTTTCCGTCGCAAGGCCCATGAAGAACTGGCGCGTCTCCCGATTGAGATTGAAAGGCTGCAGAACAGGCGGATGGAGGTACGGGAGGAGTTGAAATCGCAGTTGAACGCCTACCTCCAGCAACTTGAAATATTTTCCGATAGTCGGGATTCGGAGCAGGAAGGAGACCTGATGGAATTGTTTCAGACAATCCAACTGCCGGATGTTGGGGCGATCGATTCAGATGAACTTGAGGATATCAACCTGAAATTGTCCTGATCATCGCGGAAACAAGGAATTCGGTATCGACGGATCAGGTTGGGGAACGACGATGGAAACCGGCGAATCGGCGATGCCTTGCCTGACAGTACAGAGAGACGGCACAGTCGGCATCTGGGTTTACGTGCAGCCAAGGGCCTCCAAATCCGGCATCACCGGTATCCATGACGGTTGCCTGAAACTGGCGATCACCTCCCCTCCAGTCGACAACAAGGCGAATCGCGCCGTTGCCGCATTTCTTGCTGATTTATTTAAAATATCTCAGAAAAACATAAAGTTGTCCAGCGGTGATAAATCGCGGCGCAAACTTTTCATTCTTGCTGGTGTCACCTTCGCCGAACTGCAGGAGCGGATCGAGCCGATTGTCCTGAGGGGATAGTCATTACGCTGTTGAAAAGGGGGAAAGTATGAAGCGGTTTGTCATCGGCAACTGGAAATGCCACAAGAACCTCGATGATGCCCGTCGTTGGTTCGATACCTTTGCTTCTCTCTATCGGCCGGCGCCGGAGATTGAGGTCGTCATCGCCCCGTCGTTCATCTGTCTGGCCCAACTGGCCGTTCATGTCAAGGAACTCGGTCTCGTCAGAGTCTCCCTGGCGGCCCAGGATGTCTCGCCCTTCCCGAAAGGCGGTTACACCGGGGCGATCGCCGCCGATATGGTGCGCGGCCTCGCCGACTATGTCATTGTCGGGCATTCGGAACGCCGCCGCTATTTTCATGAAACCATTCAGGATGTGGTCAACAAGGTCCATGAGGCGGTGGATTTCGGACTGCGGCCTGTTCTCTGTGTCGAACCGGCCTCGGCGATGTCGCAGCTGGCGCCATTGACCGATATCGATTGTGAAAAAATGATCATCGCCTACTGCCCGGTCGATCCGCTGACCTTCAGGATACCGGAATCGCCGGAGAAGGTCGGTGAGGGCATCGGGTTTATCGCCGAGATGCATCCGAACCGGGCGATAGTCTATGGCGGCTCGATAACGCCTGACAATGCTGCCGAGTACCTGGCGCTGCCCGGGCTCTCCGGGGTGATGGTCGGGGCCGCGAGTCTTGAGGCCGATTCGTTTGCCGGAATCTGTAATCTTGCCGGGGCTCGTTGAGGCGGCGCTGTCGCCATGGATCGATATCCCCGGTCATATGGTGTCGGGTTGATGCAGCCGGACTCGATGCGAGTGCGGTGCGGAAAACGCTGGGTAATAAAAAATATTTATGAATGACGGACTGATATGATAAACGCTGAAAAACTGTTGGGACAGCTCTTGGGGGGAGTTCTTGGCAAAGGGCATGGCAAAGGGCACGGCAAGGGGAAGAAAAAGCTGATGAACGGGCTGACCTCCGGAGCGGGTCTGATGACGGCTATCGGCCTTGCCGTCGGTGCCTACGAGGTGTTGAAGGATAAGAAGACGGGCGGAGGGATGGCGATGCCCGGCATGGCCGCGCCGCCCCCGCCTCCATCCTCCGTCCCCGGACAGACCGGCGGCAGCCCGGTCGCAACTCCCCCC